>JABLXH010000026.1 GCA_013178155.1 Armatimonadota bacterium | reverse complement strand
AGCCCAAAGTCGCCGTGCAGCGCGCTCGGTTGCGGTTCTCCAGCTATCCCGGGGGCTTCGACCTGCCGCGTAATCGGGCCGTCACCACGGCTTCGGGGACGGCTACCGTTGGCCAGGCCGTGCAGCTCAACCTGGATCGCGAGCGGTGGTTTCTGCTGGAGGACGTCACCCCCGATAACCCGCGTCAGGGCTCTGCCGGCATGGTCATCGGCACTCCTGAGAGCTTCGCGGGCGTTAGCATACCGGTTGGTGACTATGGCATTGTGCCGATCCTGGAGCTCAAGCCGGAGACACGGAGCTTCGCCGTCGCTCTCTATGACTTTCCGTCCCTGCCGGACTACAAGCAGACTCGCCGGTACTTCGCCGCCTCGGCGGACCGTGAGGCGATGGCGCTGAGGCAGATAGCCCACGGAGACCTGGACCGTCCGCTGCCGGCCATAAAGGTCGACCAGAGCCGTTTCGCCGGGCTCCGGGAGCGAGAGGAGAAGCTGTTCGGACGCGGGACCGAGATCTGGCGCCCCGACCCCGCCCCTCTGAGTTTCGACTGGTCCCGGCGACTCCCTGCGGGACCCATCCGGACGGCCCTGTTTGCCGTGCGCTACACCGCCTGGGAGACCATGGAGTTGGGGCGGCGTATGGACCTGAGTGTCCGTCATCTGTACTGGGACAACTCGCAGGCGATCTCGCAGGCCGACCACTGGCCGTACGCGGGCACGACCGGGCAGGGGCCGCTGCCGCCGTATGCCACCAGCCGCCGGGCTTTGGAGCTAGCCTCTGATCCGGAAGTGGAGCTGTTCCTGGTGGCCGGTGTCAGCGCCGATGGGCTACCGGGCAATGCCCGGAACGAGATGCTTCAGCGCGTGGCGGGGGGCAAGGGCTTACTGCTGGTGGACCGGCCCAGTCGTCTCGCTTCGTGGCCCGCAGAGCTGTTCTCCACGCCGGATGCGGCGGCGACGGCAGACGCTCTGGCCGGGCTGGACTGGCAGCACATCCCTGGGTTCTCGGCCGAGACACCACCGGTGACCGTGTACCGCTACGGTGAGGGGCGAGTGGTAGTCCTGCGGGTGGGCGCCACCGTGTATGGCTGCCTGGTGCCGGCCAACAACGAACGTGACGGTCTGTGGTCGATCACTGACCATGCGCTGGCCGTGGCGGCCCGTTGCGCCGCGCTGGCTGCCGGGCGCCCGCCCGCGATACGTGTGGAGCTGTAGGCCCCGCCGGGCGACAGTACGCCGCAAGTCCGCTTCGGTCCCGAGCCGCCCGCGGGCAGTACTGTGTTAGTGCGCGTGATGGACGATCTGGACACCGTGGTGGACGAGCAGAAGCACCGTTGGCCGCTGGAAGGGGCTCTGAAGCTTCCTGACCTCCCGGCCCCGCGCCGGCACTGGGTAGATGTGCAAGTACGCGATGACCGGGGGTCCACGCTGGGCTTTGGCTTCGTGCAGGTGCCTGCTGCCGCGGAGCCAGCGCTGGGACCCGTGGCCCTGTCGCCCGTGATCCAGGCAGAGAGCGTGGTTATACCCCGCGTGGACTTGCCCCGGGGTGGCACATTGGCCGCCGCGGTCCAAGTCGCTCCCCTGGACGATGCAGCCGAGACGGTCTGGGAGGTGTCAGACGCCTTCGGGCGGCTGGTGGCCAGGGCTATGAAGCCCGTGGCGGCAGACGGAGGGCAAGTGCGGGTGGACCTCAAACTGCCGCGGCCGGTGACGGTCTGCCACCAGCTTGACCTCACCGTTCGCCGCGCCGACCGCGTCCTGGCCCGCACGCGGCAGCACTTCACCGTCACCATGCCCTACCCCTACGACGACTTCACGGCCCTCATGTGGAGCTATGCGGGCGGCGACCCGGTCCTGCGGGTGACTGACCGCAAGTGCTATGAGTGGGGCGCGGATATGATGGACCTGTGCCATGTGGGAGGTTTCGCGGACGACAAGGCGGCCCGGGAGTTCTGGCTCAGCGCACGTTCGGGCCTGCGACTTGTGCCCTACGTGACCCGCCTGGCTGGCACCGCCAACGGCTCGGGGGCAGTGCCGCGAGACCCCTGTCTGCATGACCCGGCCTACCTGGACCCCACGCGCAGTGCGCTCGTGGCATCGTGCAAACAGGCCGAGCCCTTCTGCCCTGCGGCCTACACTCTTGGCGACGAAAACTACCTCTATGAGGGCAGCGGGGAGCCATGCAACACACCCTACACCATGGCCGCCTTCCGGCAGTGGCTGCAGCGCAAGTACGGCAGTATCGCGGGCCTGAACGACGCCTGGGCCACCGATCTGCGGGACTTCGCGGATATCACGCAGCCCATGGTCCTCACGGAAGCCCTGCGGCAGACCGAGAGCTTCGCTCCCTGGCTTGATCACCGGCTTTTTATGGAGACGGCCTTCGCCGCGACCCACGAGCTGTTCATGGACACGATCCGCACGGTGGACGCCGACGCCAAAGTGGGCTGGGACGGCTTCCTGGGTTGGAGCCCGCGCTCGGGCTACGACTTCCGCCAGCTAACAGCGAACCTGCAGTTGAACCAGACGTACACAACGGAGTGGCTTCAGGGCGAGATGGTGCGCAGCTTCAAGCGTCTAGACGCCTTGACGGGCAAGTGGGGCAACTCCGTGGCCGATGTCGAAGCCGGGTGGCATGCGTTCCCCTGGGACTGCCTGCTATCGGGTGACAACTCGGTCTGGTGGTGGACCTCCTGGGGATGTGACTACATCCCCTTCAACCCCGATACATCCCAGAGCAGTTTCGGGAAGTGGTTCTTTGAGGCGGTGCGGGAAACGACATCCGGGCCGGGCAAGCTTCTGCTGCAGGCGGAGCGGGTAGACTCCGGGGTCGCGGTCTTGCATGCCCAGCGGAACCTGTTTGCTGGGCAGTTGCTGGCGAAGCTCGATGGCGAAGCATCACGCGCGGGCACGGGTGACACCGGGTATCTGAGCGAGCTGACTGCTCTGCTAAGCGGCTTGCGGGATCACGGCCTCCAGTACCGGGTGATTGCGCCCGACCAGCTCAGCGGCCCGGACAGTGTCCTCGACAGGTGCAAGGTGCTCTTTGCGCCGCTGGCTGTCTGCCTCTCGGACACAGAGGCAGCGGCCATCCGTGAGTTCGTCCGAAGCGGCGGAACGTTGGTGGTGGATGGCCGGTGCGGCCTACTGGACGGCGATGGCCGTATCCGGCAGCAACGCGCTCTGGACGATGTGCTGGGGCTGCAGGGCCCGACGGGACTTCAGTGCATGGCGGCACCATCGCCCGCCGTTACGGGCCGCGTGTCAGCCGCCCTGGAGGGTGTGGCCGGGACCGCTGAACTGGCGATCGAGAAGCTGGAGGGCCGCGTGCTGGAAGCAGGGGTGGCCGCCACCACCGCCAAGTCACTGGTCGGTGACCAGCCCCTGCTGCTGGTGAACCGCTTTGGCCGTGGCGTCGCCCTGACGCTCAACGTTGATACCTCGGCGGGGACCAGGGATGCCGCACCTCTGGCAGCACTGGCCCGCGAGCGGGTAGAGACTGGCCTCCAGCCCTGTGAAGCCATTCTGGCGGCCATACTGCGGAGCGCAGGCGTGCAGCCGTTCTGCGGCCTGGAAACGCCGTCCGGAGAGCGGCCGCTGTGCGTCCAGCAGGTGTTCTACCGGGACGGCAGGAACGCCTACCTGGCCCTGATGCGCGACATCCTTGTCCGGGGCCTGCCCGCGGAGGAGTTCCAGGTCACGCTGGCCGAACCGGCCTACGTGTATGACCTGCGCGCCGGCAAGCTGCTGGGCCCAGGCCGGCAGAGCAGTTGGTCGGTGCGGCTGGACCGCGGCTACCCGGCGGTCTATGCCCTCCTGCCATACCGCGTCGCGGACCTGGAAGCCTTCGCCCCCGGTCAGGCCAGGCTCGGGGATACGGTGGGACTGCGGGCTCGCGTTGTGCCACAGGACGCGACCGCGGGGACTCACGTGTTCCGACTGGATGTCTACTCGCCGGGAGCGGAGACGCCGCACCGGCAGTACTCGCAGAACATCCTGGCGGAGCGGGGGCAGGGACGCGCGGAGATTCCGTTCGCACTCAATGACCCGCGCGGGACCTGGCGGCTGGTGTTCCGTGACGTGGCCACGGGCACTGTGACGACAAGAGTGCTCGAGCTGCAGTAGAACCCGGGAGTGGACGGCCAGGTCTACAGAGGCGCGAGAGTCTGGCATACGAGGCAAGGAGGCATAGCAGTATGGAGCGCAGAGCGTCTGCTGTCTGGCAGGGAAGTCTGAAGGAGGGCAAGGGAACGGTCACGACTGCCAGTGGAGTGCTGACGGATACGCAGTACTCCTTCACCAGCCGCTTCGAGGAAGGTACTGGGACGAACCCCGAGGAGCTCATCGCCGCTGCCCATGCGGGCTGTTTTTCGATGGCTCTCTCGGCGATCCTGGGGGAGTCGGGGCTGGTCCCAGACCGTATCGCCACCAGCGCCACGGTGACCTTCAAGCCGGTAGACGGCGCACCGACGCTGACCGACATCCGGCTGGAGGTTGAGGCCAAGGTTCCCGGAGCGACTGAAGCGGCCTTCGCCGAGGCGGCAGAGAAGGCCAAGACCGGCTGCCCGATCTCGCGGGTGCTGAACACTCGTATCACCATGGTGGCAAAGCTGGTGCCCTAGAGCGCGGGCATGGCCCGCAGTGGGCGGTACTGGCCCTTTCGGTTCAGAAGAAGGTGCTGTGTTGGCTCTTGTTCAACCTGTCGGGCCGGGATGCTCTACCTTCTTCTGACACCAATCCTCTATGCCTCGCAGAGCATCGCGGCGAGACATTTCCAGCGCGTGAACCTGAACCTGTACGCTGTGGGCGGGTTCATGTACTTCTTCTCGGCCCTGATCTACGGCGCCCTTGTGGCCTGGCATCGCAGTCCTCTGGAACCCGCGGTGCTGTTCGGAGGCGCGCTGCTGGGTCTGCTGTTTGTGGGCACCTATCTGGTGTTTGTGCCCACCCTGGCCGACCGCGGCGTGTCGGTCATGGCGGCGATGTGCCAGCTGTCGGCCCTGGTGCCGATGCTCGCCTCGCTGGTGATCTGGCGCGAACAGCCTTCCCTGGTTCGCCTGACCGGGGCCGTCCTGTGCCTGGTGGCCATGCCGTTGCTGGCGCTGGACAAGGGTGTTACCGATACCCAGCTTACCCGTCGCAAGGTGCTTCTTTTCGTGGGCATGGTGGTGCTCAACGGTGGTGTGCTGCTGATGCTGAAGTGGTTTGACGAGCTGGGCGCTCAGGAGCAGTTTGGGGGCTACATGCTCGTTACGTTCGTCGTCGCGACGGCTGCCATGGCGGTACTATGGCCTTTCTACCGCGGCGTGGCCTCCGCCGGTGTCGTGGGCTGGGGCGCGGCGCTGAGCCTCTGCTATGCCGGGGCCTCGCCGATGATCGTGCTGGCGCTTCAGACCTACGAAGGCGCCATCGTTTTTCCCTTTGCGGAGGCCACTGCGTTGGCGCTGACCGTGGCCTTCGCTGCTTTTGTCTGGCGCGAGATCCCCGGCCGACCCGGACTGCTGGGGATCGCCCTGGTTACCTTGGCCGCTGTGCTGATCAACCTCTGACCCCGCAGGTGATCGAGATGCCCGACCGCTATGGCATGCACGACCCGGACCTGATTGACCCCCCGGACCAGCCGTTCAGCTACTTTGCCAACCCCAATGACATTCTGGGGGCCTTTGGCGCCCCTGTGGCCAGCGAGGTAACACCTGAGGGGTACGTCTACACGGGATTCGGCGAGCTCATGTTCTTTCTGGGCATGCCGCCGCGACCGACGTGGCAGCGACACCGCACTCTGTACCGCGGGTGCTTGCCGGCTGTGGAGTATGAGCTGGAGCAGGACGGTGTCCGGTACCGGTTCCAGATGTTCGCGGCTGACCTGGGTGGGGGGCTGCAGGGGCTGCCCCTCAACCTCGTCCGGGTCACGGCCACCAACCTAGCGGACGAGCCACGTGCCGCGTACTTTTCCACGGCCTGGCGGTTTCGGGGGCCGGTGAACACAGCCTATACGTCCCTGTCTGATTTCCGCTTCGGCCAGCGCTTCGACAACATGCCAGAGGAGCTGGTGGCGGGCCAGACGGAGTTCGACCCTCACTGGCACTATCGGTTCACGTCTGATGCGCTGGTTCGCGAGGGGCGCCTGGTCTACTGCTATCCCGCCCAGCCACCTCCGGCGGCTACCTCCCTGGCTCTCCGCGACAATGGCTTGCGCATGGTGCGGTTCTTCTCCGGCGAGATAGAGGGTGACCCCGACCCCAGCTACCACTGCGACCCCCATTCGCCGCTGGGGGTTGTCACGTACTGCCTGCAACTGGCGCCGGCAGAAAGTCAGGACCTCAGTTACAAGGTGCCGATTGTTCCACTGCCGGAGGACTCCGCCCTGGCGGATCAGGTGCGACAGGCAGACTACGACACCCTCTTCGCCGAGACGATGGCTTTCTGGGAGGATCTGGTGGTGCAGAGGGCTCCCCTGCGTTTCCCTGAACGAAAGGTGCAGGAGTACCTCGTCGCCGGGACCATCACCAACCTGCTGGCCATTGACCACATCGGTGGCGACACCATCACAAACGTCAATAAGTTCCATTACCACGACTGGTTTGGCGGCAGTGACCCGACGCACATGCTGCGGGCCATGGACTACATGGGCCTAACTGACATCACGCGCGATGGCTTTCTGTTCTGGCGGAAGATGCAATTCCCGGACGGCAGCTTCCGGATGCATAACCATCAGCACCTGCTCTACTGGGAGCTGTTCGGTTGGACGATCTGGGGCTGGACCGGACACTACCGGTTGACCCAGGACCGGGATTTCCTGGAGGCCATCTACCCGGGTGTGGTTGAGGCGTGTGCCTGGCAGGCGCGGGTCACACAGGCTGACCCCACCGGCGTGTGGCCGGTGACGACCATTGGTGACGACGCATTCCTCAAGGACTGCCGACAGACCGGGCAGCAGCTCTGGACCCTGGTGGGGCTCAAGTGCGCTATCTTCCTGGCTCAGGAGATGGGGCGAACAGAGGACGCCGAGCGCTTCCAGGCCGAGATGGTGCGCTTCCGCGAGGCCTTCGAGAAGGCGCTGGCCTTGCAGACGGCCCAGACCGGAGGGCGTCTGCCGCCGGCGCTGGAGCGCACTACAGCGGGCAACGACTGGGACAACCTGATGACCCTGTACCCGGAGGTGCTGTTCGATCCCTTTGACCCGCGGGTAGAGGCCACCCTGCGACATGCTCGCGAGCAGTACCAGGAGGGTATTCTGCGCTACATCTGGCCCCAGGCGGTGGCCCGAGACGGCGACGATTATGTGTTCAGCGAGCAGCCGATGCTCCATTACTGGCAGACGCCCAACAACACCCAGGTCTCCCTGGTGCGAGGGACGGCCTGGGACCAGGAGTGGGCCGTCAGGGAGCTGTACGCCCTTCTGCTGCACACCACCTCAACGCACCTGCCCGGCGAGTTTGGCACGGTTCCCTGGAGCACACGGGAGTGCAGCCACTGTTTCAACATCCTGCCCCAGGGGGTGACCATTGCCAAGACGGTCGAGGTCCTGCGGAACATGCTGGTGCGAGAGCAGGACGGTGACCTGCATCTGCTGTCGGCGCTGTCGCCGGCCTGGGTGCAGCCGGGACAGCGGATCGAGGTGCGCGACGCACCGACGGCCTTTGGCCCCGTCTCGATGGCGGTGGTCGCAGAGGATGACCGACTCAGGGTCTCGCTGCCGAACACGTTCCGCAATGCGCCGGCGCGGCTGTGGGTACGTATACCCTGGTTCCTGGCGGTCGAGAGGGTCGAGGTGGACGGAGAGGCTGTGGACCCGGGGGCCGGTGAGGTTCTGGTGCCGTCCGGCGCCCGAGAGATGGTGCTGTACGGCGCCACCCGGCCGGACACGCCCCCGCTGAGCTACGAGCAGGCCGTGGCGGACTACAAGACCGAATACCGGAGACGCTGGGAGCACTTCCGACGGACTGGAGAGAGACTGCCCTGATCGCCAGCTACACCCGTCGCCGACGGGACTCCGCCATTGGGCCTGCGTAGCGAACAGGATGGTGATCGGTGGAATGTTCAGGATAGCTGCAGCCTGTCTGGCTGGTGTCTCTCTGTGCGCCGTCGGGCTACCGGTAGCAGCCCAGAGTGCACCCATCGTCATCGTGGGCACCAACACCGAGGCCGATGCCGCGACGCTCAACGCCGCCATCGCGGCCAGTCCGGAGGGCTCTGAGATCGTGCTGCGCGGGACCTTCCTCATCAGCGAGACCATCCGTCTCCTGGGACACCGCTCCTACCGCGGCGAGAGCCGGGCGGGTACTGTGCTGCGACAGGCGGACGGCGCCAACCTTGACGCCCTGATGGCGTCCGACGTGTACCTCGATAACAGGGACTACACTGGCGTGCCGCTGGCTGTGCGGCACCTGACGCTGGACGGCAACCGCGCCCGCAACCCCGGAGCGCAGACCTCCGGCCTTGTGCTGCGTTCATGGCTCAGCGTTGTTGAGGATCTCCACATTGCGAACATGGCTGGAGACGGCCTGCGGGTGACAAGTGTCAGTCGCGACGGAACGGGGCTTAAGACCACGCAGGTCAATGGCCGCATCTCGGACTGCTTCATCGAGAACTCCGGCCGTCACGGCATCCACATCGAGGACCCTGGCAACGCCGTGACGGACTGGATTCTGCGCGACAACTGGGTCGCGGGCTCGGGCAGCGACGGCATCCACATGGACAACGCGGCCGGGTGGATCGTTGAGCGTAACCACATCTATGGAGTGCGGCATCACGCCATCTACGCCCATCGGCTGTACGCCACGTCCATCGCCGACAACTACGTCGAGGGCTTCGGCGAGACCGACGAGGCAGGAACCTGGTGCGGGATTATCGCAACCCTGCAGGGAGACGCGGCGTCCACCATCGCCAACAACCGCATCTTCTGTTTCGGTGGTGAGAAGCAGGAGGAGTCTGCATATCACTACCTCGCCGTGTCGGTGAACTACGGCAGGGGAATGGCCGTGGTTGCTGGCAACGCCATACGCGGCGCGGGGACACCACGGGGCACGGGACTGCACTACACGGCGGCGGAGGGTCGAGTGTTGGAGGTGGTCTCGACGGCCAACGCAGTGACGGATGTGCAGACCGCGCGACATGTGGGCGAGCGCGTCAGCGTCGCGCCCTCGTTCTGAGACAGGTCCATCGCCATCCCGGGCTAGCGAGGATCGTGCCGGGGCTGGGGCAAAGGAGGGGTTGGGCCATGCAAGGCAAGATGGGGCGACTGCTGGGCGTCGTCCTGCTGGCCGGTTGCCCCGGTCCACGAGCAGCCGCTTCACTATCGCCGCTGACCACCATCGGGTTCTACACCTTCGTCCCCATCCACTCTCAGCTCCCCTTCCTCAAGGCCTGCGGGTACGACCTGGTGCAGTTCTGCGACTGGGGGTACACGGTGTCCCCTGAGGAGCTGGACGACTACTATGTCCGGCTATCGCGCGACCTGCGCCCGTACCGGGCAGCGGGCATGCGCGTATGGATCTTGCTGCTGGCGAACATGGCCCAGTACCATGGCGAACCAGGCCGCCAGACCGAACTGGGCCTGCGGCACTGGCTCTTCGACCCGGCAGATACCGAGGCGATGGGGGAGCGTCTGGAGATGCTGACGGGGGCGGTCCGAAGGCTGCGGGGCGTTGTAGACGGCTCCAGCTTCTTCGCCGGGGATCCTGTGTGAGTGCCGTTGGCGTGGGGTGGGTCCTCGGTGGAAGCCCGGATGGACATGGCCCGCAAGGTCCACGCAATCGTGAGGCGGGAAGCGCCACGGGCGCAGTTCAACGCCAACCCGTGGGCGGTGACCCAGTGGGAAGACCTCCACATGAACTGCTTCCGCGGCCGCTTCTGGGCCCGCGAGGCCACCAACACACGCGTGGTTCTGTGGGAACCAGAACCTCTGGGCCCGAGCTGTGGCATCGAACTCAGCATGCACAAATATTGCCGGTCTTTGGCTCTGAACTCACTGTTACAGGAGAGAATGCCCATTGAGCTTTCACCGGATGCGCGGGATGTGCAGCGATTGCGCCGGCGCGGCGTCTCGCGGGTCTGGGCCTGGCCGTACTTTCCGCTGGACGAGGTGGACAACGGTGACCTGCGCGAGGGCTTCCGGGTCCCGCAGTCCGAGACCCGCTACATCCGGCGGTTCGTGGACCAGCCGCGCAAGATCGGTCTCAACGGCATCATCGGCAATGGCGGGTTCGCCGAGGACCAGTGCGTGGAGCTGGTGAACCTCTACTGCCTGCCCCGTTTCTGCCGCGACGAGCAGGCGACCCCGGAGCGGGTCCTGGATGAGCTGGCTGGCCATCTGGCTACACGACAGACACAGAAGGATTTGGCGCAGGTACTGCGGTTCAGCGAGAACAACAGCACCTGGGGGGCTTCCCTGCCGGAGCAGTGCCGGCTGCCGCCGCTGGCGACTCAAATCCAGACGGCTGCGGAAGCCCTGGGGATACTGGATAGGGTCGTGCCGCGAGATGAGCCAAGCTTGGCGTTGCCGGAGCCTCCGGCAGCCTACCTGGCGCGACTGAAGGACCGGCTCCGCGGTGTGGTGGGTCCAGTGTAGGCCATCAAAAAGCACGGCGTTGTAAGTGGCCGGCAGGGGGCCGTCCAGTCGCGGTTGCACCAGGCCAGCGACGGCGAAGCCCAGGGTCCGAGGAGACGAGGACCTACAGTCCCGTTCGTGATCGGGGTGTTGCGCTGTGCGGACATGGTTACTGGTCAGTGTCGCCTCCTGTACACTTTCACCGATGCTGTACGGCGCGGGTGGCGGCGTTGCCATCTACCGCCACGGGGAGCAGGCCGGGCACTATCTGGTGTGGCGTGGGCGCCCGCTGCTGCTGGTCGGCGATTCCGTCACCCAGGGCTGGATGGAGAGTGGCAGCGACTTCGACCAGGACGCCTACATTGACGCACTGGCGCGGCGAGGTCTCAACCTCCTGATGCTGTGGGCGTACAAGGGAACGAACCGCGACTTCCAGACGCAGGATGCGCGCCTTGGCTACGACGCGCCGGAGTGCTGGCCGTGGCGAGGGTCACCCGACCGTCGGAACATGGACCTGGGACGCTTCAACGACACCTACTTCGCCCGGCTGCGGGCCCTGGTAGGCCGGGCGGAGCAGCGGGGCCTCGTCGTGCTGATCACCGTCCACGACGGCTGGACCAAGACATCGTTCGCGGGGCATCCGTTCAACCGCCAACTGGGGAATGGGCCACTGGCCACACGCGAGCAGTACGTGGAGTTGGCTAGCTATGGCCGCGAGATGGGCGAGGCGCTTGACACGGGCTGGGATTGGCGCCAGCGTAACCAGTACTACCAGGAGCGCTTCTGTGCCCGACTCATCTCGGAGCTGGCGCCGTACTCCAGTGTAATGTACGAGATGTTCAACGAGGGTGAGTGGTATGATGCGGAGCTGCGTCGCCGGCATGAACAGCACTTCCTGGCTTTCTTTCGGGCCCGCTGCACCAACCCTCTGGTGACCAACAGCGACCACATCACCGCCGATGATCCCCATCGTGACGCGAAGGTGGACCTCGTATCGTTGCACCCGCTGGGCTGGACTGGCCACGCCCCTAGATTCGCGGCCGGTTTCCGCACATTGCCCCCACGCCCCTATCTATACAGCGAACCGGTGCCCGAGTTCGACGGCGAGACGCCATCCCTGGCTGACGTCCGGCGCAGCATGTGGGAGACAGCATTGGCCGGAGCCGGGTGGGTGAACCAAAACGATA
This sequence comes from Armatimonadota bacterium, assembly GCA_013178155.1. Classification (GTDB taxonomy): domain Bacteria; phylum Armatimonadota; class Zipacnadia; order Zipacnadales; family UBA11051; genus JABLXH01. The sequence continues at coordinate 73,967 of JABLXH010000026.1, read as the reverse complement.
CGAGTTTTGGGTGGAACCCAAAGGCGGCCATCGCGGCGAAGGCCGGCGTGCGGGATCAGGCCTATGACCTGGCCGGGCACTGCGCGCGCTTCCTTGCCCGTGCCGATGTTCACTTCTGGGAGATGGCACCCCATGAGGAGTTGGCGAGCACGGGCACCTGCCTGGCGCGCCCAGGCCGGGAATACCTGGTGTACGCGCCGACGGCGCAGACCATCGCCGTGGATCTGGTTGCCGTTGGGGATGCCGCCTTGGCGGTGCGCTGGTACGACCCGCAGACCGGCCAACTGCGTAGCTCTACTGATGTCGCCGGCGGCGGCACGGCCACTCTGACGCCACCCTTTGCCGGCGACGCGGTGCTACACCTGACCAGACGCCCCTGACACGTGAAGCCCGCACTGAGGGCCGTTCGTCCGTGTGCGCCCTACTCCTGGCGCACCAGTATGGCGAAGTGGTCGCTGGGCATCCGGATCTCGTAGAGGTGCCGGAGGCCATCGCCCACGTCGGTGACCATGCCCGATGAGACCCGTTGGCCCTCGGCATCCACCACATGCACCTCGGCGGCTGCGCCATCGGGAAAGCCAAAGCGGCCCGATACGGCGGTATGGATCCGTTCGCGACCCAGGACATACCCTGGGCCGATCTGCTCGGGAGTGATGGGGAACATGACCGAGGTGAAGTTCCAGGGCGCAGGGTCGCGGGAGTAGTAGTGTCCATAGTACACGGCGCCACGCTTGAGCAGTTCGCGAACATGCTCGGCGCTCTCGGCGTGGGTCGCCTCGTCGGAGTGGTTGCCCAACCCCAACGGACATCCCAGGTGCGTGTCCGCCAGCGCCGAGTACGTGCCGGTCTCAACAAAGCGCACCAGCCGCTTGCGCATCATGGTGCGGGTGTGGGCCTGGGTATTGGCCATGAAGAAAAGACCCTTGCTCTGAATCGTGTCCACAATCTTGAGCGCCAGCGGCTGCATCGCCAGGGGCACACTGGTCAATTGCCCCTCGACCTGGTGTGTCTCCCGGTTGATGCTGACCGTGTACCCATCCCACGGCAGTCCGTAGGCATAGCGGGCCACGCTGTAGCTCATCTCGTCCCAGTAGATGCCCTTGGCGCCGATGTCGTCTGTCAGGCACTGCAAGTATTTCCAGAGGGCTTGCCCGTAGCTGTTGCTCTCGGTCGGGACGAACAAGGGCACCGTCTGACTGTGGGGATAGTCGATCTGCCGCCCTTCGGCGTCCAGAAGCCGCGAGTCCGCGTACTTGGTCCGGCAGTCGGGCTCGGTGCAGCACTGGGCGTGGAAGTATGCGATGGGCACCAGATCGGGGTCCGCTGCAGCCATCGCCCGTGACCAGTGGCGCTCGCGGGCCACGAACTCGGGGGCGAACAAGATGCCCGTGCCATGGGCGTACATGCCGTCCGGGTACTGGGCGATGCCGCCGCAGATGTATCGCAGACCGCGCTCGTGCATCCAAGCGGCGTACTGCTCGCCCGTAAGACCGACCGGCCACTTGTGCGCGAAGATGAAGGCCCCCGGGATGGTGAAGTTGACCCCCCAGTTGCGCCGCACCGCGTTGACGAAGCTCCAGTAGTCCCCGCCGGGCTGCGGGTATATGGACCACTCCAAAGTCACCCCGCCGTGGGGAGCCAGCCCCAGGCGGTCCTCAGCCAGGCCGAAGGTCTTTCCGGCGTAGACGCTGCGCACATGCACGCGGAAGACATCGTCCTCCGCGACCAGCCCCAGGCCAAGCTGGCCGCACTGGGCAAACACGCTGGGGTGCGCCGGCTCCCAGGCATTGGCTGCCTCACCGAAGGACTTCCGGCCGGCCAGGTAGACGGCCGTGGGCGTCTCGGGCGCCGTGGCGTAGTGCTCGAGCATCACGCCGATGAGCTGGTCGGTGGTGTTGGTGAGGGTGTCGGCAACCTGAACGTGGTCGGGCTGCACGGTGACCTGGCGCGACACCCGGCAGGGCCCGGCGGACCAGGTGGTATCGCCGGCCGCCTGCGGCTCGCGCCATTGGCCGCCCGGAAGGCTGACCCTGGTGTGGACTTCGATGCGCTGCCCGCCCACATCGAGCACGATGGTGGCGTCGCGTGCCGTGGCCCGGATTGAAACGGGGTCCGGTGTGCGCGCCACGTAGGTTGGGAGCGGCCCCGTGGGGGCGGGCTCGACGGCATCCGTCTGCGGCGCGGCGATGGGCCTTCCTACCTCCACCGTAATGTTGCGCAGCACCAGCGTGTCGGGGTCCTGCAGCAGTTTGTGATGCTCTATGGTCAGCTCGTTGGCCCCGGGCTTGACGTGGCGCGTGATGTCCCAGACGAACCGGTATGGCTCATCTTCCCTGGGGACGCCGTAGGGCGTGTTCGGATCGGTGACCGCTGCCTCAAAGTCGGGGGAGTACAGGATGCGCCAGCGACCGCTGAGGAACCAGGTCAGGTCCACGCCATTGCGCAGGGTAAAGCTGTCGGTCTTGTTCAGCAGATCCTCGCGTCCGAGTGCGTTGCCGTTGACGGTGACGGTGATCCACGGGTTGGAGCCCACGAGCTCGGGCGCATCTATCCGGGCCTCCAGGCTGAGCCGGACCTGGTGTTCGACGGAGAACGGGGGCACGTCGAGCGGCAGGACGATCGTCTCGGGCGATACCGACTGCCGTTCAGTGACCAGTATCCTCATCTGCGCGCTGACGCCTGCTGGTAACACCAGCACTAGGCACACAGCGATGGCAAAGCGTAGTTCGGGCGGTCCCATGGGCAGTTCATCCTCCCTCGCCCGACAGCTTAGGGCCGAAGGCTGTCCGTGGTCAAGACGAGCGCTCCCTGCTCTATGAGGAAGATGGCGAGGACTGTTGCTGCGAGGGGGGCGCCGCCGACCGCAGGAGCTTCTCGGCTGGCGCAATCCGGGAGGGGAAGCGACCGCCGGGGACGAAGGGACGGCCTTCCCGCGGACACCGGGACAGTCGGGGACGCAAGGAGGCTGGTGGCCGATGACATCCGAGCAACTGGTGGCGGTTGCTGTGTTGCTGCTGCTGCCGGCGCTGGCAGGCCTGGCCGCTGAAGCCGAGGCGGAACGAGACGTGCTGGCGGGCTTGCGGCCGGGGCATCCGCGGCTCATGCTGACCGACCAGCGTCTGGCGACGCTGAAGGCGCAGGAGCGCGATGACGCCTTGCTGCAACGCTATGTCCGGGATGTTCTCGGTGAGGCGGACCGGTCGCTGGACGCCCCGGTGCTGCGACACGAGCTGCCCGACGGTATCCGGCTGCTCAGTGTCAGCCGGGAGTGCCTGCGGCGCGTGAGCACACAGGCCCTCGCCTACCGCTGGACGGGCGAAAGTCGCTACCTCGAGGCTGCCCTGCGTGATCTGCGGGCTGTGTGCGCCTTCGAGGACTGGAACCCGGCGCACTTTCTCGACACGGCCGAGATGACCACGGCGGTCGCCCTCGGGTATGACTGGCTGTACGCGGCGCTGGATGAGCCGACGCGGGCGGTCCTGCGCGAGGGTATCCTGCGCTTGGGGCTGGAGCCGGGACTGGAGCGCTATCGGGGCGAGAAGCCGGGCTTCCCGGGCATGGAGAACAACTGGAACCAGGTCTGCAACTTCGGCCTGACCATCGGGGCGCTGGCGGTCGCCGACACGGATGCAGCCGTCGCCCGCGAAGTCATCGGCGGAGCGATCGCTTCCTTGCCCATCGCCATGCGGCACTACGCGCCCCACGGAGCCTGGATGGAGGGCCCCGGCTATTGGAACTACGCCACCAGCTACGTCAGCTACGGCCTCTCGGCGCTGGACACCGCGCTGGGCCGTGACCTGGGTGCCTCGGACTACCCGGGTCTCTCCGAATCCGGCTACTTCCCGGTCTATGGCGCGGGACCGACGGGCCGCTATCTGTCGTACGCTGACGCAGGGATGATGTCACGATGTCACCCCCAGGCGTGTCTGCTCTACCTGGCCGGCAAGTTCGGCCATCCCGACCTGGCTGACGCGGAGCACGAGGTGCTGCGGGACCAGAAGGCCGGTGCCTTCCATGTTGTCTGGTACCAGCCGCCCTCGGGCCAGGTGTGGCCGCGCGACCTGGACCGCTACTTCGCCGGCCCCGTTGAGGTGGCGCTGCTGCGTTCAGCCTGGGACGACCCGGAGGCGCTCTGGGTTGGCGTCAAGGCGGGTTACAACCAGGTTCCGCACGGGCATCTGGACCTGGGCAACTTCGAGCTGGACGCCCTTGGTCTCCGCTGGGCCGTGGACCTGGGTGCTGACAACTACAACCTGCCGGGATACTGGAACAGCGGCGAGGGCGGCCAGCGCTGGAGCTACTACCGCCTGAACTCACAGAGCCACAACGTCTGCACCCTTGACGGGCGAGACCAGGAGGTACGGGGCTCGTCGCGGGTGACGCGCTGGCACACCAGCCCTGACACCGGCGCGGTGATCGTGGACCTTACCGGGGCCTATGCCGAAGTGGCGCGGGCCGCGCGCGGGGTGCGGCTCATGCGCGCAGGAGGCGCAATCCTCATCCAGGACGAGTTCACGCTCACCGGTACCCATGACCTCACGTGGGGCATGACCACCGCCGCGGAGATCACTCTCGAGGCCGAAGGTTCTGCGCTGCTGACGCAGGGCGGCAAGCAGTTGCGTGTGCGCATCCTGGAGCCCACCGGGGCCAGCTTCACGGTCGGATCCGCCGAACGAAGGCCGCCCGAAGCAGAGAACCGCGGCTTCCAGAGGCTGCTCCTGACGCTGGGAGACGTCACGGGCGACCAGCGTCTGGCCCTGCTCTTCGTGCCAGTGACTGGCCAGCCGGAGCCACAGGTCACCGTGGAGCCCCTGGCGGCCTGGCCGGGCTCTGGTCCTGCCGAGGGTGAGGACACCGCCCAGTGATCCCCAGCTACAACGGCCAGATCATGATGACCTACCGCTGCAGCGCGGCCTGTCGCCACTGCCTGGTGATGGCCGCGCCGGACCAGGACGACGCCCTGGTGAGTGTGGGGGCGGCGGTGGAGTATGGTCTGGACTTTGCGGCTCTCGGCCGCGCGGTGCTCATCGCCGGGGGCGAGGCCCTGCTGTACTTCGAGCACGTCCTCAGTGTGGTCAGGGCCCTGGCGGCGGTGGGCGTGCCTGTGGCCTTCATCGAGTCAAACGGCTCGTGGTGCGTGTCGGACGCGCTGACACGGGAACGGCTCGCCAAGCTGCAAGACGCTGGAGTGCGCGGTATGTACTTCAGCGTCGACCGCTACCACCAGGAGTTCGTGCCCGCCGAGCGCGTCTACCGGGGTATCAGCATCGCCTGGGAGCTATTCGGTCGGGACAACGTCATTCCGGAGCGGCTGAGCTGGGAGTACGTCCGGGAGGCGGAGCGGCTGGCGCAAGGCCCGGAGTTGCTGCAATGTGACCCTGGCCATGGCGTCCACTTCGTTGGACGTGCGGCCGTGGACCTGGCGCCACGGGCCGCGCTGGTGCCCCTGGACCAGCTGCTCACGCAGGACTGTCGCGCGGACTGGGAAGTGGACAAGCTGCACGAAATCCAGGTGGACCCCTTTGGCTTCGTGCGGCCCGACTGGTGCCCCGGAGTCAACCTGGGCAACACGCGGAGCGGTCGCATCGCGGATCTGTGTCACACCCGGCACGTTCAGCAGACGCCACTGCTGCGAGACATCGCGGCGCAAGGGCCAGCGGCGCTACTGCCGTTGGCGGAGCGGTACGCCATCACACCGGGGCCGAGCTATGCCTCCAGGTGCCACCTGTGTTTCGACTTGCGCCGCCAGCTTGTCCAGCACATGCCCGAGGAGTTCGGCCCCCCGCAGGTATACCAGGTCACCGGGCGCTGCCGCTAGCCGTCGCTGACCGGGCGCCAAGCTGAAGGAGCCGCACGGTGCCGAAGATCGTCTGGCCGGAGCAACCGGAGCGGATTCGCGAGGCGTGCCGACGCCATGGGGTGATGACTTCCGAGGTTGTGCGTAGCCTGCTGACTTGCTGTGACCCTCCGCGGATGAGGTCCCAGGTGGCCAGAGCTTTCCTGCGCTGCTTCTATGCGGCCCGCGACCTGGAGCGTGCCGAAAGGGACCTGAGCGAGGGCGGCCCGCACACGGAAGCCTTCGCCGCCGCGACCATGGAACGCCGTGTCGCGGAACTGCGCCGGCATCTGGCAGTGCTGGAGAAGGAACTCGCCACAGGCACGCCAACTGACCGGACCTGAGTTGAACTGGCCCGACTGGGGGCTCGCGGCCGGGCGTGACAGCCTTGCGGCTCGCGACGGTGCGGGGTGTCTGGCCGGGCGAGGACCGGGGAGCAGCGGGCGGGTCTGGGACGGCGTGGGAACGGGTTGTTTCGGGATCAGGAGGGCAGCGGGAACCGGCTACCGGGGCAGGCCGTGCCAGCCCGGCGGGACCCGTGTGGCGCAGCCAGGTTCGTGCTCGATGCGCAGACACTACCCAATAACTGCCGTGGCGCCCCACTGCCGTCGTTCTTGGTCGGCTACGTCTTCCGCTGGGTCGTCACACCTGACGACCGGGAGACGATTCCCGCCACCTCCACCGACTGCCGCCACGGGGCGTGGCTGAACCACCGCCTGGTGAGCACGTGTCCCACCTATGGCTTCGACAGGACTGACCGATCCAGGTGCCCTGGGAGCCGGGCGCTAGCCGCTGCTGGTCAAGGTGGCGCAAGGCAGCGGCGAGTGGTGCTGCTCGCTGCGCTTCCTGCACGACGACGTCCGTGCGCTGGGCCTGGCCGCTCAGCCGGGCTGAAGCACCGGGCACCCGCGTCGATGTCACTCCGGAAGGCTGCAATAGCCTGCTTTGGTGACGATGAGCTTCCACTAATCCGGAAAGCAGTACAGGGCCAGCAGCTTTGGCGCGGTACGGGGGAGAGCATGGTCACTCGGTTCGAGGACACCTTCGCCGGGCTTCTCCGGAGGCGCTCCGCCTTCGCACTCAGCCCCGGCACCCCCGCCGACGAGACCGAGCTAGCCAGCCTGGGCCTCCTGGCCATGACGCACGAGGTCTTCGCTGGATACCCGCTATAGCCGGAGGCCGTTGCGCCGTGGACAAACACCGTGCTCGCGGCGTACACGAACGGCTGTGAGAGCTGCATCCCCAAGGACACAGCGCCCGGTGAGGGTGGCTGCGAGGCGGCGACGTACCCGGCAGCCGGAGCAGCGCTGCAGTACCTCATCGCAGACCCCTATCCTTTGGGTGCGAGAAGCGGGTGGGCCCGGGACTGACCCAGGTTCTCGGGGGGTCTGCGTCCAGCCCGTGGAGCGTCCGTGACGCGGAGCCACGAGTCACTCTCCGCGGTACGGCGCTCTTGGCAGTGTTCGCGCGAACTCGGTGTCCTGGACGAGACGTGCTCGCTGCCCGCCGTCGGTCGCGTCCTGCAGGGCCAGCGTTCGCTTCACGACCTCCCAGCGGATCGTCTGGAACTCCTCGGCCCGTATGGCCTGCAGCGCTGTGGCGATCTCCTTGCCGTCCGCCGGGATGCGGTCGCACAGCGCTGTCAGGTACGCTTCCGCCTCGTCAGCCATGGCCCCGCCTTTGCCTGTCGCCCGCGCCCGCGTGGTGGCCGCCCGCAGGGTCCGCAGGTACCGGAGGTCCTCCAGTCCCTCGCGGAGGCACTCCCATTGCACTGTGGCCACGGGCCCCTTGGGCCCCGGATAGGTTGCGCAGTAGTCCCCGGCACCATCAAGATCACACCAGGGGTCGCCCACAGGCCAGCAGTAGTGCCACCAGAAGTGTCCGGTCATCTGGGAGCGGAACCACCACAGACCGTCGTTCAGGCGCGGATAGACGAAGCCGCTCGGGGGACCCGTGTAGAACCACAGGGCGTCTCCGGCGGCAAGCGTCCTGCGGGCCTCTTCCGGGTTGTAGGAAAGGTGCTGATAGGTGCGCACATCGAGCCAGGGGTCCAGCGCGGCAGCGTCTTTGCCCTGGCCGTTGGTCGTGATGTACGTCCGCGCTCCCGGAACCCGCTTCACGGCCTGGCAGAGTCTGATGGCCTCCGCCAGCGCCTCGGGGCTGTTGCCTGGTTCGTCCACCGGGTAAAACAGCAGCTCCGGCCAGCCGCGCTTCTGCTCCTCGGCCAGGAGCAACCGTGTGCCGGCCTCCCAGGCCTCGGGGTTGCCTGGCCATCCGTTCCCAAAGACTGGCACTGGCTGGCTGAAGCCCACTTCGCGGTATAGTGCCAGCAACTTGTCCAGGAGCTCGACATCAACGGTCCAGCGCTCGCCGACCTTACGCAGCGGCGCGGGCGCCTCCAGGCAGATGGTGGTGCAACCGTGCCGGCGCATGTCGCCAAACTGACGGCGCGCCAGCGCCAGGTCGCTGCCGGCCGACATGGTCCAGCTCCAGTACATCCCCATCGCCAGGTCGCCAATCGGCTCGCGCTCCAGTGGCAGCACCTTGAACCAGACCGGCAGACTAGCGGCGGAACCGTCGCAGGAGAAGGTCACTTGCCCCCGATAGTCGCCTGGCGCCTGACCATCAGGCACGCGCAGCGTCAGCCAGAAGGTGCGCGTCTTGTGGGCCGGTAGTGAAAGCCCCTCCTCCGGAATATCCTCGATCAGTTCCGGTACCCGGCGGTAACGGTTCGGGCCGCTTCGCTGGGGCCAGATCCGCACAGCCTTGACATCTATGGCGGTGGCAGGAATCAGGTCCGTGCTTCCGTCGCGGCGCAGCGCAGTGACCGTCACGCGAGCGCTGGTCAGGTTGCGGAGCGGCCAGACCGACACGGCCAACGGTTCGAACTCGCCGGCACAGCCAAAGCCTGAAACCGGCACGGCCAAGTCCTCGGCACTTGGCCGCGAGCCATCGTACACGGGACGCATGTACGAGTGAGCGAAGAGCGCATATCCCCGCGCTTGCGCCTGAGCGTCGAGGGCTGGCTCGGGGTCTGGCGGCGGATTGTCGGCCGTCATCCCTTGCGCTTCCGCCATGGCTGCACTCAACGCGTCGCGCAGACCATCCCGAAAGACCGCAAGCCGCCGTACCTCGGGGCGCTTTGGGTCCAGCGGCGCGACCACCATCGCCGCCAGCCCCAGGCTGCTGGCCACATCGAAGTCGAACCGTGGCGTCCGCCGATCAAGGCGGACCGGGAAGGAGTAGACGCCCCAGCTTCCTGTCCTGGGCTGAGTGACCCAGGCTACCGGTTGGCCATCGCACCGCACAATGAAATCCAGCGGCAGATCAGGCGAGACACACAACAAGGTCACCGAGTAGTCCCCCGGCGCCAGCTCTAGCTGCAGCGAAGCGGTCTGGCCGGGTTGCTCCACGTCGAGATAATCGCCGATAAGCGCGTCGTCCGATCCGGGCATCCCGGCAGGCACCAGCCGGGTGCCGGGAAGCCATCCGGCCCCTGGGGACGTGGCTGCCTCGGTGCCCTCGGTCAAGGGGGCGAAGCCGGTCCCAACTGGCGTGCCGCGCCCGCCCAGGTCCAGCCAGACCTGCGTGGGGGCCGAAGAGTGTGGGCCCGCAGGGGCCGTGGTGCGCCCGGGGGTCTGCACCGCCGTATCCCAGACCCAGGTGTCTCCGGGCACGGCGGTGAAGCCGATGCACCTCTCGCCAGTTGCCTCGCGGACGACAACTCGCAGGAGCCCACCTTCCGGGGGCACTGGTATGGAAGCCTCGCCCCAGTCATCAGTCACGAGTTCACACTCGCTCTGGTCGGTTTTCACTGCCAGCGGCAGGTTGCGTCTGGGCTGTGCACCGCTGAACACTCTTACCCGAACGGGAGTGGTTGCGGCGTCGGTGAGAAAGAGGCTGCGCACAGCCACACCGATGCCGTAGCCGTCGTATGGCTGCGCATGGCCGATACTCACGCGGTCAAAGTCCGGCCAAGGTACGTCCGTCTTCGCCAACTCGCCATCAGCGCAGACCCTCGCGATGCCTTCCGCGAAATCAATGCGGATGAGGTGAAACTGGTCGTCGGCGGGCAACAGGTTCCAGACCGCCTTCCCGTCGCTGAGGGCAATCTGTCCCTTGAAGCGTGCCAGATAGAGCTTCTCCGGCCCCTGTGAGCGCTCGCACATGACCAGGATGGCCGCGGTGTCGCGCTCCGGATACGCTTTGAGCTCAGCAAGCAGCGTACCGGCCGCCGGAAAGGGCACATCCTGTCGCAGGGCAAAGGTGCCGCTTGTGCCACGCACGGGCGAGGAGAGAGAATGCACCAACCGGGGAGGGGTGGGCACATATAGTGCCCCATCCCAGAGGCAAGCCGTACCGCCATCACTGCCCGTGACTTGCCACCCGCGGGCAAGATCAGTGCTGTCGTTTGCGCTGAAGTCGGCCCGCAAGAGCGCAGCACTCTCAGCCAGCCGCAACGGTCGCTTCGTTGTGTCGGAGGTCGCCGCAGGCCTGCGGGGTGAGGCGGCGGGCCGGAGGGCCCGGCCGGAGTTCGTGATGACCACCAGCCCCGGATCACCATCGAATGCGATGGCGTCAACTGTCGCGTAGTTCCCGTCAGTACCGCCTCGCTCGGCCAGCGTCAGCAGATGCCGTCCGGCCGCCGCTTGCTGGTCGGTGAGGCGGAATTCCACTGCGCGCATCTCGCCCGCCTCGCTCGCCGACCGGCAGTCCAGCACCTGCAGGGCACTGTCGTCCCACATCACCTCCAGCCGGCTTGTGCCGTACTTGTAGGCTCGGTACTGGATCGCCACGGTCAGCGGCACTCCCGTGGTTCGCACGGTGACGGATGCGGCGTCAGGAGTGCCGTAGTATCGCTTGCCTGCTGAACCGCTGGAGATTAGCAGCTCTGCGGCGTCTCCCGGATAGCCGGCGTCGAGTCCGCCGACGCTGCCCGTCTGGATAACCGGCGGGCCGGGGGGCTGAGCCATCAGCAAGGCCCTGTTGCCACAGTCAATGACTACCGGCTCAGCGTACGCGGTGCCCAGTTGGACCGCAAAGACAAGGCACAGAACACAACCCAATCTCGCCATCAGGCAACCTCCTCCTGGTCGGCCTGCCGGTGCGCCCCCAGTGGCTGGGGGTGCACCGCCAACAACCACGGCACACTGGTCCCGGGTCGTGTCACCCCCTTCCATCCTGCCTGAAGCCTTACCTCCACGGCGCCCTGCGTCTGCCTGTGGCGCATCGGAGGGGTCCGCGGACGCGGGGACGGCCGCTGTGAACGGAGGATTCCGACCACCACTCCCGAAGATGACTCGGGATGTCCGGGGCGAACGCCCTGCGGAAACGGGTCTCGAAGGGGGAGGTCCGAGTGATCACAGAGGAGATGGAAGCTCGGCTACGCGAACTGGTAGCCACTCAGCGCCTGGCAGTGCTGGCGACCTACAACGGCGAGCACCCGTATTGCAGCCTGGTGGCCTTCGCAGCAACGCCGGACCTGGGGCAACTGCTGTTTGTGACTTCCCGCCACACGCGGAAGTTTGCCAACCTGCAATGCCACGGAGAGGTCGCCCTGCTGATTGATGATCGCAGCGGCGACGAGACGGATCTCCGCCGGGCGATGGCGGCGACAGCGGTGGGACGGGCCGAGGAGGTGCCCCCCGATCAGGCGGCAGAGGCCCGCGCCGTGTACCTGGCCAGACACCCGCAGCTTGCTGATTTCGTGGATGCGCCAACCTGTGCCCTGGTCCGTGTCCAGGTGCGTACCTACCACGTCGTGACGCGGTTCCAGCAGGTCATGGTGTACGAGGTCGCCCGATGAAGCTGCTTGTGGACCTGCGAGGGATTGGTGAGACCGACCGGGCACAAGTGGGCGGGAAGGCATTCGCGCTGTCACGCCTGGTGCGGGCCGGGCTCCTTGTTCCCCCGGGCATGGTCGTCACCGCCGAGGCGTACCGTCAACACCTGACAGGAACCGGCCTCGGTGGGCGCATTCATCTGGAGTTGGAGCGAAAGCGCTTCAAGGATCTGCGTTGGGAGGAAATGTGGGACGCGGCTCTGAGGATCCGTAATATGTTCCTGAATACCCCGCTTCCGCCCCATTTGCGCCAGGCTCTGGCGGACGGGATCGGGGAACGCTGGGCGGAAGTGCCCGTGGTTGTGCGCTCTTCGGCTCTGGACGAGGACGCCTCTGGCTCCTCCTTCGCAGGTCTGCATGAGTCGTATGTGAACGTCCGAGGCGTCGAGGCGATCCTGGATCACGTGCGGCTGGTCTGGGCCTCGCTGTGGTCCGACGCAGCGCTCCTGTACCGGCAGGAGCTTGGCCTGGATGTTGGGCGCAGCGCGATGGCCGTCCTGATCCAGCAGCTCGTCTCGGGTGAGCGTTCGGGGGTTGTCTTTTCTGTGCATCCGACGGACGGCACTCGGGCAATGGTAGAAGCCGTCCACGGCCTCAATCAGGGCCTTGTTGACGGCACCGTGGAGCCTGACCGCTGGGTGCTGGATCGAGCTTCTGGACGCCTGGTCGGCCACCATGCCCCCCAGAGACTTGCGGCTGTGCGGCCATCGGGCAACGGCGTTGGGCTGGAGGCGTTGCCGGCCGAGCTGGCCGCGACCCCTCCGCTGGACGAGCGCGAGGTGGTGTCGGTCTACGAACTGGCGAGACGCTGCGAGGACCTGTTCGGTTGCCCGCAGGATGTGGAGTGGACCTATGCCGCCGAGCGCCTTTTCGTGTTGCAGTCCCGACCGGTCACCACCCACGCTGCCGAAGACGGCCAGCGCTCCTGGTACCTTAGCCTGCGCCGGAGCTACGACAACCTGCAGAAACTGCGGCAGCGCATCGAGGGGGAGCTGATACCGGCAATGGTCGCCGCCGCTGAGGGGATGGCGGCTGTGTCTCTCGCTGACCTGAGCGACCCACAGCTCGCAGACGAGCTGCAGGCACGCCTGGAAACGCTCGCCAGGTGGAAGGGGATCTACTGGGATGAGCTCATCCCGTTCGCCCACGGCGCCCGACTGTTTGGCCAGGTGTACAACGACACCGTACGCCCGGATGACCCCTTCGAGTTTATCTCCCTGCTTTCGAGTGGCGGTCTGGCGAGCTTGAAGCGCAACCAGGCAATGGCGGCTCTGGTCTCGCAGTTGCGGGAGGACCGGAGCCTGGCTGCGGTGCGAGACGGGACGAGTGACGAACTGCCCGACCAGTTTGCGGCGGACCTGGACGACCTGGCGAAGCAGGTCGGCATTCCGGACGGCGTGAGCCAGCCGGGCCCTGCCCGCTCAGCCCTGCTGAGACTTCTGCGTGAGGCGGCGCGGGAAGGCGCGATGTCCGTGCCAGCGCCGACCATCGCCACCCCTGCCCTTGAGGAGGGATTCCTTGCTCACTTCGCGGGTGCCGAGCGTGCCCGCGCATCCGACCTGTTGGACTTGGCACGAGCGAGCTACCGGCTGCGTGACGACGACAACATTTACCTCGGGCGAATCGAGGCGGAGGTGAACCGCGCGCTGGAGGAGGGACGCCGGCGTCTGACGGCGCGAACAGGCCTGTCGCCGGAGCTGCTGGAGGCGCAGCAAGTCGTGGCGGCGTTGCGAGATCCGGCCTACCGGCCTGAACCCGTAGAGTCCACAGCCAAGACGCAGACGGGGCTGATCTCCCGCGCCAGGCAGCTTATCGGTCAGCCCGCAGGCCCCGGGCTGGCCAGCGGCCACTGCCGTGTGGTGCACCGACCGGCGGACCTCTTTGACTTCAGGGCCGGCGAGATACTGGTGTGTGATGCCCTCGATCCCACCATGACCTTTGTGGTTCCGCTGTGCGCGGCCATCGTGGAGCGCCGCGGCGGAATGCTGATCCATGGCGCCATCATCGCGCGCGAGTATGGCTTGCCCTGCGTCACGGGCGTCCCCCAGGCGACCGAGCTCATCCACACCGGCGACTGGGTCACCGTTGATGGATACCTCGGCATCGTGATTCTGGCTTCAGAAGGCGCCGACCATGGACACCCGGACGAGAGCGACACGTAATCTGGTACTGGTGCTGGGTGACCAGCTTGACGCGAGGTCCTCTGCCTTCGACGGCTTTGACCCTTCGTACGACCGGGTTTGGATGGTGGAGGTGACCGAAGAAGCCGAATATGTGTGGTCCCACAAGGCGCGCATCGCGCTGTTTCTGAGTGCCATGCGGCATTTCCGGGACCGTCTGCGTCAGGCAGGGTGGACAGTGGAGTACCGACAACTGGATGACGCGGGGGCTCGCGGCAACTTCCGCGACGAGTTGACTGTGTCGGTGCGAAAGCTGCGACCCGAACGACTGGTTGTTGTCGAACCCGGCGAATGGCGGGTGCGAGAGGCTCTCCAGAGCACGGCGGCCCGCCTCGCTATTCCCCTGGAGATCAGACCGGACCGGCACTTCCTATGCAGTCTTGAGGATTTCGAGCAGCACGCCGCCAGCCGTCGGCAATTGCGAATGGAGTTTTTCTACCGCCAGATGCGCCAACGCCTCGGTGTGCTGATGGCAGGTAACGGCCCGGCGGGCGGGCGATGGAACTTCGATGCCGAGAATCGCCAAGGGTTTGGCCGCGAGGGGCCATCCACTGTTCCGCCACCCCTGCGCTTCACCCCGGATGCCACAACGCGGGAGGTCATTGCCCTTGTCGAGAAACGCTTTGCCGGGCATCCCGGCAGTCTGGCGCACTTCGACTGGCCCGTGACACCGGAAGATGCCGAAGCCGCGCTGAAGGACTTTGTCAGCAATCGTCTCGCGTCCTTCGGACCTTACCAGGACGCCATGTGGACGGGTCAGCCCTGGCTCTATCACTCGCGGCTTTCGGCGCCCCTGAACCTCAAGCTGCTTGACCCGCGTCAGACCATCGCGCTGGCCGGGGAAGCCTGGCGGTCGGGGGATGCGCCGCTTCCCTCGGTAGAGGGCTTCATCCGGCAGATCCTGGGCTGGCGTGAGTATGTCCGCGGTGTTTACTGGCGGTTCATGCCCGGCTACGCGCAGCGCAATGCGCTTGGGGCCCAGGGGCCCTTGCCCAGGCTCTACTGGACTGCCGACACCGATCTCAACTGCCTCCATGAGGTGGTTCGGCAGACGCTGGAGTACGGCTATGCTCACCACATTCAAAGGCTGATGGTAACGGGCCTCCTGGCGCAGTTGCTTGGGGTTGCGCCCAGCGAGGTCCATCGGTGGTATCTGGCCGTGTACGTGGACGCGGTGGAGTGGGTGGAACTGCCCAACACGCTGGGCATGTCGCAGTTTGCCGATGGTGGTCTGATGGCGTCCAAGCCCTACGTGGCCACAGGCAAGTACCTCCAGAGGATGAGCAACTACTGTGCGGGCTGCCGCTACGATCCGGCCGTGACAGTCGGTGGGAGAGCCTGCCCCTTCAGCACGCTGTACTGGGACTTCCTTGCTCGGCACGAGGGTACTCTTCGCAACAACCCGAGGATGGTGCTGCAAGTCCGGAACCTTCGGCGTCTGAGCCAAGATGATAGGGAACAGATCGCGAGCCAGGCGGCACGCGTGCGTGACACTCTTTGTCGTTGACGCACCAGGAAACAGAGGTGTCTGCCACGGAGCGGGGAACATCCGGGGCATTGCCGGGGGAGGTGACCATGGAGAGCCGCGTCATCATTGTCAATGAGTCCGACGAGGTTATTGGCACCCTGGAAACCCGCGCCGCTCACGATGGTGAGGGGGTCCGTCACAGGGCCTTCATGATCTTGATCCACAATCCCCGCGGGGAGGTACTTCTCTGCCGTCGCAGTCAACTGAAGCGTCTGTGGGCTGGGCACTGGGAGAACAGTTGCTCCAGTCATCCGCTGCCGGGCGAAACATGTCTGCAGGCCGGCGCCCGTCGCCTGCGCGAGGAGCTGGGTATCAGTGCCGATCTGGAGGTAGTGGGATGCTTTGAGTATCACGCCGTGGATGGCGATGCGGGGGCGGAGCATGAGGTTTGCTTCGTGCTGGCTGGACCGTATGACGGCGAGCCCACACCGGACCCCACGGAGGTGGCCGAATGGCGCTGGCACGCCCTGGACCAACTCCTGGTGAGCGCTGGCCGTGACCACTGGGCTCCCTGGCTCCAGCCGGGACTCGAGCTACTAGCAGCTCATCTCAAAGGCCGGGAAGAGCTACCGGAGTAGTACGCGATGCAGGTGGCGGTCATTGGAGCGGGTCTTGGCGGGTTAGCCGCAGCGGCGCGGCTGGCCGGAGCTGGGATGGAGGTGACGGTCTTTGAGCAAAACGAGGCTGTTGGCGGCAAGGCGGGTGAGCTTATCTGCGATGGGTTTCGCTTTGACACCGGGCCTTCGCTGCTGACGATGCCGTTCGTGGTCGACGCTCTCTTCGCTGACCTCAAGGAGCGCCGCGCCGACTGCGTGGACTTTCATCCCCTGGCCGTGCTCTGCCGCTACCAGTTCACCGACGGCACTGTGCTCAGGTCGTGCCCTGACGTCGAGACCTTCGGTGCCGCGGTCGCCGCGGCCACGACCGATAGCTCGCGATCGGTGCTGCGGTTCATGGCTCACAGCGAGGTGCTGTATCGTCTGGCGGCGGACTTCTATCTTTTTCGCCCGCTGTCCGGCTGGCTTTCCTACGGCCGTGGAGTGTCGCGGGAGAAGGGCTTCTGGGCGTTGCGGCATCTTCCCCATCTGGGGTTCGCCAAGAGCATGCACCGCCTGCATGCCCGGTATTTCCGTGACCCCCGTGTCGTCCAGCTCTTCGACCGCTACGCTACCTACACCGGGTCTGACCCGTTCCGCTGCCCGGCCACCCTGGCGCTGATTCCTCACGTGGAGCACCGCCTCGGGGCTTGTACAGTGAGCGGTGGCACCTACCGCCTGGTGGAGGCAATCCGCGAACTTGCCTTGCGCCAGGGGGTGCAGATTCTCACGGGGGCGCGTGTGGAGGGCATTGCCCACGACGGCCGCCAGGTCAGGGGCGTGATGGTTGACGGGCAGACGAGACGCTTCGATGCCGTCGTGTCCGCCATTGATGTCAACACGACCTACCAGCAACTGCTTGACGGCTGGCCCTTGCCTTCCGGGCGCCGTCATAGCCGCCGGGACCCATCAACCTCCGCCATCGTGTTCTATTGGGGAGTGCGGGGTGAGTTCGCTGACCTGGAGACACACAACATCTTCTTCTCGCACGACTATCGGAGGGAGTTTGGCGAACTGCGCCGAGGACGCTGTCCTGCTGATCCGACGGTGTATCTGTACCGGTCCTGCTCATACGCCCCCGCGGATGCCCCTTCAGGGCATGAGAACTGGTTCGTGATGGTCAACGCTCCGCCGGACCTGGGTCAGGTGTGGGAGCACGAGACTCAGGTCGTCCGCTCGGCGATTCTCCTCAGGCTCAAGTCTGCGCTGAACGTCGACGTGGCGCCGCGGGTGGTGAGTGAGCGTATCTTGACCCCTCCGGCGATCGCGGCGTGCACGGGCAGCCACCGCGGCAGTCTCTATGGTCCGGCTTCCCATGGCCTCGTAGCCACCTTCCAGCGGCACCCCAACCGGTCGCGCGAGCTGAAGGGACTCTACTTCTGTGGGGGCAGTGCACACCCGGGCGGCGGGATGGCACTGGTCCTCATCTCAGCTTCATTGGCTTGCTCGGAGCTGCTCAGAGACAGCCAAGGACTGCAGCCATGAGTGGGACAGGCTGGCGGCGTGCGGCTTCCTGGCTCATCGCAGCCAACTTCGCTCTGGTGGTGTTCTCCTTGCTGGGCACGGCCACACTGCGGTTCCACTTCCCGACGCCCGCTATGGATTTCGCCCGTCTGGCCGGCATAGTGGCCCAGGCCAACATCCTGATCGGTACCAGTGCCGCCTTCCTGGTCATGGCGGCCGGCCAGGGAGGCCGTAGGGTGCTGAAACTGCTGGCGCTCAGCGCTCTGGTCGGGGGAGGCAGTGAATGGCTCTGTATCGCCACCGGCTTCCCCTACGGAAGCTACTCCTACACTCCCTTCCTGGGCGTCGCGGTGGGGGGACTGCCGGTAACCATACCCCTCGCCTGGTTCATGGTGACGTCTACAAGCATCCACCTGGCGCGACAGTTTGTGTCCAAGTCGCTTGGGGCAACAGTCCTGGCAGGCGTCCTGGTCACACTGTGGGACCTTGTTCTGGACCCCGCAATGACCACAGGCTTTGCGGCGTGGCAATGGCATGACACCGGGCCGTACTACGGAATTCCGTTCACCAATTTCGCAGGTTGGTTCACCGTCTCCGTGCTAATCGCGGGGCTCTTTACGGTTCTGTCGGGCGTCTGGCGTCCGGACCGTTCGCCACACTCACTGTGGCTTTATGTCGTGCAGGGAGGTCTGCCCGCGGGACTGGCGCTGCTGCACGGACGGGCTCCGGCGGCGATTATCTGGGCGCTCGGCACTGGACTGCTCTGTGTCGGCCTTTACCTGCGGCGACCAGGCACCGGGGGCGAGAGCGCATGACGGCTCTGCTGGCGGTTGCGGCGTTGCTGCTGCTGGTGCAGACGGTGGTGCTGCTGGCAAACGTGGCTTACTGGAGGCATCGGCGGCCGGACCCGCCCGCGCAGGGCCTGCGCCTCTCGGTACTCATACCGGTTCGCAATGAGCGTGACAATCTGCCGACGATCCTGGCGGCGCTCGCGGCGCAGCAGCCCGCGCCCTGGGAAGTGTTGGTGTGTGACGACGCGTCCGACGATGGCACGGACGATTGGCTTGAGGCCCATGCCGCGCAGTTCGGCGCCCAGTGGTTCCGTGCCCCTGGCAAGCCCGAAGGCTGGGTGGGCAAGTGCTGGGCCTGCCACCAACTGGGGCTGCGGGCCACCGGTGACTGGATGCTGTTCCTGGATGCTGACGTCACTCCCGGCCCCGGCTTCCTGGCTGAAATGATGTCCATGATGGCCGGTACCGACGCCGTGCTGATCACTGCACTTCCCCGTTTCGCTCCCACCAGTGCGGGCGACGGGATGCTGACGGCCATGGTGCCGTTCAGCGTCTTTTCCTTGTTGCCCCTGGCTCGCGCTGAGAACGACAGGCGAGAGGCATTCGCGTTTGCCAATGGCCAGGTCATCGGTTTCCGGGTCGATGAGTATCGGCAGCACAGACCCCATGAACAGGTCCGCGACACTCTACTGGAGGACGTCGCGCTGGCCCGCTGGGCCAAGCGATTGGGCCGCGGCGTGCTGATCGCGGACGCGACTCGGACGCTCTCGGTCCGGATGTACCGCGGGTTGGCCGACGCGCTGCGGGGGTTCGGCCGCACGGGTGTCCCCATCTGCGGGGGCGTTACCGGCGCAATCGTCGTCGTCGTCCTGCTGGCATTGGCCTACCTGGTGCCTTGGGCCGCCGCCGCCACCGGTGACTGGTTCGGGCTGATCCTGGGGCTTCAGGGAGCGGGTCTTTACGGCTTCTGTGCCGCGCGCTTTGGCCTCGGTTGGTGGTACGCGCTGCTGACGCCGCCCGCCGTGACGCTCACCCTCCTGGCCCTGGCACGGTCTATCCTGTGGCACCGACGGGGCCGGGTGCCCTGGCGCGGGAGAACCTATGAAGGCCTGGGGTCAAGGCGGTGAGAGGCGCCAGGCGTGCAGAGCATCGAAGAAAAGCAGGAAGGACCCCTGGATTACGACTGCCAGCCCAGCCCCCCGGGCACTCCTGTTGGGCCGAGACAACAGGCAGATACCAGCCGCGATGTACAGCAGGTCCAGTCCCGCGTTGATCAGGAGTGCACGTCTCAGGGCGACGGTGCTGCTCAAGGGCGCCAGCAAGCCGGCAAGGGCAAAAGCCGAGTTCGCGGTACACCAGACACCCGAAACGAGCCAGAAGGTGCGCCAGTGGTCGGACCGCGCTCTCCACAGGCCGAGAGTGGCCGCAGTGAGCCAACTCACCGACCAGACGAGCAACTGCACCGCGATGGCCAGATTGGGGATGCTCAGGACCGGATTGCTCATGGTCTCCGCCTGAGTTCCTGTCCATTGCCCGAGCGTGCTGAGGTGCGCAACCGTCGCAGGTCGCTCCAGATCCCTGGCAGCCGCATCAGCTTGCTCACTGTGGTCACACGGGCGCGTCGCTGGAAGACCTGGTAGTCATGGCGCTCAATATCCTCCAATATGGAGGCATAGAGCCGAGCGGCGGCGGCCACCGCCAGTTGGCCGTCTGCATGCAGCAGCGCAATCCCTGGCCAGGCTTCCTCATAAAGCCGGCGGTTCCGGGCGATCTGGAACTGCATGAAGTCGCGCCAGCGGTCGTCCACGCAGGCGGCACCAACGTCTGTTTCCGACAAACCAAAGCACGCCAGTTCCTCGGCCGGAAGATACAGGCGCCCCCGCCCCCAGTCCTCGCCAACGTCCCGGAGAATGTTAGTCAGTTGTAACGCCATCCCGAGGCAAACCGCATATCGGACGGCAGCGGGGTCCTCGTAGCCGATGATGCACATGCTCATGAGCCCGACCGTAGAGGCCACACCGTAGCAGTAGTCGGCAAGCTCGCTGAAGGTCGCGTACCGTTTCCTCTCCATGTCTAGACCTACGGCGTCGATGAGCTGGGCGGCAAACAGCAGTGGTATGCCATAGCGGACGCGGACCTCGTGCCAGGCACGTAGTATCGGGTGGTCGTGGTAGTCCGTCGCACCGAGAGCGGCTTCTCTCCAGCGCATCAGCTCCCTATGCGGGTCGGAGCCGGCCAGGTCAACCAGATCGTCGGTGGTGCGACAGAAGGCATAGAGGCAGCGTATCGCCTCGCGTTTCGCCCGGGGTAGAAGCGCGGAGGCGAGGTAGAAAGTGCGCGAGTGAGTGGCCGTGACGCAACGACACACTTCCACGTCCTGCGACAGCCCCCCCGCCGCGCAGGACGGGGACGAAGAGGGCGCTCGTGCTGAAAGAGCCTGCGTTGCCACGGCGATGTGGTCCTCCAGCACCCGGCACGGCCCTTCAGTCATCTGCTTCTCACCTGCCGTTGCCCTGCTCTGTCAGTATACGTTCGCACACCAGACGGGCGGAGAGCAACACCAGTGGTAACCCCGTACCCGGATGTGTGCTGGCGCCGACGAAGTACAGATTGCGGTAGCGCCGGTGGCGGTTGTGAGGGCGAAGGTACCCAACCTGCCTCAGGTTGTGGCTTAGGCCGAAAGCCGAGCCCCGGGTCAGATTGAGGTCAGACTGGTACTCGCGGGGTCCCCAGGATGCCTCAAAGTCGAGGGCGCTCGCCACGTCGAGCCCGAGTGCGTACAGCTTCTCCAGTACGGCACACCGTGCTCTGTTGTGCAGCGCTGGCCAGTCCTGCCCGGCAGCCTCGTTCAGGCAGCCCACGGGAACCAGCACCATCAGCGCGTCGCCATCGTCTGGTGCCATGCCCGGGTCCGTGCGTGACGGCGCACAGACATAGAAGGATGGTCGGTCCGGGAGGGTGTGGTCCCGGAAGATGCGATCGAAGGAGGCGCGGTACTCCTGGTCGGCAACAAAGACATTGTGATGCAGGAGCGCCGCGGAGGGCTTGCCGCGCAGTCCCCAACAGAAGACGAGCGCCGATGAGGTATACCGCTTCCTGGCCAGCCGTGCGGCCTCACCGTCATCGGGCAGGAGCCTGCCATACACATAGGGCAGGTCTGCGTTGGCTACCACCACATCGGCACGAACGGTCCGCCCGTCCGCCAGCACGCAACCGTCGGCGCGCCCATCGGCAACGGCTATCGCTGTCACCGGAGTCTCGAACTCAATCCGTACCCCCAGGCTTTGCGCGATACTGCTGATCGCGAGGATCACCTCGTATATCCCGCCACGAGGGAACCAGACGCCCTCGCAGAGCTCGGAGTACTGCAGTAGCGCGTAGGTCGCCATGGCCTCCAGGGGGCTCAGGCCCAGATACATGCTTTGGAACGAGAAGGCAGCCCGCAGGCGGGGATCGCGGAAATGGCGGCTGACCAGGCGCAGATGGCTCCGCGTCGCGCCGGCGCGGAACAGGAGGGGCAGGTTCACGGGGTTGAAGAACTCGTACCACCGGCGGAAGTTGCGCCCCACAAAGCGTTGCAGCGCCACGGCGTGGTAGCGGGCGCCGGTGGCCAGAAACTGCAGCGCCGAGGCGAACGCTCCCGGCTCGAAGGCCTCGAGCTGGTCGCGGAGGGCGACAAGGTCCGGTGTCAGGTCGAGGTGGGACTGGTCCTGGAAGTGGATCCGGTAGGTGGGCTGGACGCGATGCAGTTGCAGGTGCTCGGATACCGCGGTGCCCAGGTAGGAGAACAGCTCTTCAAAGACATACGGCATGAGGTACAGTGTGGCGCCCGTGTCGAATCGGTAGCCGTCGGCCTCGAGCCGTCCGCAGCGCCCGCCCGGGACCTTGTCCTTCTCGAACACAGTAACGCGATAGCCCGCGCGCGCCAGACGAGCCGCTGTGGCGAGACCACCCAGACCAGCTCCCACAACGATGGCCTGGGGCATCATGGATGGCGCTATGCCCCTTCTCCACGTACACGCATCGCATGCCTCGCTGTCAATGGGGCCTGAAACTGCCGGCAGGAGATACTTCCTCCTGCACAACACTCCAACCTCCGCATGTTGGGCCGAGAGCCTGAAACCAGCAGGCGCGGCGTCCCGCCGTCGGGTGCCGGTCAGAGCCTTTGCCCACAGTCCACATTCACCCGGGATTCGCCTTGGACCGGATGACCTGACATGTGCTGGCGACGACGGAGTAAGGGTTACGGTAAAGCCTGTGGCGGTCTTGGGGGCCGAACTACCCCGCTCACCTCGCTTCCTGGCTCAGGCCGAAGGGCGACGCAGTAAGTTTCCGCCACTCTCTCGGCCGGCTCATAACTCCTGAAGCAGTGCCTGGGCCTCCTCAACGTACCGGGCCACCCGTTCCCGGGCCGACTCCAGTTCCTGCGGGTCTTCGCTGTATTCCGTCAAGCTCTCCACAAGCCCATTGCCTGGTGCGAAGTACGGCGTGATCTCACGCGCCAGAGCTTCCAGCTCCGGGGTAGTCACATCCACCTCCCGTAAATCCCGCTGGGCGCGCTGGGCCAGGTAAAGGTAGTCGTAGTCCTCCAGCCCGTCCCGCATGGCCTCCAGTCGTAGTGATGGCAGCGGCCCGTCCGGGCCCTTCTGGTAGAGGTGGTTGTGGGCGTTGTCTTCAATCGCCCATTGCGTGTAGGGTCCTTCGGTGATCGCCGGCCGGTTCTCGTAGGTGCCGCCGGCGGTTGCATAGTACAGGAAGCCGTCGGTCTGGTAGGCGAAGGCCATGAACCCCATCAGCAGCCGGGCGTCCGTGGCGGGGTGGCTCATGAGAATGTTGGCGAAGGGCTTTTCCGGCGAGTTGCAGGTGTACCACCAGACCTGCCGGCCCAGACGCCGAGCCTTTGCGGCTTCCTCGTAGTTGTAGTGGAAGGTCGCGGGACACCAGCCGTTGATGTCTTCGATGGTGGCGCCCCCGTCCTGCACCGTCGCCCCCGGGTACCAGGCACGGTGGGCGGTTGTCAAGAGCAGCAGGTCGGGGAACTCCTGGCGCAGGCGGCCCGAGACCATTTGCATGGCCGCGTCCCATTCGGCGGTGGCCTCGTCAAACAGGTAGACGTAGCAGGCGTCACGCAGACCTGCCCTCGTAGCCGCCTCATAGCGCCTGCGGATCTGCGTCACCCATTCATCGAGCTGTGCGTCGGTGGGCAACTTCGTCTGCGGGTCCATCTGCTTGCCCCAGATGTAGGCCAGGTTGATGGCCGTTACCCCTGCCTCCGCCCACCTCGGGAATTCCTCGGTCCAGCGGTCATCGAAGCCGTAGATGGTGCTCGGGTTCAGCCCATAGCTCATCTCGAACTCGCCCACCCGATTGCAGCCCACAACCACCCGCAATCGCGGCCACTTGGGGAGAGCAAAGTCCCACACGCGAAGATCGACGGGCACGGTGCAGGCGGGAGCGCCCTCTGCCCTGACGGTGACGGTGCCGCGGTAGACTCCTGCCCGCACATCCCGCGGCACATGCACACGGTACCACAGAGTCTGCACGTCCCCGCCCTGAATGGTGAACTGCTTGAGGAAGGTCAGAATCGGCTCCGGCCACCAGCCGTGGACGGTCAGGTTATGGGGCACGCGGTAGGGACAGTAGCCGACGGGTGCGAACAGCAACTCCGTGGCAGGGATCACGTCGCCGGTCTCGCTCGTCAACGGTGAGCAATCCACTGTCACGCCGACCAGATCGCGCGCCGGGCTGTAAATGAGGACCTGTCGGCTCTCGTACTCCCCTTTCGCGGCCGACATGCTGATCGCGGATGCCAGCGGCTGATCTTCCAGCGCTGTGAAGCTCTTGGGCCGCACCTTCAGGGTCCCGCTCACCACGGCCACCCCGTAGACGGGCTTGCCGTCCTCGCGCGGTCCGTTTTCCAGTAGTGTGGCTCGGATGCGTTCGTTGGCCGGCGACGGTTCTGCGGTAGTCGAATAGTTCATCGAGGGGGCAGTCTCGATGCGGATGGAGCCAAACCGAGCGAGTTCGCTCCACTCGTAGCGCTCAATCCACAGGGTCAACTGTGCGGTCGGCTGTTCCTCCGTGCCCACGATGCCCAGGTGGGTCTCATATACGGTGCGGGGGTCATGGCCGCCTGTGCCGGCGACGATGCGGTCCGGTTCCGAAGGCGGCCGACCATCATCTAGACCACGGAGCAGGATGAACCACCAGGGGTTGCCCGGAATGCGCGGCTGGGTGAAACACCGCAGGTAAACCTGGTGCGTCCCGGCGGGCAGTCCGCTTACCGTGATCAGCAGCTTGCCGCCGCCCGCCCGGCGGGGCGTCTGCCAGAACCCGTCTCCGGACCACTCCCAACCAGCCGCCCTGAGCGTCTCGGCGTCCACCACAGGGGTGCCGTCGGCAGTCGCAACCCGCACCTCGACGCCCCGAACGGCGCTCTCCAACGCGAAGCGCCCATCAGCCTGCGGATGAAGCCACGTCACCAGGCCAATGTCGCCCCAGGCTGGGAGCGCAGCAGCCAGCATCAGAGTCCCAAGTGTGAGATGGCTCATTCGGAATCAGTCCCCATGGGTTCATGATCTGCCCTGAGCTGGACCGCGTTGTACCGGCTATCATTGAGCAAAGCTTCCTTCGTGAGCCCCGGCCGGTCAGTCCGCAGCCCTCTTCAGGCGCACTACTTCCTCCATCATCATTGGGCTGTAGCTCGTATCACCCCACACCAGAGTGACCGGCTTCCAGATGCCGGCCATACCCACAGTATCGTGCACGCGGGTGCCCGCGTCGTTGAGCGGGCAGGCCCCGCGGGACCAGTGCGAGACCTCTCGCGGGTCCTGTCGCCTGAACGTCGGCGACACCCGCGACCTCGGGTTGTGGGGGAGAGCGCGACGATCCTCTAGCCAGCCAGATGTGGCAGCTTGAACCGCAGCGTCTTGATCTCAAAGGGCCGCAGATCGAAGCGGACGATGCCCTCCTCGCATTGCAGTTCAGCCATGGGGTCCTCCATCAGGTCCACCTCCTGCACCTGTTGGACGGCCCCGGGAAGTCGAACCTCGACCCCGGGCGTCGCCTGCCCCGCCGCCTCGTAGACCCGCAGCACCGCGCTCCCCTCGCGCGAGGGTTTCAGAGCGGAGACCATGACGTTATCGGGCAGGACCTGCACAAAGCCCCAGCGCGCCGGCAAGACTCCTGCGTGCATGGCGGCTGTCACGGCCTGGAGCGGGCTGTTGAACTCCAGGCCCTGCCTGCAAAGGCCGGTCTGGCGCCAGTCTCCGGCATGGGGCAGCAGGGCGTAGTCGAAGGTAAACTCCTTGCCCAGCTCGAGTCCCGAGTCCGAGGACATACCTGGCCCGTAGCCGCCGCCGAAGCCGTAGGCCACGATGCGGGTGCTGCGCAGCAAGGACAGAAGCAGCGTCCCGTCGCTGACGGCATTGCCCGGCAGGCCGCGGTTCAGCAGGGCCAGGCCGTGCGTTCCGTCGCCGTAGTCCGCCCAGTTCTGCGCGGGAAACTCGATCCCGCAGGGACGTTCGATGGCCCCGAACGGGATCTCGTGGACGACCCTTCCCTTCTTGATGGTCGTGGGAAACAGTGCGCGGTAGCGCACGAATTCATCGTTGTTGACGAGGCGCGTCTGGACCTCGATCCTTGGCATCCCGGAGTACACGCGTACCATTGTGGCGAAGCGACCCTTATCGCCGAAGTCGTGCTCCACGCTGAACTCCGACACCACCGGCCCGATCACGCCCTGTCCCGGCTCCCCGGTCTGCTCATCGCTGTAGACGGCCTGCCCGCGCGGCGGCACGGGGTGCTCATCCTTCATCGCGATGCGGCTGCCGCCGTCGAGGGGCCGGTACGGTTCCCACAGATCGCCGTGGTCCTCCTCACGGACGATGACATTGCCGGGCGCACTCAGGACCTCCTGGCCGCTGACCTTGTCGAGGATGCTCAGGATCGCTCCGGTGCCCGGGTCAATCTGAACGCGCAGGAGCTCATTCTCCAGGACCCCGGCGCGCGACGGTGTGCCCGGAACCGCTGCGTCGGGATCGTCCGGCTCGGTCGGCAGCACCCAGTACACGATGTGCCCGAGAGCGGGCACATCGCGGGCGACGAAGGCAATGTCGGCCTCCAGCAGCGCGCCGTTGCCATAGCGCTCCTCCCGCAGGATCTGGCACGCCAGCGGCTCGCCGTCAGCGCCCGTCAGTCGGATGGCCCTGACATCCTGCCGGGCGAAGCCGATCGTCGTGGTGACGACACCGGTACGCGCAAAGCCTAGCGCGTTGAACACCACCAGCGCCAGCCCCTCGCCCTGCGAGGCGGTTTCGGGACCGGTAGGAGCGGTCTCCTGACCGTGATGGCAGTGCACCGGCGAGGTCCTCGAACAGCTTTGAGTGTCAACCGCCTCGCAGTAGCGGCGCAGGCGGGTCTCGACCTCGTGCTCGGCGATGCGGCGAGAGAAGTCATAGCCCCCGAGCGTGTCCTCGTAGACGGCGTCGGTCATCACGCCGGACATCAGATCATGGGCCTGGTTGAACAGCATCGGCTCCCAGGCTGCCCACAGGGTGTCGTCCGAGGTCTCGACGCCGACGCAGCGCAACAACACGCCCAGCGCCTCGGCCGTCGTCAGCAGGTTCTCAAGCCTGTGCGTGATCTGCTTGAGTTCAATGCGGCTGCTGTAGATGCCCTGGAAGACCGGGTTGAGCTCGCCCGTGAGGACCGGCCCGCTCTCACCGAGGTGGACAGCCGCCTCGTACTCCTGCGGCGTGGCAAGTTGCAGGCGCAGCGCCTGATCAGGCTGCCGGTTGTGCTGCTCGACGAGGGCCGGGAGATGTTCCTCCGGCGGGCAGACATCGGGGCCGTCCGGACCGACGCGATCGGGCCCTGGCGACCAGCGCCCGAGACGCTCATAGCAGCTCTGCATGTGGGCGGAGAACTCGGGAAGCGACGCTGGCGACCCGTGCGCCACTGCGTAGCCCTCGGGCAGCCAGACGGCAGGGATGCGCGTGCCGTCAAGCCCCTCCCAGAGGAATTCCGCAGGCGTGTCCCAGTCCGGCACCCCCCGGAAGAACCAGAAGGACCGAAAGCCCGCCAGCCTCAGAAGCTGCGGCATCTGGGCGTGGTGGCCGAAGGTGTCCAGTTGCCAGCCCACGGTCACATCCACCCCGAGCTTCTCGCGGAAGTAGCCCTTGCCGTACAGCACCTGGCGCACGAATGACTCGCCGCCGGGCATATTGACATCGAGCATCACATCCGTGCCGCCCACAATCGCGAGCCGGCCCTCCGCGATGAAGCGCCGGAAATCCGCCTCCTCCTGCGGGTAGCGCTCCAGGAAGGGCTTCACATAGCAGGCCTGGTCGAGGGTGAAGCGGTAGTGCGGATAGGCTCTCAGCAGCGCGAGGGCGCGCAGGATGTTGGGCAGGCCCATGCGCAGGTAGGCCTCGCGGGTCTGGAACACCGCGCCCTCCCAGTGGGTGTGCGGGATGATGAAAAGTGTGCCGGTGCGCTGGTTTTCGTTCATATCTGCGAGCCTCCTTCGCTATCGGTAGGACAGGCAGTTTGCCTGTCAGGGTGGCTCTCGGCAGGGACCGGCTGGCAGCCGGTTCTGCCGCCGCGCGGCGGGGTACTCGGTGCACAGCAGGTGCAGCGGCGAGTCGTCAGCCTCGATCCCAGGGAAGCGCCCGACGGGTTCCAGGAAGAAGTTACCGTGGTGGTCATCGTTCACCCGCGAGACCTCGCCCACGAGCGATGTGCCGGTGCCAGCCGGTCAGCGGGCAGCCGTCTTCAGGCGCACCACTTCCTCCAGCATCATTGGGCTATAGCTGGTGTCACCCCACACCAGACTGACGGGCTTCCAGATGCCGGCCATACCCAAGGTGTCGTGGACGCGCACGGCGATCGTGTTCTCACCGGGTCTGAGGAACGGCCGCGGGTCGAAGCCGAAAGGCGTCGTCCAGAGGATCTCGACAGGCAGCCCCGTCGTCGCCACAGTGTGCTCGAAGGCCAGCTGGCCATTGAGGTAGACCCACGCCTGCTCATCCACCGCGCCGAAGAACAGGCGCAGGCCCTCCTGCTTCAGCACCTCTTCCGTCACCGTGAACCGCTGGCGGTACCACCCATAGCCGTGGTGTCCCGAGAAGCCCTGGGCCTCCCAGCCGTTCCCCTTGTCCGAGCGGACCTTCGCCCAGCCGGAATCGTCCAGGTCAGCCGCGAACCACTTCTCGGCCACGCCCGCGTCTCCAGGGTCCGGCCGGAACCGCCACTCGTTGCCAAGCGCCTGGATAGACACCTTGCTCGGATCAAGTCGCGCTTTCTCGCGCCAGTAGGTGAGCTTGGCGTCCAGGTCGGCCTGTTGGAAGGCGTTCTCCACAAAGACGGCGTTGGCGGCCCGGGCGATACGCTCAAACTCATCCACCATCGCCAGATACGGCGCGAGCTCGCCTTTTCTCCCGGCCTGCAGGGTCACAAAGAGCAACGGCAGCTTGGCGATCTCGATGCGCCGCACCAGTTCCTTATCACCGCCGGCCAATCGCATTGCTTCGTCCATGAGCGCCAGTCCACGGGCGGCGAAGCTTGCGTCCACGGGCCCGGTGTAGTCCTTCTGGCCCCGGTGCCGGCGCCATTCGCGCCAGGCGGCGTGCAGCATGTCGTCATAGCGCTGCATCGGTGGGGCAGCAACGCCGTAGAAGCCGTAGTTGAAGTCCCGCACCAGCGCGCTCGTGTCCAGGTCCGGGTTCCACGCCTGCTGCGCCCACAACCAGCCGCGCAGATAGCTGTGGTCCGCCGCCCGGTTCCAGTTGTGCATGCACTGGTAGAAGATTCCGGTGGCCCCATGCCTGGCGTACCAGCGCACGTTCTCGGCAACGACATGCAGGTTGATGTTGGGCTGCATGTAGACGAAGGAGGAGGGGTAGTCCCAGATGACCATCTTCGCCCCGGCGGCCTGCCAGCGCTTCATCGAGCTGGAGAACTTCTCGGTCTCCCAGACGAACAGGTTCGGGTTGCTCCACGCGTGGGCGTCGGTGCAGAGCCACAACAGCACGTTGTCGCGAGGACGGATCGTCTTCGGCGGCACGACCGTGTCCAGGTAAGCGAGGGTGGTGATGCGGACATTGGGGAACTCCTCCTTCACCGCGTCCGCAACCAGGTTGATGAGCGTCAGCAGCGACCCCATCTTCGTCCCCTCGGCGTCGTCAATCGCCTTACACTGGGCACACTCGCAGTAGTCGCGGCGGTCATTGGGAGACACGTCCACAATCTGGATCTCCGGGTCCGTGCGTAGAGCGGCCAGGACCTGGTCAATGATGATCCGCCGGACGTCCGGGTTCGTCGTGCAAAGCTGGAACGGCTGGCGCTTGCCGGCGATCTCCGAGAAGTACTCGGGGTGCTGGGCGAAGTACTTCGACGGCGGCACCAAGGCGTCGTAGGTGTGTACGAAGGACGGCCAGTAGCGGGGATAGCCGCCTGCAGACGCGGGCACCGTCGCCGTCAGGGCGTAGGTCCGGTTCTGGATGGACCAGTCAGCGTCATAGGCCACATCGCCGTAGTACGGGTCACGCCGGTCCTCAAAGACGGGACGGTGCGACCGCAAGACCGGCCGGAAGCGCAGCGTCGGTCGTTTCGGGATGACCGGGTCCACGCCCGGGATGTACCACCGGCAGCCCAAATCCTCCTGCAGCAGCGAGTACACAGCGTTGACCATGCCCCGCCGCGTGCCACCAGTGATGAATAGGTGCGGTGCGGCAACCTGGATGGCGTAGCCGTCGCGCCCCAGGTCTGTCGTTGGACGCGAAACCCGACACTCGCTGCGCAAGCGGGTGCGGCCGATACTGATACATGGCCCCGTGGGCGCAGGGTCCGTCCCCTCACGCACTAACGGGAAACGGGCCCCGGTTATCTCCCCCAGCCACTTCGCCAGGTCCTCCGCTGCCTTCTGCTCCGGCCCGGTCGGGCGCCCTGGGAGCAGAATCACGTAATCGGTCTTTCCATCCTGAGCCAGCGTCAGCAGCGGACCTGGTTCGCCTTGCGGGACCATGGCGTTGCGCCACTCAGGATGTGGCGCGACACCAGCCGCAAGACCGACACTGTGAAGCAGGATGAATGCGGCCCAGAAAGTGCACTTTCGCATCGTCTCACTCCCATCGTCTGCGAAGGCAATCTACGTGTATGTCGTGCGGCACTTTGTGTTGTTTGGGCAGGTCTACCTGGCCACCAAGAGTCTCACGGGCCGGAAAATGCCGCCCATCTTCTCGGAGTCGTGGACCTTGACGGCCAGAAGGTTCTCCTGACCGAAGCGGATCTCTTTGGCCGGCACGCTGAAGGGTTTGTCCCAGAAGTCCAGCGGAGCCAGCCCGGTAGAACGGGCAGTACGCTCGCCGATGAGCTCTCCGTTGACGTAGACCCACGCTCCCTCGTCAACACCTGCAAAGTCCAGCACCAACTCCTTTTCGGCAAGCTCAGCAGGGACGGTGAACCGCACGCGGTACCAGGCGTAGCCGTCATAGGCCCCGACGGACGTCATCTCCCACCAGGCAGGGACCGGAACCTGCTGCCACTGGCTGTCGTCAAAGTCCGGCCTATGCCACCCCTGCTGTTCACCCACGTTGTCGGGGTCGGTATTGAAAGTCCACTCGGACGGGAACCTCGCCGCGTCGGTACGGCTCTCGACAACCGCCAACTCGGTCCAGGCTACCGCCGGGCGGCCAAAGACATCCGCCACAGCGGCACGGATGCGGTAGGTGCCGCCCGTCGGCAAGGCAACACTGATCTGCTCCCCGCTGGCCATGCGCACGCCCTGGTCGGGGCCATAGACTTCCCAGGTGATGGTCGGCTTGCCGTTCTCAAACTCTCCAGTACCAGCCGTGGCGATGGCCTTAAGAGCAATCTCGCCGGGAGCCGGGGGCACGGCTTTGGGCACCTCGATGGCGATCTGCGGCCCGGGGCCGAGGTCCGGTCGCGGAGGTTCGCGCCCCGAGTCAAGCGGGGCCTGCGTGTCTCCGCGCTGCACGACAACCGTGCCATCCTCCCGGCACCAGATCACCTCGTCGTAGCCCGTCGCCGCGAACGTGGGATCGTCTACCGCGATGTCGAACTCAACCCCCATCCGGATGCAGCGCTCCACCTCGACGGCGGCGTTGGTCAGCACCTGGCGATATGTCGCCCCGTGGCCAGTCTCGCGCTCCAGGTGCAGCCATTTCAGATACTGCAGTGGGTAGGGGGCGAAGGTGTAACCGTAGGGGATCACGATACAGGTCTTTGCGGCTTTGCGGAGAGCATCCATGTCCCGGCGGGGGTTGGCTGCCTGGGCCTGTCTGACCAGAGAGGCGTAGTACCGCTGGTAGCTGTGGGGCAGGCCGGAGTTGTCGCTGATGCCCACCCAACCCGTCCACACCCAGAAGTAGCTGGCGCCGCGGTCGTACAGGTACGGTATCGTCGTTGCCTTGAGGCGGGACTCTGCGGGCGAGTAGAACGCCACGCCCCAGCGCTTACCGAAGTTTCGCGCCGCCCCGCGCAGGACCGCCACCCGGATAGCGCAGGCGTTCTGGACCGTCGGCGGAATCTGGGTGCCAAAGGCCCGGTTGTAGCTCTCGACGAGGTCACCCACCGGAACATCTTCATCAACGATTCCGGAGACGCCGTCTTCCACTGAGAGCTGGTACCAGGCCGTCGTCCAGATGGCCTCCCACACCGGGTAATCGCGCTCCACAATCCACAGGTCGCCGCGCCCGAACTGACGGTCGATGAACTCATTGATCCAGACTTGTGAGTAGTTGCCGATATGAGGCCTAAGTGCGGCGTTCAGCCTCTCCTGCAGGGCCGAAACTGCCTCACCTGGCGTGAGCTTGCCGGCGAGGTCGGCGCGCTCGTCCAGAGCGCGGTTGTGGATTGCGGGCTCATCCACGTAGATCGCACGACCCCAGTAGTTGGACCGGTAGAGCTGTGCTGGCCAGTCATCCATGAGCCAGAAGAGGTTGTTGTCCCAGGCGCTGCTGCGGAGGAGCCAGTCGGTTCGGGGAGTCGCCTGGAACAGGTTGAAGCCGGCCTCGAAATGCTTGCGATGGTCCTCCGGGGTCTTCGCCCGGTATTCGTACTTGCCGTCAGGAAGGGCCCAGTAGGGCTTCCCATGCACATCGGTGTCACGCGTCATGTGGCCGATGATCAGGTCGGGGTTGAGCCTGATCACCGTGACGTCCCGGGGTGGCTCCAGGGATTGCTCGGTCGCGAGTTGAGTTCGTCTGTACGGGTAGCCCTGAAATCTCACCGCCTCCGGAAACACGTCGTCCAGCAGCCCCAGCGGTCCGCCTTGTACGGATTGCGGCCAGCCGTATTGCCAGAGGGATAAGCGGGGAAGCTGAGCAGCGCCAGTAACCTCGTGGATGAACTCGACAGCATCGGGCCAGCCCGGCTCACGCCAAAGATACCGCATGACCTGTGGCTCTTGACGCGCTTCCGGCCATCTGCTCATGAGCAGCCAGGCCTCATAGGTCTGGCCGTTGAGGCGGGAGAAGGAGAGATGGGCCCACTGGAACTCCACGCCCTGCACCGCCTCGACCGGCCCTATTCCCAGTCTCATCGTGACCACGGTGAGCTTGCCCTGACGCTCGAAGTCGGGCCGTTCCGAGGGGTCTGCGTCGAGGGTGTAGGTCGCCACGGTGCCGGGGCGACCCAGCGGGGCACTCCACGCCAAACTCAGCCATAGGAACAGGACAGCGGCCGAGACGAGTCGAAACAGCACCAGCATTCACCCCTCGCGTGACAGAATGGGGACCGAAGGCCCGCAACCGAACCATGATTGGTCACTACGGCCAGCCTCAACTATGCCCGGCCAGACGGGTGACCGACTACCAGGCGCTGTGCGCACGGCAGCCGCTCAAAGCCGCTCACCAACCGCCAGCCAGGACCTCCGCCAGCGGCCGCCGCGGGGTCCGCGTTTCCTCCGGAGCGGCGAAGCCCAGGCGGAACGGGTGCAGCGGGATGCCCCCATCCCCCGGCAGCAGTCTGGCTACCTCTACCCGACACTCGGGTACCTCCATGATCTGGCTCATCGGATGGGTCCACAGGCCCTCGCTCGCCGCCAGCAGGGCGATCCGCTCGTAGACCTGCCCCGCCCGGATCTGCGTCTCGCGGCGGTCGTCGTTGCCGGTGATGAGTCCCAGCACGGGAGCGCTCATCAGGAGGGCCGAGTCCTTCGTGCCTTGAGGCTTGCCCATGTTCAGGTACGACACCGCCAGGCTACCCATCTTCGACATCAGCCACGAGGTCCCGAACACGCCCTGGCCGATCCAGTGCGCCAGCTCGCGGCGGTAGGCGGGGTCCGCGAACTGCACGGCGTCGGCCCGCACCACCAGCTCGTTCACGCTGTCACGGATCTGGGGATCTCCCGTAAGCCACAGGTGGACGCCGGGGTCGTGAACAATATCCTGCAGCCGCCGCTGAATCTCCTCGGCCACCAGCCGCTCATCGTAAGGCTGGTGGTTGGTGTGCCGCACCGGGATTGCGTCGAACAGTTCCGGCGGCCGGGACACCCCCGGTTCGCCCGGGGGGCTGAACTCCACCTTCGCCGCCAGCAGTTCGTCCGCCGGGTCGGGGCAGTAGTGCACGGTGTGCTCAAGACCGAAGTGCTCCGCTGCCACCAATAGGTTCTCCAGGGCGCAGCCGACGCTCAGGTACAGCTCCCGCCGATCGGCATCGGCCACCTGCAGCCACCGGCTGTCGTCGGCCAGGACCTCCAGCCTATCCCCGACCATGCGGAACAGCCACGGCTGGGAGTTGTGGCTGGAGGGGGCGAGGATCGCATAGTGCAGCAGGAAACGGACCTGCTCCTGCAGGGAGTCGCTGGCGGGGAAGTCGGTCGGATCGGGACACGTTCGGTTCATGGCCGCTATCTGCCTCCTGGGGCTCAGGCCGGACCATGCAGCCCCGGCCGCTGGGCCAATTGTAGCCATCGCCACGCTGGGGGGTCAACCGCCCTCCGGGGGTGCTGGGCAAGTGGCAGACACGGGCCGCAGTCGTCTTTGCCCTGATGAAGGCAGTGGGCAAAGATCCATGGGGTACTGTCACCCGCCTGCCCCAAGCCGAAGTTCCACGGGCCTCCAGATCCCGGCGGCGTGGCTATCCTTGCGCACGCGCACTGGGGCCCGGTGCCGGCCCGGTTGAGCGACATGGGCGCTCACGTCCAGCGCAAAGAGCTTGTCCCACATCAGCCCGGGGTCCTCTTCCTGGCCCCCCACCGCCTCTCCATCCACCCACACCTGACAGACTCCATCCACCGCACCAAACAGCAGCCACACCCGGCGGCCGGGCGGGAAGGCATGCACGTCAAGCTCGGTGGAGTACCATGCGACTCCGTGGTAACTGTGCCCCTGGTCAGTCCAGGAGGCGTCTGTCCGGATGTCGGTCCAGGTGTCTCCGGGCGCGGAGGAGTGCCAGCCCTCGGCCAGGCCAACATCCGACGGGTCCGTGCGGAACTTCCAGACGATCGGCAAAGCTGCCAGCAATTCGCCCTGCTGGGCCTCAAGGGGCGGCACGTAGAACCCCTTCAGGCGCGCGGCCGTGGATGGCCACCCGGAGCAGATGTTGCGCTTGCGCTGGATGGCCTTCAGGAGCACGAAGCTCTCCCGGCCGCCCGGGAAGGCTTCCTCCGTGTGAGGACCGACATCGGCGATGCGACAGGTCTCGGCGTACAGCAGGTTGAACAGCGCACGGTCAATGCGCGCCTGGATCCGGTCGTCGCCGGCGGCGGCGTCGAAGGCCTTGGCAATGAGCTCTCGGCCTCTGGCGACCACTTCCGGGCTGAAGGTGTGCAGGTTGTTGATGGTCGTGTTCTGCTCGCCCTGGGCCTCGACGGCACCCATGAGGCCGCGCTCCAGAGTCTGGTAGTACTCCGTCATTGGCGCGGCCGCAGGGCCGTAGGCGGCCGCGCAGAAGTCGGCAAGGACCCGCTGCGGGTCGGTCTCCGTGTCCCACAGCGATTCGCCAAGCACCGTGTACCACGCGGCCGATCCGGCCAGCGAGTTCTCCGTCTCACCGAGAACGTGCTCAACCCCCAGCTTGCGCAGGGCGGCGAACTGTTTGGCGGTGAGCGTGTAGCTGCAAGCCGGGATCTCAGGGTAGCGATAGTCACCGCAGTTGTAGACCGCCAGGTGGGAGGAGCGCTCGCGCCAGGCCCTGAGCTTCGCGACGAACTGGCGGTTACGCTCACAGTTGCGGTCGAAGACCTGGTGTCGCCCGCAGATAGGCCACATGCAGAACTTGACCAGCACGTTCGGATGGCAGCGGGCGGCTACCGGTGGTTCGGTAGTGGAGCCATAGGCGTACATCTCGATGAGCCGGTCGGGGAACTTGCGGGCCACCCTGGTGGCGACATCATTGACGAAGTCCACCACCCGGTCCGTGAGCGGGAAGCACTCGATCCCGTTCTTCGTCCAGTCCACCGCGACCCGGTCCAGGGCCTTGCAGGCCTCACATTCGCACCAGCTCGCCGGCTCGTCTTCGGCGTTGAGCGCCAGGACCTTCCTCTGCGGGTGGATCTCGAGATAGGCGATCATCTGCCTGGCGATGTACTGCCGCAGGTGACGGTTCGACAGGCAGAGCTGGTTGGGTCGCCCCGAACTGTGGTACGGCTCGCGCTTGCCGCCCAACAGGGGGAACCATTCGGGACGTCTCTCGAACAGCAGCCTGGGCGGTGCCCAGGCGTGGTAGGAGTGACCCGTGGTCTGGTCGTGGCCGTGGCTGCGGTGGGCTCCGTACAGTTCCGTCGCTCCGCCACCCCACCAGGGGGCGTTGAAGTGATGGCGCAGCGCCCAGTCGAGCATGGTGTCCGATGGTATCCAGCCCCCATCAGGAACGAAGTCCTGCGCGGAACACATGAAACCACGGACAGCAAAGTCGGGCGCTTCGACTATCCGGCAGGGCCTGAGGCTGAGGCGCTCCCGGTGTGGAATGACCTCCCTCTCCGCGCCGGGCATCACCCACCGGCAGCCGAGGTCGCGCAGGAAATGGTAGACGGCATAGAGAGTCGCCCTGTCCGTCCGGCCAAAGCCACTGTATCGGCGTCAATGGACACCACATAGCTGTCGTCAGCCGCCGGGAGCGCTCTGATGAGGTGTGGCGGGGGCTGCACGCCCGATGAGAACCCGGCGCCCTGGCGCCACCTCGTCGCGTCCTGCAAGAGCCAGGTGCACACCGGTCATGATGGGAAGACACCGCTCAAGCTCGTACGCGGCAAAGGCTCGGCGGGTGCAGTGGTCAGAGCGGCCGCTAAGGCGAGATGGTAAACAGGCCCGATGGCGTACATCGGACTGATGACCTCCCCGGCAGTGGGGAGACCGGCCCGGTTTGTTGCCCCGGGCGCAGCTGCACGACAGAAGCGACCTGCGCTCCTGGCCCTTCGAAAGCGCCCACCGCTGGGCCTGACTTGTGCGTATGGCGGACTCGGTGTGAGCGTTGTAAAGGAGGCCGACTGAGCTGGCGGCATTGGCGTCCTGGACTCCTGTGAACAGGTTGCCACGGCGTCAGATGGCGATGCGACGTTGCCAGAGAGGGCGAGACCAGCTGTCTGGGACCTCTGCTCATTGCGACGTCGCAGCTTGAACGCCAGACTCCAGCACATTATCCCAGTGTTCGACCCAGTCCGCGGCGAAGGACCCCAGGCAATTGCGTCCGGCAACGGAGCGCCCGCGGGAGCACTCCAGGCAGCTCAGCCCGGCATTGTCGTTGACGCGGAAAGAGAACCTGATGGGCCGGCGCTCCTCGATGGCCCGGCGCACCCCTCGGATCTCCTTCCGGGGAAGGGTAGCCTCCACAAAGCGCGTAAGGGCGTCGCGGCGGATGACCAGCTTGCCGTCCCAGACCGGGCCGTCCAGCGGCGACTTGGGCGAGTGGGGACAGCGGTGCTTGTGGGGCATACCAGCGTACTGAAGGCGCCAGATCTCAGTGCCGCCCCGTAACGTGGGACCAAAGGATTGAGCGCGTACTCATACTCGGTGCCGTCGATGCTGGCATATCCGGGCATGGTGCCGGGCGGGCACGCGTACCAGTCCTTGCGCGCGGGCGGCAGTACGTTGAAGGCGAGTTGCACGTTATCATGGTACGGGGAGTTGCCGCTGGGCAGCTCCGGGTCCTTTCGGTACGTGTAGTGACGGACCCCCGCCGGCCAGGTGAGATCCTTGAGGATCTCCCAGGACTCCGGCAGGAGAACCTTCCTGAGCAGCTCCGGGGAGAAGGGATCAAAGCCTATCTGCTGGTCCACGCGCTCCGCTGACCGTCCGGTGAGGTCGGTGCCGAGGAAGTACCCCCCGCAGACCCGCCCCGTCTGCTTGCGCCCGTCGCAGGCAACCCGCCGGCACGACCTCCCTCGTCTGGCCCGGGGCCTCCCAGAACAGGCAGATGCACGCGCCTCCGCCGCTCTGAATGAACTCCAGCCGAATCGAGTAGGCCCTGCCGGCTTCAAGTTGGACTGCACCGGCGTCCTCCGCGGGGCCGTGCACGGTCCAGTTGTCTATCAGCTTCTAACCGGCCACCCACAATCTCACCCCGTCGACGCTCAGCGTGATGAGAGTGCGCCGCCCCGTCTGCTCTGGCACCACAAAGCCGCTCCAGCGCACGGAGAAGCTCTCGCTCGGAGAGCCGCTCACCGGTTGCCGCTTGTAACACTTGTCCGGGTAGAAGAACTCCTCCTTGTCGCGGGCCTCGAAGCGCAGCATCCCCTCATCCGGCGTCGAACCCGCAACCTTGGCGGCGAAGTGGAAATGCCGATCGTCATACGCCAGGAAGCCGGTGGCCGCTCCCTTTCTCACAGGTTGGTCGAAGGACTTGAAGGGCTGCCAGGCAAACTCCTTCAGTGTGACCCTCTGCACGCCCTCGCTGGTGATGCTGTGCGGCAGCACGCCCTCCCAGTCGCCAAGATGGCTGTCCACTCTCACCGTGCGCCGCGCGTGGCAGTTGACGTGCAGATCCTCCCGATGGGTGGACCGGCCATCCACTCCCGCATCAAACTCCAGGCTGAGCGGATAGGCGTTGCTGGCGTCGGGCTTGCCGCCGATGACCCGAAAGACGAGCTCCCGCGTCTGGTGGCGCTGGAAGCTGACGTAACGGACGGGCCGCTCCAGAGTCAGGTCCCCCAGGAGTCACCCGCAGCAGCCCCCGGATGGGACGGTTCAGGACGTTGGTGAGCCGCAGCCGGAGAGGAGGGCGGGTGCTGATGGGAGCGGTCAGGTCCAGGCACGCCTTGGCCAGGGGCTCGATACCCTCAATTCCCGCCGTCCTGATAGCGGCCAGAAGTCGGGCGAAGCTCCCCGGCCGTCCGTTGCCGCGCAGAAAGAGCCCGCGGCGGTCTAGAGGCACCACTATCCCCTCCGGCCCCGACTCCACGGGATTGCCCCAGAAGTCAAACAGCGCGTAGGCGTCGTCCGCCCGGAGGACGAGGCTCGCGCCGGACAGAGGCTCATCACGGGCAGTCAGAGCCCTGAGCTTCACGCGTTCGTTCTCCGGCGCGTCCGGTGGCAGGGCCAGGAGCTGGGCCGCCAGCTCCGCCTCATGCGCCCACTCCTTGAGGCCCCGTGCGGTGCGGAAAAGCACGTTGTCCGCCCCAAACGCCTCCCTGATGTCCCCGACAACAACCACGGTGCCGTCCTCCGGGTTGGGACGGCCACCCGGTCCCGTAAGGCCGTCAAGGACCATCACCCACGGCAGCCCGTTCCCAAACAGCAGCTCCCGGAATCTGCGCTCTCCGATGAAGTGATTCACCGCCCCCACCGCCGCGGCGACCGACCAGCACTGCACCATGTTCCTCCGCTGGACCTGCCCCTAGTCGTCAAAGCAATCGAAGGTCTGCCAGTGGTGCCCTCCGGTGGCGATGGCCCTGTGATACGCCCCCACGGCGCGATCGTGGCCCGTGGACAGGTTCGTGGCGGTGACGGTGGTTACCCGGTCATCGCAGTTGGCGACCCAGCTCTACGTGTCTCAGATGCGTACCCGACCATGGGGCCCCTTGCGGTTGACCCAGGGCTTGTACGTGCTGGGACACGCCATGCCATGGTAATGGATGGAGCACAAGTCCAGGTAGAGCAGGAAGGTGTCCTCGGCATCCCCGAACAGCTTGTCGAAGCTATTGGAAGAGGGGTCGCAATCGCCGATGAGCACCTCAGTGCCGGCCTCTCGGCAGGCCTCCCGGGCGGCCTCACACAGAACCAGGAACATTTCCCGATAACGCAGGTCGTCGGCGCCCCAGCCGGCAATCGAGAGCCCGTTCCAGGGCTCGTTCCACAGCTTGATACCCGTCACCGGACCCCGGGACCATCCCCACTCGGACACAACGCGCTTCCAGAACTTCCGGAAGTCGGCATCGTGGCTTGGAAGCCAGGCGAGGTGGAACTTGGTGTCCAGCATGACAGCGCTTTTGTCCAGCCACGGTCGTGCCCGGCCCAGCGGTTGCTCTTGGCCGCAGTACGCTCCCCCGCCAATCTCGCACGTCACCGCCAGCCCGGCAGGAAGCTGCCAACGGGCCGCCAACAGCCCGCAGGCGGACTGTGCGGACCAGGCAGACTCCCCCTCCCCAGAGGGCTTTCGCTAATTGCCTTTGGCTGGCCATCATTGCCGCTTTCTGTCTGCCGGCGTCTGCCGCTACCTACCACGTCAATAGCGCAGAGGGAGACGACGTGGCCCCA
This sequence comes from Armatimonadota bacterium, assembly GCA_013178155.1. Classification (GTDB taxonomy): domain Bacteria; phylum Armatimonadota; class Zipacnadia; order Zipacnadales; family UBA11051; genus JABLXH01. Next base: position 34,074 of record JABLXH010000026.1, on the reverse strand, counting down.
GGCACCCGCGAGCATCCGCGGAAGACCCTCATCCATGCCGGTCAGGCCGCCGGGCCGGGCGACGAGGTGATCATCGCGCCTGGCATCTATCACGAGGTGCTCAGCGTCGGCGGATACCCGGATGCGACCCAGCCCGCGGTGTTCCGGGCTGATCCCATCGGCGGTGCTATCCTCCGGGGCGACGACACCGGTGAGCCGGGCAAACGTACCATCGAACGCTGCCGAGTCGTCGTCCGCCGACCCCACGTCAGGATGATAGGACTCCAGGTGTGCGACACTTCCGAGCAAGCCATGGAGTTCGCCGAATCGCCGGGCGGCCTCGTGGACCGCTGCGTTCTCCGCGACAACCAGCTCGACGGCGTCCTTTCCTGCCGTCAGGATGGGAGCAGGGTCGAGAACTGCATTGCCCATGACAACGGGCGTTACTGCATCTGGTTCCACGAGATGCAGAACGGCACTGCAGTCTCCAACACCTCTGCCGCAACGCCCAGGGCGGAATCGGGGGTCAGCGAATCCCCGGGCGTGGTCATCTTCAGCAATCTATCTGCCGCCTGCGGCGCCGGCCTGCACACTATCCGCGCAAGCTACGCGACCCTTCGGTCCGATCACAACCTCTTCTCCACGGGAGTGGTTGCATCCCGGGCCGACGAGCAGTAGCCCGAGGCCACGGCGAGAACGCGGTCGGACTGGGAGGAGCTGACCGGGCAGGACGGCCACAGTCTGCAGGTTCCGGCGCTGATCTACGATGCCCAGGCCGGGGACTTCCTCCCAATGGCCCCGCCTGTCGCCACTCTCTCCCCCGCGGCCCGCGACAGACTGCGGATCTCCCGGTTCGCGGAGCAGGATGCCCCCGACCACGATCCCCGCGCCAGTTCCCCCGGGCCCTCCCTCCTCCGGTCTCGGGGTACGCCCCCGATCTGTGCTCAAGCCTGCCGGCCAGAACCCTCTGTGGCACGCCCGGCACTGTCCCCGCGATTTCGCACAGCTACTGGCACAACTGGTGGTCCAGCCGTCAGTCGAGAGCTGCCGGCAGAGCGCAGGGACCAAAGGCCGCAGCGGAACCGGCAGGCAGCGTCCTGGCAGCCCTCATGGCTGACCAGGGGAAGTTACACAACCGCCAATGGAGCTTCAAGGTCCGGACTGGGGGGTGTTGTATCAAAGATTATAAGATACTCCGGTGGTTGTTGGGCAGCACTGGCGTGGTCCCGTCCAGGCCTTGCGACCATAAGGCGGCGCCCAACCCAACGGCAGGGACCGCCGCGCCCGATGCGATCTCGGCCACCAGAAGGGTCAGTGGCCAGGGCCTCACGGTATGATGGCAGCTTCGGGCAGGACACCGCTCTGCGGGGGAGCGCCAGTCGAGAGCGTGACCACACGCACCACGTGCGGCGTGACGCTGGCGTCGAGACCCAGGCGAACAAGGCCGTGCTCCGTTTCCCAAGGGCTCAGAAGTGGGGCAACTTCTTGAAGCGCAGCAGCCTCATCGCGCAGAGGCAACGGTCTTCCGGCAGTCCACACCGACCCGGTCGGCGGACGGGCCAGAGGAGGACAAGTGCCGCGTCCACGTCCGCGGCTTTCGCCTTCAAGCGGGTGAAACAGCCCGTCGGCGGCGGTTCGGTTTCCACGCCACGCCAGGCAGCTCGAGATTGGGAAACAGCTCGCGCTGCAGCGCCTCGTCGCCCCAGTGTTGCCAGTGCGCCCAGATGGCGTGAACCCAGAAAGCTGGATATTCCGGGGAATAGAACAGGCTGCACGGCGCGGGCCCCGGGATGGGAACCAGGCCGTCTGCATCCCTGTAGTCGCGTCATCTGGCGCAGACACTTGCGGGCAAGGTTCTCGGTGCCGAACGCAAACTACGATAGCGGGGCCGACACGGCCAAATCACCCGTGTACAGTGTCTGCTCCCGCCAGGGACAGTCCTCTTAGTGGTCCTCCATGCACATCTGCACCGTGTAGCGGCCAGCCTCCCAGATCTGGTTGAGGCGCTGGTCGCTACACAGGAACTCGCCGCGAGGCTCTACCGGATAGGACTGCCGCAGGCAGCGCACGTGGCGGATTCGGACCGGCCCGCCCAGGTCGCGGAAAGTCAGGACCAGATAGCGACCGGCACGCCGCTCAAAGGGGGAGTACACCTGCCTTCCCGAGCGCAGCTCCACGCGGTCCACGTCTGTCACGTTCAGCGATTCCCCATAGGCGATGTCAAGTACGCCGCCCGCACAATCCGCGATGTCCAGCTCAAAGAAGCCGACCAGGTTGCGCCCAAAATCCGGGGTCAGGACCGTGCCATCCTGGGGGTTCAGCGGCGTCACAACCGCGCACGTGTCATCATCGTGACAGAGTGCGAACGGATCGGCGACTTCCTTGGGGCCGCCATAGGTGCAGCCCCGGGAATAGTACTGCCAGCGGGGGTACGACGGACTGGGGCCGCGCCCAACCTCAACACCATTCAGACAGAGCCGGTAGCGGCTGTTCGCCGTGATGCGGAGTACGGCGTTCCCCTGGATGGCGCTCAATACGAACTCCCGACGCGCCAGGAGATGAACGTTGTTCTCGGTGTGTAGTCCAGGCCCCAGATCCAGAAAGCCCACCAGTCTCGCTTCTTTTCGGTTGGGTGCATGGGGTTCTCCTGAATGGTTATCGGGCTTACTCCTGGGCCCTCCTGGGCCGACTGCGCCTGGGACCAGCGAGAGCAGAAGGCGCGTTCGGTTCCAGGAGCGGCCCCGGACGGCGCCGGGGATATCTCCGCAACGACTCCCCGCGGCGACGAAGCCAGTTCGAAGCTCCACTCGCGTTCAGTCGCCGAAGCGCATGGAGAAGAGGTCCGGCTCTCGCAGCACGAACCGCAGGCGTACCGCTCTGCCCGCCAGGGCGCTGACGTCGCTCCCGTCCCGCCAGCTCACCACACGATCGATCCCGTCGCCCATGATCTCCTCGCGGCCGGCGAGACTGCGACCGGGAATCGGCGCCCCCGTCTCGTCCTGGAGCTCCACACGTACACTGCCAGCCGCCCCGGTGTGGTGGTTGATCTCCAGCCTGCTTCCGCTGAAGACCAGTGAGCGGGTGACCGCTTCGCCTCCAGCCCACAGCGCGATGGGTCGGAAGCCTCACGCAGCGCGGGAGCACGGTGCATGATCCTGCCTCGTGCGCCGTCGCTGGCTAGAGGTCGGCGATGCTGTCCGGTTCGGCGCACTTCGCTCCCTTGCCCAACCAGGCGCGACCAATTCGGCGGATCTCGTCCCAGTCCTGGGCCGCGCCCAGCAGGACGTAGAAGACCCGATCAGCTGTCCAGCGATTGAGTTCCATGTCCTGGCAGTACCGCGGATAGTCCTCCGCAAAGGACCGGATACGCTTCCCCTCCGGGACAAAGAACTGGCCGATGGATCCGAAGCTGTAGGAGTAGGGGGAGCCGGGCTTCCACAGCGAAGTCTGGGAGTTCAGCCACCCGATTGGCCAGTGATCCCAGAGGCCCGTGCCCCACCCGCAGCCACCCTCGGCACCCGGCGTGCAATGGTCTATCAGCTGGTTCCTGCCTGGCGGGAAGCCGCTGGCATGGCCCAGGATCGCGAACAGCAGGCGCTCTCGGAACGGCATGACCAGAGCACAGCCTGGCGAACTAGAGATCGCGGCCAGCGTGGCATCGTCGCCGCTGCGCCGGACCCTGCCGTCCTCTCCCCAGAAGATGTCGTAGCGGCGGTCGCTGTAGAGATCGAGCGCCGTGTGGGTGAGGTAGTCGCCCTCCCGGGCATCGCGCGGGAACAGGTCGCGGATGAGCTTGCCCACCGGCGCCACCCCAAACAGCTCGACCGGCTGCGTGCTGTAGCCGATCACGGCCTCCGGCATCAGGCTCTCGTACCGCATCCGCCGCAGGACAAGCCCGTTCGGGTACGCAAAGTAGTCTTCGGACCCGCGCAGGCGAGGTGCCGAGTCGTCGAGCATGTTGACGGCGAAGTAGGTCCAGCGCACCCAGACGCGCTGCGGCCCGCCCTCGAGGATATCGACGAAGCTGTTCCTCTCCTTGCGTCCCATGTTGTTGAAGAGTTCGGCCTCGCCGAGGTTCCCCTCAAAGAACTGGTTGCACATCGCCTCCCCGCCGGGTAGCTCCAGCAGTGGGCAGTAGCTGGCTTCGTGGCTGAAGACGAGCCGGTGGGCGTGGCCCTCCCACAGAACCATGACCGCTCTCCGCGGGTTCAGGTCGGCGTGCGGGGGGCTGGGCTCCAGCGGCCCCGTGTAATGGCCGGGAGCGTAGTCGCAGACCTCTACGGCACACACCCCGGCGACCTCCCGTTCGCTCAGCTTTGCTAGGGTGATGGGCTGTGGCCTCTCAAAGGCCGGGGCAGGGCCATCCGACGCGGGCGCGGCTGCACCCAGGCCCGAGGCCACAGCGATCAGCAGGGCAGCAGGTGTTCGACTGGTCATGTAGTCCTCCGAAAGCCCACGAGGGGGTGTCAGGTCGGGGCAGGTCGCCCCCGGCCCCCTTTTCGGCCTTTGCCCAGGAGGCGAGGGCAGACCGCCCGCGAGCGAGCAGCGAGCCGGCGACGCCAGGGCTGTCCGGGGCAAGGCGCCGGGCATGCCTAGCCGCGGAAGCGCAGGGAGAACAGGTCGGCGTCCCTCAGCACGAACCGCAGGCACACCGCCCTCCCGGCCAGGGCGCTTAGGTCGCTGCCGTCCTGCCAGGTCACCACTCGGTCCATCTCGTCGCCGATAATCTCCCTGCAGTCAGCGAGGCTGCGACCCGGGATCGGCGCGTCCGTCTCGTCTTGTATCTCCACACGCACACTGCCCGCGGCCCCGGTGCGGTAGTTGATCTCCAGCCTGCTTCCCCTGAAGACCAGCGACCGGGTGACCGCTTCGCCTCCAGCCCACGCCGCGGTAATCGAGACGAAGCCATCGGTCCGCAGCAACAGACGCTCGATATGCCAGCTATCCTGCATATAGTGGCGGGCCACAAACATCTGGATGCGGTCCGGCCCCGCGGGCAGGATGCCAGTCACCGGGTAGTTGGTCCGCGAGACCCAGTTCCCCGCGCCCGGGCCCGGCCGTATGAAGGTCTCCATGAAGGTGCGGTCGTACCGCGTGGACCCGGCCCGGCTGGTGAGCAGGACTGCGTCGGAGCAGTCGTTGCCATAGAAGTTCCCGTGCGAGGCCTTCAAACCGATAGCCGCCGCCTGCTCATCTGTAATGACCCGCCGCCCCTCCATGAACCGCGCTGCTGGCGCGATGTAGATGTGTGGGGCGCGGAAGTACGGCGTCGTGTTGTTGGTGTAGAACTCCTCGCGGGGAGTGTCCCCGTAGGTCATGGGAATCGACTCGGACCAGTGAAACAGGTCCTTCGAGGTTGCGCGCGCCATGCTGCGCCAGCCCCTCCCCCCCTCGCTCTCATACCAGCGGTAGTACAGGACATATTGCTGCTCCGCTTCGCTCCAGAACAGGGTGTTTCCGCCGTCAAAGCAGTTGCGCAGGTCGCTGACCATCTCGGGCTGCGGGTCCAGCTTGCGGAAGGTGAAGCCGTCGGCGGACACCCAGAACACCAGGCGCTTGGGGCCGGCCGGGTCTTGATAGGCGGTATGTGCCTCGCCGCTCAGGGGCTCGCTGTGGATGGCCTTGATGCGCTGGTCTTCCGGCACCCCAGGCCGTGTGTTCAGCCAGGGGATGACCATGAGCGGTCGGCCCTGCTCGTTGGCACAGATGTTGGTCTCCCGCGTGCCGCCCCACTCGACGAGTCCAAGCGCCGGTTTGGCCCACGTCTCTCCGCCGTCCTCGCTAATGGCCACGCACAGCACGCCGAGAGGATCCCCGGTGTCTACCCTCATTGCGCGGTAGTACATCAACAGACGGCCACCGTGCTCGAACACCGACATGGGGAAGTTCCCGGGTCCCTCCCAAGGCTTGTCCAGGCGGATCACCACGCCGCCTGAGACCGGCTCGTGCAGCCTCAGGGCCGCGTTGTCAAGCCGCTCAATCAGCAGCCGGTCCACGAACAACTCGCGCCGGTCTCCGATGTCGATGGGTGCTTGCAGAGGGTCAGCCTCCGTACCGCTCTCGAGCGAAAGCGCAATGATGGGGAGCAGGAATGCGACAAGCATCGGTGCGGCTCCTTGCCAATTCCTTGTCCGCAGGCGGGGCCGGGCTCGGCTGCAAAGCTCCTACCGGGCGGGCGGCGGCGTCCGCCACAGTCTCCAATCCCCCGCCTTGCGGGCGGCGGCCAGGAGCTTCGCAATCTCCTCTCGCTCCACCTCCACCCTGCGGGAGGGGTAGCGCTCGGCCACGCTGGCGAGTCGCGTTGCAGTGTACCTGCGTTCAACTGTCTCCCGGTCGAAGGGGAAGCCGCTCGATGACTGGTGCCGCTGCCGATGCTGAGACTGAAGACGCTGCAGGTTGAAGAGAGTCAGAAGGTCCAGGGACAGCCTCGCGCGGCGTACCCGCAAAAGCAGTGTCTCGTCGGCACCACAGGCGGCCTCGGCCCGGTCAAGCAGAGCCTGGCAGCCGGTGATCAGGTCCAGGTCCACGAAGCTCTGCAGGGCGTAGCTGCCCAAGTGGAACGCCGGACGATGCGGGTCGCGAGCGTAGGCCTGTTCGAGCCGGGCTACGTACTGGACGATCGGGTCGGAGGCGGGGCCGTAGTAATGGCGGCAGAAGTCCTGGATAAGATCATCGGCGGTGCGGCTTGGATCCCACATGGCCTGCATGAGCACCCAGTAGGTCATGTCCGCGTCGCAGTGGAGGCCGGAGTTGAGGCCCGGCGCGTCGGTTTCCATGAAGACCCCTCGCACTCCGAGCTTGTGGTACAGCCGGATGTTGTCCACCAGCGCTCGCAGGTTTGGCTGCGGGAACAGACCGTCATAGCCAGCGTAGCCCGGCACCGGGCGGGGCAGGTGCAGAGAGAACAGTACCCGGTCGTCGGTCTTGGGCTGCGTTTCCCAGGTCACGGTCACGGGGTCCCAGGTCTCTCCGCGTCTCACGGCGCGGAACTCAACGGTCGCCGGTCCTTCGCTGCCGCGCGCCCAGACCCGGGACAACACCAGCTCGGCGTCAGTCACCCGCGCGTCAGGAGGTATGGCCTGGAGGTCAAAGCGTAAATAGGACCACTCCCGCAGGCCCTCGGTCTGCCCCCGGGTTCCGGCAAGCTCCAGGCCGCCGGCACGTGCGACGCCCGGCTCCCAGACGGCGTGCACGGGTTCGGTCGGCTTGTCCGAGGAGACGATGGCCGCGGCGGAGTCGGTCAGTACGCTGAGCGTCGGCTGCGCATCGCGGGATGGCTGCCACCAGACGAACAGCCGTGGCCTGACGCCCCGGTTCGGCTCCCAGAAGGCGTCAATGCCAGCGGTGAACCCGTGACGCTCGTTGGGCGCGACCGGCGCGGCGAGGGACAGGTGGAGTCCCGCGCGCGCCACGGCTGGATCCGCGACCGCCTGCTGCACCCACGCTCTGAGGCCTGCGTCCCCGCGCCCCGTCGTCGCCAGCCCCGACACCGGCTCCGCGCCCGAGCCGTGCTGGTGCGGGTAGTCCCAAATCCGCACATCCTTCGCCAGCTTCAGCCAGCCCCTGAGGTTCGTCAGGTCCCGACGGTTCACGTCGGCTTCGAGTCGGTCCCAGTGGCACTTGTGTATCGGTGCGAAGCGGATGATGACGTCGTCACGGATGGTCCCATGCGGCGGCGGCGTCTCGTACCCGCTATAGGCGAAGGTCTCCAGAACAGTGCCAGACGGCCAAACGCTCCTGCCCCTCTCCGCCAGCCAGTTCAGGAAGTCCAGCATCTGCCCGACATTTGCGCCGGCATACCGCGCATCCGCCGCCTGGCAGTCGGGACACTCACAGACCTGTGGTGGGCCGTCTTCGTCACTGATGTGGAAGATGAAGGGATTCTTCGGGTCGGTGGCACCGGTCGCGATGATCTCCGTGATGTTCTTGAGGTACAGCTCCCGCATCTGCGGGTTGGTCTTGCACAGCCCCATCACGGAGCGCTCGCCTTTCCGCAGGGCGTAGAAGTCCGGGTGCTCGGCGAAGTACTTCTCCGGCGGCAGATACCACCGGATGGTGTGACCGTGGTGGTTCCCGCGGGTGTGGCCGCCGTATCGGCTGGAGGGCGCGTCAGTTCCCATATAGATGCCCGGCGCTCTGCCGTTGATGCGCCCGAAGGCCAACGCGCGGCCCAGCGTCCTCAGCCCGGTGTCGTCATACCACCCCGAGCGCGGCCAATGGTGTGGCGGGAGCAGGTCCCGGTCTACGAAAGCAGGCTTCACGCGCCGGTTCACTCGCGGCAGGCGCAGGTCCGGGCGCAGGGGCACATACTCCTCGCCCGCCAGCGTCAGCCAGCGCACACCGCAATGGTCCTCCAGGAACTCCGCGACAGCATAGAGCGTACCCCGGGGCCTGCCGCCGCACAGCAGGAGGCTGTCGCCGATCCGCCGCATCACGAACTCCTCGCCTGCCAGGCAATCCCGCCGCACACCGTTGCGCCGAGCCAGCGCTGTGTCGCCAACGTAGATCGCGGGCCTTTCACCGGTGAAAGACCCCTCCGGGACGATCTCAAACCACTCGCCGCAGATGCGCCGCAGGGCGTTGCGCAGTTCGGTCGCGGCGGTCCGCTCCGTCTCGGTCGCACCCTCAGCCTCCACGATCGCCCACCGTCCTTCAGGCATGCCGGGGGGCCGAGACGCGCAGGTGATCTCCAGCACTGGACGCTGGTCCGGCGGGCCTTCGCGGCTGGTGACGTAGGCCGTGCCGACCCACGGAGCGCTCTGCGCGAAGTCCGTGATGAGCAGCAGCCCATCATTGGGCCGCGTGCCCTCGAACCATTCCCGGGCAATCTCGGTGATGTCCGTGTACTTGTACTCGCCCCGTCCCTGTGCGTTGGTGCTCAGAACCAGACGACTCCTTGGGACGCCGGCTAACTGTGCTCCCGCCTGGAAGTCGCGCACCGTCAGGTTGGGCTCCGGGTGGGCGGCGGCGGACTGCCAGGTCTCCTCACTTTCCAGGAAAGCCCGTGGGGCGGGGACCACCAGCTTAACGATTTCATCCGCGTCATCGTAGGGGTTGCCGCGCCACTCTCGGTAGAGCCCCAGGCGGACCTGCAGGACGTCTCTGGCAGGGATCGCCGGGAGCTCATCGAAGCGAACGAGGAGGTGACCATCCTCTGCATAGCCCCCGCCTTGGCCGACGCGGAGCGACGGAGCCGAGCCCGCAGCGTCAGTCGGCGTCGCCGGGCAAAGCACCGTGTCCGCGGTGGCCTCGACGCGGATGACGGTAACGGGCATCTCGGGGGCCTGGGGGGCCAGGGCGGCGGTGGAACAGGCCGGGATGAGAACAGCGAGCAGTACAAGCATCGGACCCCTCGATGGGTCGGTAACTGTCTTTGGACCGGCAGCAGGACCACTGCGTCGGTGCCGGGGCTTCGGGCGACGGGTCGCTCTCCGGCCTCCCGGGGCTTTGCCCCGCGCCAAGGCTCGCACCTACCGCCACCAACCCGCCTTCCGGCCGCGCCAGTAGGCCGTCAGGTAGTGGAAAGGCGCCTCGCTGGACAGCACACACTCCATCCAGCGAATGTCTGGTCTGAGCTGGTTTCCGTCAAGGTCAATCATCCAGCGTAAGCGGCGACCATTTGTCTTCTCGAGGATGCCCACGATCCAGGCCAGCGTGCTATCGCGCAATTCCGGACAACATTCCACGACAGTGAACGCGCCGGTCATGATGCGGTAGAGCTGATCACTCCAGCGCACATCGTAGTAGTAGGCGCCGAAGGTGCCGGGGAAGGGAGGGTTTTCGTTGGGACGAATACCGGTGGGCTGCCAGGTCCCCTTGGCGACGTCAATGTCGATCCAGTAGTGCTGGTAGCCGTCCCCGTCCATCCCCAACTGACAGAACCGCCACCACCGTTCGCACAGATTGCTGAGTGTTGCCGTCTGCTGCTGCGGCGTGGCACCAAAGACCTCCGGGAGAACCTCCTGAATTGCCTCGGCAGCTTTCAGCACGTATCCCCCAAGGCAGACGCGCTCGAACATGAGCATGCGCTTTAGCCCCTGACGTCGCCATAGGTCCAGATTCGATTCCTCCCGCCAGTGGCTCAGCGCAGCCAGCCGCAGAGCCTCTTGGCGGCACCGGTCCTCGCCCGTTACATGAAACGCCAGCGCCTGCGCGAGAACGTAGGTCGCGTTGCAGTAGGCCTCCTGAAGATTCCCGGGGTCCGCCTCCGCGGGCTTGTTCAGGTCCCATATCTGGTAGTTGCGCAGGGTCATGAAATCGGCAATGTCCCGCAGCATTTCATCCACCATCACACGCTCCGCGGCAGCCGCGACCTTGCGGAAGCGGTACAGTCCAAGCAGCGCATCGCAGTACTGATCGGGAGTGGAATGATCCTTTGGCACCAGGCCATAGGGTTTGCCCAACCAGCCGGCTCGGTCTCGTCGCTTTCCGTCCTCGTAGATCAGGCGCAGTGAACCGAGCGCGCGCAGGGCCTCTGAGTGTGCCTGCGGCTCGCCGGTAACCTGGTAGCGCCATACCTGTGCCTGCAGGTAGTTTCCGGCCGAAGTGATGGAGTTTTCAAAGGTCATGCCTTCCTCTTTGGCCGCCTCGGCGGTGGCGCCATTGTCGGCGTAGGCCCCCTCTACCACGGCGTCACTAATCTCTTCCATATCCGACCGCGCCATCGGCCGCAGATGGTCTGGCCCGTCAATAAGCAGGAGGGAGTAAAACAGCCCCGACCGATGGAGGAAACTCCGCTCCAGCAGCGACTGGATAGTCTGGGCCTTGCCCTCAAGGTCCAGCCTGGCCAGTTCGGGAAGAAAATCGATCTTGCTGAGTGCCTCGTAGTCCATGGCAGCTCTCGTCTCACCCTTCCGTTGCGGGTCGTCAAGGCGTTCGTCTGACTTCGGGTCGCGCTGGAGAACGGGGCCGGCGTGGGCTGTCGTCCAGAGGATGACGGACATGAGGAAGGCGGCCCGCACGGCATTTCGCATGGCGCAACGTCCGCCTCTGGTTTGTGTGATCACAGCACCGATGATGCTCTTCATCTGACTGAGTTCTCCTGGCTGCTGATGTGCGGAGATTGGGCATAGCCAGGGAGCTCACTCCAGGGTCAGCCAGCAGTACCGACGGCTCCCTACACTTCGGCGTCTGTGCGCTGGTTCCCTCGCCGACCTGGGCTCCTTTGAGGACCGACCGGAATGCCCACAGGTCCTGCCAGCCGACGATCTTGCTGAAGCCCTTCTCCGGCTCCAGGTACGCGCTTAGTGCCCAGGGCAGCACCATTCCACGTCCCCGCCCGTTCAACTCTCGCGGGTTCCGCAGGTGATCAGCCGCCGACGAGCGAGCTTCGCCGCCAGTTTACCTGCCGCTTCCCCTTCGCGGTGGGTGAGCTCGCGTCCGACCGTAAGCCTCGCTCCACTCTGTCAGGGACAGCGCTTGACTCCTCCGATGGCCTGTTCGATTATGCAGCCCGACGAACGCACGTTGCCGCGGAAGCTGAGACTGCGGCCGCACACTGCCTGAAACAGGAGAGACCGCTCCATGAAGATTGCGACCATCGCGCCTCTGAGGTACAGTCCCGGCCGGCTCGAGTATTTCCAGTTCATCCGCGGCGGGGTTGGAGCGGACTACCACCAGAACCCCGGGTTCCACCAGTTCGCCGACGGCCTCCTGCGCATGGCCTGGGGCGCCTATGACTTCGACGAGTGTTCCCCCAACTGCGTGACGCTGTATTCCGACTCGTGTGACCGCGGCCTGACGTGGTCTGACCCGCAGGTCTACATGGCCGACTATCCGGCGGGGCCCCTGGGTGGGCCGGTGCTCATCCTGCGCGGCGGGCGTGAGGCGATCATGTATCTGGTGCAGACCCGCCATGAGATCCAGGTGGATGAGGCCAGCCGCGTGGCGACAGCCGGCTCCGACTACTTCACCGCCCGCAGCCATGTCTACGTCCGGCGCTCCACCGACGGCGGTCACACCTTCGATCATGGCCGGGAGCTGCCCTGGCAAGAGATCACTGGCGGCAAGGGACTGCAGGGGGGCGGGATGTACTATGGCGACGTCAGCCTGGTGCAGCTTGAGAGCGGGCGGATTCTGGCGGCCGGGGACTTCCTGGACCCGGCCCGCGCGGATCCTGGCAAGGGCTCCTGGGAGGGGCAACACTTTACCGGCGTCTGCATGATCTCCGACGACGGCGGCCAGTCGTGGTGGCGCAGCGGCGAGATCACGGTGGACACCCCGCGTGGGGTGATGGAGCCGAGGATCGTGGAAGTCGCTCCCGACCGCCTTCTCTGCCTGTTCCGCATCAAGGGCGGGTATCTGTACCCGACAACTTCCGACGATGGCGGCGAGACGTGGAGCGCGTCGGAGCCGTCACCCCTGACCGCGCCCGAATCCATGTGCCAGTTGATCAAGCTGCGAAGCGGTAACCTGCTGGTAGTGTGGAACAACGTCTCTTCGACCAACCAGCAGCCGCGTTACCCGCTGGTTGCAGCAGTGTCCCGCGACGGCGGGGAGACCTGGGGCCCGCCACTTGTGATCGCCACAGAGACCGTCACCAACCAACTCAGCAACCACGGCATCATCCAACTGGACGACGGACGGATCCTGCTGGGTATCAGCCACTACCGCGATGTGCGGCCGATGACCAGCGATCTCGACATGGCAATCTTCGACGAGGAGTGGCTGAACGCGGGGGCGAAGAGCTGAGGGCCTGGAAGTGAGACGCCAGGCCGCTGGTACAGAGGAAGCCCAACCAGGGAGGGTTGCCATGGCCATGTCCGCGTCTGGGCCGAGGTTGTCTCCCAAGCGCTGCTTGTGCCGGTATCTGACCACCCCCTGGGGATTGGTATTCGCCAGCCGCGTCGGAGCCGGGTGTTGCTCGCGCACACCACCGATCTTGGGGACAGCGGCAAGGTGGAGTTGGCGGAGGGGGCTCATATCGCCTGCGCCGGCGCGCCCCTTCAGAGCCGCCAACGCTGCTTCTGGCGGACGCAGGGTCTGGAATGGAGCTGGTGAGCCCGCTGGACTTTCCGAGGTCGCGTGGTTCGGGATGGGCCTGCTGGAGCCGTAGGACTCTCAGGCGCAATGGATCGGGGGCAATCCGCTCGACGAAAGCCCCCGATCGCGTCGGCCGGATGATTGGGGAAGGGAGTACCGCGCGTGCATCTCGTCTTCTCGATGCTGCTCACCCTGCACGCCGCCATGCACGTGCTGGGTTTTGCCGAGGCCTTCAACCTCATGTCGTTTGAGCAGTTGCGTACCCCGATTTCACGGCCGATGGGCATGCTCTGGCTTGCGGCCGCGGTGCTTCTACTCTCTGCCGTTGCCGCGCTCTACGCCGCGCCCCGCTGGTTCTGGTTGGTCGGGGCTTTCGGCCTGGCAGCGTCGCAGACCGCCATCATCGCAGCTTGGAGTGATGCGGGGTTCGGCACGATCGTAAACACCGTCCTTCTTGCAGCTGTCATCTACGCTGCCTTTGCCTGGGGTCCCTTCGGCCTGCGCGCCGAGTACGAGCGGCTGGTTCAACGCGGGCTGGCCCAGACGATGACCGGCACGCATCCCCAGGACATCACCGAGGCCGACCTCGCCGTACTCCCGCCCCCCGTCCAGCGCTACCTGCGTTTCGCCGGCGTGGTCGGAACGCAGCGCGCCCGGGGGTTCCGCGCGCGGCTGACCGGGCGCATCCGCGGAGCGGCCACGGCCCCGTGGATGCCATTCCAGGCCGAACAGCACAATTTCTACGACCCTCCCCGCCGCTATTTCTGGATGGAGGCGACCCGCGGCGGCCTGCCGGTCGAAGGTCTGCACGTCTACGACGAATCCGGTGCGAGCATGCGGATTCGCCTGGTCTCGCTGGTGCCCGTCGTCGATCTCGGCGGACCAGACATGATGCGGGCCGAGACGGTTACTGTCTTCAACGACATGTGCCTCTTCGCCCCGGGGCGCCTCCTCGACCCGTCGATCCGCTGGCGCGAGATAGACGCGCGCAGCGTCGAGGCAACCTATACGAACGGCACACACACTATCCATGCCGTGCTGCTCTTCGACGATTCGGGAGCTCTCGCGGACTTCTGGTCCGACGATCGCCCGGCTCTCGCGGAAGACGGCAGAACCATGCTCCCGCAACGCTGGTCCACGCCAATTGGCGATTACCGGGCCATGGGGCCCTACCGGCTCGCCACCCGTGGGGAGGGCCGCTACGCCCTGCCGGGCGGCGAGTACGCATACATTGAGATCGAAGTGCATGAGGTAAGTACAGAGATAGTGTCCGGCAAAGGGAATCACAGATGAGCACACGCCGGGATGTCGTTGTCGTCTTCGCTTGATTGGTGGCCGATGCCAGGATACTACCCGCGAGCATCGTGCAAGCGGCAGCATGCACGAGCTGGAACGCAGCGGTCGAAGTTGGGAACGCGAGGAAGCGATTTCCTCCAATCGATGAAGCAGTCGGCAACATGGTGAGTAGCCTCAGCCGCCGCGCGGCAACGGCGCACTGAGGCGACTCGGGATGGCACGAAGCATGTGGGTATACGAGGAGAGGACCGATGACTCCGGGACGGGTCAGCAGGACCATGTACTTCTCGTACAGGCAAGACGAAGAGGGGCGGTACCAGGTGCCCGCCGTCAGCGTCCATGTGTGGGGCGGGTCGAGCCTGCACCGAACTGAGAGCCTCACCTATGAGGTCGAGAGCGACTACTGCGTCTCCATGGCCAGGCGGCGATCGGATGACTACGGGGAGACCTTCAGCGACTTCGAGGTCATCGCCCAGGAGAACCCCCGGCAGGGCAATTTCGAGCTGGAGCAGTTCTGGTCTGCGGTCTGCCATGATCCACTCCGCAACCACGACTTGCGCTTCGACTTCCAGAGGGTCTTCGTCGGCACAGGCCCGGAGGCGCTGGCCGCCGGGTGGGAGGGCGAAGAGCGCCACTTCGACCATGGCTTCTACTGCATCTCGAAAAACGAAGGGCGAACCTTCACCGCGCCGCGGCTGTTGCGGTTCGAGGAAGGCGACGACTTCGACGAGTCCGACTGGGGCCAGCCCGGGTACCTCAAACGCAATGGCATGTATGGGGGATACACCGCCATCGTGACCCGGGCGGGGAAGCTGCTCTACCCCTTCTGTTGTCGCGCCACCGTCAGCACTTACGGTGACGAGCAGACCATGTGCGGCGTGCGGTGCATGATCGGGACCTGGGAGTAGGGCACGGGCGATTACGCCTGGGAGGTCTCTGGCGTGGCTACCGTGCCCCTGGAGTGGTCGGGGCGGGGTCTGATGGAGCCCACCATCGCCGAGCTCGCAGATGGCCGGGTGGTTATGCCTGCGGGGCAGCACGGATGTGGAGAGGTCTCTCTGCCCGGAGGGAGATGTCCAGGTCACCCAGCCGGGCCGGCACTGGCTGGCAATCAGCCAGGACGGCGGATACACCTGGGGACCAGTGCGCGACTGGCGTTACGCAGACGGCGAGCAGTTCTACTCCCCGAGCACGTTCTCTCGGCTCCTGCGCCACTCCAATGGGAAGCTGTACTGAATCGGGAACATCTGCCCGGAGCCGCCGCAGGGCAACATGCCCCGAAATCCACTGGCCATCGCCGAGGTGGACGAGACAGAGCCTGCACTCATCAGGGACACTGTCACCACCATAGACACCAAGGGCGAGCAGGAAACAGTCCACGAGTACTTCCAGTTGTCGAACTTCCCGGCGTTCGAGAAAACGCAGACTGGCGCCATTGAACCGTACCTGACACGCTACGGTGAATCGCCGGACCACTGGCTCAAGGCCAATGCCTACGAGTACGTGATCGAGCTGGCGTCAGGTCGGGCTTACCGATGACACATTCGCTGGAAGCCATCGTGAGGTGAGGCCGGAGAGTGGCGCCGTGCGCTCGTCGTGCGGCAGGTGATCGCCAGGGCGAGAAGGCGGTGTCAGTAAGCGCCAGACGCACCGTCTGCGCGGCCAGGACGGGGCGCCCACCAGGCGATGGCCGTTCATTCCACCTAAAGGGGGCTTAGCCGATGTTGATCGCCATGGCCGGGGCCTTGCTTGCGCTCGGGGGGACTGCCAGCGCTGCGTACGTGCCCGATGAGGTCGCCAACCACAGACCCGCATGGCTCGAGCGACCTGCGCCCGAACGTGCCATACCGCCGATCTAGCAGTTCTTTCCCCTGGGCGTCTACGGCGGCAGCTACGGTGAACAGACATGGAACTTCGTCCTGGACGATCTTCGTGAACACCACATGAACTGCTGGTGGATGAACGGGGGCGGTCTGAGCGCGGACGAGCTGGACCGGCTGCTGACGCTGGGCGAGAAAGCAGGGGTGCGCATCTACTGGGCCGATGGGGGGCATCCGCTTTTCCTCCCGTGGAACGTGGGCACGGCGGAATCTCGCAAGCAGCGGCATGAGAACGAGATCGTTCCTCTGGTTCGGGAGTGGGCGGCACGGTTCAGGGACCGCTGGGGCCTGCTGGCGTGGGGGCTTTGCGAGGAGATGCCGCCGTCGGCCGTGGAGGAGCTGGCAGACTACGTGTTGCTTTGGTTCGCCAGGAGGGCTCAAACCATCCGCCTCTGATGCTGTTCAACAAGACCGCATCGGCCGAAAGGGCGGTGCAACTGTACAGGTTGCCGGTGGTGAGCACCGACATCTACCCACTGGGCCGCGACCCGCGCTGCGCCCCGGACAATGTGCCTTACGCTCAGAGCCTTTACCGACGCTTCTGCAAGGACTACTACGCCATCGCGCGATCCGGTGATGCCGCCTTCTGGGTCATCGCCCAGGGGATGGGCTCCAACCAGGTGTGGACTGGTCGCCCACCGTGGTTCCGCTGGATGGCTGGCTACTACCTGCCCACCCCGGCCTTCTGCGCCTGGCAGACCTGGGCGGCGATCCAGGAGGGCGCCACCGGCGTGTTTTTCTACCACTACTACGGCTACTACGACAAACCCTCCCTGAAGTGGAACAACCAAGCGTGAAAGTACACGCTCCGCACTGAAACGTGGCGCGAGACCTCCCAGCTCCACGCCCTTGGCCAGTGCTTCGCGGAGCTAGAGAAGGTCGCTCCCTTCCTGCTAGGCGCAAGGAGGAACGAGGGCGTTGTACAGATCGCTTCCAGCGAGCGGGACGTCCAACTGGAGGGCTTCCGGCCAATCCTGGGGCCGGAGTCGCTGCAGCTTGTGGTGGCAGTCAACAACAGCGTCGTCAACCGGCGGGAGTTTCAGTTGATGCACGCATACGGCGCCGACATGCGTGTTGTGGACCTTGGCCCCGGAGAGGACGTGACGGAGCAGAGCGATACGCCCGTTGGTGAGGTCCACATCGGCGTACGGCCTCCCCGCTCTGGTCTCGACCAACTTGTCGGTTAGCAAGCCGGAACAATGACGCTCATGGGACGTCATGGCCCAGTGTGCAGCGGGCTGTTGGCGCAACTGCTGCTCCATGTGAGCGCGTAGGACACCGAACGGCTGGTCGCGAACCTATAGCCGTGCTCCGCATCAATATCGTGCGAGGGAACTGGACAGCCATGCGCCTCGCCGCTGCGCTCGCGGTGTGTCTCACGACCCTTGCCAAGGGGGACGATGCCGTGACGCCCACGGACAGGCTGACCATCACCGGGGTGACAAAGTCTGGGCCGACACTGGTCCAGCCGGCGGAGTCAACAGAAGGGCAGACCTGCCGGTACGGGCTGGGCTTCGTGTTCCAGATTGGTCCGCACACCGCAGCGGTGGCGGTGAACGTGCGGACCGTCGGAGTAGGCCACTGGGACTTCGAGAACGGCAGCGACATCGTGGTCTTCGACGACCTTGCGAGTGTCGCAGCGCGGGCGCCGATTGTCTGCGCTCGCAACGCTATCGACATCAACCCGGAGACGGGCAAGCGGCGGGTTGCGGTGCACTATCCGGTGACCCCGGGCTTCTGGCCCCTGGGCGCGAAGCGTGGCGATGGCACGGAGCATCCCGCCGCCGGGACCGGCTTCGGGGTCTCCCAGGTCCTGCACTTCGACCTCAATGACGAGGGCTTCTTCAAGTGGGATGACCGGTTCGAGCAGTCGTGGTGTGTTTACCAGTTCGCCTGGGACGGCGTCACGTTCTCGGTCACGGAGGCGGAGCTTGGCGCGCCAGACGACCCCGTGCTCATTGGCGACGGGCCGTGGCGGGTGGTGGGGCCCGGGATCACCTGCGCCATTCCTGACGGCGAAGACCTGCTGTACCCGGTCCTGGCGAGCGACGGGCGCCGGAACGTCTCGGGGGTGACGCGTTGGTGCAGCGGATCGGGGGGCTGGCGGCCGGTGGTCTTCTACGGCATCTCGGGCGGGTACGAACCAAGTCTGGTGCGCGACGCCGACGGGGCACTGCTCTACACCGCCCGGGACGGGGATGGAAACGGTAACTCGGTCCGGGTGTGGCGCTCCACGGACGCAGGAGAGAACTGGTGCGAGGTGCTGCATGATCCGAAGCTGCGTTCGAATGCGCCGATGGTGCTGAACCGCGCTGCGGACGGGACGCCGTACCTGGCCGCGAATCACCCGAAGGGGTTCCGCAACATCTCGGCGATCTGGCCGTTATCGGCGGAGCGCAACAGGTTCCAGCTGCCGGTCATCACCCGGGACTGCGACGCGGACTTCGGCCCCCCGCCGGGTAAGACGAGCTGGTTCGCCGATCATCCGGTGGGGGCCGTGGTGCGCCTTCGAGATGGCCAATGGCACAGCGTCCTCTGTTACCGCGTCATGGCCTTCAGCACCGAGGGGGTCGGAGGCGAGACGCTGACGCCGCAGACCGGGTGTTACCTGGAGGAAGTGTTGTCCACCGGTTCGGCGCGGGCAGCGTGGGAGTTCTGAAGGGGAATGCGCCCGGCGGCATGACCTTCACCCTGGGCCCGCGAGTCCAGGCTTCCTGGCCGACGGTGAACCGCGGTGTGTCGGGGGTCACTTGCCCGTGGTCGCGGCCCTTGGTCAGCTGTCTGACGGCGGATACGGCTGCCCGGGGACGACACCGACTGTCGTAATCCGGGCGACGCGGCGCGTTGTCCGTTCTGTCCCTGCATGATTCCCGTCCGGCATCGACACAGGCCGAAAGAGATAACCCGCCCCCCAAGCCGCCTACACAGGAGACCGCTCGCCCTCCTCGTCGTCCTCGCCCCTCAATGATTCCGCATCGCATCTCCAACGAACTCCAGAAGCTCCCCCGGTCGAGTTGGCACGATGACCACCGGGTGTGTACTGACGGCGACCTGCTCTCCGTCGCGCAGCACCCGGCACTCCACGAACGGGTTCTCCAGTCTTAGTGTCTGGCCGCGCTCCGACTCGATGCGGATCACGGTGGGCTTGCGTCTCGCCTGGAACTCGACGTTCACCAGGAAGCCGCCACGGGCCCGTAGACGGAAGCGCCCGGCCCAGTCGTCACGCACCGCCGGCAGGATGCAGATGGGGCCACCGCTCAGAGGGTCCGTCCGTTCGGGACTGGTCCGGACGTGAGACTGCAGCAGTGACTCTTGCAGGGCGGTCACGTTCACGCCCGCCGCGTCGAAATAGGGCACGTCGCTCAGACCCAGCTTCGAGCCCTTCAGCGGCGCTGCCACATTAACCCAGCCCCCGTAGGGGTAAAGCTGGTGGCGGCGCACATGGTCCATAATGACGTCCACGGTGTCCGGGAGGCGCAGACGCGCGGCCTGGATGCCGCATTGAGACCAGCCGGCGGAGTTGGGGTTCTGCCGGGCCCGGAAGGCCTGTAGCGCCCTCTGGTAGTCGGCGTCGGGCGCGGTCGCGTCCACGAGGCCGAAGGGGAAGATCACATATAGCTCTGGCTGCTCCATGTTGTAGATGCACGGATCGGCCAGGAACGCCGCCATCGGCGCGTACTGGTCATCCGCAGGCTCAAGGTCCGCGGCCTGCCCGACATAGTCCGGACGTCCGGCGGGCACTTCCCCTTCTCGCGCTGCCCGGCGCTTGATGTGGCCCGTCGGGAGCGGCGCCAGGCGATCCAGTCGCTCGCGGATTGCTTGCAGGAACTCCGGCTCATACCCGAAGTCCGCGCCGTGGTTGAGGGCCTGCCAGAAGCAGTAACGCACCGCACACATATCCGTCATGGGGTCCCGGACTTCCCACCACATCTCCAGCGCGTCCGATGGAGTCATGTGGTACAGGCCGTCGTCCTCCAGCTTCAGGTAACTCAGGTAGAACAGCACAACCTCCTTGAGCCAAGGCGCGACCACGGTGCGCAGGTACCCGGCATCGCCGGTGAAGGCGACCCAGTCAAACAGTAGCTGCACCAGCTCCGCCCCCTGGGCCATGCTGCGGGCGTTGTAGCCCGAGGGCACGCTCTGCATGCGCCGGTCAGCCTGCGCCGCCGCCAGGGCCTGCGGGTCGAAGCTCGAGACGACCTTCCCCGCCGTTACAGAGCCGGGCCTGGCGGGCAGCGCGTCTTCCCACACGCGAATCCCCAGCTTGCCCTGATCCGCCGTGCGGCGCTTGTAGTGCATGAAAGCGCGGTCGTAGAAGCCAAGGTGGTCTTGCGCATACCGCAGATGATTGGCCGCGTACATCGGCCAGATCAGCTCCCGGGTGTTTTGCCACCAGTAGCCCCAGCCCCAGCAGCGGTCATCCTCATGCACCAGACCCGGCCCGCCATTGAACTTCGGCAGCACGGGCCCCTCCCCCACCGACGCGTAGGAGTACAGCGTGACATGCCAAAGCTGAGTCAGACGGTCGGCGTCCCGCCCGTACAAGTCCACGAAGGAGGCCGTCCAGAACTCATCCCACCAGGCCAGTTGTTCCGAGCGAACCCAGCTCAGGTCGCTCGCCAGGAGGCTGTCCAGGGCACCCCGGGCCGCGGCCTGAGCCTTGCCGTCATAGCTCGTCGCACAGGCAATGAGTACTCGATAGCTGCCCTCGACAGTTGGGCGGAGCGCGACCGTCTTGATTCCTGCGGCTTCGCGGGTCTCTCCCGTGGCCTGAAGCAGCCCAGCGTCGCCCCCCACCGCGAGCGCTGTGGCTACTTCCAGCCCATAGACGCGATCCTGCGGACTCACCCGCGCCGGATCGACAACCCGCCCCCCGCTCTCGTCGCAGTCGTGCACCTCCCGGGCCAGCAGCACGCCATCCGCAACCGACAGGTCCATGCCGGGCCGCCAGATGGAGAATGTCACCTTCGCCTGCGGTGCCGGGCGCGTGTCCCGTACATCCACCACCAGCGCATTTGCGCCCCTGACCCCCCAGCACTCGGCGGTGATGCCGCCTTCCGGCGTCTTGATCGCGAGTGATACCGATCCCCGGTTCAGGTCCAGGCGCTGCTCGAAGTCCGTGATCTGATCGTTGCTCAATCCGAAGTCCAGTTGCACATGCCCGGGTGACAGGATGTTGCCGGGACCAAAGGAATCCGTCTTCGAGAGATGAACCTCCCACGCATCCGCATAGCGCAGCATCGCCGAGAGGTCTCCGCTGCCCACGGGCATGACGTAGCCCGCATCGTCCGAGGGTGCGGAAAAGACGGGGCTCAGTTCGCTACGCCGCTCGGCAAGCGACTCCGCGGATAGGTCCACAGGCGGATCCTCTCTCTCGACGAACACGCTCTCGATGGGGACGGTGTTGCCGTCCAGTTGCCTTCGGTATACTTCCCGCCGGTCCGCCGCCAGCGCCACCAGCACGGCACCCTCCAGCCGCTCCGGGACCGCGTCCAGACGGTTGTACAGCACCAGGCGGTCGATGGCAACCTCCTCGCCCAGATCCACCTCCCACCACTCCCCACCTTTGGCCCCTGCCGACGACCAGAAGCTGGCGTCGGGCCCCCACGCATAGCCGATGATGCCGTCCACCGCCCGGTCTGGAGTGAATGGCGGCATCGTCGACGAGGCCGTTGCCGGCTTGCCCGCGGCGATGTTTCTGCCCTTGACGTAGACCTCCAGCTCGGCGAAGTGCAGGTAGCTGGTGCTCGCCCCTGACTCCACTCGCACGTAGCGGGCCCGCACGGCTTGGCCCTGCCCCCAGACTGCCGTGGAGAGAGGGATCAGAAGCGCGCAAGCTGCGAGGGGTGCAGTGGCAGGACTCATGGCCGTTCAGGGCCTCCACCGGTAAGTGTCAACGGTAGCCGGTACACTCGCGCCGTTCGGTTGTCCACATGCGGCCCTTCGTGGCCGGCCAAGTACAGCGCACTTCCACCGTCTTCGGGGAACGGGGAGACAAGGATGCGCCGCGTGGCGTCGAGACTGCGACCTTCAGAAACCGAGTGCTCGGGGTAATATACCATTCCCCGGTCATACGTGCTATACACGTGGCGGACCGGTCCGTCGTTCCGGGGAAGCAGTCCTGATGTCGGCGCAGGCCCACCGGGTGCTGCTCTGATGGGCAGCGGGGCGGGCACACGGCCTGCCGTCAGCAGGTTGCGGCAGTTCCTGGCGGTGGTGGAAGAAGGCATCGGCGTCCTTGCAGAGCTGATGGCATTGGGGCCGGCTGATCCGCCCGTCCCCATCGCGGTCAAGAGGGGTGATCGCCTGCCGCTTCAGTCATTGGGCACCATGCCTAGACGCTGTTGCTCACGGAACCGAGCAGTGACAGTCCGCCAGAGGGTCGCACCGCCGGGCAGGCCTGCGGCCCTCGCGACGCCAACTGCCCTGTCCGGCCTGCGACCACAGTGTGTGACCCGGGCGCGCCAGGAGCCGGAGAAGGAGGGCTTGCCGTGTCTGCCAGCAGCGTGGAGCAATGGGACGTGTTCGAGTTGGCGCTGGAGGGGCCCCGCGACGGCAACCCGTCTGTGGATGTCAGTCTGCAGGGCGAGTTCCGCCAGGGAGAGCGAGTCCTGAGGCCCGAGGGGTTCTATGACGGCGACGGCATCTACCGGCTGCGCCTGATGCCCGGTGAGCCCGGTGAGTGAAGCTACCGCGCGATCAGCAACCGCCCGGAGCTGGATGGCAGGACCGGGTCCTTCATCTGCACCCCAGCTTCACCGGATAACCATGGCCCGGTCAGGGCCCGCAACACCTGGTATCTGGCCTATGCGGATGGCACACCGCACTTCTAGATCGAGACGACCTGCTACGCGTGGGCGCACCAGGGCGATGCCCTGCAAGAGCAGACCCTCGAGACGCTGGCGAGCGCCCCTTTCAACAAGCTGCGCGTGTGCGTCTTCCCGAAGGCGTATGAGTACAACCGTAACGAGCCACTGCTGTATCCCTATCAGGGCCACCCGCTGCGCGAGTGGAACCTCTCGCGCTTCAACCCGGACTTCTGGCGGCACTTTGAGGGCCGGGGCGGCAACTGCGCGACCCGGGGATTGAGGCCGACATCATCCTGTTCCATCCTGATGACCGCTTGGGCTTCGCCTCCATGGACGCTGAAGACCACGACCGCTACCTGCACTATGCCGTGGCCCGCCTCGCCGCGTTCCGCAATGTTTGGTGGTCACCTGCTAACGAGTTTGACATCATGGAAATCAAGAAGGACGCAGAATGGGACCGGTTTTTCCAGATTGTGCAAGCAGCCGATCCCTACGGACACCTCCGCGGAATCCACAACTGCGTGCGGTGGTATGACCACATGAAGCCCTGGGTAGCCCACTGCAGCATCCAGAGCTCTGACTTCGCCTCCATGCAGCAATGGCGCGAGCAGTACTGCAAGCCGATCCTGTTCGATGAGTGCCGCTACGAGGGCAATGTCCCCCGCGAGTGGGGGTACCTGAAGGCCCCCGAGATGGCCCGCTGTTTCTGGCTGGGCACCATGGGCGGCTGCTACGTGGGCCACGCTGAGACGTACCTGCACCCGGAGGAGATCCTGTGGTGGTCCAAGGGCGGGGTACTGCACGGGAAAGCCCCGCTCGCATTGCCTTCCCCAAGCAGGTGATGGCTGAAGCCTCGCCTTTCGAGGCGCTCGTCCCGCTGCATGACCTGCCGCCGGGCGTCAGCGGCCTGGGCCGCCCCGGCGAGTACCACCTGTACCACTTTCAGCAGTCGGGGACGCTTTCCGTGGTGCTCCCGGGCGAGCAGCCCTACGGAGCCGACGCCATTGACACCTGGAACATGAGTACCACTCCCCTGGAGGACATGGGGCCGGGGTAGGTGGCCCTGACCGCGCCGCGGGGAGACTGGGCGATCCGGCTGTCTGCCCGTGACCTGTGACAGAGGTAACGGCGGCGCAGTCACCGCTGAGTTAGAGAAGGTAAGGGGTACGTGAAAGCTGGCCGCGCGCCGGGGCCGTTGGGGCACTGCTTCTGGTTACAGACGGTGCACCGCCGGATGAAGGAGACCATCATGCAGAGACACTGCCTTCGGGCGGCCCTCGCCGCCGCGCTGTTTCCCGCAGTTGCGACCTGCACGTACGCACAGGACAAGAAGCTGATCGCCTCGGGCTGGGACAACCCCGTGCCGCGACCCGGCCGCGATGGAGCAGCAGCCCTTCGACGGGGTGGTTCTTGAGGTACGCATCCCGGAACCGCAGGAAAGCACCGGTGCGTGCCCCTTCCGGCGTGCCTCCAACAATGCGAAGTGGTAGCGCGAGTGGTTCGCGCAGCCGCTCGCGGACCCGCAGGCCCTGCGACCGACCCGTCTAAAGAGCAACTTCCTGAACCTCCTCGCCAGTCCTGGCGGCATGGACTGGTTCGACGATCCAGCCTGGGAAAACATCGAGGACCACTGGCGCATCGCCGCCTGGCTTGCCCGGCAGGGCAATCTGAAGAGCATCCTGTTCGACCCGGAGCGTTATAACCAGCCCTTCAGCGAGACTTCCTAGTTCATGTTTGACGCCCAGCCTCAGCGCGACCGACACAGCTTCGCGGACTACCAGGAACAGGCGCGGCGACGGGGTCGCGAGTTGGTGGCGGCGGTAGCCGCCGAGCACCCCGACATCGCCGTACCCACGTACTTCATCTACGGTGGGTTGCCGGGCGACCCTGAAGCCGCGGCGGGAGCCCGGCTTGAGGTAGACATCTACGGCCTGCTGCCGGCCTTCGTGGAAGGCATGTTGGCGGCGTCCACGCCTTCTGTCACCATCGTGGACGGTACCGAGTCGGCGTACACCTTCAGTGAGCTCTCGCAACTCCAGACCGCGGCGGTGCGACTAGAGGTAGGCGGACAGCGATTCGTTGCGCCCGAGCTGCGCGCCAGGTTCCGCGCGCAGGCACAGATCGGCCTCGGTCTCTATGTGGATGGGTACAACGTGCTGGAAACCTCACCGTGGTTCGTCGATGGCAGGGGAGGGGCGCGGGTCCTGCGGTTGCAGGATAGCCTGCAAGTCGCGCTGGCGACCGCCGATGAGTACCTGTGGCTTTGGGGGGAGCGTGGCCGCTGGTGGCCGGACCCGACCGACACGGCATCCTGGGGGCGCGAGGTTCATCCGCCGTGGAGCGAGGCGCTCCCCGGCAGTGATCTGGCCATGGCGCTTGCTCGCGACGCAGCCGGGGTCCTTGCCGGCGCGTGCAGTGTGCGGCTTGCCGCAAGGGGGCTGACGCTCTCGCTCGCACCATGAAGGTGCTGGCAGGAACGTGGTCGAATCATCACTGCTCTCGCAAGCCGGTGTCCTGCATGGTCACGACAGGGGGACCGCGACATGCCCCAGGGGGTGCACTTGGGGGCCGTCATCTGCGACGTTCTAGTCCGCTTAGCTCATTCGGGTCACTTGTCGGCCTACCTGGGAACCACGCTTCGCGGAGGCTTCGGGCGGGCGCTGCGTGAAGTGGCCTGCGCCAACCCCTCGGTCCAGTGTCGGGATTGCCTTCTCGGGTGGCGTTGCGCCTACGGTTACCTCTTCGACACTCCCATCACCCCTCACGCCTCCCTGATGCGACGCTACACCCATGCGCCGCACCCCTTCGTGCTGCGGGTCTTACCGGGGCAGCAGCGCTCTGCCGGCCCTGATCAGGACCTGAAGATGACTCTTCTGCTTTTCGGTCGCGCGGCGGAGTACTTCCCTTATGTCGTCTTTGCTCTCCAGCGCCTGGGCGAGATGGGACTCGGCGCCGAGCGTGTGCCCTTTGAGGTCAACAGCATCACCACGCCTGAGGGCCAACTGATCTACGAGGGAGGCAAGCGGCAGCCCCTCCTGCCCGTTGCCCCTGTTGTGTTGACGGCGACAGTGGGAGAGCCGCGGTCTGGCCGGCTAGGCCTTCACTTCCGCACTCCTACTCGCTTGCGTGTAGAGGGGCAGGTGCTCCGACAGCCGGACTTCGCGGCGATCCTGTCGGCCGGGCTCAGACGACTGGAGCTCCTGTGCCGCGTACACGGTGCGGGCACCTACGATGTTGATGCAGCCCCGTTGGTGGCACAGGCACGCGAGGTAAAGCTGGTGCGGGACGCCACGAGCTGGCGAGACCACGTCCGATACAGTCAGCGGCAGGGCCAGAACATGCCACTGGGCGGTTTGACGGGTTGGGCGGAGTTCGCGGGGGAGGTTGGGCAGTTTGCCTCGCTGCTGCGCCTTGCCGGTCTGGTGCACATCGGCAAAGACACGGCCTTCGGCCATGGCTTCTGTGAGATCGAGGAGTACTGAGATGGCACGGCACCTCGAAGTAGCACTGGCAGCTATGCTGCACGACATCGGCAAGTTCAGCCAGCGAGCATACGGCCCGGGCAAGGGGATCGGGCCCGAAGCTGAGGGGCTCCGGGGGCAGATCTGCCCCTCGGGCACGGGTGGGTACGCCACCCACTTGCACTCCCTGTACACGGCGCAGTTTGCGTTGGAGTATCTCCAGCACTTGCCGTCAGAGCTGGACCGGGAGCGGGTCTTGCGACTCGCCGCCTATCACCATCGCCCGACTGATGATCCGGATGAGCGGCTGGTAACGGAAGCGGACCGCCTGTCTTCGGGGATGGAACGGGAGGACCTGGAGGAGGGCGAGGGCCAGAGCTTTCGTCGTGTACCGCTACGGGCCATCACCAACGAGGTGCAACTGGAGGACAAGCCTCGCGCGGCAGGGCAGTGGTTCATACCTCTGCAAGCTCTGACGCCAGGCGGCCTCTCTCCAAAGCAGGCGGGCAGCGACGCGCCTGACCTGACGCAGGAATACGCAAGCCTCTGGGGGCATTTCACGGAGGCATGGAGCCGCAACAGAGTTGCCGAACCACTCGGATTCCTGAACCGGGCGTTGTCGGTCCTTGAGCACTACACCTGGTGCATCCCCGCCGCTACCAACACCTACCCCGACATCTCGCTCTTCGACCACCTGAAGGCCACGGCAGCCATTGCCACGGCGCTGTATCTGGCTCGTCGGGACCGCAAGGAGCATCTCTTGCTCGTTACAGGCGACTGCGGGGGCATCCAGGAGTATCTGTACAGCGTCAAACATGGGGCGGGAGGGCTGGCGCGCCAGTTGCGAGCTCGCTCTCTGTTCGTGAGCCTTCTCGTCCAAAATGTCGCTCATGACATCCTTCGTCGCCTGCAGTTGCCGCTGTGCAACTGCCTCTTGGCTGCGGGCGGGCGGTTCACCCTGTTGCTGCCGGCGACCGACCAGGCCCACCAGACGATCCGCGACGTTGGGACCGAACTCGACGATTGGGTCAAGACGCACCTGGGATGCCAGTTGCACCCTCACCTTGCCTACTTGCCCTTACTGCCCGAGGAACTCAATGACTTCGGGGACTTGCTGGAACGTCTGGCCGTGAGACTGGAGGCCAGCAAGGCGCGCCCGCTAAGCACAGCCCTGCAGGAGGACTGCCAGTGGCGGACCGATAACTTCGCGATGCCGCCGCTGACCACCGGCGACGCCAGCGACCTCTGTGACGCCTGTGGTCTGTACCCCGGTGAGCCCACTTCAGTGCGAGACCGAATGGTCGCCATCTGCGCGAAATGTTCAGCCCAGCGAGAGCTCGGACGGCAGCTGGTGGGCTCCCGCTACGCCGCCTTCCTGCCCGAGCCGGGCAACCTGCCCTTTGGTACACTGAAGTTGGTCGAAAGCGAGGCCGCCATCCCCAGGAACGCCTACCTGGCCCTGGATCTGGAAGGGGGTTGCGGCGAGCAGCCCGACAAGCCCATCGTCTCGGGGCTGACCGCCCGTCACGTGCCGCGGGACGGCGACGGAAGCGTGATGGAGTTTGGGGACCTGGCCCAGCAGAGCACGGGGCGTCCAGCCCTCGCGTATCTCAAGGCGGACGTCGATAATCTGGGTCTGATGTTCAGCCAGGGCCTACAGGTCGGAGAGCAGAAGGACCGGCGCTCCGTGTCGCGTCTGACGACTCTGTCACGGTCCCTGGAGGCTTTGTTCGCCGGCCACGTGCAGAAGCTGGCAGAGGACATCGGGGACATCTACACCGTCTATTCGGGCGGCGATGACCTGCTGGTCATCGGTCCGTGGAACCAGGTAGTCCGTTTTGCTGTGCGCCTGCGCGAGGACTTCCGTCGCTTCACGTGCGGCAACGCGAGTTGGTCCTTGACGGCGGGTCTAGCTCTCGTCGGCAACAAGACACCGGTGCTGCTGGCCACGGAGGCGGCCGCCGAACGCCTGGAGCAAGGGAAGGATGAATGTGGCAAGGACCGCTTCGTGGCCTTCGGCAGCAGCCTGTCGTGGGAACTGGTGCCCACGGCGCTGGCTCGGGCCGAGCAGGTCCTGAGTTGGTTGCGCAATGATGATCTGCGCAGGGCCCAGGTCCGGCGGTTGCTGGGCTATGCCCGTCTCTACCAGCAGTACCAGGCGACCTGTGATGCCCAGTACCTGCGTTACGCGCCGTTGCTGGTCTATGACATCCGTCGGAACTGGGACAAAGCGCCTCCGGAGGCGCTGGAATGGGCGCGAGAGCTGTCAGTACCCGACAGCCAGGAGATGCCCTACCTGCGCTTTGTCTGTGAATACGCCCTCAACGGCATCCGCGGCGATAACGAGGGGAGAGACCATTCATGAGACTTGGTGACAACCCGGAGATCAGGAAGCAGCTCGGTGGCACGTCCGACGGGGGCGCGTCCGATGGCACGAAGTGCCCGCAGTGCGGTGGCCGCAAGAAACCTGACTTTGACCTGTGCTACGAGTGCAGCCAGAAGCAGCGCGGGGGCGGACAGTCGTATCGCGGGGGCAGTGCTGGTGCCCCGGAGCCGCCCAGCAAGCTCCCACCGGAGTGCGTCTTTGACACCTTCTACGGAGCGGACGGAAAGCTGAGGCCGGAGCTGTTTTTCGTGGCGGCGCAGAGGCTGGCCGATGTCTTTCATGAGTCAGGCCTGAAGAAGACTCAGCTTAGGCGCATGCACAGCAGTCTCATGAGGATCACCGCCCCAATCCGCACTGGACGCGATGACTTTGATGCGGCCAAGGAAGCCTTCGGAATCTTCTACACCGAGCGCATTGTCTATCAGTTGGGAAGGGGCCTCATCAGACCTGTGGTAAAGGAGTTCTTTGACAAGCACCGTGAACTAGTGCTGAGCAGGCCTGAGGAGATGCTGGGGCTGCTACAATACCTGGCAAGCCTGGTATGCTACTTTGAATGCAAACCTGATAACGAGCGAAGGAGCAGAGCTTAACAATGAGCACACCGCGCATGGCTATCAAGAGATTCTGTGGCACACTGAGAGTCCTCGGTAGTGGTTTGCGGATCGGAGCATCCGAGGAAACGGCCGGGTTGGGTGAGGTTGATGGCCCTATCCTGCGGCATCCGGTCACGCGTGTACCGTATGTGCCGGGCTCATCAGTGAAGGGTAAGATACGCTGTCTGCTCGAACAGCAGAGCCCAGAGTACAAACCTCTAGACGAGGGAGGCCCGTGCAGTTGTGGTAAGTGTACCGTCTGCCAGCTTTTTGGGTGTGGGAGCACGGCGAATACGGTCACTCCGAGCCGGCTGGTGTTCCGCGACTGCCAGCCTACGGAGCACACGATGAGCGTCTGGGATAGGGCAGGTGTGGACTCGGAGATACGTACCCATGTCTCCATAAGCCGCACCACGGGCGCTGCCAGGAAGGGGGCTCTTGCCGTCATGGAGCGCATTCCGGCCGGGAGTGACTTCAACTTCTCCTTCTCTCTGCGCACCTTCGAGGGCGATGATGTCCCCAAGTACTACAAGGTTCTCGCAGAGGGGTTTGAGCTCCTCAGCAAACACTATCTCGGCGGGTCCGGCTCGCGGGGCTATGGCGAGGTCCTGATCGTCAACGAAGACGGCACACCCATGCACGAGCATCTGCGGAAGCTCGCGGAAGCGGGGTAGGGACCCGTGCGAGACTACCGGATCCGCCTCCGCCTGACGGCCCCGACCGGCACGCCGTGGCAGTCAGACACGGTCTTTGGGCACCTGGCCTGGCAGGTCGCCCGCGGGGCGCTACCGGATGTGAGCCTCGAGGACTTCCTGGCCGCCTTCCGCGACGGGAGCCCGCCCTTTGTCCTGTCCGATGGCTTCCCCGGTGACCTGTTGCCCCGGCCCTTTCTGCCCGTGGCGGCGCAGGCAGCGGCCAGTCAGGAGGAGTACAAGCAGCAGCGCGAGCGCCGCAAAAGCCGCTTCGTTACGGCCGAAGACTTCGCGTCCATTCGACAGGGCAACGGTACCACCTGGAAGGGGCATGATGACCCCTGGGAGCGGTTCGAGGTGCCCCATGCCTCCCTGAATCGCGTCACGGAGACCACCACCGGCCCCGGGGGCGAAGCCGAAGGCGGGGCCTTCTTCCAGACTGAACTCATGGCCATCCGCGACCCTGGCCTGGACTACCTCTCTCTCTACCTGCGGGCGGAGCCGCCCTGGGCCGAGCGCGTCGCCGAACTGCTGGAGGGACTGTCCCTGTTGGGCTTCGGGCGCGATCGGTCGGTGGGCATCGGGGCCTTCGAGGTGCAGGACTGCCAGCCCTGGGATGGCTTCTCACCTCTTGCTGAAGCCAACGGTTTCGTCTCGCTTTCCAGCTACTGCCCCGCGGCCACCGACCCGACCCGGGGACGGTGGCGCGTGCGCTTGAAGTATGGCAAGCTGGGCGAGAACGCTGGCGGGGCGAATCCCTTCAAGCGGCCGCTGATCCAGTTCGAGCCGGGGGCGGTCTTTTGGACTGACGGCCCGCCCCAGCCTTTCTATGGTCGGGCAGTGACCGGTCTCGCACCCGGCCTCCCGGAGGCCATCCAGTGCTGCTACACACTGGCTGTGCCCTGCGTGCTGCCGGAAGATGCTTTCCAGGAGGACTGACCGCATGGGAGACGACACCGCCCCGCGGGGCATGCTGATCACTGTTGGTGGCCAGTCCGAACAGATCGTCTTCTCACTGGAGCAGTCGCGGCCGGACTACGTTGTCTTTCTGGCCACCAGAACGCCCGCCTCAGAGGGCGAGGTGGACACCATCGTCCAACACTTCGAGCTGCCCCCGAGCAAGTTCCGGCTGCTGACTGTACCAGACACGCCCGACGCGGCTGCAGCTCTGGCCGAGAAGTGCCGCGAAGGCTACTACTGGCTGACTACCGAACGCGGTGTTGCTCCGGCAGACATAGGCCTCGACGCCACCGGTGGGCGCAAGTGGATGTCGGCAGCGGCGCTGATGGCCGGGATGGCGCTGGGTCTGCACCTGCCGTATGTGCATGTGGAGACGAAACGGGACGAGAACGGCCGCGTCACGCCTGACCCGCGGACCATGCGCATCGTGCCTCTCGACAGCATCTATGAGTGTGCCCAGATGCCCCTACTGGCCCTGGGTATTGCCCGCTTCAATGCCACCGACTTCCACGGCGCTCGGCTGATCTTCGATATGATCCAGAGTGGTGACCTGGTTCTGCGCAGCCTGGTCCAGGCCCTCCGCGATCTCGCTGCGGTGGCCGACCGGATCGACCGCTTCGAGCCCTTCCGCTCGGACCTGACGACCGAGATCGACCGCTTGGCCGCCACCCTGCGCCAACTGGCCGGAGCACGGCCTTACCTCGCTGACCTGAATCACACCGCAGATCAGTGGACCCGTCTGCGCGATGTCTACGGCGGAGAGAAGCCCGCGGAACCACGGCCCGAAGTGATCGCCTGGATGCTCCTGGCGGCTCGGCGACGCGAACAGCGCGGGCAGTACGACGGCGCCGTGCTGCTCTACTACAGGATCATCGAACTGGCGGCCCAGATCTGGCTGTGGCAGCGCGGCATTGACACCTCAGACCCCGACTGGTCAAAGGTGCCGTCGCAGGTCGAACAGCGGTGGAAGTGCCGCTACGGCCGGACCGAAAAGATCGGCCTGGTGGCCGGGTACGTCCTGCTGCATATGTGGGGAGCGCCGGAGGTTGAACCATTGGGCCATAAGGACAGGAAGGGCCTGTGGCGACCTGACTTTGAGAAAGTGCTCGAGGAACGCAACTACATGTTCAGCGTCCACGGCTTCCGTCCCGTGGCCCAGGAGGAGGCCCAACGCTTCGCCCGCTACGCCAGGCACATCGCCGAGCGCGTCACCCGCCTCACCGACCAGCAGATACAGGCGCAGTATGACATTCCTCCGCTACCCATCCTGCCCGGCTGCGGCCCTACCCCGGACGGCCCGTAACCATGCCCGTCCTGTATGTCGTCGAACCGGGTGCGAAGGTCACCAAGGAGGGCCAGCAACTGGTCATCAGTAAGGATGACCGGTTGCTGGGTGAGGTCGAAGTCCAGGGCCTCGAGAGCGTCGTTGTGCTCAGCAGCGTCCAGGTCACGACGCAGGCCTTGTGCGAGCTCCTGCGAGGCGGGGTCGAGTTCGCGCTCATTAACAGCCACGGGCGGCTGCTGGGACAACTGACCCCACCCACGGCCAATAACCTGGACCTCCGGCGAGCCCAGTACGCCGCCGAGACCGATCCGCTCTTCGCCCTGACCCAAAGCAAGCTCATCACCGCCGCCAAGATCAATAACCAGTGCCAGGTACTGCTGCGCCACGCCCTGGATGAGCCGGGGGCGCAGGGGGCGGTCGAGGCGGCGGCCGCCGAACTCTCGGTGCTGGCGGATCGGGTGCCGCAGGTCACCGAAATCGCAGCCCTGCTGGGGCTGGAAGGTCAGGCGGCGACACTGTACTGGAAGGTCTTCCCACAACTCCTGGCTCCCTCGGGTCTGTCCTTCCCGGGGCGCCAGAAACACCCGCCACCCGACCCAATCAATGCGGCCCTGTCCCTGGGCTACTCCCTGCTGACCAACCTGCTCACCTCCCAACTGGACGCGGTGGGGTTCGACCCCTACCTGGGGTTTCTGCATCAGGAAACCTACGGCCATCCGGCGCTGGCCCTGGACCTGGCCGAACCCTTTCGCGCCCCGGTGGTGGACCGGATGACCTTGCGACTGTTCAACCTGAAGATACTATGTTCGGATGACTTTCAGCCCCACCCGGAAGGGGGCTTGCATCTGACGGACGACGCCCTTCGACACTTCTTCGCCGAGTGGGAGCGGGTGCTGCAGAAGCTGGCCATCCGCGAGGCGATCCGGCAACAGTTGGAGCAACTGGCCCGCGTCTACCGCGGCGCTGAGCCGGGGGTGCAACCCTGGCGCTGGATGGCGCGGTGAGGCCCCGTGGATCGCTGGCTGGTCGTCTATGATACGCCCGACGATGGCCGCCGGCGTCGCTTTGCGGCCATCCTGGACAACTATGGCGATCGGGTCCAACAATCGGTGTTTGAGGTGCGTTTGACGGCGGAAGGGCGGGAGCGACTGCAGCGGCGGCTGTTGGGGGTCGTGGATGGCAAGGAAGACAGTCTGCGGCTGTATCCGTTGTGCAGTGCCTGTGCGGGCAAGGTCATCTGCCTGACCGAGGTGGGCCCCGAGCCGTGGTGGGAGCCGGAGGTGGTCATCATCTGAGGGCTGCGGAAACCCCCAGAGGGCCGAAAATGGGGGTAGGTTTCCGCAGAGCCACTGAGTGGCCGCTGGGGGCCTCTGGGGGCCGATTGAGGGAATTGGGCCGGCGAAGCCGGGAGTGCAAAATCGCCCCTTGACAACCGGGTTTCCGCACTCTATGCTGCTGGTGGCTGTTGAGGGGCCGCTGGTGGCTATCTGTAGGGGTACTGTCGTACCCCCCGCCCTGATGAACAAGGGATTGAGACTCGCCACGGTGTGGCGATCCCGCGCGGCCATTAGGATCTCATCCATGTCCGTCGTACCCCCCGCCCTGATGAACAAGGGATTGAGACATGGTAAGTGCAGCGTCAGCGACTTCCCGTGAAGTCGCGTTTTCGCCGCTGGGTCGTACCCCCCGCCCTGATGAACAAGGGATTGAGACTAGCCCCAGACCAATATGGTTCTGTTGTTTCAAGTAAGC
>JABLXH010000025.1 GCA_013178155.1 Armatimonadota bacterium | reverse complement strand
CCGCGCGAGGCCCCAGTAATCAGTGCCGCTCTGCCCTGCAGTCGCATGGAACAGGCCTCCTTGCCCTAGTCGGTCGTGAGTTCGGCCCGGAAGAGCTGCTGCCCTGCGGGGAGGCTCCACTCGCGGACCGGCTGCCGGGGGCCGCTGAGCGGACGCAGCAGGAAGTCCACCGGACTCACGCGGAAGGCCTGGGGCCAGCGGAAGTCCAGCGGCGGACGAGCCAGGTCCGGCGGCCCATATCCCCAGCTACTCACCAGCTTGGCGAAGCCCGGGACGTTGGCAGTCACTTCGTTCGGGTCCGCGCGCAGCGTCATGCCGCGGTTCTCGCCGTACGTGGCGAAATAGAGATGGGCACGCTCTGTCTGTGCCAGTGGTCGTCCATCCTGACTGACGAGGCCATAGCAGAAGAAGGGGCATTCGCGGGCGGACACCCTGGAATCCGGCCCAAAGCGCCATTGTCCCCCGGTGTAGCCCACGACCGCCTGGGCCTGGGGCTGGTTCACGGTGATCACGCCGCGCCGGAAGTCATAGTTCAGACCGGGCGCGGGGCTATAGACATCAGGCGTGCGGGCGATGAGGGGCCGCGACACCGAGGACCTGGGCTCTTCCAGGGAGTATCGGTAGCGGGTGGTGTAGAGCATATCGGTGGCTGCCAGAGCATACCAGCGTCGGTAGGGCTCCGGCGCATCGGGCGGATAGGGCAGAGGCACATCACCGGTCCACAAGGACGGCCCCAGGAGGGCGTCGGCCCCCACGGTAACCACCACCGGGTCGGGCGCAGGGGGGATGATGAACCGGGTGAAGAGCTCACCGGCCAGGCCCAGGCTGCTCAGCTTCACCTCATCGGTAGAGGTCACGATCCCGTGCCAGATGTGGCCCGGCGCCGCGTACCGCAGACCGTTGTCCGGATAGCTCTGAGCATCCACCTGGTCGTAGACTGTTCCGTCAGACCATGCGTACCAAAACACCCCATCCCAGTCACGGAAGGAGGCGAAGGAGGCAATCCAGATCGGGTAGTAAGCGCGGTCGGCAGCGGGCAGGTGGATGTTGCTCTCGTAGACCACCATCGGCTTGTCAGCGATGGTTGCGGCCGAGTAGGCATAGGCGTCCAGAGGCCGACGGCCCAGGAAACTGCGGTTGCGTGCCAGTTCGGGAGTGCCCGCGACATACTGCCCAATCGCCTGGAATGTCCCCTGGCTAACCGGGTAAAACCAGGCATGCTTGTGCTCAAAGACCGTGTCATGGGACACCGGGGCTCGCGGTGAACACTTGCCTTCAGTGGCCAGTACCGCCTCGAGTTTTCGGTTGAAGCCGATGGTCAGATCGTAGATAAAACGCCGGAAGTCGGCATGCCGGGCCGCGGGGTAGTCCGCGGCCTCGCCGATGTGGGGCGCCGGGCGGATCGAGCCGTCGCTCAGGCTCTCACCCGGCTGCATACTGCCCCAGCTCGCCAGAAGCTGCGTCTGGGAGGCATACCTCTCGCGCAGCCAGGTGTTCCAGCGCTGCTGGAACTTCCGCTGAAAGTACTCCGGCCACTGGCGGTAGCTGCCGCTCACCATGGCCGAGGGGAAGCCATTCTCGTTGGTGAGTTCCCACAGCGCAACGTACGGGTCATCACCGATGCGGGTACCCGTATAGGCGTTCACGTGCTGCAACTGCCGCCGGGCGTACTCCAGTTGAAGGGCCTGCAGCCGGTCGTCCACGAAGTACAGATGCTCGTTGGCCCAGCCCTGGTTGGTCGCCGCCACGGCTTCCTTCCACGCCGCCTCGTCCTCGGGGCCCGCCGAGGGCAAGACGTCGTAGTCACCGGGCCCAAAGGCTGCGCCTCCCCGATCGAAGGTGAGATACAGGTAGAGACCTGCCTTCTCGGCGCGGTAGATGAAGTAGTCCATGCGGTCAGGGAGTGAGCCATCGCCCCTCTGACCTGGCTCTCGCCAGACGCGCGAGGTTGGCTCGCCTGCCGCTGTCCGGGCTTCGGTGTCTATGAACCGGCTGTCATAGAGGTGGAGCCGCACCGCGTTGAAGCCCATCTGCTTGATGCGGGCGACGATCTGAGTGATCTGGCGGTAGTCGCGCCCCAGCTCGTCCACGCAGTTGATGCCCCAGAGCCG
This sequence comes from Armatimonadota bacterium, assembly GCA_013178155.1. Lineage (GTDB taxonomy): Bacteria > Armatimonadota > Zipacnadia > Zipacnadales > UBA11051 > JABLXH01. The sequence goes on along the minus strand of JABLXH010000025.1, from coordinate 62,898 downwards.
AATGCGCTGTCCCTGGCTGTCCACAAGGTGACCGTCGCGGGCGATGATCTGCCCTCGCTGCGGGGGGCGTACCGGACCGTCTATGACCGGCTGATTGGGCGGAAGCCGAGTCAGCGAAACCTGACGGAAGTGAGCCTGTCCGCTGTTGTCGTCGCTGTGCAGGCGCACCCGCAGGTGCGTGGCAGGCGTGTCAGCGGGGACATCTGTTACCAGCCAGCGTGCGACCCAGCCAGGCGTATCGGAGGTCAGGGCATTGCTCTCCGCCAGCAGCCCGAGGGATTCCCGCCTGCGCAAGAGCTCCACCGCCAGGTAGGTCTTGCCCACCGCCTGTTCGAGCTTCACCATTGCGCGCAGCTTCAGCCCCCGGCCCCGCCACGCCTTGATGGGCAAAGCGGGGCCGACAGCCGCGAAGCTTCCTCGCGTGGCCGACAGCGTCAGGGCCAGGGGGGCCGCCTGTTCGCCGGTCGCCGTCGCGCTCAGGTTGCCCGTCTCGCCGAGCGCCTGCCACCCGGATTTGAGGTCCAGGGACTGAGCGAAGCCCGGACGCGGCAGAGCACACGCGGCTACTATGGCAAGGGCCGTAGTCAGCAGGGCGGGGGTGTGAACACGACAGGCACACACAGCGACAAGCCTCCTTCGGAAGCGGTAGAGGTCCGAGTGCATCAGCAGCGAAATGCCGTTGCGTTCTGAACGGTTCGTCGGCGTTGAGCCATCGTCCTGCCCCCTGCTGGAGACGACCATATGGGTGGAGCACCAACGCGGGGTCTCGTCAAGCTATCGGTGGGGCTGTTCGCCCTGCTGTGTATGGCTGCCCTATCGCCTGTTTTTGGAGAAGGAGCGTCGCTGATGCCAGCTCTCACCGACCCCCAGGGGCGGTCTGACGCCGAGCAGAAGCTGCTGGCCGGCTGTGACCGTCGCATTCGACTGCATCGCATGGCGGACCTGACGGTCGAGGTGCGCGACGCGCAGGGACGTCCCGTGCCGGGGGCGCAGGTCCGGGTTCAGCAGACGCGCCATGCCTTCTTGTTCGGCTGCAACGCCTATGCTCTGGGCGCGCTCCCCGACGCGAAGCTCAACCGCGCCTACGAGCAGCAGTTCGCTGCGCTGTTCAACTACGCCACGCTGCCCTTCTACTGGGGATCGTACGAGCCGGAGGAGGGCAGAACCTCCGAGCAGCGCCTCCAGCGGATGGCCGACTGGTGCGTGGCCCACGGCATTCGTGCCAAGGGACATCCCCTGGTGTGGCACGAAGTGCCGCCAGCCTGGCTGGCAGCCAAGGTAGCGGGCCTTGAGCCGGCGCAAGCGGCGAAGGTGGTTGAGGGGCTGCTCGAAAGGCGCGTGCGGAGCATCATCCCGGCCTTCGCGGGGAAGATCGAGTACTGGGATGTCATCAATGAGGCGACGGTCTCGGCCCTCGTCGCTAACGGCGTAGGGGCCTGGGTGAAGAGCCTGGGCCACGAGGAAGCGGTGGCCCGGGCGCTGAGCTGGGCGCGCGAGGCGGGGCCACAGGCGAAGCTGCTGGTGAACGACTTCAACGTCTGGCCCCGGCTGTACACCAGCCAGCTACGATACCTGAACGACAGAGATGTGTCCTACGACGCTGTAGGTATTCAGAGCCACATGCACGCCGGCACGCCGCCTCTCGATACTTGGTGGAAGCTGTGCGAACGCTATGCCCGCTACGGCAAGCCCCTGCACTTCACCGAGATGACCGTTCTGAGCGGGGCGCTGAAGACCGACAGCGACTGGATGAGCCATCACCCGGGATGGGAAACGACGCCCGAGGGGGAGCAGCGCCAGGCCCGTTATGTGACCAGCCTGTACCGGATCCTGTTCAGTCACCGGGCCGTGCAGGCCATTACCTGGTGGGATTTCAGCGACGCCGCTGCCTGGCAGGGCGCCCCGGCCGGTATGGTGCGCAAGGACATGTCCCCCAAGCCCGTCTACACCGAGCTGCTGCGGCTGGTGAGGGGTGAATGGTGGACCGACGAGGCCCTCACCACCGACAGCCGCGGACGTGTGCGGCTGCGAGCCTTCCTGGGTGACTACCGCATCACGGTGCGCCACAAGGGCCTGGTCGCGGATTGTGAGGCGACACTCAGCCGCGAGACGGTCACGCCTTGGGCCGTGACCTTGCGCTGAAGCGGAGATACCCATGCAGCTCAGGCTCCACTGGCAGCCCGAGACCATCGCACGCGGCAGTGACACAAACGTCGGTGCGCGTCTCGTTCAGGTGACCAGTGCTGCGCTCATCAGCCACAACGTCTACTGCGAGGAGCGCTACACCTCCGCCGACGGGCGATACCTGGCCATCCTGCGCAGTGCCGTGGGCACTGAGCCCGACGAGCAGCTCTGGATCGCCGACCTGGAGACCGGTCAGGTCGCGCCGACTGGGTGCCTCATCAACGGCTACCCGGCCTCGAACCTATTCAGCGATGCCCTGTTCTTTGAGACCCGGACCGCGACCTCGGACCGGCTGTTGATGCGCCTGGACCTGGCCAAGTGGGAACTGGAGGAGGTCGGCGACCTGAGCGCTTGTCCGCGGACGCGCTACGGTGTCTGCAGCGTCTCGCCCGATGAGCGCTACTTCCTGGGCAACTTCCGGGTCGAGGGCGACATCTGGGGGCTGTACCGTGTGGACCTGAGCAACGGCTCGTGGGAGGTTATCCACACCCATGAGCACATCTGTAACCCGCACCAGCAGTTTGAGCCACGCCACGGGCGGCAGGTGCTGGTGCAGCTCAACTGGGGCAGCATCGTGGATGAGGAGTACAACTTCCTGCAACTGGTGGGTGAACAGGGAGCCACGCTGTATGTGCTGGACATCGAGACCGGCGCCGTGCAGTACTTGCCCGTCGGCAAGCCCCACACCGGCCCGGTCACTGGCCACGAGTGCTGGGTCGGCGACACCGGGCGCATCATCCTGACCACCAGCGACGCCCTGCGCGGGGCGGTGTATCTGGTTGCGCCGGGTGACGAGCGCGCGCGCTGCCTGTGGCGTGGTCTCGGCTTCGGTCACATCTCCGCCTCAGTGAACGGGCGGTACTTCGTGGTGGACGACTTCACCAATGGCCGTATCTACGTGGGCAGCATCGCTACCGGCCGCTTGCTGCCTCTCTGCGACACCGGGGCCACCTGCGCCAGCCCGCAGTACACCCACCCGCATCCCTATCTGACGCCCGGCAGCCGGCACGTGATCTTCAACTCTGACCGCAGGGGCCTGGGACAGGTCTGGGCCGCAGAAGTGCCGGATTGGTTCCTGGTAGCGCTGGACGATCCGTTGACCTGAGCCCTACAGTGGCCGCAGGAGCCAGCGCTTGACACCGATGAAGTGCTTGCTGGCCTTCGGGTTCCTGGTCACGACTTTGAGGGTCAGCGTGTGCGTCCCCTCGGTCAGGTCCACGGGGCCAAAGGACACCCGCTCGCCCTCGGCGTCCACACCCGGGGTGTAGGCATCGAACGGCTCGCCCACGCGCCGCCCGTCCAGGAGCACTCGCACGACCCCGTAGACGTCGGCCAGCACAAACTCCGCCAGCAGCTCGTAGCGTCCAGGCTTTACCGACGGCAGGGTGAAGGTGAGACTCTCGCCGGGCTTGGCGGCTGCCAGGAGTTGGGCGCCGAGGCTGTCCAGGCGTTTGGTGTACCCTTCTCCCGTGAACGCGAAGGGCAGGTCGCGTGCCTCGAAAACCAGGCCGCGGAACGGCTCCTCGGGCGCCAGGCTGAGCCTTACCTGCTGCTCGACCACACCGCCGGCGAAGGGCAGACAGAGCACCAATTTGGCGTTGCTGAGCGCCGAGCGGCCATCCTTGGTGTAGGGGTCATGCTGGCGGCAAGGCCACAGCAAGCGCGCGCCGGCCGGCACTGTCACTTTCAGCCCCGCGTAGACAAAGTGCTGGCCGATTTCGGCCGCCGTCAGCGCCAATGGCTCCTCGGTCAGCCTCACCGACAGTCCGTCGGCCAGTGTCACCTTACCGCCGCGCCACAGCAGAGGCACGTGTGCCTCCACCACCTGGTCCGACGGCGCTCGATAGGTCAGCACCAGGTCCTGCCGTTCACGTGTGGCGCTGACGCTGGCCTGGGCCTCGCCGTAGGTCAGGTCCAGCCGGCCCGCCTGCAGGTCCAGCGCCGCCCGATCGGCTAACCACTTCAGGGGGATATCCGGGGCGAAGTCGGGGTTCTCGTCGCCGGGCTGGTGCTTCAGCAGCTCCGGGTCCCCGACGGTAAAGGTGGACCAGTAGGGCTGCAGCTTCGTGTTCCCGCCGCCGATGACCAAACCCAGGTCGTCCTGGAAGACGTCCACGTAGTTGTGGCGGTCCTGGATCCAGCGGTTCTGCGGCACCGGGCAGGTGTAGGCCGAGAAGGCCCAGGACCATGGCTTGTCGCGCTTGATGAGGGCACCGTTGGCGCCGAGGACGGTCTGACCCCGGTCGCCCGCGGACGCCGGTGCGACCCCTGTCCCCTCGCCGCCGTACAGCAGCATCTGCGCTGCCATGTCCGTGCCGACTTTGCCGCCCTCGGTCGCGTAGGCCGACCACTGCTGCAGCAGGAAACCGCGCCCCTCGGGCGTCCAGGTGAAGCCCACGTTGCCGTAGTCACGACCCTTATGGTAGATCTGCCGCTCGTCTATACAGGCCACGCTGGAGCCATCCGGCCACAGCACTCCGGCGTGGAACAGGGCGCCCCGCCGCAGGGCCTCCAGCGCCACCGGGTCCTGTGAGTAGCTGTAGTAGACTCCCAGCGCCTCGATGTAGACGTGGTTGTACCCGACCACCGGCCCGAAGTTCTCGGACCAGTAACCCGCCGGGTCCTGCTTGGCCACCACCCGCGCCATCATGCCGGCGGCGGCCTCCTGCCACTCCGGCTCGTCAAAGACCTTGCCGGCGACGTACAGCGCCATAGCGTGATGGCACGGGATATTATGGACGCCGCCGTCCATGTACTTGCGGATGCCGGCGAAGCCCAAACGCAGCCCTGCCTCCCACTTGGCCCGGCTGTCCGGCGGCAGGGCATCCTTGACCAGCTCATAGGCCCGGATCCAGCGGCTGTAGGTCCAGGGCATGTGGATCTGGCCCCAGGTGGAGTTGTCCTTCTTGCGGAAGATCCACATCCCCTGGGCGTCCTGGTCATCCACCAGCGCCTCGCCGCCTCTGGCAATGCCCTGCAGCAGGCGCGCGTCGTGGTACCAGGGGTTCCGGGGGTCCTCCAGCGCCCACGCGCAGGCCAGGGCCAGCAGCACATTCTGGTCCGTGCAGATCCACGGCTGTGTGCCGAAGCGTCCGGTAGCCGGGTCCTGGGTCTTGAGAATGGGCTCGATGCCATCGGCCAGGCACTGCACCAGGTACGCTCGTGGCGGCCAGGCGCTCCAGGTCTCCGGGTCACCTTCTCCGGCCACCGGCACAGCGGCGATCAGCATGGTCAGGCACACTCCTGTCGTCCATTGTCTGCGCATCGTGACGGACTCCTCAGTCGGCGGCGGACACCTCGGCCTTGTCCTCCAGCGTATGGTGCATGGTCTCCGGCGACCACACCAGGCCATCCGTCTTGTCCCTGGCGGGCGCGGGCTCCAGCAGACTGAAGACGTAGCCCAGCGCGAAAGTGGCGATGGTGCCAAAGGCCGCGTACCACATGAAGGAGACCTTGGTGGCGAAGACGACGTAAGCGAGCGCCGCAGAGCCCACCAGGCCGCCCAGCAACGCCCCCCGCGAAGTGGCGCGCCTGGTCAGCAGCCCCAGCAGGAAGACCCCCAGGAGTGGCCCGCCGAAGATGCCCATGATCTTGTTGGTGGCCTCGATCAGCGTCCCCAGCAGCGGCACCACAAACCCTGCGGCCGTGGCCAGGAGGCCGTAGACGAGAGTCAGCCACTTGGACAGGCTCAGCAGCCGCTCGGCCTCCGGCTCGACCTTCAGGTTGCGGCGGTAGAAGTCCATGATGGTGGCGGTGGACAGGGCATTGATGCCGGAGCTGACGGTGGACATGGTCGCCGCGAAGATGGCGGCGATGAGCACGCCGGGAATGCCGACGGGCAGCTCGTTGATGACGAAGTAGGGGAGGATGCGGTCGGGCTTCTTGTCGCCAAAGGCGGCCAGCGCCTCGGGATGGGCCTGGTAGAACGCGTAGAGTACTGCACCCATGAGGTAGAAGACAATCACAACCGGCACGGTCACGGCCAGCTTGAACCACAGGGAGCGCTGGGCCTCGCGCAGGCTCTTGGCGGTCAGGTAGCGCTGCACGGAGACCTGGTCGGTGGCCATCTGCACAAGGTTGCTGAAGACGCCACCAATGAGCGCCGACCAGAAGGTGACACGCACGGTCAGGTCCCAGTCCAGGTTCAGGAAGTTGAACTTGCCGCCCTCGTCGGCGATGCGGAGCGTTTCGCTCCAGCCGCCCGGCACGCGAGAGATGGCGATCCACGCCACCAGTACCTGTCCGCCGACCAGCACGAAGAACTGCATCACATCGGTCCAGATGACCGCCTTCATGCCGCCGAGGGTGGTGTAGATGGTGGTCAGAAGACCAATGACCACCACCGAGAACCACAGCGGCATCCCGGTCACCTCGGCCACGGCCAGTGCCGGCGCGTAGATGGCCGCCGCCAGCCAGAAGACGACGCGGATGATAAAGAGCGCCGAGGCCAGATAGCGCAGACGCCCATCAAAACGCTTCTCGAAATACTCGTAGGCGGTGTAGAGTTTCAAGCGATAGAAGAAGGGCAGGAAAACGACGGTGGTCACTGGTGTGGCCACGAAGAAGGCCAGCAGAGTGACCGCGTAGGTCATGTCGTTCTTGAAGACTTCGGTGGGCGCCGCCAGGTAGCTGATGCCGCTGAAAAGAGCCGCGATGACCGAGATAGCCACCACGAACCAGTTCATGGTCTGCCCGGCCAGGAAGTAGTCCTTGACCGTGCGCTGCTCCTTGACAAAGTAGACGCCAATGAGCACCGAGGCGGCCACGTAGACGGTGAAGACGATGTAGTCCAGCGGCGCAAAGCCCTGCATGTTCGGCCCTCCTTGCACTGCCAGCGCGCCTGGCAATAGCATCTGTTGCCGGTGGTCCCGCGCCAGTCCTACTGCCCTTGCACGACCGCGGCCTCAGTCAGGCGGCCATCGCGGGCCGAGACCATCGCGAAGCGGCCGGCAAAGTCCACGGGCCCCTCCGGCAGGGATACCGTAAGCGGACGTGGCTCGAGGCAGGAGATGAAGTAGTCGGTCCCCTCCCCGGTTGCCACCGCCACCACCACCGCATTGGGGGCCTGCGCCTCGGGTACCGGGACAAGACGCACCGACCGGACCAGGCCCTCCCCCGGCGCGTGCCCTTCGAAGACGGTGGCAAAGACGGTTGCCTGTTCCCAGGCCGGCGCGCGGCGGACGATGTAGGGGAGGGTAGCGCCGACGTCCGAGTTGCGGTAATCGCGCTGTCCCCAGCCGTCCCCCAGGAGCGTCGTCTGGCCGCTTTCGTTGGTCCAGAAGGCGCTGAAGGCGAACTGGTCGTCCAGTTCCCACGACAGACGCCACGGCGCCACCACCGCCGCCTGGCGGACGTTTTTCATGTCAAGGACATCAGGGATGGTGAAGGTCGCCTCAACTTGCTGCCACTCCGCTCCTGCGGACACGACCCGGGCGCCGGACAGGGCCCGGTAGACACGGTTATTGGCGTCGTTGGGGTCACTGGGCCAGTAGACCAGCTCGACCTGGACGTTCGGCGCCGTGCCCTTGATCCAGAAGCTGAGGCGGTACTCGGCTCCGGGCAGCAACTCCAGGGCGCGCGGGCCGGTGTAGCCGTCGCTATCGCCCAGCAACAGAGCCACGTTGACCCTTTGGGCGCCTGGTCGCGTGACCCGTAGGCCCACGCTTGCGTCGTCCCCGTGTCCCTCGGTCACTGCCCCCCACTCCGCCTCACCGTCGCCGCGGTAGTAGCCGAAGCCCGCGGGCTTCCCGCTCTGCGCATCCAGGCCGGTCGCCTGAGAGTTGGGGAAGATATTCGTCCCCTCCGGACCGCTCAGAGTGACGTCATCAACCTGGAACGCCACGTCTTCCTGATTCACCCACAGGCGCACACAGCCCCGAACGGGCTGGACCGCCGGCCCGCCCTGGACCAGGTCGGGGGCCTCGACGGTCATGGCGTTGTTCGGCCCGTGGAAGACGTACTCATGGCGCTGGCCGCCCCGAACGCGGAAGACGTCCAGCACGTATTGCCGGCCCGGGGCGTAGCTCACCTGGGCCACCGTCCGCCGATAGAGGCTGGTCTGGGGATAGGCCTGGGACTCGGCCTCCATGACCTTGACACGGTCAGTGGTGGCAAACAACGTGAACTTGCCCCCGCGGCCCACCGTCTGCTGCTCTCGGCCATCCACCATGACGGTATTGTGAGCGAAGGTGCGACGGGTCATGTGGCTCTGCGGGTGGTCCCACAGGTAGCCCAGGTCCGACAGCAGCTCCCGGCCCTGTTGCCAGTAGTACAGGCTCAGGCTGTCGTTGTGGTGGTGCCCGCCCCAGTCGCTGGCGCTGAGCACCAGCGCGCTGTCGCGGCCGGTCTCACCGCTCCGCAGGTAGCCGATCTGCAGCGCCGGGAACACGTAGTCCGGGAGGGTGAGCGGCGGCGAGGGTTTCTCCTCCAGGCCGGGCTCGCGGAAATAGAGAGCATGGTGGGCGTGGCCCCGGGCGAGGTCGGGTCCCGCGACCTCCCTCAGCAGGGCCAGGTACTGCTCGTTCTCCGGGTAGTTGGCGGCCATCAGCTCAACGAAGTCGGCGCCGAGGGCACTGGTCGTGTGCCCGTCGGCCAGCGGCGGGTAGCGCAGGTCTCCCTGCAGGCCGTTGAACATCGCCTGCCAGGCCAGCTTGTAGTTGGTGTCATGATAAAGGTCAATGCCCCGCAGACGCTGCCCAGCGGCATCCGCGTATCCCGGCGGGTCGCTGTAGCCCCGGAAGGCCTGTCCCAGGGCCCAAATGCCGCTGAGCGTCATGCTGGCGTAGCTCCAGGACTCCGAGGTGCCGCCGTCCGCGAGGAACCACTCGTTCACCGTGTCCATGAACACGTCCAGGCCGAAGCGCACCATCCCCGGATGTCCCAGGGTCATCCCGACCAGGGCCACTGCCGTAGCGTTACCCACGGACTTATTGTTGACACTCTTGTCGGCCACCAGCAGGACAGTGCTCTCGAGGATGAGGTTGCGCTCAATCCGGCGGCGCTCGTCTTCCGTATACAGGGGCTCCCCGTCGCGCTCCGCTTCGCACGTGAAGTCGTAGGCCTCCGTCACGGCGCGCACGAAGCCCGCGTCCATGCCGACGGCCGACGAGCGCCCCGCAGACCAGTAGCCCGTGTGCAGCTTGCGGTCTGGCTTCGTGGGCCCCGGAGTGAGCTCGTCGGCGGGCAGGTTGTCAATGTTGAGGGCAGCGATGTGGGGGTCCATGTCGGCGTATTCGCCGTAGCCCACGTGAACCAGCCAGTTGGGGTATACGTCGGCGAGGCGCAGCAAAATGGCGCGCACCGCAGCGGCAAACTCCATATCGCCGGTCAGCAGGTAGGCCTCGGCGCAGTTGCGCAACACCCCAACCATGTAGGCCACCTTGCAGGCCCGGATGTTGCCGCTGAAGCTGGGACGGCCCACATAGCTGAAGATCTGAAAGCCCGGCCCGCCGTAGAAGGAAAGCTCCTGGGGCTTGCCGTAAGTGGTACGCAGGACGATGCTCTCCGGGTACTGGTCATTGGGAAAGACGGTCCCGCAGACCTTGCAGATGAGGTGATCGGGGTCCTCGACAGGCCAGTGCCACTGCCCGTGGGGGTGAGCCGGTTTGCCCTGATCGCGACAGGCGGGGCAGGGGGTGAAAAGGGTGTCACCGGGAGTAGTCTCCGGGATCATCCGGACGAGGTACTCGGGGGTCAGTTCGGGCAGTCTGGCCCGCGCCTGGCCCTCGACACCCGCCGCGTACCGCTGCGCCCAGGCATAGCGCGCGATGTTCGCGTGGGCGCGGGCCACGTCGGCGGGCTTTATGACGCCAGCGGGGTGGGCGATGGTGGCACGGTATTGTTCGCATGCCGTCCAGTCCAGGAGCGGCTCGTCCTCCGGGCGGCGCTGAGCCTCGCTCACGGCGTGTACCTCCAGCAGCAGGATTGCCACTAGCAGCCATTGTCTCATGTCGCGCCTCCCACGAGGTACGCACGCTGACGGCAGTCTGTTCCCCCTCGCTTCCGGTGAATCCTGTTACCGGACAGGCCTGGTCCGGAGGGGTTCGGCGACCAGGTGGAGAACAGGCTTCCTGTCTGGCCGGAGTGCCACCATGGTCGCCATTGGCCCCCGATCGTCACGTCATCTCTGGGTCTGGACACGCCGGGGTCTGGGCCCAGTGCCGCGAGGCCGTCGGCTCTGGGGCCTGCTGTTGCTGGCGCTATTGGCCAACTTGCCGAACCTGCGCTTCGCGCTGCGCCCAACATACCCGAACATCTATGTGCCCGGATGGGCCTGGGACGACTACCATCTTCTGCGCGGGCTTGAGCGCGGCCACGACTGGCGGGCGGTCCTGGGATGGTGGCACGGCGACTGGCCCGAAGGCAACCGCTTCTACCGACCACTGCCCTCCGTGTCGCTGTGGCTGGATTACCTGGTCTGGGGCTGGAACCCGTGGGGATACCTGCTGACCGCCTGGGTGCTGTACACCGCCACGGTGGCCGCACTGGGGGCCTTTGTGGCCTCGTTCACAGGGCGACGCGTGTACGGCCTGGCGGCGCTCCTGTCCCTGGCCTGGTTCCCCCTGACGGGTGGATCCACCGTGCTGGCCTTCGTGAACCCCCGGGCCGAGCTACTTTGCGGCCTGGCGATGCTAGTGGCCCTGCATTCCGGCCTGAGCTACAGCCGACGGGGTACCGCCGGCGCCCTGGCCGGCTGCGCGCTCGCCAGTGCCGCCGCGCTCCTGTCCAAGGAGTTAGCCCTCGTCCTGCCGCTGCTGGCGGCCGTGGTGTTGTTGCTGGCCCCGCGGCCGGGGCCCTGGCTGCGGCGCCTGGTGGTCCCCTGTCTGATGATGGCCCTGGTCATCGGCTGGTACATGCTCTATCAGGCAGTGCTGCCGGGGCGGCTGCCTCGGCCGGGGGATCCGGCTCTCCCGCTGGTGGCCAGCAGTTGGCACCAGATCCTGGTGGCGTTCACCCCGGCGGCGGGGGTGACTGCCATGTGGCTGCTCAGCGAACCCACCTGGGGTGACCTCCTCACGTCTTGGCTGCCCGTGCGGCTGGCGCAGTTGGCGTTGGCCCTCGTTGCCCTGGGCCTGCTCTTGCGCTGGCAATGGCGGTTCGCTCTGCTGATCCTTGCCTGGCCTGTCGTCTGCTGGCTACCCATGCTGGGCACCCACACCCATGCGGGCCACTATTTCCACATCCCGCAGCTAATGGTCTCCGCCGCTGCCGGAACGGCCCTGTGGCTGGGAGGGCAGGGACTAACGCAATGGCTGCGACGGGAACTCAGACGCCACCGAGGTTGACCCGAAGGAGGTCTCCATGCCCAGTGTAGCTGAGAACCTCGCACTCTTGGACCGCATCTACCGCGGCCAGGCCGCCGGCCCGGCGTTCCTGGTCCAGCCGCCCTTCAAGCCCCTCTACGAGCCGCCCGGCGACTATACCCTGTCGGACCGGCCGGTCACCGACTGGGTGCCAGACATCGTGGAGCACTACGCGACCCAGGTGCGCTGGCTGGAGGCGCTGGATGACGACACCGTCCCGGTCGCCCACCTGAACACGGGGACACACCTCTACGCCGCCGCCTTCGGCTGTCCGGTCCACGAGTACGAGGACACCAATCCCGCCGCCCTGCCCATCGCGACCTGCGCCGCCGAGGCCGAGGCGGTGCCCGAGCCGGACCTGTGGACCTGCCGCGGCCTGGTGCGCGTCTTCGAGCTCGGCCACGCGGTGCAGGCGGAACTGGGCGAGGACGTCTGGCTGGGCCCGCCGGACATCCAGACCGGCTTCGACACGGCCGCGCTCATCTGGGACAAGTCGGACTTCTACGCCGCGCTGATTGCGGAACCTGCCGCGGTGCATCGTCTGGTGGGCAAGTGCGCGCGCTTGCTGAGCAGCTTCCTGGCCGAACTGCGCCGCGAGTTCCCGCGTATGGTGCCGGCCCATTGCCCGCGCCTGTGGGCCCCGCCGGACCTGGGCTGGTGGGTGTCCAATGACGAGTGCGGCGCCTTCGGCACCCAGGTGTTCCGCGAGTTCTGCCTGCCGGAGATGGTGGAGTTGTCGGAGCGGTTCGGGAGCTTCGGCATGCACTGCTGCGCCGACGCCGAGCATCAGTTCCCGGCCTTAAGTGAGATTCCGAACTTCTACGCCTTCAACCGCGTGGCCGGCCGCCGGGGCTGGGATACGCTCCTGCCGGCCTTCCAGGGTCCCGACGCCCCGGTGCACGTCCTGGGCTGGCTGGACCCGGCTCTCATTGCCCATCTTCGCTCCCAGGCGGCGGAGGGCACGCGGTTTATCTTCGTCCACGGCGCGATGGACCTGGAGGACGGGAGGCGATGGCTGGCGGAAGTGAGGGGGTAGTGAGCCGTTGTTAGGCTGGCGTTCCCGGCGCGCAGGTCCCGTCGCCTCCCATCGCGAACTCCGCGCGTCCACATCCTGTTTTCGGAGGTCGTGCTTCGTGCAATATCGTCTCGTTGGTGATACGGGAGTGTCGGTGTCGGCGCTGGGGTTTGGGACCATGCGATATACCAGCCCGGAGAACGCCCGTGAGGTCATCCAGGCCGGACTGGAGTTAGGTGTCAACTACTTCGACATTGGGTCGGCCTACCACTGGAGGTCGCCCGAGGAGAACGGTGAGACCTGGGTCGGACGGGCCATTGCCGGGGTGCCGCGGGAGCGGATGGTGCTGTCGGCCAAGGCTCAGCCGCGGCTGGGCGAGGCGCGGGTCGAGATGGGGCTGAGCATCCATACCCGCGACCAGATGTGGCAGTGTATTGAAAACAGCCTGCGGCGGGTGGGGGTGGAGTACTTCGACTTCTACCAACTCTGGGACATGAGCGCCGATGACCATTTCGCGGCGGCTTGCGAGGGACAGGACTCGCCCCTGCAGGCCATGCGTGAGGCGCGGGACCAGGGGCTGGTGCGGCACCTGGGCTTCACCTGCCACGGTTCGGCGGAGCAGGCCATACGTTGGCTGGGCGACATCCCGGACTTCCGTATCTGCACCATCTACTACAACTTCAACGACCGCGCCAGTGAGGAGATCGTGACCTACGCCCGGGAGCACGGCGTTGGCATCGTGATCATGGGGCCGCTGCGGGGCGGCATCCTGGTGGGGGAGTCAGAGGTCTTCGGGCGGGCGCTGCCGGAGCTGGCGGGGGTACCCGTGCAGGAGGTCGCGCTGCGCTTCCTCCTGGGGACAGATGGAGTGACGACGGTCATCTCGGGCATGAAGGCCATCTCGGAGCTGGAGCAGAACGCGCGTGTGGCGGCGATGGCGGAGCCGATGACCGCCGACCAGCGGGCGCGGTTCATGGCGGCCTTCGAGGAGTTCACCCACGGCGAGGGGCTATGCACGAACTGTCGCTACTGCGCCGGAGCCTGCCCCGAGGGCCTGCCGGTCTCGCAGCACATGTCCACGTACCAGCTCTATGAGATCTTCGGCATGACGAACATGGCGACCCAGATTGCGGCCATGACCGGCAACATGGATCCGGGCCTGTGCACCGGCTGCGGGAAGTGCGTCGAGGCCTGTCCCCAGAGCCTGCCAATCCCCCGGCGCATGGAGCGGTTGAAGGAGATAGCGGCGAGTCTGGAGCGGGAGTGAGCCGCAGCGGGAGCGGTCTCTGACCGCAAAGGCTTGCGCTTGGCCGCGGGGCCGGCTGACAGCAGCCGGCCCCGTTTCGTCGGTGGTTGGGAGCGCTCTAGGCGGGAGACCAGAACTGGCCCAGCAGACGCGCATAGTCACTCAGGGTCATGTCCGGCAGCGGGGCGAAGCTGGCATCGGCGCCGGACCATCTGAGAGTGAGCGTCTCCTCGGGGCGGTCAGGGTTGGTACCTGTGACCGAGCCACTGAGGATGCGGAAGCTCTCGTCGAACTTCACCCGCACATAGGGCACGCCGATGCTGTTGAGAGCATCATAGGGTCGCCCATCCTCGTTGGAGATACCTCCGTCCTGCTCCCAGTGGTTTCCGTCCTTGTCGGTGCAGTCCACGTGCTTGACTGTCGCCGAGCCGGCCACCGTGAACTGGATGGTACGGGTCTCGACGTTGATCTTGCCGTAAGCGCGAAGGGCGCCATAGGGCAGTTTGGGGTCTCGCGGCGTCTGGTTGTACATGTTCCCGGAGCCCGACCAGACCAGCTTGATGGGGTTGTCTTCATTGGTGTTGTCTGTGCCGGCGCCCGCCGATAGCCAGGTGCCATCCGAGTCCACCATGGACTTGAACTCCACTGCGGTTGGTTTGATCGGTGTCTCGTGGGGCTTGTTGCGGTAGGAGTGCACGTCCGCGCGGAAGTGGATGTTCATGCGCATCACGTCGCGCAAGTTGCCGAAGGAGGTGCGGGTCCAGACGAAGGGCACGGTCCATTCGGTCAGCGGCACCGCATTGCTCTTGTGCTCGCAGACCTCGACGATGACGTCACCCACCGAACCCTGACCGAAGCGCGGGATGACGCACTTGACCGCATCGGGCTTCCACTCATAGGCCTGGATCATCGTTCCGCCGACGGTCACCTTGCGCTTCTGCGGGCCGGGGTCTTTGCCGAACAGGCCCTTGATCTCCATCATGGCGATGCCCAGGTCGAGTTCCGTGGCCTCGGTCATCACGATGTTGCGGATGCTGGGGGCCAGCATGCCCGCATCACCCTTGGCGCCGGGGGTGAAGATCAGCTTCGCCGCTCCGGAGACATCGTAGCTGAGCCGCTTCAGGTCATCCCAGACCTTCGCATAGTCGAAGGGCCGCTGCTTGGGGTCCTCCTTCACCGTGGCGGAGGAGTTGGCCCCGGTGAGGCGGTCGAAGACGAACCTGGCGGCGCGAGCGCTGGCGCTGCCAGCGACAGCGTCGGTCCAGCCGATGTAGAGTGAAGCTCCGGCGGCCGTGCAGGCAGCCTTGAAGGGCGCTGCGTCCAGGAAGCAGCAGTCCATGTAGACCAGGGTGTTGCTGCCGAAAGTGATGCCGTTGTCGGCGATGAACTTGGACGTCACCGCGTACTTTTTGCTGACCTTCCACTTCTTGCTCGTCGTGTCGTAGTAGTCGTAGGCCGACCAGCGCACAAGGCCACCGCTGGAGAGGTCGGCGGCGTAGGTGGTCTCATTGGCCGTCGTCACCGGTGTTGTGGTCCAGGCCGAGGCGGTCAGGGAGCCGCTATCGGAGTCATACGTGCCGTGAGTGTCGAAGTAGAAAACGGCCGCATTGCGCAGACCGCGGATGGCCTCAATGGTGCCTTCCTTCAGCACCACGTTGTACCCGGCCTTGATCAGCATCGCCTTGGTGTCGTTGCGGGTGTCGGGCCAGCCGGAGCCCATGGCCCGCATCAGGATGGCAGTCTTGCCCCGGGGGACACCGGAGCGGGCGGCGGTGTCCATGGTCTCGGGCGCTGCCTGGGTCACGACGGGCGTCACGTTGGCGATGTTGCGTTCGTTGCTGATGTAGTAAGGCTGCCCATCACGGAACTCGGCGTACACGCCGCGGTTGCCGACGGGGCCGTAGGTCCGGACGTTCTGAAACTGGGTAAGGGTCTGCATGTACGCCGCCAGCGCGGCGTTCTGCTGCGCGGGCGTACCGGTCAGGGACTCCAGCTTCGTCTCCGCCAGGCTCATGGCGGCGATGCGCTGGGCGGGGCTTACGGCGGCCGTCGGCAGGGCCGAAGGCCCGGCGTTGTCGCCGCCGCAACCGGCAAACAGGAGCGCGGCGAGCACGGCGAGGAGCACAACAGCGCAGGCGATACGAGACGGGCGGTGCATAGGGCGCCTCCTTGTCCACATGCGGGCCCAGGCCGAGTTCCGACGATGCTGCGGCACGGCGTATGTGGCGTAGGAAAGGCGCCGCCGAGGGCGACAGCGTAGAGGAAGGCCCCCCTCCCACTCCGGCGTGTGCTGTCAGCAGCACACCAAGGCATCATAGCACCATCACCGGCCGTGCGCAACAGGAGATCCGGCCGGTGACCGGGGATAGCGACAGACAGCGGGCTCAGCAGTACTCGTCGGTGATGCTTCGGACCAGCTTCACCCAGTCGCGCAGCAGCTCGGGACGGCCGCCCGTGGTCTGCACGTCCTTCAGGTTGATGTCCACATGACAGCCCTTCATGGCCTCCATGGCCTCGCGGACGATGCGCGCGATCTTTGCGGGGTCGTAGCCACAGCAAATCATGTCCGCCGGGTTGGGCCGCCAGGAGATGACGTAGTCGGTCCCTATCTGCTCGGCGCATTTGCCGGGGTCGGCCACCGGGGTGACGGCGATGCGCCGCAGGTTCGGGATCTGCCGCAGGATGTCAATCTTGTGGGTCAGGTCTTCGCAACAGCCGTACGCCGACAGGCCGTACTTGACGATGATCGGGAGCTGGTACTGCAGCAGGAACTCGTCATGGTGCCTGGGACCGACCAGCGCGTACTCCTGGGCGGCGCAGAAGACCCAGAGCTGGTCGCGTTTGACTCCGTAGACGTTTGGGGCAGGGTCGGGCAGCTCCCGCGAATAGCACATGGCCTGATTGCTGCCGTTGTCGAGGCTGAAGTCGCCGGCGGCTTCGGCCTCGTCCTGGGCCTTGAGGATGCCGTCGCGCATGAAGGCCAATAACCGATGGAACCACTCCGGATTGTCGCTTATGTCCAGCATGAACTGGTCCAGGCCGCGCAGGTAAAACAGGGCCGTGGAGATGTCGGCCCACCAGTCAGTCCACAACGGCGCGCGGTTGACGGTGATCGTGAGAATGTCGCCGATGGCGTCCTGAAGCCTGTCCAGATTGGCCTGGGTCGCCGCCTCGTCTATCTCGTGCCTCGGAACGACCATCTTCTCGATGTCGGAGAGCTCCTTCAGCGCCGGCTGGTGCTTCCAGGCCCCCCCGGCCACGCCACTGTGGGTGTAGGTGTGGCCGACGCCCCAGATACCGTCGGGCGGCGAGATCACCGCCGCGCGCAGGCTGATCCACGGCTCGATGACGGTGTCATCGCCCAGGCTCTGCTTGAAGATGAGCTGCTTAAGGACCGTCTCGAAGTGCTGAAAGAACGGGTCCTCACACCTGCTGGGGGCCTCGGGGTGCTCGAACCACGCGGCCTCCCACATGCAGCAGATGAGCGGTCGCGTGCGCTCAAAGCTGTTGTGCGCTCGCCACAGCTCGCGCCGCTCTTCCTGGATAGGGTCGGCGGCGATGTCGGCGACCTGCTGGGCCAGGTCGCGGAGGATGGCGACGTCGGCGGAGGTGGACATGGCAGGCTCCTTGGTGGGGGGTGGGGCGCTATAACCGGCTCACTGTCTGTGCGCCAGGACGTACTGGTAGGCCGCGTAGGCCGCCAGCGTGGCGTCGCCGACGGCCGTGGTAATCTGGCGCAGGGGCGTGACTCGAATGTCGCCGCAGGCGAAGATGCCGGGCTGGTTGGTGGCCATCATCGCGTCAGTCTTGATGAAGCCATCCTCCATTTCCAGTAGCCCCTCCAGCCACTCGGTCTTCGCGATGTGGCCGATGGCGACGAACAGGCCATCAAGCGGCAATTCCGACACGGCCCCGGTCTTGACGTTGCGCAGCTCCACGCCAGTCACCGCGTCCTCGCCCAGCACCCGGGTGACCACCGTATCCCAGATGATCTCCAGGTTTGAGGTGGCGAAGGCGCGCTGCTGCATGTAGCTTTCGGCGCGCAGCTCATCGCGACGGTGGATCAGGTACACCTTCTGGGCGAGGCTGGCCAGGTAACAGGCCTCGTCCACGGCCGAGTTGCCGCCGCCCACCACCGCCACCGTCTTGCCCCGGTAGAAAAAGCCGTCGCAGGTAGCGCAGTACGAGACCCCCTTGCCACGGAGGTCCACTTCACCGGGTACCTGGAGACTACGGGGGAAGGCGCCCATGGCGAGAATCACAGTGCGGGTCAGGGCCGAGCAGTCGCCGCCAGCGACACGCCACAGGTCGCCCTCGCGGACGATGCGGTCGGCGGTACCAGCCATGAACGGCACGCCCACCTCCTCGGCCTGCTGCTTGACCCGCATGGCCAGCTCGACGCCGCTGATGCCGCCGGGGAAACCGGGGTAGTTCTCAATGAGGGAGGCCAGGGCCGTGTTGCCCCCACCGCCACCCATGCTGTCGAGGACGCAGACCTCAAGGCTGTAACGTTTCGCGTACATCCCGGCCGTGCAGCCAGCGATGCCGCCGCCGATGATGACGCAGTCGTGGGTGGTCTCAGACATGGATCGCTCCTCCGCGGGTTGGGGCCGCCTGGCGCGGGCATACTAACACAGCACTGCTTGAGCTGCAACTGATGCCGGCGAAGGCGGCAGGGAGGAATCTCCGCAGCCCGTGCCCAATCCTACAACGAGAAGGGTTATCACTAAGCCATGTGGGTGGCTGGAGGGCCATGGGTAGTCTGTACTGGCGCAAGGCTCTGTTCACTCTCATCATGCTGCCCGTTTTCGTGGGCATCTGCTATCTGGGTGGCTGGTTCCTGCTGGTCCCTCTGATCCTGGTGTCGGTGATTGGCCTCGGGGAGTACTACACGGCTACTTTCCGCAAGGGGCATCGCCCGGCTGTAGCGTTGGGGTTCCTGGCCGGCACGATGATTCTCCTGGTCACCGAGTTCATCCGCGGGTCGGCCGTGCCCACCGTCGCCGCCACCACCCTGGGCCCCGACACAACGCTGCTGCCCGTTGATGCGGGTCTTCGCGAGGGCGCCCTCCTGGCCGTGATTATCTTCCTGGTGGGCTTCACTCTCCTGGCGCAGTTCGGCAATGGCCCCGAGCAGTCGGCGGTGAACAACACCGCCATCACCTGTTTTGGGGTAATCTACATCCCGCTGATGCTATCGTTCATGCTGCGTCTGCGCCAGTGCGACCTGCCGGCAGCGCTCAACTACGCTGGTGTGGACGAATTTTGGCACCGCACCGGTGCTCTGCTCATGGTCCTGATTCCGGTGTGGCTTTGCGACTCCATGGCCCAGACGGTCGGTAGGGCGTGGGGGTCGCGCAAGCTGGCGCCGACCATCAGCCCGGGAAAGACCGTCGAGGGAGCGGTCGCGGGCTTCGTCTCGGCAGTCGTTGGGACCCTCGCCATGGGGGTCTGGCTGGGCATGCCGTGGTACCATGCTTTGGCCCTGGGCGCCCTGATCGGGGCAGTGGGACAGCTTGGCGACCTGGGCAAGTCGGTGCTCAAACGCGACCTTGGCATCAAGGATTTCGGCAATCTCTTTGGCCCGCATGGGGGGGTGCTTGACCGCCTGGACGCGCCCATGTTCACCATGCCGCTGGCCTACCTCTACCTTTGGCTCTTCTTGCTGCCCCACTGAGGGCCGGGTGCAGGGCTTCCGATACCTGTCCCGCCACTGAGGACCGCCATGTGGGCTGTTCTGATTGCTAACCCGGCTGCTCGGCGTGTCGAGACCGAGGTGCCGCTGTCGCAACTCGTCGAATGGCTGGCGGCGGAAGGGGTCCATGCTGACCTGCGGGTGACGGCCACCGCCGGCGATGGCGAGCGCCTGGCTCGCGAGGCGATAGACCAGGGCGCCACGCGCATCATCGCCGCGGGTGGCGATGGCACTCTCAACGAGGTGCTGCAGGCCCTGGTGGGCCGTGACGTGGAACTGGCGTTGCTGCCCCTGGGTACCGGCAATGTGATGGCTCGTTCCATGGGCCTGGATGAGCGCGACCTGCGCCAGGCCTGTCGGGTGGCGGCGACGGGCGAGGCCAAGCTGATTGACGTCGGACGCATGGGCCCCCGCTACTTCGCTGCGACCGCCGGAGCGGGCCTCGATGCCCAGGTGGCGCTGAACCTGGACCCCCGCTGGAAAAGGCACCTGGGCCGTCTGGCGTACTTCGGCGAGTTCTTTCGCACGGTCATGGTGGCCGAGCCTCGCACCTTCCGGGTCGAGGCGGACGGCGAGGCCATTACCGGACCCATGTGGGGAGTGCTCATCTGCAACACGAATGAGTACACCTGGCGCATGCGTCCATCTGCTGGCGCCCGCGAGGACGACGGACTGCTGGACGCTGTGCTCATCCACCGGACGGGCTTTCTCGACCTCATTGACCTCACCGCTCGGATGTTCATCGAGGGCGAGACCGCGGAGGGGCACCCCAATGCCACCGTCCTGCGGGTGGGGCGACTCAGCATCGCGGCCGACCCTCCGGTGCCCTGGCAGGTGGAGGGCGACGTGGGGGGGATGACCCCGGTGTCGGTGGAGGTTGTGCCGCGGTCGCTGTGGCTGGTCATGGGGCCGGATGACGCCTCCGGGAGGGACGATGGCAAGTGATCATCGGCATACCGACTGAGATCAAAGACGGAGAGAACCGTGTCGCCGCCACGCCGGCCGGGGTGTATACCCTCAGCCGCGAAGGACACACGGTGATCGTTCAGAGCGGCGCCGGGGCAGGCAGCGGCATCAGTGACGCTGAGTACCGTGCCGCCGGGGCACGCCTCGCCCGCAGGGCGGCCGATGTCTACCGTGAGGCGGAGCTCATCGTCAAGGTGAAGGAGCCGTTGGAGGCCGAGTATGACCTGCTGCGAACCCATCATGTGCTTTTCACCTACTTGCACATGGCCTCGTCCAGCGAGCTCACGCGGGCGCTGCTTGACATCGGTCTGACGGGCATCGCCTATGAGACCATCCAGACGCCAGACGGGCGTCTGCCGCTGCTGATGCCCATGAGCGAGGTGGCTGGCAAACTGGCAGTCCAGTTCGGCGCCTGGTGTCTGGAGAAACACCAGGGCGGCCGGGGCATCCTGCTGGGCGGCGTGCCCGGGGTGCCTCCGGCCGAGGTCGTGATCATCGGGTGTGGCTCGGTGGGCATCTCGGCGGCCAAGATTGCCATTGGCATGGGTGCTCATGTGACGGTCGTGGACATCAATCATGACCGCCTGAAGTATCTTGACGACGTGATGCACGGTAACGTGACCACGTTGTACTCCAATCCCTACAACGTCGCCCGCGCCGCGGCCTGGGCTGACCTGCTGATCGGCGCGGTCCTGATCCCCGGTGCTCGCGCCCCCAAGGTGGTGACCACTGAGGCCGTCAAGGCCATGAAGCCTGGCGCGGTGATCGTGGACGTGGCCGTGGATCAGGGCGGCTGTGTGGCCACTATTCGGCCCACCAGCCACTCACAGCCCATCTACGTGAAGTACGGCGTGGTTCACTATGCGGTCCCCAATATGCCGGCAGCCGTTCCCCGGACCTCGACATTCGCCCTGACCAACGCAACCCTGCCCTACGTCAGCCGCCTCGCCCGGCTGGGAGTGGACCGCGCTGTGGCCGAGGACCCCGCGCTGGCCCTGGGTCTGAACGTCCGGGGCGGACAGATCGTCCATCCGGCCGTGAGAGCCTCGTTCCGCGGCCGCCTTGGCCACGAATAGAGGTCCTTGCGCTTTTCTTGGGTTTTCGGAGTAGGAATCCCCTCGTGACCTGTGTCATAATCAGACCATAACCAGAGTCTCCACCTTCCCCGGAGGTTGGCTGTGGGCACTGACTCGCTGGGCGCGGCGCTTGGTCGTCGCCGTGCGAAGGGGGTCCAGGCCGCCGCCATCACGGCGGTCGTGATCGTGGCCCTGCGCTTCGTGCCGCTGACTTCACAACTGTCGGCCTTCTCCCTCCTGGAGCACTTCGCCTATGACACCTATTTCGACCTGCGGCCCGTCCGGCAGGTCGAGGACTACCTCATCGTGGCCATAGACGAGGCCAGCCTGACCGCCCTGGGTCGCTTCCCCTGGGACCGCTCCATCTACGTCCGGTTGCTCGAGCATCTCTCCGCGGCCAGGGTGGTTGGTCTGGACATCATACTTGCCGAGAGCGAAGCTCACGATCGGGAGCTTGCGCGAGCCATAGCGCGCCACGGCCGCGTGGTGCTGGCTGCCCATCGGCGCCGCACCGCCGGCAACGGGGCCGCCGAGCCTTCCTGGGAGGGCTACGGACCAGCGCCGCGGGGCCGCCTGCCGCGCTGTCCACCCTCTGACGAGTTCGTGCCACCGGTGCCGGTGCTCACTGCCGCCGCAGCCGGCGTGGGCTATGTGGACATCGAGCCCGACACCGACGGCGTGTACCGCCGTTTCCGGCCCCTGCTGGTGGATCGCCGCGGTAACCTTTACCCGCACTTCGGGTCGGAACTCGCCCGGGTCGCTACCGGCGCGGCCGCGGAGCAAATAGCCGCTTCCGCGGCGGCCGGTTCCATCGCCTTCGGGGGCCGGCCTCTGCCCCTGAGCCACGGCGCTGCGCTCATCAACTACGCTGGGCCCAACGGCACCGTACCGCGAGTCTCGTTTGCGAGGGTCGTGGCTGGCGAGGTGCCCCCGGAGACCTTCCGCGACAAGGTGGTGCTCGTAGGTGCGACGGCAGCGGCCCTCTACGACGTGCGCCCAGCACCCTTCCGCCGGGGTAGCCGGGTCTTCTTCGGCGTTGAGACCAATGCCAACATTGCCCGGACGTTGCTTGACGCCGAACCGCTGCGCGACGCCCGCGGCAGTTGGCTATGGGCTGTCTATGCTGCCGTCGTTGGCAGCTTCGTGGGCTGGGCCATCTGGCATAGCCGCGAATGGCTGGCGACGTTCATCGGGGTGGGCACCCTGGCGGTCCTGGCGCTGCCGACCTTCTGGGTGGGCATGGAGCTATTGCACCAGGTAGTGCCCTACGGTGCGATCGTGTGGGCTGTGGCGGTGCCCATGGCGATGGCGCTTTATGAGCGTCTGGGCGTGGAGAAGCGTGAGATCGAGCACCAGTTCGCCACCTACGTCTCGCCGGACGTGCTGCACGAGTTGAGCCGCAGTCCGGAGATGGTGCGACGGGGCCAGCGGCGTGTCGTGACCCTGCTGTTTTCAGATATCCGGGGATCCACGACCCTCTGTGAACAGACCGCTCCCCACATCTGGATCGCGCAACTCAACGAGTACCTGTCTGAGATGAGCGATGCCATATTCGACTACGACGGCTATCTGGACAAGTTCCTCGGCGATGGCATCATGGCGGTGTGGAACGCTTTCGGCAACCAGCCGAACCACGCGGAGCTGGCGGTGAAAGCGGCGGTGCAGATGGGGTTGCGCCTGGAGGAGCTAAACCGCCAGTGGGAGCAACAGCCGGACCGTGTGCCTCTGCGGGCAGGGATTGGCCTCCACACCGGAGAGGCCATCGTCGGCAATGTGGGTTCAGACCGCAGGGCCCAATACACCGCTATCGGTGATGCGGTAAATGTCGCCTCGCGCGTCGAGTCCCTGACCAAGGAGTTCGGGCTGCCGCTCCTGTTAAGCGAGACAACCGCCCGGCAGGTGACAGGGCAGATCGCGCTTGATGAAGTCGGCACCGCCGTCATCCGCGGCCGCGAGCAACCCCTGCGGGTTTTCAGGCTTGTCCAGCCTTCTGAGGGGGTAGGGCAGGATGTTCCGCAAACGGAAGAAGATCAGCGCACCGACCACCGACGCGGCACTGCTGCGCGAGGCTATCGCTGACCTGCGTCACGACCAGGAGGTCAAGGCCAGGCGCCGCAAGCGGCGCTGGGTCCGGTGGTGGCCGGACTGGATAGACCGCCGCGTCGGCATCGGGATCGTGGTTATCTTGCTGCTGTTGCTCATTGACGGCATCTGGCGGGAGAACCAGGAGTTCTACGCCCGGGTCACCGGCCTGGGTGGACAGGTGCAGTACCAGGCTGACGACCGTTCGCCCCTCCTGGCCCTGCAGCTCAACCAGAAGCTGGAGGACGGCAACATCGTCATGACCGGTCCCACGGGCTGGGCCGAACTGTCCTTCCCGGACGGCAGCACCATGGCGATTGACTTCAACACCGCTTTCCGCATCAAACGCCTGGAGTACAACCGGGCCGCGGCCTGGCGGACGCGCAGCATCTACCTCATGTTCGGCCGCGTCTTCGCCCGTGTCGGAGAGAACTTCGGCCGCGACTCCAAGTTCACGGTCTACACCCCCGCCTGCGTCGCTGCGGTGCGGGGGACGCGTTTCAGCGTGGTAGTTCCGCGCGATGGCACACGAGCCCGGACTGTCTGTGGCGATGGCGCCGTGGCGGTCCAGGGCTTCACTGGCCAAAGCACCTTCGTCACACCCGCCACTGCCGCCGAGTGCCAGCCTGGCGGCGCTCCCCAACGCCCGACCGGCGTTCCGCAGGCGGAGATGACCGCCTTTGCACACCCGTCCCTCAACCAGATCATCCGACCGGAGCCCTGGTACACGCTGATCGGGCTCACCTTCACCCAGACCCTTGACGCGCCACTCAACATCCTGGGGATCGGCAAGTGCAGTTGGTTCGTCGGATCCATTGATACGGCTCGCCGGTCGCGAGCCCAGTCGGCCCTCCACCTCATCCAGGTGAACATGGAGGGTGAGTACCGCTACCCGCTGTGGGTGAATCCCGCTACCCTGGCGGAGCTGAAGATCGAGGACCCGGGGGCAGTGCCGCGCATCCTCAACTCCTTTGACGGAGGCGCCCTGGAGACCTACTGGTCCGACGGGCGAGTG
This sequence comes from Armatimonadota bacterium, assembly GCA_013178155.1. Taxonomy (GTDB): domain Bacteria; phylum Armatimonadota; class Zipacnadia; order Zipacnadales; family UBA11051; genus JABLXH01. Next base: position 38,317 of record JABLXH010000025.1, on the reverse strand, counting down.
TATCGGATCACCGCGCGGGCTCGCGACCGCAAGCGTACCCGCTATGAACTCACCCCGTCCTACATTCGCGTGGCCCCCGACCAGACTTGACGAAAGAGGAGGCCGTAAAGTGCGTGTCCTGGCCCTGCCAACGCTCAACTTGCTGGGTTGCGTCGCTTTTGCCGGAGGCTGTGGCGGCCAGGGGGAGGTGCCGGTAGACGAGCGTTTCGCCGGCTCCCCGCTCCTGGCCGGTTGCCCGATCTTCCCCCGGGACAACCCGTGGAACACGGACATCTCGACCCTCCCGGTGCATCCCCGATCATCGGCCTTCATCAGCTCGATCGGAGCCGACAAGCATCTGCACCCGGACTGGGGAGGTTTCTGGCAGGGGCGCCCGGCGGGAATCCCTTACGTGGTCGTCGGTGGTGACCAGCCCAGAGTCCCCGTTGTATTTGGCTACCCGGACGAGAGCGACCCCGGCCCTTACCCCATCCCTCCAGATGCCCCCATCGAAGGCGGACCGGACGCCGAGGGCGACCGTCATGTGCTGGTCCTGGACAAGGACAACCGAAAGCTTTACGAGCTGTTCGCCGCCTACCCCCAGCCTGACGGGAGTTGGCGCGCCGGCTCGGGAGCCATCTTCGATCTGACCACCAACGCCCTGCGCCCTGCCGGCTGGACCTCCGCCGACGCCGCCGGACTGCCGATCCTGCCCGGTCTGGTGCGCCGCGAAGAGGTCCTGGCGGGCGAGATCCGTCACGCTCTGCGGTTCACGACCCGACGCACCCAGCGCGGCTACATCGCCCCGGCCACCCACTGGGCCAGCAGCAGCAATGACTCCAACCTCCCGCCAATGGGCCTGCGCCTGCGGCTGAAGACCGACTACGATATCTCTCGCTTCCCGGAGCACGCACAGGTCATCTTGCGCGCCCTCAAGCGCTATGGCCTGATCCTGGCCGACAACGGCGGCGACTGGTTCATCACCGGCGCCCACGACCCGCGCTGGGACGTGACCGACTACGAGACCCTCAAGCAAGTTCCAGGCAGCGCCTTCGAGGCGGTGGATACGGGGCCCATCGTAACGGGGTGAGCCGCGTCAAGGGGAAGGCACAGGTGGCGTGCGGAGGAACGCGTCTGCCGCAAAGAGGGCCGCCGTCAGCAGCGCCGGCCCGCCGACCAGCGCGAACCAGTCCCATCGGAAGTGGCCGCCCATCATCAATCCGTAGGCCGCCGCCAGAGCCACGAAGCCCAACGCCCCGGCCCACGGCCAGCGCCAGCCCAGCAATACGGCGACGAGAATGAGCGCGGTGGGGATGAGGTGGTGGGCGAGCGCCAGCAGGGTCTCCCCCAGCGAGTGGGCTTCGCCGAAGACGTCGAGCGCGAACAGGCTGATGAACGCGGCAAATAGCAGCCCCAGAACGCGGGGCGACCAGTGCACGAACTTCTCGGCGAAGGGGGGCATGGCGCACCTCGATTCCGCAGATGACATCCCCTTCGCGATGGGTCAGGAGGCTTCCTTCTTGCAGAGGATGGAAGCGCCACGGTCCATGCCGACAATCAGGTCTGCGAGCTGCTCCAGGCGGAAGGGCTTGTATATGCTGGGCCGCCCGGCGCGGGCCAGGAAGGCGCGGGTCTCGGCGCTGATGTTGTCGCCGGTCACGAACACGACCCTCCCGGCGAGGTCCGGGTTCTCCGTGAGCCAGGTCTCAAAAAGCCTCCGTCCCCCCATGCGCGGCATTAGCAGGTCGCAAACCACCGCATCGTAGTGGCTTTCGCGGCCCATATTGAGCGCCTCCACCCCATCGAGAGCCCGGTCTACCTCATAGCCCAGCTTCTGGAGCAAGGAGCAGATGGTGTGCCCGAGGCTATCGAGGTCCTCAACCACCAGCGCTCGCTTGCGTGGACCCTTCCGTGGTTCAGTTGGCCTGTTCATAGACGCTGCCCTCCCCATGTGCGTCAGCCACTTTGAGGGTGATGCGGAACTGCACGCCACGGGCAACGCTGTTGGAGGCGCTCATCGTGCCGCCATAGCGCGTGATGCCTTCCCTGACGACGCTCCACATGCGGTGTTCGCCACGGGGCACCACACCCGTCTGCCCGTTCACCGCCGCCAGTTCCCCCCAGGTCAAGCCCGAACCCCCGTGTGAGAAGGTAATCGTCACCTCATCGGCATGCACCGAAGCATGGCACTTCAGGACTCGTGGATGGTCGCGTTCGCGTAACGCCCGGGCCGAGCGCAGGATGATTCGCACCAGGCCCTCCTGGATCTCGTGGGTGTTGCCGATGACCGTGGGGAGACCACTGGACGGCAGACTGAGGCGGAACTGGATGCCCTCGCTAAGAATCTGGGGTTGGGCGAGCAGCAGGCAGTTCTCAATGGCCTGCCCCAGGTCACACTGCGGCCGGGCGGCGACGTTGGTTACCGGGGGCCGACTGGCCCGCAGCATCTGCGTGACCACCGTTTGGAGAACCTGCTGGCAGTGGTCAACCTCGCTTTGGATCATGGCGCAGTCGGGAGGAACGCCGGTGCTCGCAGCGAGTTCCGCGCTCAGGCGAATGGCTCCCAGATGGTTGTTCAGTTCGTGGGTCAGGGAGGGAATGTAATGGCTGGTGAAGTCGTAGTCCGGCCAGGCTGAAGGCTCGGGTTCGGAGCCGCACGCCTGCTCCGGAACGCGGACAATAGCCTGGATATACCGCCCCGTCCCGCTGGAGGCGCTCGGCGTCAGATCCAGCAATAGGTCCTGTTCCTGTCCATCTGGTCCGACGGCGGGAGTTGCGGCGGCGTGGACGGCCTCACCCCGGTCCAGGCGCTCGCGGCAGGTGGCCAGGAAGGCCGGGTCGCGGAAGGGTATCACCTGCTCAAGGGTGCGTCCGACCAGGCTCTCACCACTGTGGTCATCGCCGAACCGGCTCACCGCGGCCGGGTTGCAGGAGCGAATGCGGAAGGTGCGTGGCTCGAGGGCAAAGACGGCGTCCGGGCTGGCCTGCAGCAGGGCCTCGTAGGCGGTGTCGGCCGGACCGCCCGTCTCACCTGGCAGGGCGCTGCCGCCGCGCATAAGCAGGCGAACGGCAACACCGGTCGCGGCCAGGGCCACCGCCTGCACGGCGACCATGGTGAGGCTTGTAGACGATAGCCCAAGCGCCGCCAGCACCACCAGGCCACCGGTGACGAGCAGAAGCACCGCTGCCAACTCCCATCGCTCACCCCGCCAGGCTGCAGCGGCCACAGTAACAAAGAGAAGAGGCAGGACCAGGTGCTGCAGACCTTGACCCAGCCATAGCGCAGTCAGCAGCCAGGCCAGGTCCACCAGGAGCACGCCAGCCCGACGCGTACCCGGTGGCAGCATAGGCACGACCAGCAGCGAGAGGGCGACAAGCACGACCCCACCGAGGACAAGGGCCAGGAAGCCCGGGGTCGCCACGGCAGGCGCGCCAAGCACGATACTCGCATAGTACAGACTCGCCAACACCGCCAGGTGGGCTAGCTGCGCGCTGTAGTCATAGCGGCCCGGCCGCTGTTCCAGGTCAACGGCATCCGCATCGTCGCCGTCGCCGGGAACCTCGGTGTCGCCCGCGTACGTCACCTCGATGAAACGCGGCGCTGATGACGCCAAAGTCTCATCCGTCGCCCCGACGAACGGCGCGTTGGGTTCCGCGGAGGAATCGCGGGCCGACGGGGGGCTGGCTGTGGCCATCAGTAGGTCCTTTCTCCCGATCGGATCGCCTTCAGGTCGGGGAATCACCCCATTCTCCACCATGCACTGTATAGCCCCCCAGGCTTCACATTGCCTGTCGGCCTTGCTCAAGAAGCGCGCAAGTTAGCTCGGACTGTATCAGCGGAAGGCTCTAACCGGGGAAAGATCAGCTCGACTAGGCCTACAGGCGGTCAGAGAGGCGAGACGACGAACGGACGTGGAATCGCGAGCGGGCAGAGCGCTCGGACACGGGTAGTCGCAACCTGTGGGCCCGGCCCGAGGGGGTTGCTGTCGGCCCTGGCGCTCCGGCGACTCACTTGTCACCGGGGCGCCAGGGTCAGTGGGCAGAGGCTGTCTCACGGCACCAACGCGTCGTAGTGCGGCAGACTGAGAGAAAGGCTCGCGCCCATGCAGCAGTCCTGCTGTCACGACAGGGGACAGAGCCCTGCAGGGACCTACAGCTTCACGGGCAAGCCGGGTTCCTGCGCCTCCCGGTAGGCTGCGTCCATCACCCGCGCGATATGCAACGCCGTGTGGGCGTTGGTGCTGGGCTCCGTGCCGGTCTTCACGCAGTCCAGGAAGTGGTCAAACATGCGGTCGAAGCGTGAGGCGCTGTTGTCGCACGCGAAGTCCTGGGCGCCCTCACCCTCATGGGGGCGGAAGCGAATGGGACCGCCCCAGTAGTCCGCCACCTCCAGCACCCCCTTCTCTCCCGTGACAATCCACTGCGTGAAGTCGCCCGGCAGGGCATAGCCCGCGATGATCTCACCGAAGCAGCCGTTTTCGCCAGTGAAGAGGATGATGCCCACATCCTCGGTCTCCATCTGGCCAATGAAAGTACCCGCCCGACAAGAGACGCGGGTCATCTTGCCCAGCAGGTACTGGTACAAGTCGGCGGCATGAGAACCATTGTCCATCAGCGCTCCCCCGCCCGCCATCTGCTTGCTGGCGCGGTGGTTGGTGTCGAAACGGACCATGCCCGTGAAGGCCCCCCGGAAGAAAATGGGCTGGCCGATGATCCCGCTGTCCAGGACCTCCTTGAGCTTCATCATGGGCCCGTGGAAGCGGTGGCAGTAGGCGATCATCAATTTGGCCTCGGCCGCGTCGGCGGCGGCCGCCATGGCCTCGGCATCCTCAACGGTGGCCGCGATGGGCTTCTCGCACAGTACGTGGATGCCCCGCTGCAGGCAATCCACGGCCATCTCGCGGTGTAGGAAGGGTGGGGTGCAGATGCTGACAATGTCAGGGCGCTCAGCCTCGAGCATGGCCCGCCAGTCGGTGTAGCCCTTGAAGCCGTGCGCGGCCTCGGCGTTGCTGACCGCTTCCGCGTTGACATCCGCTCCCGCCACAATGGCTGCTTCGTCAGCCAGCTTCTGCCACTGTGCAATGTGCGTGCCCGAGATACCTCCCAGGCCAATGATGGCGACCTTGTAGGGCATGGAGAGTCTCCTTGGGATATGTGGTTGGTCAGCGCAGTCTGTTCGCTGCGAGACTGGCGGGCTCCTTCTCCGCGACGAGACGCCGAGCACGGGTAAGACATAGTAAGAAACAAGGAATAATCGTGCCAGGCCGCCGCTTTGCATTGACACTGGGCCGCGATGGATATATACGTAATGATACGTTATGATGCGTTATGATGGATGAAAGAAAGGGGCAGAGAAGCCATGCGGACCCGGGGCTTCACACTGATCGAGCTACTTGTTGTCATCGCCATCATCGCGATTCTGGCCGCCATACTCATGCCGGTGTTCGCTCAGGCAAGGGAGAAGGCGCGCAGCATCTCTTGCCTCAGCAACCTCAAGCAGCTCGGCACAGCGGCACTGATGTACAGCCAGGACTATGACGAGATGGCCCTGCCGCACTGCTTCCGCGACTTCCACGATCCCAACGGCCTGGTGTACTCGTACTGGTTCGAGGTGAGTATGCCCTATGTGAAAAACAGCCAGGTGTTCTGCTGTCCCTCGCACAAGGGCGCCATCGGCGGCCACAACTTTGTCGGCAGCTATGGCTACCTGTGCGATGGTTTCACCCTCAATCCATCGGACCCCAATTTCACGGGTCTGCCCTTCGGCGGGGTTTATCCGATGTCTTCACTGCACCGCCCCGCCGAACTGATCATGCTGGGTGAGTCGGTGAAGGCCACCTGTCGGGTATGCCCTGACTATCACACTCATTCCTTCCCTCCAGTCTGGAGGGTTGAGCGGCGGCATCAGGGCGGTAGCAACTACCTGTTCTTCGACGGCCACGCCAAGTGGGCACGGTATGAGCAGACGATTGCGCCGCGCAACATGTGGAAGAACCTGCCGTAAGGCCGCGACGGCACCAAAGGATCTGAGACTCTGGAGGCACACAATGGCGCGTTACCGGGTGGTTGGGCTCGTGGTCGTGGTGGCCGTTGTCGCAATGGCCGCTGGCCTGCGGCTGGGCCGAGGCGGGTCGCCACCAGCGGAGATGATGGCGAGTGCGGGCTGCGATACCTGCCGCCTGCCCGCATCCGCTGACGGTCACGCCCAGGAGGCGCCCGCCATCCCCACTGGCTCCGGTCGGCCGTGTCTGGTGGAGTTCGGCTCCGACGAGTGTGCCGAGTGTCAGGCGATGGACAAGGTGCTGGCGGAAGCAGCACCCTGTTTGAAGGACAAGCTGGACATTGTGCGCGTGGACACCGATGTGCACCTCGCGGAGGCCCAGCGCTGGCGACTCCGGATCGTTCCGACCCAGATAATGGTGGATGCTGCGGGCCATGAGTTGTGGCGCCACGAGGGTGCCCTGTCAGCGGACGAATTGGTCGCGAAAGCCCTGCGACCAGTTGCTGCGGGTGGCACCAGACGCCCTTGACTTACCGGAGCGCTGTTGGTAGACTATCGGACACAATTGCTGCACCCCCGGGCTCGCGGAGGTCGGAAGACGGTACAAGCCGTCGCTGCCCCGCAACTGTAACCGGTACGAAAGTCCGCGCGCTGCAGTCAGCGCCAAGCCACTGACTGACCTCCAGGTCGGTTGGGAAGGTGCGGACCGGTAGGCTTAGCCGGAAGCCAGGAGACGACGCCACGAGCCCTTGCGCTCCTCCGTGGAGCGCGACCGGTTTCATCCTCTCGAGGGGAGGGGATGGGCGTTTTGTCTTCTCTGGACGCCCCCTCTCGCTCCTCGACCCGATGCAGCCGGCTTACCAGACTACGGCTCCAGGGTGGCCGTAAGGAGGTCTTTCATGTTCCACGTCCGCCGTCGCACCGGTTTCACGCTCATCGAGTTGCTCGTCGTCATCGCCATTATCGCCATTCTCGCGGCGATCCTCTTCCCGGTCTTTGCTAAAGCACGGGAGAAGGCCCGCCAGACCAGCTGTCTGTCAAACCTCAAGCAGTTGGGGCTGGCGGCCTTAATGTACTGCCAGGATTACGACGAGACGATGCCACTGGCCTACTATGAGGACTGGCTGCACTACTGGGACTGCTCGCTGGACCCGATGACGTGGACCGAAGCGGGGCCGGGCCTGCTGGAGGCCTACACGCGCAACGGCCAGATCCGCGGGTGTCCCAGCTTCCGCATCAGCGGAAGCGACCGCAAGTACACGGGCTACGCCTACAACACATCGTTTCTGGGCTCCAATCCCGTGGACATGTGGGGCCCCCGCCGCGGCCCCGCCAGCCTTGGCTCGGTGAACAACCCGGTGGCGACCGTGATGATGTGCGACAGCGCCATCTATAGCTGGTGGTCCAACTCGATCATCGGCAACAACCTGCTCAAGGCACCGTATGAAGTGGACTACTACGGCCCGCAGGTGCACTACCGTCACAACGGCACCGCCAACGTCGTCTATGTGGATGGCCACGCCAAAGCCGAGGCACGCAAGTACAACGTGATGGCTGGTCAGCCCGACCTGGGTGACCTTTCGGCTGACGCCAGCGCCTACGATCTCTACTAACGGGTTTTCCCAGTCGCACCCGCCGCACAGGGGGCCGCCGATCTGCCACGGCGGCCCCTTGCTTTGGGCCGCCACTTGCTTTTGGGGAGTACTGTGCTATAATGCCGCAGGAGTGCTCTACCGCCTCGGGCGGCAGGGCGTCCGGCATGTCACCCGCCCACCTTCGCACTCGCTACGACGACGCCATCGGAGGGTGAACCGCCTTTGCCGAAGCGTGCCGCACCGGCGGCCGGCTCTGACCGGCTCCACAAGGACCTCCTGGCCATCGCCTTCATCACTCTGGGCGCCTTCCTCCTGGCGGCTCTGGTGTTGGGGGGCGAGGGCTATGGCCTGACCCGCGCCATGGCGCGGGGTATGACCCTGGTGCTGGGCATTGGCGCCTTCGGTGTGCCGCTTGTCGCCTTCTGCCTGGCCGCCTTCTACGGTCTGGAGAATCCCCCGGTCGCACCCAACCGCGCACTCATCGGCATCGCGCTGCTCTATGTGGCGGTCCTGGCCACAGTGCACCTGAGCACGCCGCGCCCCCCCCGCACGTCGCCGCCACTCAAAGCCATCGAGGGCAAGGTGGCGAGCGACGACGAGGGGGCCGCGAGCACAACCCCAGCTCCCCAGCCTTCCCGTGGCCTTGCGCGCTTCCGATACCTGTTTGCCGAAGAGGCGCTGCTCTCGCGCGGCGGCTACCTCGGCGCGGCGGTGGCTTTCCTGCTTCTGGCGGCGGTCGGGGCGCCCGTAGCGTACATTATCCTGGCCGGCGTGGCCGCGGCGTCGCTCGTTCTCATCACCCAGGCCAGCCTGCCGCTGGTGCTGGGATGGATGCGCCGGGCGGCGGGTCAGGGCCTGCGGGCAGCTTCCGGTGGGGTGGGGCTGGTCCAGCGTCGGCGGCGCGAGCCAGGACCGCGCACACCCAGCAGCAAACGGCCGCGACCTCGCCGCGGGTCAGCGGCCCCATCCCGCGGGCCCATTGTGGACCTTGACAACGGTGCCGGAGAACTGCCAATGCGTGTTCCGGAACCGGAGCCCGAAAGCAGGACAGAACCTGCGCCCGGACCGGAGCCAGAGCCGCAAGCCGAAGCCGCCGCCCCGGTCGGGCCGCCAGCCAGCGACACCGACCCAGTGCCCAGTGCTGACGGGCGACCAGCGGCGAGGCCGTCCCCCGCGGTCGCCGCGAGGAAAGCTGGGGGTTCCAGCGGCCGGGCAAACACCCGCTCCAAGCAGCAATCGCTGCTGGATGACGAGGCTCTTTACCAACTCCCCTCACCGGGGCTGTTGATCGAGTACCCCGACCAGGAGGAGACTCGCGAGGACCGGGAGGTGGCGGCGGAGGCCATCATCAAACTCGAGGACACACTCGAGAGCTTCGGTATCCACGCGAAGGTCACCCACTATGAGCGCGGTCCTGTGCTGACGCGCTATGAAGTGGAGCCGGAGCGGGGCATTCGCGTCAACCAGGTGGCGCGGCACACCGACGACCTGCGCATGGCCCTGGCAGCCTGGGACGTGCGGGTCGAGGCGCCCATCCCGGGCAAATCAGCCGTGGGCATCGAGGTGCCCAACAAGAAAAAGGTGACGGTGGGGCTGCGGCCGCTTATCGAATGTCCCGAGTTCGCCCATCACCCCTCGCCCCTGGCGGTGGCCCTGGGCCGTGACATTGCCGGGCACCCGGTGATCGCCGACCTGGCGCATATGCCTCATCTGCTGATCGCGGGGGCTACCAACTCGGGTAAGAGCGTGTGTCTGCACTCCATCATCGTCAGCCTGCTCATGCATTCCCGGCCCCACGATGTTCAGCTCATCATGGTGGACCCCAAGCGCGTCGAGCTGAACCTCTATGAGGGCATCCCGCACCTGATGTCTCCCGTCGTCAACACGGTGCAGCAGGCCGCTGACGTGCTGCGCAAGGCCATCCGCGAGATGGAGAAGCGCCTGGACCAGTTTGCGAAGGTGAGTGCGGCCAACATCTCTGAGTACAACTTCTTTGCCGCCGGGGCGCGTCTGGCCGCGGGACGACAGACCATTACGCTGGAGGAGCTGCAGAAACGCCTGAAGCTGGACGAGGGCCAGGCCAAGCGGCTCATGGACATGATGGAGTGGGGGGGAGTGGTGCTGGAGAATGACGACCCCATCGAGCCGTGGCGTGTGGTCATTGGACCCGAGGACCATCGCACCCGCGCCCTGCCGCGGGTCGTCATCATCATTGACGAGCTGGCTGACCTGATGATGCAGGCGCGAGCGGAGTTTGAGTTCTCACTGTGCCGCATCGCGCAGTTGGCACGAGCTACCGGCATTCACCTGGTCGTGGCGACCCAGCGCCCCTCGGTGAAGGTGGTGACGGGCAACATCAAGGCCAACATCCCCTCGCGCATCGCCCTGTCGGTGGCGTCGCAGGTGGATTCGCGGACCATCCTGGATGGCGTGGGCGCGGAGCGGCTGATCGGGCGCGGAGATATGCTCTACGCACCGATTGACGCCAGCAAGCCTCGCCGGGTCCAGGGTGCCTTCGTGTCGCGGCAGGAGATTGAGGCAGTGGCCGAGTACTGCCGTAGCCAGGGCGAGCCGAGCTACAGTATCATCCCGGAGGTGCCCGAGGAAGAGGACTACTCCAGTGACGTCGAGCCGACCGACGAACTGTACGCCGACGCGGTGCGTTATGTAGTCTCGGAGGGCGAGGCCTCGGTCTCGATGATCCAGCGTCGCTTCAAGGTGGGCTATGCCCGCGCTGGCCGGCTCATTGACATGATGGCCCAACGCGGGGTGGTGGGGCCCAGTCAGGGCCCGAAGCCGCGGCAGGTGCTGATTGGTGCCGGCATGGTGGAGGCGGCGCTGGGCGGGACCGCAGCCTCTCTGCCTGTGGAGAACGATGACGCTCTGGCGGCGCTGCCGCCGCCCGACCCGAACATACCGCAAGACTTTGTACCCGTTGCGGACGACGAGTAGGGACGCACGGCCGTGCGCCCCTGGCACCAGACAACGCAGCCCACATCACAGTAACTGAGGCACCACCATGGCCGAAGCCCGGTCACTGCGGCGCAGGCGCCCCGCCAGCACGGCGCGTCCTGTGGCCCCCGAACCGCCGCTGACGCATCCCCGCAATACACTCAATGACCTGCAGGGCAAGGACTGGATCAAGTTCACCAAGTCCTGGCTGATCTGTGATTCGCGCCGCTACCAGCAGAACAGACGCACCGAACTGCACCCTGCACGGTACCCCGAGGAGCTTGTCAGTGAGTTCGTGCAGTTCTTTACCAAGGCGGGCGACATCGTCCTCGACCCGTTCTGTGGCAGTGGGGCCACCCTCGTAAGCTGCCATGAGACGGGCCGACGCGCCGTGGGGATTGAGCTCTCTGGCCGCTACTCACGGATCTGTCAGGAAAGACTGGCAGAGCTGGGCGCGCTGGACGCTGAGAACGGATGCTGGGTGCTGCATGCCGATGCCAACCGGTTAGCGGACCCGGCCCTGTGGAGCCAGTTACCCCACCTGGCGGACACGGGGGGTCTGCCGCAGTTCGACTTCATCATGACCTCGCCGCCCTACTTCAACATGCTCCGCAAGAGCCGGGGGGGCGTACTGTCGAACCACAAGAAGCGGGCGCAGGCTGGTCTGGACACCCACTACAGCAACGACGCCCGCGACCTGGGCAACGTGGATGACTACGACCACTACATCGAGGCGGTGGGCCGGATCTTCGACGCCTGCGCTGTCGTGCTGAAGCCGAAGCGGTATCTGGTGGTCGTGGTGCAGAACATGCGGGACGTAGATGGGGAGGTCCGCCCCCTTGCCTGGGATTTGCAGCGCCGGATTGCACAGACCCTGAGCTTTCAGGGAGAGCGCATCTGGTGCCAAAACAGCAAGGCCCTGGGCATCTGGGGGTACCCGACCGTCTTTGTGCCCAACTATCATCATCACTACTGCCTGATCTTCCGGAAGCGCCAGGCGTACCACAGGTAGTAGGAAAAGCCGATGGTGGCGGGCTATGCCTCCTGCCCCCCCGACAACTGTTGCCCTGATCTCACTGGGTTGCCCCAAGAACCTGGTGGATGCCGAGCATCTGCTGGGGCTGCTGGAGCAGGACGGCTTTGCCGTGGAGGAGGATGCACAGCGGGCTGAGGTCATCATCGTCAACACCTGCGCTTTTATCGAGCCGGCGGAGGAGGAAGCCATCGAGGCGCTGCTGGACATGGCTGACCTCAAGCAGGAGGGGCAGTGTCGCGTCCTGCTCTGCACAGGTTGTCTGGCGCAGCGCCACGGCGAGGAGCTGCTGGAAGCCCTGCCGGAGGTGGATGGCTTCCTGGGAGTGGGGGCCTTGCCACGAATCGGCGAGCTGGTCCGGCGGGCTCTGGCCGGCGAAAGGCTCTTCATCTGTGGTGACCTGAGCTTCTCTCCCGATGCCCACCTGCCGCGGTGGCAGTCAGGCCCCCAGTGGCTGGCATACCTGCGCATCGCTGACGGCTGCTCGCATCGGTGCACGTTCTGCACCATCCCCACCATCCGTGGCGCTTACCGCAGTCGTCCGCTGGAGGATGTGCTGACCGAGTTCGACCAACACGTGACGTCCGGCAAGCGAGAAGTATGCCTGATAGCCCAGGACACGACGGCCTACGGACGCGACCTGCCCGGGAGGCCCAGCCTGGCCGACCTCCTGCGGGCCATGGGTGAACGGTCCTTCGACGGATGGATCCGGGTCTTGTACGGACACCCTCAGCATGTTACCGACCAACTCCTCGACGCCATGGCCGAGGTTCCGGCAGTGGTGCCCTACCTGGACATCCCGCTGCAGCATGTCAGCACCCCCGTGTTGCGGCGCATGGGCCGCGCTGGCGGGAGGCAGGAGTATCTGCGGCTGCTGGCGAATATCCGTCGGAAGCTGCCGGACGTAGCCCTGCGAACGACCTTCATCGTCGGTTTTCCGGGCGAATCGGAGGCGGACTTCGCGGAACTGCTGGGATTCCTCGAGGAGGCCAGACTCGACCGCGTGTCGGCCTTTCGATACTGGGACGAGAAAGGAACTCCGGCGGCCTCCCTGCCAGACCCGGTGCCCGAGGATGAGCGCGAGGAGCGTCTGGCTCGCCTACTGGAGGTCCAGGAGCCAATCTCCCGGGCCACCAACGAGCGACTGGTGGGGCAGCGCCTGCGGGTACTGGTAGAGTCGCGGGTCGAGCAATTGCTGGTGGGGCGGAGTTACCGCGATGCCCCGGAGGTGGACGGGGAGGTGAAGGTGAGGGGAGACAGGCAAGCGCTACTGCAGGTATCACCGGGGGACCTCGTGGAGGTGCGAGTGACACGAGCGGAGGTCCACGATCTGGAAGCTGAACTGGGCTGAACCGATCTGGCGAGCAGGCCAAGACTGCCAGCAAAGGGGGCATTGTCTTGGACGAGCAACTGGTGCGCCGATACCTTGCTGACGCCCTGTGCGACGCCCTCTTCCGGTTGCCCGGGCCCTCGCGGCTATCTGACATCATGGGCGCTTTGCCGCCCACGATGCGGATGAGCGACGCCGCGGCCCAGGAACTGATGGGCGCTGATCCCCGGTTTGCGCCGTGCGAGACGCGTTGGGATCTCAGGCACCGGCAGGACCTCAGTGAGCGGCCGCTGGGGGGAGCCCTGGAGCTCATCGTGCAGGCCTACGGCCGTCCGGTGCCAGAGCCACTGCTGCTGACGGAGCTGTGCCTGAGCAAACAGGGTGATCCGGAGGAGTTCCGGACTCTCCTGGCCCGTCTGCTGGAAGGCAATCGCAATGTGGGGTTCGACGGCCAGTACTACTACCTGACACGCTGGCTGGTCAACACCTCCGCTACCGAAGAGCAGCGCCTGCTGTACCTCAACGGCTTGCACAATGACGAGGCGTTCCTGAAGGCCCAAAAGAAGCTGTTGGCGCCGGGCCTCAAGGGTCGGACACCGCTGGACACCGCGGAGGCGGTGCTGAAGGCCTATGGTGGGGGCCTCGATAACCGTGGGCTCGGCCTCGTGCTCTGGTGCCACCACGGTGACCGTTTCGATGCAGCCACAGTGCTCAGCGCGATGCTGGCTGATGAGCGCTTTGTGGCGCTGAGTGGACCGCAGTGGCTGGGTGCAGGCCAGGCCCGGACGCTGGAGAAGGCGGCAGGTAAGCTGCGGGGTGAACCGACGGAGCAGTCGGAGGCCGTTGACCTCAACGCCCTGCTGCAGACGGCGCCAGCCCAGCGGCTGCGCCTCAATGACGAGGAGCTGCGGGCGGTGCTCCATCTGGTGGGAAGCAGTCGCCAGCCCGTCACCGTGGACGAGATCCTGCGCGACGTCCTGAAGCTGCGGCCGAAGCAGCGCAACTTCGGCCCCGCGGCCTACGCCCTGGAGGAACTCCTCAACAGCGACTTGCGGCTGGCCCGCGTGCAGCGCGGCCAGTACCTGCCTCGGCAGAACGTGCCGGCATGGGTGCGGTCGGTCCCGGGGTCCCTGATCCCGGAGGCCCTGACCGTGGGACCGCGCGAAGTCAGCCCGGACGTGGTGCTGCAACCCGATGAACTGGAGGCGGATCTGCGGGAACAGGTGCGCTCGCCCTTCTATGAGGATCAGGGAGAGCCGGACGTCGCCCTGGGTGAGGAGAGCGCCGACAGCACCCAGATGGCGATTGCCCACCATCACTACCGCCTGGGCACCGCCAAACTGCGGCTCTGCGACCGGCGCCTGTTCAATGTACCAGCGCCGGTTGCCATGGTATGGTTCCAGAGTCCCGACGAAACCCTCTTCCCGGTCTGGGTGAATACGGAGACACGTCTGCTATACGGTCTGCTGCCCTGGTACCGGGAGTGGCTGCATCCCACGGGCAGCCTGCTGACCATCCGGCGGCTGCCGGCGCGGGTGGGAGCGTTTGCGCTGGAGTACAATGGCGAGACCGATCCCGGCACTTACATCGGGCGCGAACGCTTCGCACAAGTGCTGGACCTGGGCGAGCGCTTGCGCCGACGCCGTGCCTTCCGGCTGGAGACCATCACCGAACTGCTCGGGCAGAGTGAGAAGGGCCTCCCCTTCGATCAGCTCTGGGCACAGGTCAATCTCATTGTCCGCTCGACCCGGTTGCAGGTGGCCAGCATCCTCAGCCACTACCCCCAGTTCAGTCTGGCCGGCGGCCGGTGGATGCTCACAGACGGCCAGTAGACTGCAGGTGCTTCGGCGAACGTCTTGGCTCGGTAGTCCCCGCGCGGGAGCAGCGCTGCTCCCGCCGTTTTGCGCCCCGCTGCCGGGGCCGATGACCTGGGGCCCCGTGCCCCCCATGGGCGCTCCCGTCAAAGGAGAGATAAGCTGTGAAACAATGGAAGGTCGTTGTGACCGACTACATTGAGAACGACCTTGACTGGGAAGTCGAGCAGTTCTCACAGATGCCCAACGTCACCTTTGAGTACTACCAGCTCAAACAGGCTCCCAAGACCGAGCTCGTCGCCAAGATCCGCGATGCCGACATCATCGTGGTCAACATGGCCACCTTCGACGCCGAGGTGCTGGGGCAGTTGGAGAAGTGTCGGCTGCTGATCCGACATGGCATCGGGTATGACAATGTGGACGTGGCGGCCTGCACGGCCAATCACATCCGCTTCGCCTACCAGCCCGACTACTGCGCCACTGAAGTGGCCGAGACAGCCGTGGCTCTCATCATGGCCTGCGCCCGCAAGCTCTTCGCCAGCCGCGAGGTGCTCAAGGACGCCTCGGCCAACCAGATCTGGAACTTTGCGCCCATGGGTGAGGTGCATCGCGTGTTCGGCCAGACCCTGGGCATCATCGGCGCCGGGCGGATTGGTGGGCGCGTCTGCCGGATGATGAGCAGCTTCGGTATGCGCATCATGGTGTGTGACCCGTACCTTGACGAGCGCCAGAAGGGCGCCCTCGGCATCGGCGAAACCTACGACCTGGAGACGGTGCTCAGGGAAGCGGACATCCTCACCATCCACACGCCGCTGAATGACGAGACGCGCTACATGTTCGACGAGCCGCAGTTCCGCATGATGAAGCCCCATGCCATCCTGGTGAATACCGCCCGCGGTGGCGTGGTCAACACTGCGGCTCTGGCAAAGGCTCTCAAGGAAGGCTGGATCGGTGGCGCGGGCATTGATGTCTACGAAAAGGAGCCCCCACCCCCCGACATGCCGCTGTTTGACTGCCCCAACGCCACGCTGTCGGCGCACATTGGCTGGATGTCCGTGGAGGCGGGCTGGCATATCCGCTACAAGATCATGGATGACATCAAGGCCTGCATGGCCGGGCAGCCGCCCGCCAACACCGTCAACAAGGAGATTGACGCTCTCCTGGGCGACAAGGTGTACCGGGAGGTCTGAGTGGGGTGGCCGCAGCTCCGGGCCCATCGGTGGAAACGGTGGCCTTGCGCCATGGCCGAGAGGGGCTTCTGTCGGCCATGGCGCTTGCAGTCCTGGTGACAGTCCTCACTCTGGATCTGGGGGGGCGCGAGCTGTGGACCGATGAGGTTTACTCTCTTCAGGCTGGGCTGCAGCCTCTGCACATCAGCGCCGGCGATGCCTCCCATCCCCCCGGTTACTACACGCTGCTGCACTACTGGCTCAAACTGGGACAGTCAGACGGCTGGCTCCGGGCCTTCTCGGTGCCCTGGGCGGTGCTGGCCTGGCTGCTTTGCGGCCTGCTGGCCGGCGAGTCAGGCCTGCGACGCGAGGGGCTGGTGGCGCAGTGGCTCATGGCCCTTTCACCGCTGGTAGCGCTGTACTTCCGTTTGGGGCGCTACTATTCGCTAGCCACGGCCGCGACCATGCTGGCGCTCTACCTGCTGGTGCGACTGGCGCGACGCCCGACGCGGGGCGGCGTGGTCGCCTTGGGGTTGAGTCTGGCGGCCGTCGGCTACGTGGACTATGTGGCGGCAGCGGTCGTCCTGCTGGCCGTACTGGTTCCCGTCACCGGACTGGCATGGCGACGGAACTGGACAGCCCTGCGCCCCTTGTTGTGCGCCTGTCTGGCGGCGCTCGCGCTCAGTCTGCCCATCGGCCTGCGGCTGTTGTGCGACGTGGGCACCGTGGCCGCCATCGCCGCGGACCCGCTCGCAAAGTCGCTCTGGGGACTGGGCGTGAAGCTTGGTTTCGTTCTCTACGCCCTGGCGACCGGCGAGTGCATTGACCCGTGGCGATGGTGGGTGTCGCTGCCCGCTGTCGGGCTGACCGCCGGGTTGCTGCTGGCGGGTACGGTGTCGCTCTGGCGGCTGGGGTTCTGGCCGCGCCTGATGGCCCTGCTCTTCCCGCTGAACGTGCTGGTGGCGGCGCTGGCTATGTCCACCGTCGCCGCCAACATCCCGCCCAACCGCGTCATGAGCCTGTCACTGCCGACCATGCCCCTGGCCTTCCTGGCCCTGGCGCGGGGTATGCTAGGCCCACGGGGCCGGTGGAGCGCGCCTGCCATGCTGGGGCTGCTGATCGTGTTCTACACCTACGGCCTCGCCAACTACTTCAAACGCCAGCAGCTCCTGAACCCCGGCTACGCCCCGCCCTGGCGACAGGTGGCCGCGCTCATCCAAGAGCACGAACAGCCCGGCGACACCATCTGGCTCTACGACGAGGGTTTCCCGAGCTACTATGCGGGCGCTGCGCCGGTGCTGCGACCGGATCAAATGGAGTTGGCCCTGGCTCAGATGGCCGCCGGGACCTACACGTCCCGCGGCCGCATCTGGCTCATCGCCCGCGACCGGGGGGCCACAGGACCCCTTGACCAGACTCAGGAGGCGCGTCGCCAACTGCTCGCCGCCGGTTGGCGCGAGACTCCCTTCTCCGTCATGCCACGCTCACCCCAGGAGCAGCGCATGCGCACGCTGGTGCTGCGCCGTCCGGCGTGGGACGCCTACGTGAAGGTGTATCTGATGGAACGGTGGAAACCGGGGAGCAGCGAACCGTGAAGGCCTGGCGGGCGGTGGTGTTTGCCTCTCTCTTCGACCTCGCCCTGGGCTTGTCGCTGGGGCTGTACTACACGATCACCTACTACGGTCGCGCCCTGCTGCCGCTGCCAGGCTACGTGGCTCTGGGTGCGCCCTTCGCGTACTACGTGGCGGTCGTCGAGGACTACAGCACCGTGGTCCAGGCTTGGCTATGGATGCTCTGCTTCCCGCTGGCTGGACTGCTATGGCGGCTGGGCGTGGCCTACGTGCCGGGCTTGGTCAGCGCGGAGTACCGCGCCATACGGCGGCCCTTCGGCTCCGTCACGGCGCGGCTGGGGCTGTCGTGCTGGCCGCTCTTGCTGCCGATACCGACCCTCGCCTGGCACGTCGGCCGTCCGGAAGGGCACTGGGCCTGGGCGGACTTCGTGTCTGTCTGCCTGCGCCACCGCAATGTGTACACACTGCCCTACCTGCCGGCGGCGATGCTGATCTGTGCCCTGGCGGCCTTCGGTCTGGAGAGCCGGGCGCTGTGGCGACTCCTGCCGGGCTCTGACCACCCGTGGAAAGTTGCAGTGCTCATCCTTACGGTCGTGATCTACGTCGCGGCCATCGTTGCCCTCGGCTACGGGCTGAACTTCGCCCAGCCGCTCATCCTGCGCTGAAGCCAGGTCCGACTGACGCGCCAACCAAGAAGGAGCATCGCCATGCCCAAGTACCAAATCCCCGGCCCCAAGTCGGCCGAATACCTCCAGATGTCCGCGGAGTACGAGAAGGGCTGCACCAGCAGCCAGCCGCCCGTCATCTGGGAGTCCGCCCAGGGCTGCGTCGTCCGCGACGTGGACGGCAACGAGTACCTCGACTGGACCTCCGGGGTGCTGGTGACCAACGTGGGTCACTGCCACCCCAGGCACGTCCAAGCCATCCAGGACCAGGTCGCGAAGCTCATGTGCCCCTACGACTACCGCACCTCGGTGCGATCGGAACTGGCCAAGCGGCTGGTCGAAAGCATGCCCGCCTGTGCGAAGAACCTTGACAGCGCGTTCCTGCTCACGACCGGCTCCGAGGCCACCGAGGCCGCCATGCGCGTGGCAAAGCGCGCCACCGGCAAGCATGAGATCATCAGCTTCTGGGGTGGCTTCCACGGCCGCACCTGGGGTGCCATGTCCATGGCCGGGAAGCAGGGCACCAAGCAGCAATGGGGCCCACTCATGCCCGGCACGCTCTATAGCCCTTATGCCTACTGCTATCGCTGCCCCTTTCAGATGCAACCGGAGACCTGCGGCAACTTCTGCGCCGGGTGGCTGGACCATATCGCCGAGACCGAGTCCATCGGCGACATTGCGGCCCTAATCCTGGAACCCTACCAGGGCGGCGCCGGCTTCATCTTCCCGCCCGATGGCTGGCTGACCGCCGTCCAGCAATGGTGTCGCGACCACCACGTGCTGTTCATCGTGGACGAGGTGCAGGCCAGCTTCGGACGCACCGGCTTGATGTACTGCATCGAGCACGAGAACCTGAGCCCGAACATGCTGTGCCTGGGCAAGGGCATCGGCTCGGGCATCCCCTGCGCGGCGACGATGTTTGAGAGCCGCCTGCTGGACGGCATCGGCGAGATGTCCTCCACCAGCGGCGGCAACCCGGTGTCGTGTGCTGCGGCCCTGGCAGTCCTGGACATCATCACCGAGGAGGACCTGCTGGCCAACTGCCGCGCGGTCGGGGCCTACATGCTGGGCCGTCTCAAGCAGATGGTGGAGAAGTACGAAGTCTGCGGCGACGCCCGTGGCAAGGGTCTGGTCATGGGCCTGGAGTTCGTCACGGACAAGCAGACCAAGGAGCCCGCTGGCGACTTCTGCAAGGCCCTGTGCGAGGGCTTGGTGGCCAATGGCGTCATCTGTGGCCGGGTCGGCTGGTGGGGCCAGGTCCTTCGCATCGCCCCGCCCCTGGTCATCACGATGGAGCAGGCCGAGCAGAGCCTGGATGCGCTGGAGACGACGCTGGGGGAGATGGGGGGGTAAGATCTTGGGCGTGGTAGGAGCGCCCACCAGAGCGCGATTGCCTTACCGCCGTCTGTCGTCCGCGGTCCCAACGTCAACGGCATCGCACTCTGGCGAGCGCTCCTACCCGCATCTGACCGGGGGACTGGCATGGGCAGACAACCCGCTCAACACCGCCTGCGCTTGGGCCGCTACTCAGCTACCGGTGTAACCTACTCGGTGACCATCTGTTGCCTGGATCGGCAGCCATTGCTTGTCTCGGACGCCGCCAAGGTGATCGTCGCGGAGGCTGTCCAAGGGATGCTGGGACGCGGCTTCGCACGGCTTGACGGGTATGTCATCATGCCTGACCACCTGCGTCTTGTGTTCGAGTTGGGTGCCGGCAAGGACCTGGCCGGGGCCGTTGGGGACCTGAAGAAGTACATTGCCCGGCGCATCAATGCTGCGCTGGGGCGAAGCGGACGTCTGTGGCAGAGGGGGTGCTTCGACCACGCGATTCGTGGCGAAGAGGACTATCGCCGATACTTGGAGTACATGCTTGGAAATCCGGTGCGGGCCGGGTTGGCGAACAGGATAGATGAGTGTCCGTGGGGGCGCGTGGGGCCGTGGGAGGCCCCAACGGCTTGAGAGCCTGACGGCATCGCGCTCTGGTGAGCGCTCCTACCAAGACCAACCAACCGAAGGCCAACGAACCGAAGGCCAAGGGCCAAAAGCCAGGGACCAAAGGCCTGCGATCAACGACAAAGGACTAGCCATGCCCAACATCACCAGCTACCTCCAATCCCTCAAGCCCGAGGTCACGCAGGTGCTCTCGGACCTGATTGCCTTCCCGTCCACGGTGGGCCAGGAGGGGCCGGTGGCGGAGTACCTGCACGCCAGGATGCAGGAGTTCTGCGACGAGTGCGACTTCGTGCCCAATGACAACTCGCTGCGGGAGGACCCGGACTACTCCTCACCGGTCAAGGGGCTGGACTACACCGATCGGCCCAATGTGCGGGTGGCACAGAGGGGTACGGGTGGGGGCAAGTCGCTGCTGATGAACACCCACATGGACGTGGTGCCGCCATCCTCCATGCAGGAGAAGCCCTTTGAGCCACAACTGCGCGACGGGGTCGTCTTCGGGCGTGGGGCGTGCGACGCCAAGGGGCAGATCGCGACCATGTACTTCCTGATGAGGGCGTTGCGCGACCTGCGGCCCGACCTGCGCGGCGATGTCATCGGCCACCTGGTCATTGAGGAGGAGGTCGGGGGCAACGGCACCGTGACCATGGTCCGCAAGACCGGCGACACTGCCGAAGCGGCCATCGTACTGGAGCCTTCGGACTTCACGCTCTACCCGCAGATCCGCGGCGCGGTCTGGTTCGAGGCCACGGTCACCGGGCAGTCCGGGCACTCCGGCAAGCCCGGCGGGACGGTCAGCGCGCTGCTCAAGGCCATCAGGGTCATCGAGGTCTTCACCGCGTACCACGACCGCTGCATCGCCGAGAGTCGGGGGAAGTACCCGCTCTTTGACCAGTTCGAGAACCCAGCGCCGCTGACCATCGGCCAGCTTGAGGCCGGCGATTGGCCGGCGCAGGCGCCCCAGAAGTGCGTCTTCCGGGGCGTGCTGGGCATCCTGCCCGACCGCAGCAAGGAGCAGGTCATGGCCGAGATGCGCGAGGCGGTTGCCAACTGTGGCGATGAGTGGCTGCGCGACCACTTCGAGATCGAGTTCACCTACCGCCACGACGCCAGTGTCATCGCACCGGATCACCCGCTGGTGGAAGCGCTGGGGCGGGCCGTCGTCGCCTCCGGGCGCGAGAAGCGGATCTCGGCCATGACCGCTTCCTGCGATGCCTGGATGTACAACAACCAGCTTCACATCCCGACCTGCTGGTTCGGGCCCGGCACCCTCGGCGTGGCCCACAGCGACCAGGAGCAGATCGCCGTGGACGATGTGCTGAAGGGTGTTGAGGTGCTGTATCGGTTCGTGTGTGAGTGGTGTGGCTGAGCGGCTGGAGCGGGTCTGGATGAGACCTTGAGCCGGCCCAGAACTGCCGGCGCTACACTGCGGTTGGCATACTCCTCCTGGGGGATAGGTGCCCGGCCGCGGTTTGTGGCTCTCTCAGTTTCTTGCCAGGCGACCCCCAGCCTACATCGTATCCCTGCCTGGTGGGGGAGGCCACCAGGGATGTGTACCTTCAGAACCGCTTCACTCGCCCTTTGTGTCCTGGCCGTCGTCGCCCTGGGGGGATGCGGCGGCCACGCCATCTCCCCCCCTGCCTTTGCCCCTATGATGGGTACCCTTGCGGCCGGTGAGCCGGACTTCACCGCCCCGGAGGAGAACCCCGGCAACCCGGTCCGGCCAGCTGCCGCCAATAACCTGTTTCCCTGTGTGCTGTTCGCCCGGGGGCAGTTCATGATGTGGACGAACGGCTCCGGCGACACCGTGTTCCTCTCGACCTCTGCCGATGGCCTCTCATGGGGAACGCCGCAGCAGTGCGGTGGCCTGAACACCCGTGCCGTTCGCCCGCGCGTCATCTATGACGCCGACAGCGACCGCTTCGAGATCTGGGCCTGGAATGGCGCCAACGAATACAGCTTCGGCGCCATCTACCACGCCATCTCGACCGATGGGCTGAACTGGCAGGACAACCGCAGTTGCGCCGCCTATGGCTCGCCGCATCGGCCCGTCTACACGCTCTTCGGCGATTCCGTGGGGACCTACGGCCCCTGCCATGTCCTCTTCAACGAAGGTGCGTCGCTGACCGCCCCTGACTACGCCAACCCCATGGCCAACCGCTACGTGATGTTCTACCACATGTCACGTCAAGCGGACGGGAAGCGGGTGGTGGGTCTGGCCGTCTCGCCCGATGGCATCACCTGGGGTGCGCCGGTGGAGCGCACCGGGGTTGTCGAGGTAGGCCCAGCGGGGTCGTGGGACTCGGGCCGCGCCACCGACTGTACGGTGATATATCACGCGGGGATGTACCACATGTACTACGGGGGTGGCACAACCTCGGCCAGCCAGGGCATCGGTTACGCCAGCAGCGCGGACGGGCTGAACTGGATCAAGACGGCTGCTCCGGTCTTCGTGCCTGACAGCGCGATCCCCTGGCGCAGTTCACAGATAGGGGCTCCTGGCGCCTTTGCTGACGACAACGAGTTGAAGCTGTACATGGTCGGCACCGGTAATGCCGTGGGCCTGGCCACAGTCGCCTTGCGTAGCGACCCCGAGCCGGAGCCTGACCCGGAGCCCACTCCTGACCCTCAGCCCGCCCCTGACCCGGCACCGACTCCCGATCCCCAGCCGTCGTCGGGCGATGTGACACCACCAGTCATCAAGTTGTGTCGTCCCAGCACGACGGTGCTCTGGCCAGCCCTGGGGGCGCGGATGCCGGTTCTGGTGAAGGGCTCGGCGCGAGACACGGAGAGCGGTCTGGCAATGGCCCAACTGACCGTCGAAGACGAGTACGGCCAGGAGAACCAGGTCATTGACCTCCTGCCGAAGCTCAAGCGCGATGGTTCGTTTTGCGTCATGCTGAAACTGCGGGCATCACGTTGGCCCCGTGACCGCGACGGGCGACGGTATCTGATCACCCTCAGCGCTGCCGACCGCGCAGGCAACACGGCGACACCAGTGGTGGCCAAGGTCGTCTGCTCGCAGAAACGCAAGCCGAGCGGTTCCTGCGGATGAATCGTCTCCGCTGAACCGAAGTGGTGACCGAAGGGGCTGCCGCTTGGCGGCCCTTTCCACTTCTCCGGCGGGCTGGTATAATCGCCCTGCTCTGCCCCCTCCAGGACAGCGAATCCAAGCAGGGAGTGACCCCATGCAAGCTCTCCTCAAGACCGCGAAGGGCGTCGGTCATCTCGAGCTACGCGAGGTCCCCGAGCCGCAGCCGCGACCCGACCAGGTGCTCATCGAGGTCAAGGCTGCCGGCATCTGCGGCACCGACATCCACGTGAAGCACGATGAGTTCCCGTACTGGCCCCCAGTCATCCTGGGCCACGAGTTTGCGGGCGAAGTGGTACAGGTCGGTAGCGAAGTGACAGGCTGGCAAGTCGGGGACCGCGTGGTCGGTGAGCCGCATACGCTGGCCTGCGGGAAGTGCTGGCTGTGCCGGACCGGCAATATCCAGGTCTGCCCCGAGAAGCGCTCGCCCGGCTGGGGCATTGACGGGGCCTTTGCCCGGTACCTGGCGTATCCGCCACACTTGCTGCACCGCATCCCGGAGGGTCTTTCCTTCGTGGAGGCGGCTCTGGCCGAGCCCACCGCCAACATCGTGACCGACATGCTGGAACGCGGGAAGGTCGAGCCGGAGGACTTCGTGGTGGTGCTCGGCCCCGGCCCTATCGGCCTCATCGCCGCCATGGCCGCCCGGGCCGAAGGCGCCCGGGCAGTCATGGTAGTAGGTACCGATGCCGACGAGGCGTTGCGGCTCAAGACCGCCCGCGCGGTCGGCGTCGAGCACGTGGTGAATCTCCAGCGGGAGGACCCCGTCGCCAGGTGTCTGGAGCTGACCGGGGGCCGCGGTGCGGACCTCGTCGTAGAGTGTTCCGGTGCGGCCCCGGCCATCGCCAGCACGGTGGACTATGTGCGCAAACTCGGCCGCATTTGCGCCATCGGCCTGACCGGCAAGAAGCCGGTGCAACTGGACTGGGACAAGTTCCAGACCAAGGTCTGCACTATCACTTTCAACATGTCCACCTTCTACACGAGTTGGGACCGGGCGCTGTCCATGTTGGCCCTCGGGAAAGTCAACGCCCGGGCCATCATCACCCATGAGTTTCCACTGCAGGAGTGGGAGGCGGCGTTTGAGGCAGTGGAGAACCTGAGTGCCCTGAAGGCGGTGCTGGTGCCGTAACGGAGGGCAGCGAACAGGGGGCAAGGGGTTCGTCGAGGGGGTATCTCGGCGCCCTCGGAACAAAGCGAACGCCCTTCCTGTTCAGTCTGGTGGGTTCCCCGAGATGCGTCGGGGGCTCCCCCAGCCGCTGCGCTCGGCGGGCGATCGCGGCTTCTCGGCATCGGTGACGCAGGATACGCCCTCCTGCTGGGGCGGGGATGCCTTTCTCTGTGGGCATGCCACTTCACCCAGCGCAGCGGGGGGCGTGTCTCACGAACAAGCGCATACCATTACGGAGGTCCCCCATGCCTATCAAAGTCGCCATCGTCGGAGCCGGTTCCATCGGTTTCACCCGCGCTCAGGTCCGGGACATCCTGTGCGTTCCGGAGCTTCGCGACACGCAGTTCGCCTTCACCGACATCAACGAACGCAACCTGGACATGGTCTATCAGCTATGCCGGCGCGACATCGAGCACTCGGGCCTGCCGGCGAGCGTCACGGCCACCACGGACCGGCGTGAAGCTTTCCGCGACGCCGACTATGTCTACTCCTTCGTGCGTGTGGGAGGCCTGGAAGCCTTTGCGCTGGACATTGACATCCCACTCAAGTACGGCGTGGACCAGTGCGTGGGTGACACCCTGGCGCCCGGCGGGATCATGTACGCCCAGCGCACCATACCGGTGCTGCTGGAGTTCTGCCGGGACATCAGCGAGGTCGCCAAACCCGGTTGCATCCTCATCAACCACTCCAACCCCATGGCCATGAACACCTGGGCCTGCAACAAGTACGGCGGGGGGGTACAGGTCATCGGTCTGTGCCACGGCGTGGAGGGCGGGCATTGGATGATCGGCGAGGCACTGGGCATTCCGGCCTCAGAGATCGACATCATCTGCGCCGGCATCAACCACCAGACCTGGTATATCAAGGTGCAGCACAAGGGGGAGGATCTGACCGGGAAGCTACTGGAGGCTTTCGAGCGGCACCCCACGCTCAGCAAGACCGAGAAGGTACGCATTGATATGATGCGCCGCTTCGGCTATTTCAGCACCGAGAGCAACGGGCATCTGAGCGAGTACGTGCCGTGGTACCGGAAGCGTCCAGAGGAGATCCCCAACTGGATTGACCTGGGCTCGTGGATCAACGGCGAGACCGGCGGGTACCTGCGGGTGTGCACCGAGGGGCGCAACTGGTTTGAGCACGACTTTCCCAACTGGATGAAGGCTGAGCCCTGGAGCTTTGACCCACAACACCGCGGCCATGAACACGGGTCTTACATCATCGAGTCGCTGGAGACGGGCCGTATTTACCGTGGGCACTTCAATGTCCGGAATAATGGCGTGATCACCAACCTGCCGGACGACTGCGTCATCGAGGCGCCGGGTTTCGTGGATGCTCTGGGTCTGCACATGCCGGTCATCGGTGACCTGCCGTTGGGTTGCGCCGCGGTCTGCAACGCCAGCGTCAGTGTGCAGCGCCTGGCGGTGGAAGCGGCGGTGCACGGCGACGACCAGCTCCTGCGCCAGGCCATGATGATGGACCCGCTCACCGGAGCGGTGTGCACCCCGCCGGAGATCTGGCAGATGGTGGACGAGATGCTGGTAGCAATGGAGCCGTGGCTGCCGCAGTACGGCCGCGCCATCGCTGAGGCCAAGGCGCGGTTGGCGGCCGGGCTGCAGGTGCCTCACCGGCCGACTCCGGGCGTGCGCCTGCATACCAAGACCGTGGAGGAAATGGAAGCCGACCGTGCGGCTGCGACGAAGCAGGCGGCTGAGGCGGACAAGGCCCAGGAGCGGCCAGCGGCGGAGGAGTAGGTAGCGCGGGTCAGAGGTGCTCTGGTATGCCAAGGTTAGCTGGCGTCGCCCTGATGCTGGTAGTCTTCGGGGGCTGCGGGCAGGCCCAGGACCTGGCGCTGCGCCTGGACCCGCAGACGCGGTACCAGACCATCCTCGGCTGGGGGAAGACCACGCCGTGGCTGCCCGCCCCGGCGCTGCTACGGGACCAGGTCATTGACCGGGCGGTCAACGACCTCGGACTCAACCGGCTGCGTTTCGAGGGCATGTGCGGCAACAAGGTCGGGCTCCGGAGTTGGGAGTGGGAGAATGACAACGCCGACCCCCAGGACATCAACTGGTCCGGCTTCAGCGTGGCGGACCTGGACGCGCGGGTCGCTGCGTGGGTCGTGCCCTGGAAGCAGGCGGTCGAGGCGCGTGGTGAGAAGCTCAACCTCTATGTCAGCCCCTCCTTCTTCCAGGGCGGGAGCAGCGGCGACCTGCCGCCCTGGATGGGCGCCGACCCCCAGGAGTATGCCGAGTGGATCGTCGCGATGTTTCTTCGCCTGCGCGACACGCATGGCATCAACCCCGACTTCCTGAGCATCTGTAACGAGGCTGGCAATAACAACGTCTTCAGCCCGCAGTTCGTGCTGCGGATGGCGCGGGCGACCGTGCCACGGCTCAGGGCGCTGGGGTTTCCGACGCGGCTGCAGTTCCCCGAGTGCGTGAACGCCCAGGTCGCGTGGGATTACGTCCAGGCGCTGCGCAGCGAGGCTGACCTGTGGGACTGGATCGGGTTAGTGTCATACCACTGGTACGGCAACGACAACCAGGCCTACATGGCTCGGCTGCGCGACTTCGCACTCGCCAGGGGCCTGCCTACCGCACAAACCGAGTTCATGGACCTGACCATTGACCACCTGTATGACGACCTCACCATCGGCGGGACCTCCTACTGGGAGGTCTATGGCCTGGCCGGCCCGGACTACCAGGCGGCGCTGAGCCACATCAGCAGTACGACCTTCAACGGCGGACAGTGGTACTGGCGCTTCCGGCAGGTCTCGCACTACGTTCGGCCGGGGGCGGTGCGCATCGGCACGGAGGTCTCGGCGCCCTCGGTGCGGGCGCTGGCCTTTGACGCCGGCGGACGGCTCACGGTGGTGCTCATCAACACGGGCCCGGGCGCCACGGCGCAGACCGTGGCAGTCGCTGGCCTGCCGCCGGGGCTGTACGGAGTGTGTCAGACGGTCGGGCGGCAGGCGTACGCGGAGCTGGGGCCGCAACCGCTTGGCGGCGGCGAAGCCCTACGGGTGACGGTGCCCGGGGACGCGGTGCTCACCATCTACCCGCGGGACGAGGCCAACCTGGCGCCAAACGTCGTAGCCTGGCAGTCGCACCCGGACTACCTGACGCTGCCCGCCAGTAAGGTGACACTGACGGCCGCAGCGACGGACCCTGACCGCGACACGCTGGCATGTCGGTGGTCCGTGCGGGCGCAGCCGCAGGGGGCCACTGTGACGCTGGCCGAGCCAACCCAGGCGACAGCCACGGTCGACGGTCTGGCGGTCCCCGGTGAGTACGCGTTTGCGGTGCAGGTCAGCGACGGGCAGCAGGCGGTGACCCGCGAGGTGCGCCTGAAGGTCTTCGCGGGGAACCAGCCGCCGGTGCCCATCGATGTGCACAACCGCATCCCGGTGCGGGTCACGGTGGCCGATGGTGGGACGCTGCTGCGAGCGGGGGCGTGGGATGTGGAGGGTGATCCGACAGCCTTCCGCTGGAGCGTAGTCCAGCAGCCACGAGGCGCGACGGCGACCCTGGAGACGCCGAACAAGGCGGAGTGCAAGGTGACAGGCATGACTGTCCCGGGCGAGTACCGCTTCCGGGTGCAAGTCAGCGACCCTGCCCATACGGTCGAGGTGGTCCACACGGTTCCGGTGTACCCCTGACGGGGCCGAGGCCAGGCCTCCGCGGACTCTGTCCGGGCGATGACTTCCTCCTGCACCTGCTTACCCAAGCCCGTGGCTGGAAAGGAAGCCAACCGCGACATGGCGGCAGAGCAGGCGGCCGAGGCGGACAAGGCCCAGGAGCGGCCAGCGGCGCAGGACTAGGTGGTCCCACGGCGGAGTGAAGTAACGGGCCTCCCCAGACGGGGAGGCCCGCTGACTTCGGCATCGCCAACGGTGGCCGGCGGCTTCAGCACAGGGGTTCGAGAATGGCGATGGCGCGCTTGATGTCCGCGATCTGCTGCTCGCCACTGATCTCGCGTTCGATGGTCAGGGCCCCACAGTAGCCCAGCGACTTGAGCTTCGGTACCAGCACCGGGAAGTTGACCCGGCCTTCGCCCATGGGTTTCTCCACTCCCAGGTTCGCCCCGTCAGTGGGGTACTCCCCATCCTTGGCGTGAACGCCGCGGACCCATTGCCCAAACACGTCCAACGCGTCCACAGGATTGCCATTGCCATACATCAGCAGGTTGGCGGGATCCAGGTTGATGCCCTGCTTGTCATAGCCGACATCCTGGATAGTGCGCAGAAGCGTGATGGGTGTCTCCTGGCCGGTCTCGTACCAGAACTCCACACCGTTGTCCTGGCAGGCGGCGCAGACGTCCTTCAGGGCCGCGACTGTTTCAATATACAGCCGGTCACCGGGCCAAAAGGGAATGAACCCGCAATGGGTGGTGATAGACTGCACCCCGATCTTGCCCGCCACCTCGGCCGCGGCCTGCAGGGCCTTCACCCGCTCGGCACGCCATTCGCCCGGCACCAGGCCGATGGTGGACGGCCCCTCGGTGAAGTTCCACACCGCAGGGCCCGGGAGCGCGGCCCACAGTGTCGTGATGGTCACGTCATGGGCGTCAGCGGCTGCCCGTAGAGCCTCGCCGGTCTCCAGGCTGCCAAACGGCGGCCAGCCGACCTGGCACGATGGCAGATCGAGTCCGCGGACCTTGGCCATCGCCTCGTCGGCGCCGCCCTCGTGCAGGTGCAGCATCACGCCAATCATCAGCTTGCAGGACATGGGGGATCACTTCCAGTGAGGGATAGGCTGTCAGGTCAGTGGTATAGCACATTCGGCAGTTCACCGCAACGGCCAGCGAAAAGGGGAACCGCCGGCATCAGGCGGTTCCCCGTTGTGTCAGACGCTGGCGGCGCGACTAGAACCGGCGGGTGAGCTGGCGCGGGTCAGTGCCGTCAGCCCGTATGGTCCAGATCTCCCGATCGCGCGTGATGGCCAGGCGGGAGCCGTCGTGGTTCCACACCGGGTAACCGTCGGAGCGAGCATCGCGGGTGAACTGGCGCACGTTAGTGCCATCGGCGTTCATGAACCAGATATCGAAGTCGCCGGCGCGATTGGAGTGGAAGGCGATGGTGCTGCCGTCGGGAGACCAGCTAGGCGCTTCCTCCCGGAAGCCATTCGGGCCGGTCAGGTTGGTGGCCACCATGGTCGCCAGGTCCAGGACGAGGATGTCGCTGTTGCCGGCAGCGTTGCTCTGGTAAGCGATCTTGGTGCCATCGGGTGAGAACACGGGCCACTGGTTCATTGCCCCATCCGTGACGAGCTCGGTCCGGCCGCTGCCATCCCGGTTGATGATGACGATGTCCCAGGCATCGCCTCCGGCCCGCCGGTTGCTCACGAAGACGATACGCTGGCTGTCAGGTGACCAACTGGGCTGGTCGTCGGCGCCGGCGCCGCTGTCATCGGTAAGCTTGGACAGGCGCAGCCGGTCACCAACAGTCGGGTCCATGAGAAACAGCGCCTGACTGCCCCCGCGCCGCGAGGCGAAGCAGATGTCCTGCCCGTCGGGCGACCAGGCGGGGTGCTTGCCTCCCTCGTCAGTGAGGTCGGTGTCGTTGTCTGATGGTGTAAGCAGTGTGAGCGCCCCACCGTTGTTGTAGATGGTGTAAGTGTACTGCAGGCCATTCCCACCCAGAGCCGCGAAGGCCAGTCGAGTGCCATCGGGATTGTAGCTGACACGCTCTGATACGTACTGATAGAC
The DNA here is from genome assembly GCA_013178155.1 of Armatimonadota bacterium. Lineage (GTDB taxonomy): Bacteria > Armatimonadota > Zipacnadia > Zipacnadales > UBA11051 > JABLXH01. The sequence goes on along the minus strand of JABLXH010000025.1, from coordinate 8,287 downwards.
GATCTGGCCACCGGAACCACTACAGCCTGCCAGCACCGCCACCAACAAGCCTGTCACCACAACGGTGCCCCAGCGCAAGTCTACGCACTTCATGAATGGATGGACTCCCTTCGCACCATGCGGGCAGAAAGCCGCCGCTGGGCATTGTCGCTGCCTCTTTAGGACAGTCATCACCCCCCCGGGTTTCGTCCCGGGTGGGATTATACGTTTCGTTGAGAGGGCGGGTCAATCCTGCGTCGGCGTGCGTTGACAGTGGCCGGGCGTGGCTGCTATAGTACTGCCGGCGATGGAGTTCGCCGCGGGCTTACGGCCCGGCATTGTCTTCGCGACTGATGACTCCTACCACCAGCAGGTGCGTAGGAGTCTTTGTCTCCTCCGCCCTGCCACCCGACACTCCGGCAGAGCGGACTATCCCACCGCCTGCCCTTTGGATCTGGAGGGTAGGTCCATGAATCAGTGGTTCATCGCCGCCGCCTGGGTTGGCCTCGCTTTTGCGGCCAGCCTGATCTCGATCAGGACAGCGGTCTCCGTTGCGCTGGTAGAGATCCTGGTCGGCGTCGTCGCCGGTAACTTTCTTCAGCTCCCCACCGCCGAGTGGATCACCTTCCTCGCGGGCTTCGGCAGCATCCTGCTGACCTTCATGGCCGGCGCGGAGGTAGAGCCCAACACCCTCAGGCGGTACCTGAAGGAGAGCCTGGCCATCGGTTTCTTCTCCTTTCTCATGCCGTTTCTGGGGGCTGCCGCTTACTGCTACTACGTCGCCGGATGGACCCCTGCCGCCTCCTGGATCGGCGGCATCGCCCTGTCCACGACCTCGGTAGCCGTCGTGTACGCGGTGATGGTCGAGACGCGGCTCAATGAGACTCCTCTGGGGAAAGTGATACTGGCCGCCTGCTTCATCACGGACCTGGGCACCGTACTGGCGCTGGGCGTGATCTTCGCCAACTACAATCTCTGGCTGATCATGTTTGCCGCCGTGACGGTCCTGACGCTGCTTTTCGCTCCCCGTCTCATCGAACGGCTCGTGGAGCGGTATGGCAGCCATGTGTCCGAGCCTGGCACCAAACTCATTTTCCTGCTCCTATTCGCCCTGGGAGGCGTCGCCCTGAAGGCAAACAGCGAAGCGGTCCTGCCTGCCTACCTTCTGGGCCTTGCGGTGGCCACGGTGTTTGCGCAGCAGCGCGAGATGGTCCGGCGGTTGAGAACCACAGTTTTCGCGTTTCTGACCCCGTTCTACTTCCTGCGCGCTGGCGCTCTCGTATCGCTCCCTGCTCTGGCCGGTGCAGCCGGCCTGGCGCTAGTGCTGTTGTTCGTCAAGGTGGTTGCCAAGTTCATGGGTGTCTGGCCCTGGACCCGGGCCTTCCGTTTCACCAGCAAACAAGGCTCCTACACGACCCTGCTCATGTCGACCGGTCTCACCTTTGGCAGCATCTCAGCGCTCTTTGGGTTCAACCGAGGTCTCATAACGCAGGCACAGTACACGGTGCTGGTGTCCGTGGTCATCGCCAGCGCCGTGGTGCCGACACTAATCGCGCAGGCGTGGTTCCGACCGACTCGCGAAGAGGCAGACAGCTTTGGTGAGCCTGGCGGGGGCCTGAAACAGGCAGAGGGAGAGTAGACATGTTCCGCAAGATACTGGTTGCCAACGATGGCTCGGCGAGTGCCCGCAAAGCGGTCGCGGCGGCGGTGGAGCTGGCCGTGGCCCACGGTGCGGAGCTTCACTCGATCTGCGTCGAAGAGGACTTGCCGCGGTATGCGGGCACTATCGGTGAGGTGGAGGAGGTCAAGTTGCAGCGCAACGGGTACTTCCGCCAGGTCAACGCCGAAGCCCAGCAACTGGCTCGCGAGCGAGGCCTTGAGCTACACTGCGAGGTGCGCGCCGGCCACGAAGTCGAGACCATCGTGACCTACTGCCAGGAAGGGCAGTTCGACCTGCTGGTGATCGGCTTCATGGGTCATTCTGCCCTCTTCGGACGCATCTGGGGCAGCACCTCCCAGAATCTGACGCGTCTGGCGCCGTGCAGCGTCCTCGTTATCAAGTAGCCTCGGTCGCCTGAGAACCGGGGATGCCGCAGCGCCTGTCAGAGTCTGGCGGCGGCAGGGCGAAGCCTGGCGCCCGTTGGCTTGACACTCGCCAGCGACGCTGGTATACTCGACCCAGCGGCCTTGTGCCTGGCTTTCCGGCGTCGGCAACGGGGCAACGATGCCCATCATGTCGCCGGAAAGCGGCTTTTCATTCCTCCGTGAGAAGCCGGCGGTTCAGTGGCTGGGCGAGGGGTGGCAACGTCGGCGATTCACGCAGCGGGACACAGTCACCATGACCTCCAAGCCCACTGTCTTTTGCAGCAACTGCGGCGCTGAGAACCCTGCCACCCGCGGAGCCTGTCTGCTTTGCTATGCCTGCCTGGGCGAGGCTGGTGGCGGGCTCCCCTGCCCGGCGTGCGGTCATGACAACTCCAAGGATGCGCGGTTCTGCAGCAACTGCGGTAACCCCTTCGCGGCCGGTGCGACGCGCGTACCGGGCCTCGTCGAAAGTGCCCTGGCGGTCCTCCATGGCGGAGTGGCTGGGCTGACGGCCCGCCATGAGGAGGAAGAAGAGGACTACCTGGGCGGCCTCGGCGGCATCTCTGAGGAAGAAGCTCACGAAGCCTATGTCGCGCCTCCCCCGGCGCCCGCCGCTCCCCCTCCCGTCGAGGAGGAGGAAGTAGTCATGCCGCCCAGTGCCCTCGACCTGCAGGAGGCCGCGGCACCCCCACCGGCTGCTGCGGTCGTGGCGGATGAGGAGGATGAACTGCCGCCCCCGCCGCCCCCCGCCGCCGTTGGCCTGGAGGACGAGGACTTCGAGCTCCCACCGCCGCCACCGCCCGCAGCGGCGTTCACGCCGGAGGCTCCCGCCACGCCCAAGCCCGCCGCCAAGCCAGCCGAGATCAAAGAGTCTGCGGACCTCTCCGCTGCCGGACTGATTGACCCGCTGGCGCAGGCAAGTGCCGAGGCCGAGGAAGAGGATTTTGGCGATTGGTCGCTGGACTTCCCCGAGGAGCAGGAAGAAGAGGGGAAGGAGTCCAGCTAACTGCGACCGTGCGATGACGGACCTGGCTGCTAACTTGACTGCCGTCCGCGAACGGATCGCGGCGGCTGCTGCGCGTAGTAACCGCCGTACTGAAGACATCACCCTGGTCGCTGTCTCCAAGACGCGGTCTGTCGAAGAGATAGCTGCGGCTGTGGAAAGCGGGGTTCTGGACCTGGGGGAGAACTACGTCCAGGAGCTGGTGGCGAAGGCCGAGCAGCTCAGGGGGGTCACCGGCGCACCGGTTCGCTGGCACTTCATCGGGCACCTGCAGCGCAACAAGGTGAAGTATCTGTCCGGACTCTGCACCTTGATACATTCGTTGGACAGCCCGCGATTGGCCGAGGAAATCGCGCGACGCGCCGTACCGCCTGCGGACCCGCAGCCGGTGCTGATCCAGGTTGACCTGGCAGGCGAAGCCACAAAGAGCGGTTGCCCTGAAGACCAGGTTCCTGCCCTGGTCGAGACGGTGCTGGGGCTGCCTGAGCTCGACTGGCAGGGGCTGATGACTATCACGCCCTACGCGGAAGACCCCGAGAGCTCGCGGCCATATTACCGGCGTCTGGCCGCTCTTCGGGACGCCTTGGCGGCGCGGGGAGTGCCGGCTCGGAATCTTCGGCATCTGTCCATGGGCATGTCCAACGATTACGAAGTGGCCATTGAGGAAGGCGCGACCCTGGTGCGCGTGGGGACCGCGATCTTCGGGCCGAGGCAGTGACGCGCGCACCCTCCCAACACGGCATCCTGGCACCAGCAGACATAGCAGCACGACACAGCAACAGGAGGGACCCCGATGTCGATCTTCCAGACGGCGCTGGACTACCTGCGATGGGGTGGCGACCCCGAGACCGAAGCGGACGACGACTACGCGGCCGACGAGTTTGACGAGCCTGCCGGCGCGCACCGTGTCGCCGATCGACGGGAAGCAGGGGTCCATCACATCCGCGACGAGCGTGCGGAGGTCAGCGGGCTGAGCATCGTGCGAGCCGACCCCAAGAATATGGATCAGGCGACGGCCGTGGCCGACGAGATCAAACGGCGGCGGCCAGTGGTCCTCAACCTGCAGGCGGCGCCGGAGACCGAAGCCAAGCGCATCCGCGACTTCATCGGGGGCGTTACGTACGGCCTGAACGGCTATATGCGTCGCATCGCTGACTGGGTTTTTGTTTGCGCCCCCTACGACATGCCGGTAGAGCGTCTGGTCCTGGATGGCATGTCGGGCGCGGGACCCCGCTACGAGAGCAGCGACCACCGCAGCCTGCAGGAGTTGTAGCCAGATCCACGCAGGCCTGCGCGGTGTCAAGGCGCAGGCCGCGGTTGCCAATGAGGGTCAGCCGTCTTGGCTGGACAGGGAGATGGCGTAATGTCCGGGCAGTATACGCTCGGGGTCATTGGCACCGGCGCCATGGGGGGGGCGCTGGTGCGCGGCTTCGTGCAACGCGGTGTCGTGAGTGCCGCGGAGATCCTGGTGGCGGACGCGCGGGCTGAGGCAGTCGAGGCCCTGGCGGTAGCCACGGGCGTGCATGCAGCCCAGTCCAACTCACAGGTCGTGAGTGAAGCCGGCAGCGTGCTGGTGGCACTGAAGCCCCAGATACTGCCGGAGGTCTTGCCTGGCCTTCCGTGGCAGCCGGGACAGCTTGTCATCTCGATCGCGGCGGGAGTCAACCTGGAGCGCCTGCAGGCCTTGACGGCGGCCGGTCAGCCCATCATCCGGGTCATGCCCAACATCCTGGCTACGGTGGCCGAAGCCGCCAGCGCCTATGCGCACAACGACCAGGTGACGGCGACGCAGTTGGAGTTCGCGGAGCGTCTTCTGGCCAGTGTTGGCGTAGCCGTGAGTGTGCCGGAGCGACTGCTGGACGCTGTAACGGGCCTGTCCGGCAGTGGCCCGGCTTTCGTTGCTACGTTTCTGGAAGGCCTGGTGGACGGTGGCATCGCGGCCGGATTGCCGCGCGCCGATGCACTGCGACTGGCGGCACAGACCGTACTGGGCGTCGGCCGATGGGTGCTGGCCACGGGCGGCAGCCCGGCGCAGCTTCGGGAACAGGTGACGTCTCCCGGGGGCACCACGATTGCCGGTCTTCGGGCGCTGGAAGCGGGGGGACTGCGGAGCGCTACGATAGAAGCGGTAGTGGCCGCTGCCCAGCGCTCCCGGGAACTGGGCGGCGGGTAACGCCGCGAGTGTGGTATCGTGCCCATCTCCAATCTCATCTATCTCATCTTTGAGGCCTATTACATCGTGCTCCTGGTGCGCGTGGTCATGAGCTGGGTCCGTCTTCCCAGCTCCAATCCGGTCACGGCCACGGTTGGCCCCATCGTCTACGCTCTGACAGAGCCGCTCTTGCGCCCGATCCGCAACGTGCTGAGGCCCTATCAGGGCGGCGTTCCCATAGACTTCTCACCGCTACTGCTGATGTTGGCACTGGGGCTGGTGCAGGGGCTTCTCTTGCGAATCACAGCCGGGCTGTGAAAGCCCCGCATTACCAGGGAAGCTGGACAAGGCTATCATGATGCAGTGGCGCCTTCCCCGAGTTCACCCGCCGCTGTGGCGACTGGCCCTGATAGTCGGGCTGTTTGCCGCCGGACTGGCTATGATGGAGGCCGGGGCGCGGCCTGGTCTGCGGCCCAGCGCGGAGTGGTTTGATGGCAAGCGCCAGGCGCTCATCAGTGCCGACCTGAGCTACCGCCTGGGTGATGTTCTGGAGCTGATCGGACGCCGCTCGTCTCTTGATACTGACGGTCTGTCCCATGATTTCCGTGAGCGGGCTGTAGCAGCCTACGAGCGGCTGGCTCTGGGTAGCCCCCACTCGGCGGGCGCGCTGCACCGCCTGGGGCTCATCTACGGGGCCCGGGGCTACAGCACACAGGCTCGCGACATGCTCGGGCGTGGTGCGGCCCAGGCCGGCGAACAGGCGGCGGCCTTGTTAGCTGTGGCCAGAGTCTATGATCCCGACCCTCCGCCATCATCACAGGGTGACGGCCCGCCGCCAGCGCTGCTGGAGCACGATGGGTGGCTCGGCGACATGGCCCTCATCGCCTGGGCTGACCGCTTCGGGACTGCGGCCCAGGTGCGGCAGTACCGGGCCCAGGCAGACCTTCGCACCTTGCGTTTCGGGCTGGTCCTGGCTGCCCTGACGCTCACGTATGGTCTTATTGGTCTGGTGGGCCTGGTCACGATGACGCTGGGGGTGGTGCGATGGGCCTTCTTCCTGCCGCCGGAGAATCGCCGTCAGCCTTCGATGAGCTTGCCCTGGGGACCGCTGGATGCGGTTGAGACGGCCGGTGTGGCCTTCTTTGCTGCGGCAGCGCTGGCCCTTGTGGCCGGCGTGCTGCAGGGTCTTCCCCTGTTGCAGTCCGCGCCCCCGGTGGGGCGGGTGGCCCTGGCAATCCTCCAGTACCTGCTACTGGCGGCGGCGGTGCTGGCCCTAATCTGGGCCCGACTGCCCTCCGGCCGCCGGGGTCTGGCCTTGCTTGGGCTTCGCGGGCGCCGCCTGGCTCCGCTCATCGCCTCCGGCATGGTCGGCTACGGGCTGGTCCTGTGCCTGCTGATCCTGGCCAACCTGGTTGGACTCAATGCGCTGCCGACCGCAAGCGCCGCAGATCCCCTGCTCGCCGTCACCCAAGACGCCCGCGCTGTGGTGCTGCTGTATTTGTTCGTGTGTGCTATCGTGCCGCTGGTTGAGGAGATCATCTTCCGCGGTTTCGTCTATGCCGGTCTGCGGCAGGGCTACCCTGTCATCTCCGCCACTCTGGGCAGCGCCCTGCTGTTTGCGGTCATGCACTACAGTGTCACGGCCCTGGTGCCCATGGGTATCATTGGCGCGGTGCTGGCCAACCTGTACGAGCGCACGCGTTCGCTGCTTCCCCCGTTCATCTGCCACGCCTTGCACAACCTCCTGGTGCTGACCGTCATCGTCGCCACGCGCTGACCGGCTACTGGCTGTGGAGCTTTACTTGCGCCATACCAGTGGCCTACAATGGGTGCATGGGTACCGAGACCCAGGGCAATGTCTGTCTGCTATGCCTCCGCGTCACCCCGCGCGCTCGCCGCGACGAAGTCGTGGGTGATCGGGGTGACCGGCTGGTGGTCAAGCTGACGGCGCCGCCAGTGAAGGGGGCGGCCAACAAGGCGCTGCTGCAGTTCCTGGCTCAGCGTCTCGACCTGCCGGTGCGGTGCCTGACGCTTGTCAGCGGCGAAACCAGCCGGGAGAAGCGGGTGCGTATTGAGGGTCTCGATGAGAGAGAAGCCCGAAGGCGGCTACTGGCAGTACCATGAACAGCAAACGCGGGACATCCCCGGAAGACATCTACCTGTATGACGACCCGGACGCCGCAGGCCTGGATGTGGACTACCTCGCCCACTGGCTGCGCGAGCGCCTCCCGCGGACGCCAGTAGAGACCCGTCGCGACTTCCTGACCCACCATCTGGGACGCCTGGGCGACCTGGAGCGGGCGGCGCACTTGGAGCGTCTGCAACGTGACCTGGGGGCAGCCGAGGTGACCAACCTGGTGAACCCGGCTGACCGCGACCGCTTGCCCACCGAGTTGCCGGCCGACCGTGGCTGGGACCTGGTCTACGAGGGAACGGCACTGCAGACCGCGTTGGCCACTCTACTGCCCCCCGAGGAGTCCGGGGCGGGCGACGTCCACATCGTGTTCACGGTGTCCTATCTCGGGGAGTGGCCGACCGACCGCACTCTACTGCGACTGCGCGTCCTGGTGCCGGGGCGACCGCACCTCGTCTCCATCAGCTCGCTCATCGAAGGCCTCGACCTGCCGCGCCAGTACCACTTCATGCGGCAGCAGGTGGCGATGTTCGGGATGACTGACATGCTGGACGAGTTGGCGGAGCAGTTCAGCGACCAGGCTCTGGGATACGGGGACGAACGGCTTAACGAGGTGCTCAAGGGCCTGGTGTTGCAGGCCATCTTTCAGCAGCTAACGGGTGACCCAGGCTGCCCCAGCCCTCGCTGTCGCCTCCATACGCCAAGCAGCCATGCTCAAGCCCTGCGCACCCAGGCCCGGGGCCATCCGGGGCTGTGCGATCGGCACGCCTCCATTCTCCGGTCCTGGGGCGGAGTGCCGGAGTAGACTCACACCAGGACGCAGGCCACGAGAGCGGGCGGTCTGCTACCTCCTCCGGCGCAGGCCGCTGCTAGAGCGGCAACTCCACGCCAACACCGCGCTCCCGTGCTGTCCGGTAGACGAGCTGGGCGGTCA
>JABLXH010000024.1 GCA_013178155.1 Armatimonadota bacterium | reverse complement strand
GTGTCGGTCCAGTGCACCAGCAGGTCAGGGGCCCGGTCAAGGTGTGGTCCCCAGTACACGTCAGACGCAAGGTCCACGGCCTGCACCAGCGGCTCACCGCTGGCTGCTTCCGTCGCTCTCAGCAGCGCCTCACGGAGTTCCCCCACCAGTTGCTCCTGTTCCGGTCCAGGACGCACCAGGCCCCTCGGATCGCGGCCGACCACGTTCAGCCACGGCTCAGCACAGCCATTGCACCAGAAAGTGTAGGCCCGGCTGCGTTCATAGTTGATGTCACCGGCGGCCGAGGCGGTGAGCACGCGGGAGGCGAGGCCCGAGAAGCGCTCTGCTGCCCAGTGTTTCACCCGTGAGGGCAGCAGTCTGTCGGCCAGACGATGGGCAACGCCGGCCGCAGCCGCGGCCGCTCCCCGGTGCTCACTGCCCATCTCCAGCCCCATGGCCCGCAAGAGACCCTTCAGGTAAAGGGCTCCCCGCGAGTTCCTGGTGCTGCCGTGGTCGGACATCACAAAGATGTGGGCGTCATCAGGGGCTAACTCCAGCAACCGACCGATCTCCTCGTCCACCACACGATAGACGTCGAGGATGGCCTCGTCGTAGCGTTGCGCGGTGTCCGGTTGGTGCTCGGGGTGCGCTGGGTCCATGAAATGCCAGAAGTAGTGGCTGACAGGGTCGGTCTCATCAAAGACCGTCAGAAAGAGGTCCCAGTTGTCGCGCTGGTAGATGTGCCGGGCCAGCTTACCCTTGACCCGCGCCGAGGTCAGCTTCTTCTCCAGCGCCAGGTCGTACCGGCCTCGCCGGATGAACTCCGTCATGCCCGTGTGCAGGACGAAGTCGGGGAACTCGGCGCGCAACTCGGCGGCCAGCTCGGTGGGGTAGGTGTAGCCGGGGGCATTGGCGCCGGGGGCGAGCCAGCCGCAGACCTGAACGCCGTTGAGCTCCTCCGCGGGATAGGTCATCGGCTCGTGCAGGATGGCGACCTTCTTGCCAGCCAGGCTGGCGGCCTTCCAGAAACTGAGACCGTCGCGGGTCCGCGACCCGGCATGCATCAGCTCATACGTGCCCGGCTTGCGGTCGAGAAAGTAAAAGACGCCGTGGCGGCCGGGATTGAGGCCGGTGGCGAAGGAGGACCAGGCGGCCGGACTCATGGCATTGGGCGTAGACCAAAGCGTGCCGCCGCAACCCCTGTCCAGAAGCTTCTGGATGGCTGGCAACCGCCCCTCGCCCGCCCAACGGAGAACGAGGTCAGGATCGGCCCCGTCCATGCCGACAATGATGATCTGTCCTGCCATGGTATCGCTCTCGGTAGTCAGGGGCCCGGTCAGGCGAGTATCTCAGTGAGTACGCGGCCGTCCAGGCCTTCCGGCGCCTTGATGCCCAGCAAGTGCAGGATGGTGGGCGTGACGTCCGCCAGGGCGGCCCCCTCCGGAGTGGCCCCGGTCTTGATGTCTGGCCCGGCCGCCAGCAAGACGCCGTTCAGACGATGGCTGCCGATCTTGAAGCGTTTGGCAGCGCCGTAGTGGTGCATTTCCTCCAGGGTCACGGCGACGCCTGCTTCGGGCGAAGGGGCGGCAGTTGGTTCCACAGCGAACTCGTCGGGGGCCAGGATGATGTCGGGAGCCAGGTCCGACATCGGGCCGCTGTAGAGCTCCTCCCTGCGGTAGACCTCCAGACCCCCGAGCTCCGGCACGGCCGCCCACGCAGCGCGCAAGGTCGCGATGATCTCCTCCCGCGCCTGCTCGTAGTCCGCTGCGGCGATAGTCCCTTCGGGCAGACGTCCCTGGACATTCAGCTCCAGACCGAAGCCCGTGCCACGACGGAACACCCTGGTGCGCCGCCAGTCTATCTCACCCTCGTATTCCTGGCGCACTTTCTCCAGAGCCCCTCGCCGCCACTGCTTGGGGAGGGCATCACGGATCCAGTCGGGCGTGGCCTGGGCCACCCGCCGCAGAAACCCTCCGCGCTGGACACCACTGCCGCCCCGGAACGCGAGGAGACCCGCCTCCACCAGGAGACGGTCTATGTTGACATAGGTCCGCAAGGGGCCGGCGCCGTGGTCGGAGACAACCAGGACGTTGGTGGACGCATCGCAACGTTCCAGGAGGCTCCCCAGCAGGCGGTCTGCGGCCTGGTAGCCATACAGCACCATATCCTCGACATGCCGCCCATCACTGTCCAGTGCGCGGTCCTGCAGGAAGAAGTGTTCCAGATGGTCAGTGTAGTTGACCACGGCAATGAACAGGTCGGCGGGCCGGTTGTCCAGCACCCAGGTGAAAGCGGCCTGCCGATTGGCCACCTGAGCATCCAGCGCCGCCAGGTCGTAGCCGCGAGTAGTGCGGGTGATCGTCTGCATGGGGAAGCCGCCCACCGCGGCCTTGAGGTCCTCATAGAGGGCCGTGGGCGTCGTGGCCGACGGGTTGAACGAGGGCGCCCCCATCTCACCGGCCAGCATGTAGCCGTTCAGAGAGTCAGGGGGGTACGTGGTGGGAACGTTCAGCACAGCGGCTGTCAGTCCGGCATCGTTGGCCAGCAGCCACACCGGGTGCATCTGGCGGTCTCTGGCCGAGGCCATGCGGCGGCCGTAACTGCCGGCCTTGGGCAAGACGAAATCGTAGATGCCGTGGCGGCCGGGATTTGCCCCCGTCATCATCGTGGTCCAGGCGCAAGGCGTGATCGGGGGGATGGTGGAGCGCAGGGTACCGCAAGCGCCGCGCTCAATCAGCGCTGCCAGGTTGGGCAACTCACCAGCCTTTGCCCAGGGCAGCAGGAGATCCAGGGTGGCTCCATCGAGGCCCAGGAGCAGCAGGCGTGGTGGTCGAGAGCCGGCCACAGCAGGGGTCACCGCCTACAGGTAACCGAGGTTGCGCAAGCGGTCTTCCACCTCGGCTTCCTCGTCGGCGGTGTAGACGGTCGCTGGGGCCTCGGCCGCTAGTCCCCTGACCTCGGCCGTCTCGACCGTGATGTCCAGCATGCTTTCCAGGGGTTGGCCGTCAAGGCCCGCCGGCACAGGGCAGCCCAGCAAGGCCAGCACCGAAGGGGCCAGGTCCATGATGCTCGCTTCTGCCGAGATCTCCCCAGGCTTCACACCGGCGCCCCAGGCCAGGAGCAGGGCCTCCGGGTGGTGGGCCCCAATCGTGTCGTCACGCAGGTCCGCTCGGGCCACCCGTTCCTTCCCGTCCACCTGGACCACAAGCCCCTCGATGATCTGGTTCTCGGTCCAGTCCACGATGAGGTCGGGCCCGAGGTCGGCGAAGGGCCCATAGAACTGCCCGTCCTTCAGCCGCACATCCTGGACAGCGGGCCGACCACTCCGCAGTTCGCGGGCCGCACGCAGGAAATCGGCGACATACCGACAGACCTCTTCGTACTCGTCACCCGGGTCCACGATGCCATCCGGGTCACGGCCCCGGAGGTTCACGAACGGATCCGTCTCCCAGTAATAGGAGTAGGCCCGGGTGCGAGACCAGTCCACATCAACGGTGAACGAGTCCGCGAAAACCCGTTCGCGGGCCTGGGGCAGGAGGCGATTGAGCTTCACCTTGAGGCTCTTGGGGAGATGCGCGTTGGCCAGTTCAAAGGCCCACTTGCGGCCCTGCACCAGACAGCGCCGCAGTCGCTCGCCCGGGCCCCCTGGCGGCCGCATGTGCAGCACGCCGACGTTGCGCAGGAAACTCCGCATGAAGCAACGGCCCCGGCTGTTGGCGGTGGCGCCGTGGTCCGAAACCACCAACAGCGTCGTGTCGTCACCGAGACGCGACATCAGGTCGGCCAGTACCTCGTCCACCTGCCGATACAGAGCCAGCAGCGCCCCATCGAGGCCGCTCTGTACTGCCTGAGCGTGCAGAGGATGCCGCTCATCACCCGTGTGAAGATAGTAGTGCTGAGCGGCGTCGGTCTCCACGAAGACCAAAACGTACAGGTCCCAGGGCTCGCGGTCCCAGACCCACCGGCCAACCTCCGCCTTCTGCGCGATACCCTGGCGCAGGTTCTCCAGAGCCTTGCGATGGCGCCCGGCAATGACGTGCCGCTTGACATCAGCGTGGAAACGGTACTCGCCCACCCGCTGGCCCAGTTCCTGCGCCAGTTCGGGGGGATGCGTAGCGCCGGGTGCCTGCAGCGAGGGGCAAAGCCAGTCGCCGATCTGGACACCGTTAACGGCCGTAACGGGGTAAGTGACCGGGACGTTTAGCACGGCGCACCTTCGGCCGCAGGCGCCGGCCACATCCCAGAAAGTCTGCCCATGTCGATCCAGCGCGTCAATGCGCCGGCAATCGTAGCTGCGCGGCAGGCGGTTCATGAAGCTGAAGATGCCATGGCGGCCGGGGTTGAGGCCCGTGGCAAAGGAGCTCCAGGCGGGGGCGCTGTGAGGCTGGGGAGTGGATTGCATCGTCCCCCAGGCGCCCTCGCGGTAAAGACGCGCGAAGGCCGGCAGGTGTCCCTGGTCGGCCCACTGCCTCAGCAGGTGAGGGGGGGCTCCATCGAGCCCCAGGACTACCACTCGACGGCAGCAGGAGGTATCTGGCATCGTCTTGGCAAGACCCGCCATCCGCAGCAGACCTAACCCGTCGTCCGCGGGAAGCCTTTCACCCGCCCCATCTGGTAGAAAAGCCAGGGGCAGTTCCGGGCGAGTGCGGCCGCGACCCACAAGCTCCCATTCGTGGCCGGGATGCCGCTAGCCCTCTGAGCATAGCGGCCAGCGCGCTCACGATCACCGAGTCGCAGAGCGTGAAAGGCCAGTTTCAGCCACCACCACTTGGCGACCTCTCGATGTTTCTCCACTGAGAGCAATCGCGCCGCCGCGGGGTCGCGGGCGGGGTCCCATTTCTCCAGGATTTTGGCCCAGGCGGGCTCGACCTTGTCCAACTGGGTACGCAGGCTGCCCGGGCGTTCATAGAAAAGATACAGTGGCTCACGTAAGACGGCTACTTTGTCACCGGCAGCGATCATCCGGAGCCAAAGATCAAGGTCCTCAATGGCCAGGAGGGTGGGATCGTACCCGCCGTGGCGCTCGAACGCGCTGCGCCGCACCATGATAGCGGGTCCACAGACCTTGTTGCCCCAGATTTCCTCCAGGAACCCGATCTCCTGCAGACGCCCATCGGCATGGGGGCTGCTGCGTCGCCACAGCTCGCGCCCCTCCGCGTCCACCTTGACCCGCACGCGGTGACAGGAGACGGCCGCAATGTCTGGACACTCACGCAGCACCTGCAACTGGCGCTCGACCTTCGTCGGGAGCCAGGCATCATCGGCGTCCAGCATCGCCAGCACTTCGCCGGTGGCCAGACTGGCGGCCACGTTGCGGCTGTGAGCCAGGCCCCGGTTCTCCTGGTAATGGTAGCGCACCTGGGGGTAGTTCTCTGTGACAACACGCTCCGTGTGGTCCGTGGAGCCGTCGTTGACAACGATGATCTCAATGTGCGGGTATGTCTGAGCCAACACAGAGTCAATGGCTCGGCCCAGGGTATCGGCGGCATTATAGGCCGGGATGATCGCGCTGACGAGTTCCATAACGAGGTACGGGGGCCGGCTCCGGCCCCCTGGGAGATACTCATCCTTACCACCGGCACGGCGGCCCTAGACTGTAACACAGGCCCCGCAGGAGTGTCAATGGCGGGTGTGCCTGATAGGGTCCGGTCCCGCGACCGCCAGCGCAAGGAAGGGATTTGCGCCTGCGAATGGCGAACCTAGAGCAATCCGCGGCCGACGCCCAAGTCGCGGCAGGAGTGGGTTATGAGTCAGGGATGTCTGCGGACGGTGGCATATTCCTTGATGCTGGTGGGGGCTCTGATCGGCTTGCTGGGCCTGGTCTTCGTGCTGGCTCCGGGCAGGGCAGCCAAGGGGCTGATGATGCTGCTCGTCGCGGGCGGTCTGATCGGCTTCGCACTCAGCCGCCTGCGGGCCATGGCCCGCCTTACTCCCGAGTACCTGGCCGAGCAGGTATCTGCACTGGCCGCAGCCAGCAACGGCGAGGTCACGCTGGCCTCCGCCTGCGGTCACCTGCGACTGCAACCTGAGGCTGTCGCGCCGGTCCTCAGCGACCTGGTTAGCCGCGGCGTCGCCCGTGTGGAGTATCGCGATGGCACCGAGTATTATGTGTTCCCCGGCCTCAAGGAGACCAAGGTGGTGAAGCGTTGCCCGTACTGCGGCAACGAGTACCCCGTGAACACACCGGGGCGCAAATGCCCCTCATGCGGGGGTAACCTAGAGGTGACACCCGACTAGCCGAGCTTCAGCGCAGACGCAAAGGGGAAGCCCATTGGGGCTTCCCCTTTGCGTCAGCCTAACAATGACTTAGCTGCGGAACCCGGCCTCCTCGCGGCGGGCGATCCCCAGCCGTTGCAGCGCCCGCTCAGCCGAGTTCTGCACCTGCGGCGAGGGGTCCGACAGGCATTTCACCAGGACGTGCTCGGCCCGCCTGTCGCGCAGTTTGCCCAGGGCCACGACCGCCGCCCATCGCACATCGGGGTCCTCGTCGGGCGTATCGTCCAGCATATCGGCCAGTGCGTCCAGGGAGCTGGGATCCGCCAGTTTGCCCAGTTGTATGGCGGCATTGCGCCGCACATTGGCCGACGGATCGCGCGTCGCCTGGATCAGCGCCGGGACGACTTCTGGCTTGCCGATCCAACCCAGGGCCTCGGCGGCAAACTGCCGCACCGCCGGATCACGGTCGCGCGTGGCGGCAGCCGAGAGCTCCGGGATGACGGTCTCGGCCGGAACGGTGATCAGAGCCGCGGCCGCCCGGCGTCGCACCAGTGGGTCCTTGTCCTGCAGGGCGGCGGCCAGCGGTTTGGCGGCCTCGGCCGCCCCGAGATAGCCCAGCCCCTGGGCCGCGACCTCCCGGGTCGGAGCGTAGTCATCGTGTTGCAGGGCCCACAGCAGTGGCTTCAGCCCGGATAGATCGGCCTTGATGTGGCCCGCATCCTGGCGATGGGTGGCCTGTGCCGCCCGCGCAAACTGCTCAATGCTGGGGTTGAAGCCCTTACAGGCCAGGGCGATGACCATGGCTGCACCGTGGCGCTGCGGACCGCTCTTGCTGGTGTACAGAACCTTCTCCACCGTCCGCACCACCTGCGGGCCGCGTTGCTGCAGGGCCATAGCAGCTTTGGCCGCCATGTCGTTGTCGAACTTGCCAAGCAGCGCGCAGAGCTCCTCATCACCAGCCTGACCAGAACCCATCAGGTAGGCCACCCAGGCGATGCCGGCCACGGCGCGCATGCCGGGGTCCGGGTCGTTGCGCGCGGCCTTGATCACCGCTGCGGCTTCGGGGTCGTTAGGAAAGGTGCCCAGGATGCTGACGGCGCTCTCACGCACATCCGGACTGGGATCAGTCCGCGCCAGCTTGACGAAGAAGCTACTGGGTGTCTCGCCAAAGCTGCGCAACATGGCCAGCGCCGCCGTGCGGACCTCGGTGGTGGCGCCCTTCAGGGACAAGTCCCGCACCATGGCGCTCAGCTCGGTCTTCTCAGGACCCCGGGTCGTCAGGTAGTGCTGAGCCAGCAGGTCCAGGGCCGAGGTCTGGGCATGGGGGTCTGAGGACTTCAGGAGCTTACGGAGCTCGGCAAGGTTAACCTTGGGCTTCTCAGGCTCTTCTTTGGGCAGGCCAGTGGATTCCGCCTCGTGGTCATGCTCGGCCTCCTCCTGCGCCGGAGGCGGGGCCGGGGTGAGCATCATCGCAGCGCCCACCAGGACCACTAACGCAACAATGACCAGCACCGGGCCGGTTTTGACACGCTTGTTCACCGTGCTACCTCTCACGTCGGAGTCAGGCGAGGCCACTCCGGCCGCACTGCCCGTGGCAGCCACGCCGCCACTGTTGGATAACGCCGTCGCCGGGGTCTCAGGTTCCCGCGGGTCGCAGTTGGCGTAGCAGGCGCTTTCCTGCCGCCAGGATGAGCTGCTCACAGGCGGGGGCGATCATGGTATCGCCGTAGAACCGGATGGCCGAGTGCACCTCGTAGCCCCCCTCCGGGAAGGCCGCGGCCGTTGGCACGTACCCGATATTGCCATTGGCATACGCCATGGTGGCCGTCTGCCGGAACAGCGGCGTCTCATCGAGCTGGAGGGCGTACTCAACAAAGACCTCGCCCGGCATGGCGATCAGCGCGAAGTCCCCCAGGCGGAAGACCTGCAGCTCGAAGGGGGTAGTCAGCCCCGTCGCGCCCGAGCGTGACAGCTCCAGGAGCCGCTCCGCCCAGTCCACCAGGCCGTCGTACATGAGCTTCAGCCCATAGTTGGTGCCCTTGGTCGCCGCATCTGCCTGGGCCGCCGCGAGGATGGCTTCTGCCTCCGGTAACGGAGGCGGATCCTGGCAAGGCAGAAGCAGCTCCTCCGAAACCGCCCCGACCAGGACCTCCGGCTCCTTGGTGGCATACTCGGCTGCCTTGAGCACCGCGCCCGCCATGATTCGTCCCTGCGCCTCGGCCACCTCAAAGGTCCCGCGGGGGTCGCTGTTGATGTTCCCGCAGCACCCCTGACCGAATAATGCCACGCAGCCGTTGCCATAGATGCGCTCCAGGCACCGCTGGGCATACCCCGGCCAGTCTCCGGAGATCAGCAGGTTGTCGCCGCCGAGCGTCACGGCGTGCGCGGCATGCACGAAGTACCGGGCGAGCGGCTCCCCTTCGATCGTGTCCACGGCCACGACGTCCACGTAGGGCGCGGTGGTACCCTCGGGGTTCAGTCCGAGCACCATGGCTCCCTGGCGCATCTCCCGCCGGTTGATGCCCACCGACACGGGCTCGCGCTGGGTTCCCAGCCGGCAGGGACGGGCACCGTCCACGGCCATCCTGGCTAGCCCGGCCAGCTTGCGCTTCAGGATGGCCAGGTAGCTGTCGTCGGGCACGCCGAGGGTGGGCAGACAGTGTGTTGCCGGGCCGCTGTGGGTGTGGCTGCAGCCGACCATCACACGGTTGCCAGGCAATCCTGTGCTGGCCGTCACGAGGTCGCGAATCTCGGCCACCGCAGCGCGGTCGAAGCCGATGAGGTCGCAGGTGATGATCAGGACCTGCCCTGAGTCACTGCCGGGCAGCGGCGTCCCGTCGAGATAGAGAGCCCCGGCCATAAGGGGGTCATGGATGCCCGTGGAATGCCCCTCGCGGCCCCCAAAGCCGCACAGGTCCACGCCGACCGGGGGGGTGATGTCAATCTTGGCGGCGCCAGCCAGAAGTTGCTTGCTCATGTGTCATCCTCGCCAGGATAGCCACCCCGGAGGGCGGAGTTGACTCCGGGGGCAGGAGTGGTATGCTGTGGCGGCTGTCTATTGGGCGCCCGCACGGTCTGAACCTTCCTTCTCCGGCTGCACCGCGGCGTCCATGGCCCTGCTGCACGAGATGGGCATCTGCCCAAAGGAGCTTCTCATGCTGCTTTGTTTCGGCCTGCTGCTACTTTCCGCCACCGTCGCCCTGGCCCAACCCGACGATGGTGACCTGCGCTTGCTCACTCCGGAAGAGGTCAAGGCGTACCGGACCAACCCCTACTATAGCAACCTTGCCCTGAAGGGCGACAAGATGCCCTTCTGCGCGGCCGTGGGCAATGCGCCAGCCGAGACCTGGGTGGACCTCCCGGACGAGGTCTTCTGGAATGTGATGCCGTCCACGAGATACCAGCGGTGCGTGGATGTCGGCAACAACCCGTTTCGCACGCCCAAGATCGGCTGCCCGGTGCACAAGGAACGGATCTACGAGGTAGAGGCCTACTACCCGTGGATTGTGGACTGCATCGCCGCCCCGTACAAGCTCAAGTGCCCCATCGGCGGCGAGACCTATCCCAGCAACGACTTCGCCGCCGGCGACCTGACCAGCGGCGATTACCCCGATGACGGGAACGGGTACGTGGACGCGAACGGTACCCGCTACCACTTCATCGGGCTTTACGCTCACTACGCGTATAACACTGTCCTCATCCCCGCGATCCGCTCCTTTGGGCATGCCTACCTCATCACCGGTGATAAGCGCTACGCCCATAAGGCCGCCGTCTGCCTGCTCAAGGAGGCCTCTGAGTACCCGAACAGCACCGATCGCAAGGACTGGACGTACATTCCGGGATATGGGCATGGCTCAGGGATGATCACTGATGTTGTCTGGTCGGCTGGCGCCCTCAACGCCAGCGCCCTGTGCTACGACGAGGTCAAGGACACTATCGCCAACGATGCCGAGCTCCTGGCTCTGGCTCGCCAGCACATTCCGGGGATCGAGACCGGCGAGGACGTCAAGGCCTATATCGAGGACCACACTCTCCGCGCCGGACTGCGGGCCCTGATTGACCTCCGCATCCAGCCCAATGAAGGCTGGGGGCAGGAGGCGGTGGCAAAGCTGGCCCTGCTCCTCGGCGACTTCGGTGACCGGCACCCCAATAGCCTCGATGCGCTGGAGTGGCTCTACTATGGCGGCGGTCGGCTCAAGACCCTGGGCAACCAGTTCTGGAAGGACGGCTCGAGCTACGAGTCCACCGGTTACAACGACGCGCGGATGGGCCTGGTGCAGGCGGCGCGGACGGTGGAGCGCCTGCGGGCTCTCGCCCCCGAGCGCGTGCCCGCCGACCGCTACCCGGACATGACTCAGGACGAGAAGCTGCAGCGCTACCTGGACACTTACCGTCCGGCTATCCTGGCGCTTGGTGGCGGGTATACCATCTGCATCGGCGACGGCGGAACCACCGAAGTGGCCGCGCAGCCCCGCATCGGTGGCAGCCCCGAACGCAGGTCAGAGTTTCTCGACGGCTATGGCCTGGGCATCCTGCGCAGCGGAACCGGGATGGATCAGCGAGATGTGACCCTCTTCTATGGCGGCGTGCGCGGACACGCCCATTACGACCCCCTGATGCTGGGCATGCACGGTTACGGTCGCGACCTGCTGCCCAACATCGGCTACCCTCAGTCCTGGAACTTCGCTCCGGCCTGGGAATGGAGTCTCCTGACTCACAACACCGTCGTTGTGGACCGCGACGAAAAGCCCTGTTCGACCGTCGTGGGCAGCCTGACGGTCTGGGCGCCCGGCGAGGGCTGCCAGGTCATGGAGGCCAGCAAGCGCCCGTACCGCATCAGCGAGCCCCGCGGCGAGAACGGCCCCGACGTGACCGATTACCGCCGCCTGACAGCGCTGATTGATCTGGATGCCAAGCAATGGTATGTCCTGGATGTCTTCCGCGTCACCGGTGGAACGGATCACCTGCAAAGCTGGCACAGTGGCTCGGCGCCGGGCCTCACCACCACCGTGGAAGGCGTGGCCCTGACTGCCCAGCAGCGGGGTACGCTGGCCGGGGAGGACGTGGAGTACGGGGCCCGCTACACCGACGCCGCGGGGCGAGAGCGTTGGGAGCCCTACTGCTTTCTGAAGGACGTGGCGCGGGGGCCCATGGGACCCCTGGCCGCAGTGGTCCATGATTATGGTTTCACCGACGGCCTGCAGGTGCGCCTGAACTTCGTCCCCGTGGACGAGACTGAGCTCATCACTGCCCGCGGCGGCGCTCCCATCGCCCCGGACAAGGACCCCCTGGCCTGGACGCTGCCCCACCGGCAGGGCCCTGCCGGTCTGAGGTCGCAGTTCGTCACCGTCATCGAGGCCTACACCGGTCAGCGCGTCGTCAGTGACATCCGCCGCTTGCCCTCTGAGGCCGTCGGTGAGGCCGGGTACGAGCCCATCGCGCTGGAGGTGACGGTGCCTGGCGGGCGCGACATTCTCCTGCTCAACGGTCGCGAGGATGCCTCCCTGCGCGGCGATGGCTTCAGTCTGACCGGCAAGTTTGGCCTGGTGCGCGAGCGCGACGGGAGGGTCACCGAACTGCGGCTGGTGGCCGGTAGCCATCTGGCCTGGGGTGACCTCAAGGTTGAGCAGTCGGTCCCAGGCGGCCCGGCGCGGATCATCGCGGTGGACCGCTCCCGCCGCACCATCGAGCTGGAGGGGCCGGTGCCGCCAGCAGAGACGCTGGCTGGGCGGCGGGTACTCGTGGACAACCACGGCGAGCGTCTGAGCAGCTACACCATCCGAGCGGCGGAGCGCCTGAGCCCCACGCGCGTGCGGCTGGAGCTGGACTCCTCGGGCCTGCTCGGCGAGGGTATCGCCACTGACTTCGAGGACGGGTTCATCCGCAACGGTCCGGAGATCGCCATGCCGCTGGCCGGGCTGGTGGAGATCGGGGGGCGCCTGGATGCCAGTGACGCCTTCCACTACGGAGGACACCTGGAGACTGGCAGGCCCGGGGTGGACCTGAAGGTGCGTGGGGTCATGGGCTACCCCTATCAGGCGTGGGGCGACCTGCACAACGCGGGCGACAACCACGTTGTCCTGTGCGAGCCCATCCCGGCCGACCGGTTGCGCGAGCTCATCGGCGAGGACAACGAGTTCCGCATCTATGAGTACGGCGTCGGGGACGACGTGAGGTTCGACAGCACGGCGGTGTTCCGGCCCTGACTGGCTGCCGCTCAGCGCTGCCGGCTGCAGAGACATCCGCAGTAGCTCTGCCGATAGAGGCCCAGCGTCCGGCTCAACTCAACGCTGCGCTGAAAACCGCCGTCCCGCTTGAAGTCGGCGGCCAGAAAGCTCACCCCAGCCTCCTGTGCCATGCGGCCTCCGACCTCGTTGACCGTGGCGGCAGCCTTGTGGGGGCTGATCGTCAGCGTGGTGGCGACCAGCTCGATGCCCTGCGCCGCCGCATAGGCGCAGGCCTGGCGCAGGCGCAAGCCGTAGCACAGGCGGCAGCGCTCACCGCCTTCGGGCTCTGCTTCGCGGCCGGCGCAGAGGGCTGCGAACGCCTCCTCGCCTCCGGGCAGCTCCACCAGCGCCAGTCCCAGCGCCGCCGCCATCTCCCGGGCCGCTCGCAGCCTTCGCTCATGCTCTTCAGCGGGCTGGATGTTGGGGTTGTACCACAGGAGGGTCAGCTCGTGATCTGCCTGCAGCCGCTCGACGACAGCCGTGGCGCAGGGGCCGCAGCAGACGTGCAGCAAGAGCCGGGGGGGGTCGGCGGCGCTCACGCCAGCTCCCGGGACAGGGCGACCAACGCCTCCAGCTTCGCGGCCGCTGCCCCGCTGTCCAGTGATTCCTGAGCCAGGGTCACGCCAGCCCGGAGGTCAGACGCCTTGCCGCCGACATAGATGGCGGCCGCCGCATTGGCGACCACGATGTCGCGGCGGGGGCCAGGCTGCCCTTCCAGGACTTCGCGCAGCATCCGCGCCGAGGTCTCCGGATCGCCACCACTGATGTCCTCCAGGCGCCCCTCGGGCAGGTCCAGGTCGGCGGCGGTAAGCTGATACTCCCGGATGACACCCTCGCGCAGTTCCGTCACCAGCGTCGGCCCCGTCAGGGCGATCTCATCCAGTCCCACGAGACCATGGACCACCAGCACGTGCTCCGAACCCTCGGTGCGGAGGGCCTCGGCCATCAGCGGAGCGAAATGCGGGTCAAAGACGCCGATGACCTGGCGCTTGGCTCCGGCCGGATTGGTCAGCGGCCCGAGGAGGTTGAAGATCGTACGCATCGCCAGTTCGCGCCGGGGGCCGGCGGCATACTTCATCGCCGGGTGCAGCCGTTGCGCGAACATGAAACCGATGCCCACCTCCCGGATGCAGCGGGCCACCGCCTCCGGCGAGAGCGAGATCTCCACGCCAAGAGCGGTAAGCACATCAGCGCTGCCGCACTGACTGGACATGGCGCGGTTGCCGTGCTTGGCGATCGGCACGCCCGCCCCCGCGGCCACAAAGGCGGCGGCGGTGGAGATGTTGAAGGTGTGGGCCTGGTCGCCCCCCGTGCCCACTGGGTCTACGAGGCCCGGCACATCCGTCTCCACCCGCACGCAGTGGGCGCGCATGGCCCGGGCAAACCCGGCGATCTCTTCAGCGGTCTCGCCCTTCATCCGCAAGGCCACCAGCAGCGCGCCGATCTGCGCCTCCGTGGCTTGACCGGACATGACGTGTCCCAGCACGTCCGCGGCCTCGTCGGCCGTCAGGTGCTGGCGAGCAACAAGCTTACCCAGCGCCGCCTGCAACATGGGCTGCGCCCCCGATCTATCTGGCGTTTCGCCCGGCTCTGTGCCAGGCAAAGGGAAACATCATCCCCCGCTCCCGGAAACCTTGAGCACCCACACGATCAGGATGAAGGCCCAGAAGCAGCCGGCGCCCTGAGCCGCGGCCATCCAGACCCAGCGGTTGCCGCCCTCAGGCTCCTGGATCCGCTTACGCAAGCTGATAGCGGACATCACAAGACTGGCCAGGAAGGCCAGCACAGGCAGCCCCAGACCAGGCTTGGCCGCCGGCGGAGGGGGCTCCTCGACCACATCTTCGGCCAGGTCGGCATACTGGCGCAGGGGCTGCAGCGGCGCCGCGGCCATGCGCACCGGGACCAGGACCCCGACCACCCAGCAGCCGATGAGCACGATTACTGCAATCAGCCACCACGGATCATCGAAATCCAGCACTGTGCACCCCTTCGACCCCTACACGGTCATCCGCAGGAAGTTCCGCAGCAGGTCCTTGCCCACCGCGGTCATGATGGACTCCGGGTGGAACTGTATCCCCTCTACCACATACTCCCGATGACGGAGGCCCATGATCTCCCCCTGGTCGCTCTCGGCGGTGATCTCCAGGCAGTCAGGGAGGCTTTCCTTCTCCACCAGGAGGGAATGATATCGCACCGCCTCAAAGGGATTGGGCAGACCGACGAAGAGCCCCTTGCCATCGTGATAGATAGGGGAGGTCTTGCCGTGCATCAGGCGTCCCGCCCGCACCACCTTCCCACCGAACACTTGCCCCAGGGCCTGATGGCCCAGGCAGACGCCCAACACCGGGACCCTGCCGGCCATATGCCGGATGAGCGCCATGGAGATGCCGGCCTCATCGGGTGTGCACGGGCCGGGCGAGATGACCACGCGGTCGGGCTGGAGACGCTCGACCTCTTCCACTGTGATCTTGTCATTGCGGTAGACGACGACCTGTTCGCCCAGTTCCGAGAGGTACTGGTACAGGTTGTAGGTGAAGCTGTCGTAGTTGTCGAGCAGGATGAGCATGCTGTGCTCCTGTGTTGTCAGCGTGCCGGGCCCGAGCTTCAGCCGACCCAGCGCTCCCAGACGGCAGGCCGAGCAGGCCCGGCCGCTCCCACGGGCAGGGACGCCTACACCAACCCCCGCTCTGCCATGCGCACGGCGTCCAGCAGTGCCCCCATCTTGTGCAACGTCTCCTGGTACTCCGCATCCGGATCGCTGTCCGCCACGATGCCGCCGCCGGCCTGGAAGTAGACCGTGTTGCCCTTCACCACGAGCGTCCGCAGGGTGATACAGGTGTCCATGCTGCCGGAGAAGCTGAAGTAGCCCACCGCCCCGGCGTAAGGCCCGCGGCGCACCGGCTCCAGCTCCTCAATGATCTCCATGGCCCGGATCTTTGGCGCCCCGGAGACCGTCCCCGCCGGGAAGGTGGCGCGCAGGACGTCGAACTGGTCCTTGTCGGCGGCCAGCTTGCCCACCACGTTGGACACGATGTGCATCACGTGGGAGTAGCGCTCCACGGTCATCAGCGCGTCCACCTGCACGGTGCCCGGCTCGCAGACACGACCGATGTCGTTGCGGTGCAGGTCTACCAGCATGATGTGCTCGGCGCGCTCCTTCTCATCGGCCAGAAGCTCCTGCTCCAGGGCCAGGTCCTCCTCCCGGGTTTTCCCCCGCCGCCGCGTGCCAGCGATGGGACGAGTCACGACACGGCCGGCGTCTTCGGTGACGAGAATCTCCGGCGAGGCGCCGATGATCTTCAGGTCGCCGAAGCTCAGATAGTACATGTACGGGGACGGGTTGATGGCCCGCAGGGCGCGGTACAGGTCGAAGGGCGCCACCTTGATCTGCGCCTGCAGACGATGAGCCAGCACGATCTGAATGGCATCCCCGGCGGCGATGTACTCCTTTGCCTTCAGCACCGCCTCCCGGTGCTGCGCCCGGGTCATGGTGGAGGGCAGCCCGGCCGGGTCATCGGGGATGGTCGCCGGGCTCGGCGGGCGGGCCGGTGACTGCGGCATGGGGCCGGTGAGCACGTCCACCATACGGTCTATGCGACCAACGGCCTCCCAATAGGCTGCCTGCGGATCCTCGCCCACCGCGGCCATCGCCATAATCCGCACGCGGTGGCGCACATGGTCAAAGACGACCAGCGTATCGGCGAACATGAACTGGCTCTCGGGGAGGCCCAGGTCGTCAGGGTTTTCGTCCGGCAGGTCCTCAAAGAAGCGAACCATGTCATAGCTGAGGTAACCTACCGCGCCGCCCGAGAACCGTTCCCAGTCCGGCAGAGGGACGAACCGGTAGGCGGCCAACTGGCGCTTCAGCTCATCGAGGGGGTCTTCGTCCTCCGGCAAGACGATGGTCTGTGTATCGCTGCCTCGGCGGATGGTGACCTCGCGGCCCTTGCTGCTGAATAACCGGCTGGGGCTGCAGGCCAGATAGGAGTACCGGGCCACGTTCTCGCCGCCGGCCACGCTCTCCAGTAGGAAGGAATAGCCGTCACTGATCTGCTCGAGCTTGAGGTAGGCTGAGACCGGAGTCTCCAGGTCAGCCAGAATCTCGCGGTAGACGGGAATGAGGTTCCCGTGCTGGGCACGCTGCAGGAAAGTCTCGAAGTCCGGTGTGTACATGCCTCACCTCGTTCCCGGGACGGCTTTGGGCCGGCCCCAACATGGGCTCACACGCAACGCCCGAGGCAGGCCCAGCCCTGGGACAAACGGGCGACTGACCGGGCCCCGAAGGCCCGGCAGAGCGTCTGTTCTGCCATGAGCATCACCCTCTTTCGTCGAGGCGCGGAACTCCGCGAGCTCCGCCCCCCGGCTGCTCCGGCCGGGGGTCTCGTTGGTGGCAAGTCTCCGCCCGCCGTCGTCCCCAATGCCCCTCCGCCTCTGGCCTGGACCGGTAACCGGTGGCGGGCACACTGCTGTCTGCACACCCAGCGCCGGCGGGAGTGCCCGTCCCAATGGTCGCGGTTTCTAGATGCCTACTGCCGCCCGTACCCGGTCCAGTGTCTCCCGGGCCACGGCCCGGGCCTGCCGTGCGCCCTCCGCCAACACATCCTGCACGTAGCTCATGTCAGCCTCGTACCGCGTCCGGCGTTCCCTGGCCGGACCGAAGTATTCCAGAAAGGCAGCCAGAAGCTGTTTCTTGTATTCGCCGTAGCCGGTCCCGCCGGCCAGGAAGCTGTCGCGCATGGCCGCGGCCTGCTCAGGTGTGGCGAACAGCTTGTAGAGCTGGTAAACCGTGTTGTTTTCCGGGTCCTTGGGCGCCTCGACCGGCGTGGAGTCCGTGACAATCCCCATGATCTTCTTCTTTACGACGTTCTCGGGCTCAAACATGCCGATGGTGTTGTCATAGCTCTTGGACATCTTCCGCCCATCAACTCCCGGTACCACCGCTGTGCTCTCCACGATGTAGGGCTCAGGGACAGTCAGGACCTCGCCATAGCGGTGGTTGAGCCGCTGGGCCAGGTCTTGAGTGACCTCCACATGCTGTTTCTGGTCCTGTCCCACCGGCACCAGGTTGGCGTTGTAGATAACGATGTCGGCCGCCATGAGCACCGGGTAGGCGAACAGCCCGTGGTCCGCGGGCAGGCCCTGGGCGACCTTGTCCTTATAGGCGTGGCAACGCTCCAGCAGCCCCATTGGCGTGTGACAGCTCAGGATCCAGGCCAGCTCGCAGACCTCCGGGACGTCTGACTGGCGGAAAAGCAGCGCCTTGGTCGGGTCCAGGCCCAGCGCCAGGAGGTCCGTGGCGGCGTCCAACGTCTGCTGTCGCAGTGCCGCCCCGTCGTGGATGGTCGTCAGGGCATGGTAGTTGGCCAGGAAGTAGTAGCACTGATGGTCGGGCCTGTCCTGCAGCTCGATGTACTGCCGGATCGCTCCGAAGTAGTTGCCGATGTGCAGACGGCCCGTGGGTTGGATACCAGATAGGACTACCATGTCATCGCTCCGTTTGCTGTGCGCCCAGGGCGTGGGTAAGAATGGACGTCCACAGAACCCAGACGGCAACGCAAAAAACCGTGAACCCTCTGCGGGGCCCACGGCTGGTTCTTTGCTTCTGGTTGGCTAACTGGTGGTCAGCACAGCGGGCGCCCGCAGGTTATGCGAACTCACGCCACGCCCAAAAGCTGAATACCACCTGTGTCACCAACATGCCTGATTACCTGTTGCGCCGTATGTTAGGCCCAAACGCCCGGCCTGTCAAGAGCGAAGTCGCCACCCTGTCATTCTGCGCTTGCCCTGCTAGCGGAGGCAGGGTAAGATGATGGCTCATTCTGCTCCTGCAGTAGGTGACCGTCTCCATGTGGCACGACAGTGTCTTGGACCTGATCGGCAACACCCCGTTGCTTCGTCTGGCGAAGCTTACGGACTTCCCGGTGTTTGGCAAGTGTGAGTTTCTGAATCCCGGCGGCAGCATCAAGGACCGCATCGCTTTGCGCCTCATCGCCTGCGCCGAGGCCGAGGGCAAGCTCAAACCCGGCGACACCATCATCGAGCCCACCTCCGGCAACACCGGCATCGGCATGGCGCTGGTTGGCGTCCAGAAGGGATACCGCGTAATCATCTGCATGCCGGAGAACATGAGCGAGGAGCGCAAGAAGATCATCCGGGCCCTGGGCGCGGAGTTGGAGCTGACTCCCGCGGCCGCCAGTATTCAGGGCGCCGTGGACCGCGCTGCCGAACTGGCCGCCCAGCCCGGCTACTTCATGCCCCAGCAGTTCGAGAACCCCGAGAACCCCTGCTGCCACTACGACACCACCGCCGCCGAGATCTGGGCACAGGCGGAGGGGCAGGTCGGTGCCTTCGTGGCTGGCATTGGCAGCGGCGGCACGCTAGGTGGGGTCGGCAAGTACCTCAAGGAGCGAAACCCGGACGTTCAGGTCATCGCTGTCGAGCCGGCCGGGGCCGCAGCCTTACTGGGCCAGGAGCCCGGCCTGCACCAGATCCAGGGCATCGGCGACGGCTTCATCCCCCCGGTCCTGGATACCAGCCTCATAGACCACGTGGTCACTGTGAGCGACGACGACGCTATCGCTACCGCCCGCGAACTGGCGCGGGTGGAGGGCCTGCTCGTCGGCACCTCCTCCGGCGCCAACGTCTGGGCCGCCATCCGCACCGCCCGCGCCTTCACCGACGGCAATGTGGTCACTATCCTCGCCGACCGGGCGGAACGTTACTTCAGCACCAGTCTGATCTGACCCGCACGACGCTGAACGCCACAGCGGCCCCCTCCGACGGGAGGGGGCCGCTGTTGTGTGGGCCGCAACAAGCGGGCCGATCACGGGTACCAGTTCTCGCGCTTGCTCACCTTCAGCCACTTGGCATGGCCGTCGCAGAAACCAAAGTTGGTGCCATCGTTGTGGACTTTGGAGACACAGCTGGAGCAGTTCGGCACATAGTCGGCATTCAAGTCAGGCGTATGGATCTCCAGGTAGGCCTTGTTCTCAAAGAATTGGATGATCTCCGACGGATTCTTGACGACGGCCAGGCTGCGGTACATGACCAGCGAGTTGACGCCGTAGCTGATGGGCCTGTTCCAGACGCAGGTGTGGTGGTAAGAAGGGCAGACGAGAAGCTGCGTGTTCTTGACATAGGGCTCCAGCATCTGCCACCACCCCATGAGGTTGCCACAACTGGTCATCGGCCCGGCGGGGTTGTACGAGTAGGTCGGAACCGTCACTTCGTCATAGTCCTGAGCGTACATCATGGAAGCCAACGCCCACTGCTTTACGTTACTCAGACACGACGTCTGCCGGGCCTTCTCACGCGCCTTGGCGAAGACCGGGAACAGGATGGCGGCCAGGATCGCGATGATCGCGATCACGACGAGCAGCTCAATCAGGGTGAACCCGCGACGACGCATGGTTCTCATACCTCGCATCAAGTGTGATATTTGCGGCTTGCCGAGAGCATTATCACCCGTCCATCACCGTTGAAAAAGCAAGCTCTGGTCAAGCATGCTCAAGGCGTTGGCTTGGTGTCAGACCCTCAGGCCCGCGACCATCGCCTTAAGTTTCCCTAGGCATACACGGGACGACTCCTCACCTCCTTCCGAGAAGGCGGCGCCGCCGGGACGGTTGAGGAGGTCCTCATCCAGCGCGGTGGAGATCCGCCAGTGCGTCTCCAGCGAACACGCTCCCTCATAGCCCATGTCCACCAGCGCCTGCAACTGTCCTGGATAATCAATATACCCGCCGTCCCCCACCGGCACACAACGCGCGCCCCCTTCGGCCTCCGGATCCTTCACTGCGTCCTTGATGTGCACATGGATCAGATAAGGCTTCATGCGCTCGAAGGCCGTCGGGAAAGGCAACTCGCCATCGGCCGCGTAGACCTCGTTGGCGGGGTCCCAGATGGCTCGTATCCGGGGGTGGTTGAGGTCCTTGTACATGCGCTCCGCCTCGGCGGCGGTGGCGATGTGAGTGCTGGCCTCGTTCTCGATCCCAATGTAGACGTCCTCCTGCTCGCAGATGCGGATAGGCTCGGCATAGGCGTCCAGGAGCTGCTGCCACACAGCCTCGGCCGGCCCGGTCTTCCAGAAGGTGAAGCCGCGGATGATCTTGCAGTCAAAGAAGTGGCACATCTGCACACAACGCCGCAGGATGGCTAGATGGTCCTCATAGGCCTCTGCGTCGCCCAGATCGCACTTCAGGAAGGGCGAGGCGATGGCGCAGACGCTCATCCCGGCGTTGTTGAGCAGCCGCCGCATGGTCAGGAGTTGCTCATCGGTCAGCTTATGGGGCGGCGTGTCCCACACCGACCGCGGCTCGACCATCGGCACGCCGTACTCCTGGCACACGTCCAGGACCCGCTGGAAGTCCTGGGAGATCTCGTCCGAGATGACACTGAGCTTGAACATGGCTTCACCACCATTGTTGTCCTCGGTTTGTCACGTCGGGAGTTCGGCGCGGGAGCGGCGAGGACCTGCCCCGTAGCCGGGGCCCGGCCCCAAATGGAACGGGCTGGAGTCGCCTCCAGCCCGTAGTCTGCTCTCAGTCCACCCGCCCTGCAGTCTGGCGGCCACATCCAGGGTTCACTGCCGTCATTGCGGGTGGTCAGGTCATTCGCACCACGGTAGACCACCTTGTAGGCCTTCACATGCCCGTCCAGGAACAGCACGTTGCAGAGGCCGTGGGGGCGGGGTATAGGATCATAGAGGATCGGGGCCCGGCTCTTGGGGGTGCGGATGTGGGCCATTCTGACGCCTTTGGCACCGTCCTCGAAGTCATACATGGCCAACGAACGCCAGTCGTCCGGATAGGGATCGGTACGCAACGCCGCCGGGCACTGCATTGCTCGCCGTTTGGGCACATAGTCGCCGAAGATAACAGCCAGGTCGCGCTCAACCATCGGGTCGTAGCCGCGGCCAACTGCGCGAACCCGCGCGAACTCCTCGCGCGTGAAACCGTTGCCCGCCACAGGCAGGGCCCTGTAGTCCTCGATGTACATCGCGATAGCTAGGCCGGCCTGGTGCAGGTTCGCGGTGCAGCTCACCGCATCCACCTTCCGCCGCACGCCGAACACTCCGACGAGTATCATCCCCGCCAGGACGGTGATGATGCCGACCACGACCAGCAGCTCAACGAGAGTGAAGCCGCGATGCCGACGTCTGCACGGCCTGAGCTGTGCCATGTTCGCCATCCCCTCGGCAAGCGACCTGAGCCCACGCCATCCGGCCATGGTTCTCGCCTCCCGGCTCTCTCGCCTGCCCACATACGGCGTCGCATGGGGCATGCATGGGCTTGGCACCGCCTATCCCATACCCCCCCACGGGATTTGTCAAGACGGTAAGTGGGAGCTTGCCCCACCCCGTGACTAGACCAATAGCGTCGCGTCGCCGTAGCTGTAGAACCGGTACCCCGCCGCGATGGCTTCCTGGTAGGCGGCGAGGATACGCTCTCGTCCAGCGAAGGCGGATACCAGCACCAGCAGGGTGCTGCGAGGGAGGTGGAAGTTGGTCAGTAGCGCATCCACCACCCGGAACCGAAAGCCCGGGGTGATGAACAGGTTCGTGCTGCCCTCGCCCGGATGGACCACTCCGGCCTCGTCCGCGACACTCTCCAGCGTGCGCACCACTGTCGTCCCTACCGCCACGATGCGCCCACCCGCCGCCCGCGCCGCGTTGATGGCGTCGGCCGCCTCCGGGGGCACGCGGTACCACTCGGCGTGCATCACATGCTCCTCGAGGCGCTCGACGCTGATGGGCCGGAAGGTGCCGAGGCCGACGTGCAGCGTCAGCCGGGCCATGCTGACGCCCTGTTCAGCAATCCGCTGGAGCAGCTCCTCCGTGAAATGCAGCCCCGCCGTCGGCGCGGCCACCGCCCCAGGTCTCTCGGCGTAGACGGTCTGATAGCGGGTGGCGTCGTCCGCCTCAGGGTGGTCACGGCGGATGTAGGGTGGCAGGGGCATCTGTCCCACGCGCTCCAGCACCGGCAGGAGCTCGCCCTCATGCTCCAGGCGCACCGTCCGCAACCCCTCCCCGCCGACGGCCACGATCTGCGCGGCCAGTTCAGGGCCGAATTTCACCCGCTCCCCTACCCGCAGCCGCCGCGCGGGCCTGCCCAGGGCCTCCCACAGCCCCTCACCAACGGGCCGCAGAAGCAGCAGTTCCACCTGCCCACCGCTGGCCCGTCGCCCGACCAGCCGCGCCGGGAGGACCTTCGTGTCGTTCAGCACCAGGCAGTCATCAGCGCGGAGGTACTCCGGAAGGTCCCCGAACCGGCGATGCTCGAGGGGGCCACCATCGCGCGGGATCACGAGAAGCCGTGACTGCCCGCGTTCGGCCGGAGGATGCTGGGCGATGAGCTCAGGCGGAAGCTCGTAGTCGAAATCGGAGACAAGCATGTGGCGTGAGTTCCCTGCGCGGACGCAGGGTCCCTGCCGGCTCCGGCGGGCACCGATTTACCAAGGTTATAGCTTGACAAGCGGCACCATCTGTGCAGAATGGGGCATGTTAAGGTAGTGGTAAGTATCTGGTGAGCATCTGGCAAGAATACTGCGTCTGCGTGGCGTCCTGCGGTCTCGCAGCGGCGTAGCGGTCGCAGACCGCAAGCGGCAAGGCGATAGCAAGCGAACGAAAGGAGCGTGGTAACTCGCGTCGGCCGAACAGGTATCGGGAGTTGCTGAAGACGTGAGGCACACTGAGCGTAAGGAGGTCTCAGGTATGAAGCGTCGCGGATTCACACTCATCGAGCTTCTGGTGGTGATCGCGATCATTGCGATCCTGGCTGCTATCCTGTTCCCTGTTTTCGCAAAGGCACGGGAGAAGGCCAGACAAGCCTCCTGTTCCTCGAACTGCCGACAACTCGGCATCGCCCTGACGATGTACATCCAGGACTACGACGAAGAACTCATGCAAGCCTGCTATGGTGGCGCCTGCTGGTGCTACACGAACCCCCTCTATCCCTACGTGAAGAACGCCCAGATCTTCCAGTGTCCTTCCTATCTGCATGACCAACCCGATCCGGGCTGTTGTGCCTCAGGTTGGATGCCTTACCCAGCCTGGGACACGAACTGGTACCCGGCCTATGGCTACAACTGCAAGTATGCCTGGGCCGGCACCCGGCTCTCGGTGGTCGAAGAGCCCGCGCGGCTCGCCGTCTTCTGCGACGCCGTCAACTGGCCGGTACGCCCCAAGGACGCCTGTCTGAGCCCCTGGGGTCTACCCACGGGCCTGGGCAACTGGCACAACGAGGGCCTCAACATCGTGTTCGCCGATGGTCATGTCAAGTGGTACAAGACCTCCGCCGTGGACAGTGTGAAGTGGGCCGGCTGGTATCCGAAGAGCTCGTGCGCAGCCGGGTGCGGCCCACACTACCCGTGAAGTCGTCTCGGGGTGGTCGGGGGGACGCCTGCCGCGCACGGATCCAGATGACCTGAGCAAGGGAGGGTATCTAATGAGCAGGGCCATCGTGTCGAAGTTGGCTGTCGCCATCGTCATTGTGATGTTAGTGACGATCATTGTGGGGTGTGGCCCGGGTAGCTCCAAGAGCGCCTCGAAGGCGCCCTCGGGGGGCATGATGAAGGGCGGGAATGAGCCCAACCCGAACGCCGCGATGCCCGGTGGCATGAAGGGTGGGAAGGGCGGTGGCGGAATGAAGATGGGCGGCGGCAAGTAATCCGGGCCACGGGGCTGGTGTCCGCGTCCGCCCGGTCCGTCCGCCCAAAAGGGGACATGGCTACACTTCCTGTCGACCTGTGGCCTGTTCTGGGCCTTGGCAGGTGAAAGGTGCGGCTGCCGCCCGGAAGACAAGAGCTGGCTGATTAGCAGAGGGATCAACCCATGGGCCGTCCTGTGTCGGGGCGGCCCAGTCGTTTGTTGACGATGGGCACCGTACCCGATTGCTCGACGCCGGCTCCGAATCTGGTACCCCGCACGACATCAACGTTCCGCCCCTTCCCGTACACCCTCGCTGCCCTGTGTCAGGCCGCATTACGGTCATGTCGCCACGGAGAAACGTCTTGACGCGCCAGATTGTATACGATATATAAACCTCGCGTGATATTGTATACAATAGGCCATAGAACCAACATGAAACGTACCACTGAGAGCACCGATGGCCGTCCGCGCAAAGCCACCCGCGTAGATGAGCTCTATGAGGCGATCCTCGACCGGCTTATCACCGGCAGACTCCGCCCCGGTGACCACCTCGTCGAGCCGCAACTGGCGCAAGAGCTCCAGTGCAGTCGAACACCCTTGCGCTCAGCTCTCACGCGGCTCGTCAGCGAGGGCCTGCTGGAGCAGCGGAGCCACTGTGGGCGGTTTGTTGCCCATCCGACACC
Organism: Armatimonadota bacterium; assembly: GCA_013178155.1. Taxonomy (GTDB): domain Bacteria; phylum Armatimonadota; class Zipacnadia; order Zipacnadales; family UBA11051; genus JABLXH01. The sequence continues at coordinate 28,672 of JABLXH010000024.1, read as the reverse complement.
GGAGGAGTTGCGCCAGGTCTTTGAAGTACGTGCGGCGATCGAACCCCTCGCGGCCCGGCTGATGGCGACGCACGCCTCTGGTGCCGACTTGCGGGCGCTTGCCGTCATCTGTCAGGGTCTGGTGGAGGCGCGGGAGAGCCTCGATATGGCCGCCTACAACCGCCTGGATTTCTCTTTCCATCGGCGCATCGTGCAGGCATGCGGCAACCGCTATCTGGCTGCTGTCGGACACGCCGGAGCACTGGTGTTGCTGTCCTTCATGATCCCCGATTACTTCCAGCCTCTCAATGAGGACCTGCCCTGGCCAGCTCCAGAGCCTGAAGACGGGCATGTCAGCGTCTACCAGGCCATCCTGACGGGGGATGGCGATGCCGCTGAAGCCCGGATGCGTGAGCACATCCAGGCTAGCTCGGAGGTCATGCAGGCTTATCTACAAGGTGTTCTACATCGGGAAGGAGGCGAGGTGCCCCAGACAGGACGGCGTGTTGCCAGTGCCTAGACGTTGCCCACACTCCTGACAGGAGGTGAAAGGGAATGCGACGAGGCTTTACGCTCATTGAGCTCTTGGTGGTGATCGCCATCATCGCGATCCTGGCAGCCATCTTGTTCCCCGTCTTTGCCAAGGCTCGCGAGAAGGCGCGACAGGCGAGTTGCCTATCAAACGCCAAGCAGATTGCCTTGGCCCTGATCCAGTACGCGCAGGACTACGACGAGTGCTACCCCTCTCCGTATAACTGGAACCCCAACAGCCTCGTGGCCTACTGGACGGCGGCTATCCAGCCCTACATCAAGAACACGCAGGTCATGCGTTGCCCATCACGCAACGCCAGTTGTGGCTTCCACAACTGTTACCCGCACTACGGGATGGCTTGCGCCGTGATGCAGTGGAGCCGGATTGATGGTTACTCCTGCGGCCCCAACGGGCGAAAGCCAGCCGCTCCGCTGTCGGACGGGGATGTGCCCTACCCCGCACAGTGCGCCATGATCGCCGAGTCCAGCTACTATGGTCCCGACGACCTCACCTATGGCGTATACCGTACCGGAACCCTGCTGCCCAATGGGTACCACTACCAGTCAGCTTACCCGCACAACGACGGCCGCAATGTGGGCTTCTTCGACGGGCACTGCAAGTGGTACAAGCGCTATGCGGACCGCCAGTTTGGCGTCAAGCTGTGGGTGGAGGACTGGCGCACCATGTAGCAGCAGACAGCGGCTGCACCAAGAGCGGGCCGCCTTCCCCTGACGTGGGGAAGGCGGCTTGTTTCACCAGCCGTGCAGGTCATGCGTCTTACGTCTGCGAAGCGAGAGTCCGCAGTCAGCGTCGTGGCCAGGGAGGAACAGCATGACAGGGCACGCCGCACTTGCGTTGGCCGTCATCTTGTCGCCAGGGGTGATGACAATGGCGGCTGCCGCGGAACCGCTACTCACGGTGACGGCGACCTTGGACTTCGGCCCCGACCTGGGTCAGAACTTCGGCACCCTCTTTGAGATACGCGACGCCAGTGGCCGCGTCATCGCCGGCGCCGGCTTCCCGGGCATCTACAACACCTGCGCCCGCCTGGACCGCTATGCTCTGCAGTTCTATGTCCGCCCGACTGCCGAGGTACCGGCCAGGAAGGAGCTGCTCCCTCGCCCCAGTCCCATCGTTCACCAGTCGGTCCAGGACATGGACGGCGACCTGTACGCCTGGACCTACTACAAGGACCTGACGGTCCGGCGATGGAACCCGGCAACGGGGCAGTGGCAGGATACGGACCTGCTGGACCGCGAGCGAGCAGGCTTCGGCGACGGTTTCCTGCGGGTGGCCGGCAGGCTCCTGGTCCATCAGCTCAGCCAGGCCTGGTACGACGGCCAGCTCATCCTCCCCGCCCCGGCCGAGGGCAGCTATCACAACCTGTACTATGCGGCGGGTCACCTGTGCTTCTTCCACACCCGGTCCGGCGAGGGCGGCTTCACGCGCATCTGCGCCGTCCCCTGGCAGCCGGGCATGGCCCAGGCCGACGTCAGCCGTATGCAGTATGTAGAGACGCGCAAGGTGGGGGAGACGCCGTTTGTCTGGGGGCAACTTGACGGCGAGGTGGTGACGGTCTCCAACCGGGGCACCACGGCGGTCTTCGACGGCGAGCGGTGGCGCGTCATCCGCTGGCCGGTGGAGAACACCAGCTACCAGATCTACTCGGCGGTGAACTACGAGGGCGACCTGCTGCTCGGGCAGTACCCCACCGGCAGGCTCTTCCGTTTCGACGGCCACACGGTCACTGAGCTGGCCGACTTCCCGCCCGTCATGCCCGGCGTGGCCACCTACGCCCGCGAGGCGCAAAGCACCATGCTGTACCGGGGGGACCTCTATGTTGGTGTCTGGCCCTGGGCCGAGTTGTGGCGCTATGACCGCGATGCCAGATCATGGACCCTGGCCAGCCGGATGTTCACCGAGCCGCCCCTGACCGACCAGATCGGCCACCCGTATGAAGGCGAGATCATCGCGTACAACGAGGCCAATGGCACCGACATCGTCATGAACCTGTGGGGCCAGCGAGTCTGCGGACTGGCGCCGTGGCAGGACTCGCTGATGATCGCGACGTCGGCCAAGGGCCCCATGGAGCGCGACCCCAGGCTTCCCTTCCTGACTGACGAGGTCTATGAGCAGTATGGCCGCATCTGGCGCTACGCACTGCCGGGCCACCTATCCGCACCGCTGAAGTACGAGCCACGTCCGACGGAGGTGACCTGTCGACTCGAGCGGAATCGTCTGGTGGTACTCCAGGACGGTGTGGTGCGGGGCGAGACCTCGATCGAGCCATCGCTGCTGGCCGACCTCAGGCCCGCCCGCATCACCTGGGGCCGCGGCCTCTTCGGCCGGACACCTTGCAGGCTGACCGGTCGCCAGGTGACGCCGGAACTGCCGCGGTAGCACCGGCGCTCGTCCAGACCAGAGACCCCATGACCTCCAGGGAACGTGTCATTGCCGCCATAGACCACCGCCAGCCCGACCGGGTGCCGGTGGACTTCTCGGCCCACCCACAGACGGTGCGTCGGCTGCGGGAGTACCTGGGCCTGTCAGACGATGCCGACCTCACCGAGGTTTTCGGAGTAGACATGGGAGGGACGGGCCCGGTCATCAAGTGGCAGGCCTCGCCAGTCTGCTATGCCGACCCGACCCGGGAGGTGACGGCCGACGGCCTGTTCATTGACCTGTGGGGGGTGGGCTTCCGCCGCGCGCAGACACCCACGGGGGAGTACATAGACATTGCCCATCACCCCCTCGCTGGCCCCTGCACGCTGGCCGACATCGAAAGCCACACCTATATGGACCCGGATGACTGGGACTACTCCCGTGTCCGCGCCGTCGCCGAAGCGCAGGCCGACAAGGCTGTGATGGCCCACAGCCGGGGCACCTTTGAGATCAGTTGGTTCATCCGGGGCATGGATGGCTTAATGCTGGACCTGGCCCTGGAACCAGCCAGGGCCCAGGCGCTGATGGACCGCGTTCAGGAGCGGCTGCTGGAGCGCCTGCGCCGCGTGCTGGAGGCAGGTGGCGACGCCATCGTCCTGGCCGAGTACAACGACGATGTGGGGAGCCAAAATGGGCTGCTGATGTCCCCAGAGATGTGGCGGCAGTACTTCAGGCCCCGTGTCGCCGAGGTGTTCGACCTGGTCCGGCGCTACCGCTGCCGGGTGCGATACCACTGCTGTGGCAGCCTGCGAGCCATCATCCCCGACCTGATCGAGCTTGGGCTGGAGATCCTCAACCCGGTGCAGCCGCTGGCCCAGGGCATGGACCCCGTGGAACTGAAGCGCGAGTTCGGCCGGGACCTGACTTTCCACGGCGGTATAGACATGCAGGACCTGCTGCCGCACGCTACCGTCCAGGGGGTGCGCGATCACACGGCGCGCCTGCTGGAGGTGATGAACCAGGATGGCGGCTGGATCGCCTGCGCCTCGCACTCCCTGCAACCAGACACCCCGCCGGAGAACATCGTGGCCATGTACGAGGTGTTGCTGGGGCAGAGTCTGACCTGAGGACAGCGGAAGGTCACTGCCCCGTCACGGCGAAGGTGCCGGCCATGCGCCCGTGCCATACGGCGGATAGCTTTCACCTCGCCGGGGAGCCCGTGCTCTTGCGGCAGGAAGTGGTTGTTCCACTCGAGTGGCTCCTGGAGCAGCGGGAGGTGGGGCAATGGGACCACTGCAGACACGCGTGACCCACGACGACATAGTGAAGGGACTGGCTGCACTCGGAGTAGGGCCTGGCGACCTGGTGCTGGCGCACATCAGCATGGGGAAGCTGGGCCATGTGGAGGGCGGGGCAGAGACACTCATCGCGGCGCTGCAGGCAGCCGTCGGGGAGCGCGGCACGCTGGTCCTCCCGGGCTTCAGCTTCCAGCTCGTGGATGTCCCCGCTCCGGTTTTCGACGTACTGCACACTCCCACCTGGGCCAGCAAGGTCTACGAACGCTTTCGGACGTGGCCGGGCGTGTGCCGCAGTCACCACGTTACCCACTCGCTGTGCGCCGTGGGGCCACGAGCCCGCGAGATCACCACTGACCACGGACCGGATCCCTGCGGTGTGCACAGCCCCTTTGCGCGCATCGCCCGTGGCGGCGGCAAAATCCTGCTCATTGGCGTGAGCCACAACAGCAGCACCATGTTCCACGCTGTGGAGGAGCAGGAGAAGCTTTTCTATTGCGGCCTGCGCAACGTGCCTGGCGCCACCATCATTGACGAAGAGGGACGGCAGCACCCGTTGCCTACCCGGCTCCATAGCATGTCGCGAACGTATGATTTCAACCGGGTCAACGACCTTCTGCGGGAGCGGGGCATCCAGCAGGAAGTGCTCATCGGCGACGCCCTCGTCCGCTGCCTGGACGCCGGGGCGATGTTCGAGGCGGCGGTGGAGCTGGTCCGCGAGGACCCGTCGGCCCTCCTGATGACGGGCGACCATCACCGCAGCATACCGGTGTGCCGGCAGGACCTGGAGGAGGCCGCTGAAGAAGTATGAGCGGGCTCCGCGTGGGGCTGGTGGACGCTCACAATCACGTTCAGGAGGAGGTCCTGGCGCCGTACCTCCCGGACGTGATGCGGCGGGCGGCTGAGGCCGGCGTAACCGGCATGGTGGTCAACGGCACCAGCGAGGCCGACTGGCCCGAGGTGCTACGCCTGTCACGCGAGTACCCCGGCGTCATCCCGTGCTTCGGCCTGCACCCGTGGTTCGTGGGTGAGCGGTCGCCTGACTGGCTGGACCGGCTTGAAGAGTACCTGGACGCTGCGCCCTCCGCCATCGGCGAGATCGGCCTCGATCGCTGGCTGCGCGACCGGGATGAGACCGCTCAGGAGCAATGCTTCCGGCAGCAGTTGGCCCTGGCCCAACGTCGCGGGCTCCCCGTGATGGTCCACTGCCTCCGGGCCTGGGGATGGTTGCTGGAGGTGCTGCGGGAGGCAAGCCCACTCCCGGCGGGACTGCTGGTCCACGCCTACGGCGGGGCTCCCGAGCTGCTGCCGGAGCTAACCGCGATGGGAGCCCACTTCTCCTTTGCCGGCAACGTGCTGGACCCTGCCCGCCAACGGGCCCGAGCCGCTCTGGCGGCGGTGCCGCTGGAGCGGCTGCTGGTGGAGACTGACGCCCCGGCCATGCTGCCGCCGGCGCCCTTTCGGCCCTTTGTGACCATGACGCCCGAAGGAGAAGCCCTCAACGAGCCGGCGAATCTCCCTGCTGTTGTTGCCGGTGTCGCACAACTGCTGGACGTGTCGCCCGACGCTCTGAAGCAGGTGTTGGCGGTCAATGTTCAGCATCTGCTGGGGGGGATCGAAGGCGTACTCTAGCAAACAAGAAGGAGAAAAAGGGACCTGCGGCGAAATAACCCTGGCACAATGCGGCCATTGTGTGCTAATCTGTCACCTCGTTGACAAACTATCATGCGCCCCGGTCAGGGGCAGAAAGGTGGTGCTTCGCACCATGCGGCGTGGTTTCACTTTGATTGAGTTGTTGGTCGTCATCGCCATCATTGCCATTCTGGCGGCGATCCTCTTCCCGGTTTTCGCCAAAGCGCGGGAGAAGGCTCGTCAGACCAGTTGTTTGAGCAATGTGAAGCAACTTGGCCTTGCCTGGATGGCCTACGCCCAGGACTATGACGAGAGGATCTGCGCTACGCACATGCCTCCCGTCAGCTTCTACAACGCCCCGGACCGCACCGACATGTGGATCTGGGCTACCACCCGGAACCCGGGCCACATCGATTCCCGTCTGATGCCGTACTGCAAGAACGAGCAGATCTTCAAGTGCCCCAGCAACTCCGCCGCGCTGTGGGGCTATGGCATGAACTACTACCCGTCGGGGTATGCTCAGGCGTCCGTGGGCAGCTCCGGCCCGTGGGCCTATGGCTACGGCGGCGCTTCCCTGGCCGCCTTCGCCCGCCCCTCGGAGACCATCATGATGTCTGACGCTCGCGGCAACTGCTACTATGTCGGCAATGCCTACTGGCCGAACTGGGCCTACCGCTCGCCCGGATACGTCTGCGGCGGCGCCTATCCGACCCACAACGACGGTGTCAACTGCGCCTTCGCCGATGGGCATGCCAAGTGGCTGCCGGGTAGTGAGTTCATCCCCGGTGGTCCGCTGTCGAAGCGCCTTATCTTCTGGTAGTGCTCTGACCCCTTGTCGCTGGAGAAGACCCCGCCTCGGCGGGGTCTTCTCGCTTTCGCCGCTGTGGCGCCCGGCAAGCAGGAATCCGACCAGTCAGCGGCCAAACTCCCGCTGGGCCTATGGCCCGCCGCGAGACCCCTGCCCTGGAGGGCCTGATGCTTGACGCGATACCGCTTTGGCCCGACGGTGCCCCCGGCCTCAATGAGGCCAGCCCGGCGTTCAACCCCACCATCACGCCCTGTGCGTGTGCCACTGGGCACCGTGCCGGGGCGGTCATCATCTGTCCGGGGGGTGGCTACGCCGGGCGCGCACCGCACGAGGGCGAGCCGGTTGCAAGGTGGCTGAACTCACTGGGCATCCACGCCTTCGTCTGTGACTACCGGGTAGCGCCGTATCGTCATCCGTACCCCTCCCTGGATGCCAAGCGTGCCGTGCGCTGGATACGCGCCCATGCCGCGAAATACGACGTGGACCCCGCGCACATCGGGCTGCTCGGCTTCTCCGCTGGCGGCCACCTGGTCGCCACGGTCGGCACTCAGTTCGACGCCGGCGATCCCACCGCTGCGGACCCGATAGACCGGCTCAGTTGCCGGCCCGATGCCCTGGTCCTTTGCTACCCGGTTGTCAGCTTTGGCCCGTACCGCCACGACGGCTCCATGCGCAACCTGCTGGGCGATGACCCTGAGCCGGAGCTGGTGACTGCGCTCTCAAACGAACTGCAGGTGACGGCCGACACGCCTCCCACCTTCCTGTGGCACACCGCGGACGACGCGGGGGTGCCGGTCGAGAACAGCCTGCTCTTCGCCCAGGCCCTCTCCGCCCACAAGGTGCCATACGAGCTGCATGTGTTTCAGAGCGGGCGACACGGGCTGGGCCTGGCGGACGAGGACCCGCACGTGGCGAGCTGGTCACGGCTCTGCGGGGAATGGCTGAAGGGTCTGGGCTTCTGACACTCGCTACCATGCCCGGATAGGGCCTTGTCCTTTTTGCCTGTCTACTACTGGAGGGACCCCCGATGCGTTCCTGGCAACTGGTCGGTCAGAGTCAGATCGAGCTGCAGGACTTGCCCGTGCCGGAGCCTGGCGAGGACCAGGTGCTCATCCGGGTCATGGCCTGCTCGATCTGCAGCCGCACGGACCTGGTCTACTACAAGTACTGCGGCCTCAAGCCCCACTGCCAGCCCGGAGGGCACTTTGGCCACGAGGTGAGCGGCATCGTCGAACGCCTCGGGCCGGGGGTCAAGGGGCCGGAGCCGGGTACCCGCGTCTTCCTGCGCTCCCCCGGAGCACCGGGCGGACTCAGCGAGTACTGCCTGGCCGACCCGGTGAACATCGCCCGGTTGCCAGACCATATGAGCTTTCTGGAAGGCGCCCCGGCACAGCAGGTGCCCATCGCCGTCCATGCCACGCGGACACTGCGTCTCGGCGACAACGCACTCATCATCGGCGCCGGCTCGGCGGGGCTGCAGATCCTGCAGGTGGCACGGCTGCGCGGCGCCGCCCGCATCGCGGTGGCCGATCTTCTCGACAGCCGCCTGCGCCTGGCCCGCGACCTCGGGGCGGACGTAACCATCAACGCCCGCCGGGAAGACGTGCTGGCCGCGGTGGGCGACGCTTTCCCCACCCGGCCGGACGTGTGCTACGATGCCGTCGGCACCCGCACCGTTGTGCAGCAGTGCATTGACGCCGTGCGCCATGAGGGGATCGTCTGCATCTTCGGGACCCACCATGTGGAGGAGCGGGTGACCCTGGACCTGCTGCAATGGGAATACAAGGCGCTGACTGTGCACATGGCCAATGAGGGCAGTACCTACACGCGGCAGGAGGCGATGCGGATGAGCGAGCGCCTGCTGGCGGCAGGACACTGTGCGACACGCCCCTACATCACCCATGTCTTCCCGATGGAGGAGCTGCCGCAGGCTATCGCGTTGCTGGAGATATCGCCCCTCCTCTACCCGGAGGGCGATCCGGCGGCCGCGAGGCTGCCAGACCGTGAGGCCCTGAAGGTGGTCATCCAGGTGGCGCCCGGCGCCGAGGTGAACGCCCGGGGAGAGACCTTCGTTCCGCGGGGGCCGTTGGTGGGCTGACGCACCGCAATGCTGAGAGCTGTGTTTCATCTGCCAGCCCCGTTTGAACTTTCGGCGGGGCTGGCGCTACTTACCGATAGTAGCAGCCTGGCAGGTGCGATTGTGGGCAGTGCCGATGACCAAAGCTTGCTCAGGCGGATCGCGGACCGCGACCGGCAGGCTATGCGGGAGCTATATGACCGCTATGCGGATCGCCTCCTGCGATTTGCCTACCCCCAGCTCCACGATCGCCAGGAAGCCGAAGACGTGGTGCAGGAGACCATGCTCGCGATCTGGCAGGGCGCCGGCACGTTCCGTCAGGCCTCGCGGCCAAGTACGTGGGTCTTTGGCATCTGCCGCAACAAGATCGGCGAGAGGCTCCGCCGGCGGCGCGAACTGCAGCCCCTGGACGGGCTGCCGGACCTGGCGGCCCACGGCACGCCGACTGCCACTGTGGAGCTATGGCAGCAGTTCAGGCTTCTGAGCCCCGAGCATCGCGAGGTGCTGTTGCTGGTGTTCCACCAGGGCTTTTCGCAGGAGGAGGTCGCCGAGATGCTGGGAGTGCCGGTCGGCACCGTCAAGTCCAGGACCTTCCATGCGCGGCGACGTCTTCAGGCTCTGCTGGAAGGTGGTGAGCAGCGTGAGCGAGGCCTGTGAGCAGGTGCAACGGATGCTGCCCTGGGTAGCCAACCATACCGCCGCGGCAGATGAGGTGGCCGAGGTCTACCTGCATGTGGCAAGCTGCCAGGAGTGCCGCCGGCAACTGGTACAGACCATCGCCCTGTGGCGCCGCCTACACGAGGCAGCGGAGGCTCTGCCGGCGACACCCACGGACGGCTGGGATCGGCTGGCTGCCGCGCTCACCCCGACCGCGGGAGAACTGGACCTGGTGCTGAAGCGCTGGCTGCCCGCCCTGGAAGCCTGTGGGCTGCCGCCGGCAGTCACCCGGCTGCTGCACCTCGGCCGCGCGTTGGGAGACCAGCGCTGGGCTGTAAGCATAGACGTACCCCTTTGGCAGACAGTGACCGTCAGGGCGTAACGAAGGGAGACTCGGCAATGGGCGAGCATCACGATCACGACATCGAGAAATTGCGGGAAGTACTGGACATCGTCGGGGACCGCGTCCCGGCGCTGATCAACCAGCTCAAGTCCACGTTGTTTTCCGCTGAGGCGGGGCAGGAGCTGGGTCGCGCCGTGGGCGCCTTCTACCGGGAGCTGGTGGACAGCGGTATCCCGGCGGAGGAGGCCCTGGAGATGGCCAAGAGCTATGTGGGCACGCTGCAGGGCGTCCTGAAGAACGTCAATATCAAGCACGGTGAGTAGACATGGGCCCCCGCGCCAGAGACGTAGGCAAGGCGGCCGGCTCTGTCGCCCGGCTCACCGGTAAGCTGGCCCTCACTGCCCTGCAACTGTCCCACGCCCGCCGTCAGGCCCTGGGCGGCTTCCGCCGGGGCCTGGCGGAGCAGGGCGTGCCCTGCGAGGCCATCGAGGAGCTCTGCGCCGCCTACCCCGCCATCAGCCTGCTGAGGCACCTACGGCCCCACAGCACCGGCAGCTAGCCCGGCCAGGCAACGCGAGCGGCCGTCTGAAGGGCCTCCCGGGCCGCGCGGACGGTCTCTTCGGCCGGCGTGTGCTGCACCGCCTCGTAGCTGAACCCTGACAGCGCTTGGTCGAGGGCCTGCAATGCTTGCCGCGCTGCCCTGTCGCGGCGAGCCGCCAGAGCCTTACGCACCAGCCGCACTTGCTCGTAGGCGACGATGCCGTCGCGCAGCCGTTCGAAGCGTAGAGAGCTGCGCGGGCCAGGGTAGACGAGGAAGCAGTCGCCGGCCGGCCAGGTCACATAGCTGGTGTCCCACAGCGGGTCTCGCACCCAGCTATCGAAGGCCCAGCGCAGAAAGCCGGTGTAGCCCTGCGCGGCGGCATACCAGCCCAGCCATTCGGCCTCCGCGGGCGGCGAGAAGGTGAAGGTGTTGGGCTTGGCCGGGCCGCAGCACACATAGAAAGTGGTCGGCAGGCCCCGGGAAGTCCGTTCTCGCGCGATGGCCGGGTCCAGTGGTGGGCTGACGAACACGCACCAGTCGTCAATGAGGTCGCTGAGCTCCGGGTGATTGCCCCCGGCCATGGCAACCCGGAGGTCAGGCGCCGCCTTACGCACCACGTTCAGCACCTGTTGGGCCACTGCGGCCGGCGGCTCATCCATCGCCAGCGCGGTCACTCCCAGCCACCCGCGCCGCCGCAGATGCGCCGTGAAGTCTCGCAGGAAGCGTCCCCAGTGTTCGACGTACTCCGGACTCCCCGGCGCTGCCCCGACGGTCACGTAGTCTCCGGTGGCGGCGTCCAGGTACCGTAGACTGCCCGTCCATGAGGATACAGAGTAGCAGTTGATGGCTCCCCTGATGCCGCACTGTCGGGCCAGGGTCACATAGCGGTCAAAGACCGTGTAGTCATAGCGCCAGCGGCCGTCCGGCTCCAGGATCCATTCGACCATCGAATCGTAGGGGTCATAGGTCTGTGTGCCCCAGGGGCGGTAGACGACGGTGGTGGTGATACACTTCTGGCCGGCGTCCGCCAGGAGGCGAAGATGCGGCTCCAGTATCGCCAGATGTGCCGGTGACCACGGCTCCACCCCATGGTAACGCGCCAGCGCATAGGGGTTTTGCCAGAGATCGAGCCAGTACGTCCACTGGGCCGGAGGCGGCAAGACAGCGGGAAGGACCTCCAACGTGAAAGGAACGGACAGCGGCTCCAGACCCTGGGCACGCACTGTCAGACTGCCGCCATAGACGCCTGGCCTGGCGTCCGTAGGCACTTCGATGGCCACCCATACAGGGCGCACCGTCTCCTGCCGCAGGTCGAGACGGCGGGCCGTGTCCAGAACATCAGGCACCAGCTTGCCGTCAGCCAGGACGTAGCGCACAAATCGGGCGCTGATGGCGGCAGCCGGGATGACGCTCCCGGAGCGGGACCGCAGCGGCTCGGGGGCCAAACGCACCTGCGCGGCGCCCGCCCTGGTCCAGAGCAGCAGTTGCCCGCTGACTCGCTGACCGCGCCAGGCCACGCTCGACCATGCCTCGTCAGCCTGCGGTGGCTCGTTTCGCGGGTAGCGCACGTCCGTCGAGCCCCAGCCCGCCTGCAGGCCGGCCGGTACTGCGCTCCAGCGCCGGGTACGGTCAGCGGCCGCCGCCGCCTGCTCCGGCGGCAGTCGGTACCCCTCCAGCTCCACGATATGACCACCGGCGCCGTTGCCGGCGGAGTTGTGGGTGAAGCTCACGCGAACCTGCGACAGAGTCGCCTCGGGGAACACGAAGGTTTCCCCGGTCGCAGTGGCCGGTGTTCTATTCTCACGCCGATCAGCCAGCAGCGTCCAGGTCTCTCCGTCGGCTGAGCCTTCGATGCAGTACTGGTAGTAGCGGCGGTCGTCCCAGAAGGTCCATAGACGCAAGCAGTTCAGCGCGGCGGGCTGCGGCAAGTGGACCGTCAGTTGCACCGGTATATTCTCGGCGGCCCAGTGGTTGCCGGGGTTGTCGTGCTGCCCGTCCACCGCAAACTCGGGGCCCCGGTCGCTCCAATGGGGCGAAGCCGTCACCGGAGCCTTCAGGAGCAGGTTCGGCCCGAACCCCGGACCGGGGTCAGGCGGCTCGTACTCCAGGTGGGCCTGGATTTGGGCCAGTGCCGCCGCCGGGCCGGTGATGAGCCAAAGAGCGATCAGAGGTCTCATCGGGGGTCTCCTGGACACTCAGATCTCGTCGAGCAGTACCGCGATCAGCCGCTTGGGTCCGTGGGCCGGGATGACGATGGTCTTCTCGATGTCAGCGGTGCGACTGGGGCCGGTGACGAACACACACGCCGTTGGGAGTTGGTCGCGCTCGCCGAGGCGCAACAGTGCGTCGCTGAGGGTAGGCAGCAAGGCGTTGGTCCGGCACACCGCCACGTGCACTTCGGGCAGCAGGTAACAAGCGCGGGGCTGGCGGGCGTCCAGCAGCAGGCCCACCGTACCGGTGTCGGCGATGGCCCACTCCGCTGCGGTCAGAGACACCTGGCATTCCGCGAGCCCAGTGCGGTCCGTCCACGTGACGGGCAGGTGCTGGCCCAGCGCCTGGGCGAGTTCCCGCTCGGCCACGAACCAGGGTCGCCCGTCGGGCGGAACGGCCTCCAGCAGCCGCTGCGCCGCCTCCGCTGCCCCTGCAGCCCGGAACGCTTCACCGCTGACGCTCGCCAGTGCCGCCGTGAACACCTCTGGCAGGTCCCCGGCCCCAGCCACCGGGACCGGCCCCGGCAAGCGGACATCGCTACTCACGGCGGTGCCCTCCCCACCGGCGGTGGCTCTCCTGAAAGCTTCGGCTCGGGGGATGTGGCAGTTCGCGCCCCAGGGTCCAACCCCGGATGGGGGGCACCGCCGCACCCAGCCTGCGGAAGGGATGGGCCCAGCGCAGAAGCCGCGTGCCCAACCGGTAGAGCGACGGGCGAGCCAGCACAGCCGCCAGGGCGCCCATTCCCAGCCGTTCGGCCCAGGGTCTGTGTCGCCGGCGCCGCATGGCCGCCAGCGTGTGCGACAGCTCGTTTCGCACCGGACAGACTTCACTGCAGGCCCCACACAGGGAGCAGATGTGGGCCAACTCCTCGGCGCCGGGATCGGCCGAGAGAAAGGCCGCCCAGATGGACCCGACAGCGCCAGGATAGGTGAAGCCGTACGGGTGCCCGCCCACCTTGCTGTAGATGGGGCAAATGTTGCAGCACACCCCGCAGCGGATGCAGGTCATGGCCTGGCGCGCCGTCGGATCGGCGAGCATTGCCCGGCGGCCATTGTCCAGCAGGATGACGTGCAGTTCCCGCGGGCCGTCGGCATCCTCCGCCTGGCGTGGGCCACTGATGAGGGTCGTATAGCAGGTGAGCGTCTGGCCGGTGGCATTGCGCGCCAGCAGCCGCAGGAGCGGTCCCAGGTCCTGCAGTCGTGGGATGAGCTTGTCTATGCCCACCAGCGCGATATGCAGGTCGGGGAGCGCCGAGACCAGCCCCTGATTGCCCTCGTTGTCCACGATAACCACGGTGCCGGTCTCGGCGACGGCGAAGTTCGCCCCGGTGATCCCCGCCGGCGAGCGCAGGAACTCCGACCGCAGGTCCTCGCGGACCATCAGGCTCAGCGTTGTCGGGTCATCGGTGTAGGGGGCGCCGAGATGCTGGCAGATGAGCCGCCCGCAGTCCTGCCGCGACAGGTGCACGGCGGGAGCCGTCGGGTGGGCAGGACGGTCGCCGCAGAGCTGCACCAGGTACTCACCCAGGTCGGTCTCCACGGGGTCCAGGCCGGCGGCGATGAGCGCCTCATTGAGACGCGTCTCCTCGGTCGCCATGCTCTTGCCCTTGACGAACCGGGTGACGCCGCGGGCCCGGAGCACGTCCAGGATCAGCCGGTTGGCCGCCTCCGCGTCGGCCGCCCAATGCACCCGGGCTCCGCGCGCCTCCAACTGGTGCCGGAACTGGGCCAGCATCTCGTCCAGGTGCGTGAGGCCGTAGGCGCGGATGGCCTGGGCCGCATCGCGTAGCGCCTCCCACTCCGGGGTCTCGGCCACTCGCGCCGCCCGGTGCCCCAGAGCCTGGGCCATGGACACGGCCATCTTGCGCCGCAGGTCCAGGTCAGCCAGCGAGCGAGCGAAGTCCTGGCGGCGGCTCATAGCAGGCCCTTCCCCCACGCCAGCAGCTCCGCCAGGTGCAGGGTCTGCAGGGGCAGTGCACGGCGCCGCAGACGGCCCTGCAGGTGCAGGAGACAGCTTGCCTCAACCCCCACCAGGTACTGCGCTCCCGTCGCCAGGGCGTTGTCGAGCTTCTCGTCAGCCATCGCGGTGGACAGCTCCGGATATTTCACTGAGAATAACCCGCCAAAGCCACAGCAGACCTCCGAGTGCGCCATCTCGACGAGGGTCAGGCCGCGGACTTGGGCCAGCAACGCCCGCGGCTGGTCGCGCACGCCCAACTCCCGGAGAGCGTGACATGAATCGTGAACGGTCACCGTCACAGGGAGTTCGGCGCCGAGGTTGGTCACCTGCAGGATGTCCACCAGGAAGCTGGAAAGCTCGTGCACGCGGTGGCCGAGGGCCCGCGCGGCCGCTTCTTCTGGTTCGCCAGCAAACAGCCCCGGGTAGTTGGTGCGGACCATCGAGACACAGGAGCCCGACGGCGCCACAATCGTCCCATGCTCGCCGAAGACGCGCAGGAAGTTGCGGGCGATGCGGCGACTCTCGGGCCAGTAGCCAGCGTTGTAGGCCGGCTGGCCGCAGCACGTCTGCGCCTCGGGGACCACCACATTGTGCCCCAGACTGCGCAGCAGCCGGTAAGCCGCCTCCGCCACCTGGGGCATGAACTGATCCACATGACAGGGCACAAAGAGCGCTATCTGCATGGGCAGCCAAAGCCTTCGCGTGCTGGCGACATCATGGTAGCCACACCGGCCGGTACTCAACGCGCCCCCAGTAGGCCAGCTTTACCACCAGCCACAGGTCACGCTGGTCGCGGCCGGAGCTCGGCCTGAGGGGAAAGTCGTAGGCCTGGCTCTCGCCGGCAGCCAACGAGATCACCTGGCGCCGCGGGCCGACCTCACGCCACGCCTCATGGGGAGCGATGAGGTACAGATCGGCGTTCAGGTCGTCTACACCGGGGTTAGTCACCGTCACGCGCACGCGCTCTTTGCCCAGCTTAGCCTTCCATCGCGGCGCTGGCGGCTGTCCCACCACGATGGTGTCCTCGAAGGTTTGCCCGTCCCAGTCCAACTGGGCTCGTACCAGGCCGTCGCGGCGGTCGGTCTCAAAGAGCAGCGTAACCGGATACTCCTTGCCGCCCCGCGGCGGAACCGAGAAGCGCACCATTGCCGGCTCCACCCGCCAGCCGTCGCCGACCAACAGGCGCACGGCCCCTCGCGCCATCTCCGGCGTGTTGTTGGCGACACCGACCGTCAGTTGGTTGACCGTATACCCGCCATGCTTGACGTGGGTGTCCAACTGCACGTCACCCGTCAGGGTCAGGGCCACCGGCACGAAACCCAGGGGGGCTTCGCCAACGTTGTGCAGCCAGTATCGGGCCGGAACGATGCCTCGTTCGGTCTCCGGCGGCAAGGGGACGTCATCGGGCAGAGCAGGCAAGGGCGCCCTGCGGCTGCGACGGGGCGTCAGGAGGCAAGTCGCGATCTCAAAGCCGTTCAGTGACGCCCTGGCCAGGCTCTCGTGCAGCTCCAGGTCCGTGCGCGGCTCTTCGAGAGCGTTGGCGCGCTGGGCGGACAACAGCCCCCCGGCCCACTCTATCTGCAGTTCAGCCGGCTGCCCTGTGGGCTCATAGACGCGCAGGGCATAGGTGCGCTCCTCCGGCCCCGGTGGCGCCTCGCCGCGGGCGAGGTGGTAGCCGGTGGGCTTGAGTGCCGTGACGATACCGCCCTGCACATCGCAGAAGCTCAACTCCGGCGGCAGCTTGCCTCGGTGGCAGTCGGTCTGCCGCACCATCAGGGGGTTGTTGTACTCATAGGCGGCCTGCGCCACTCCGCCCTCGCGCCAGGTCCCCGCATGAGGGTAGAGGGCGTACTCAAACTCGTGGGTCTTGTGTTCGGCGACCAGATGGAAGTCCAGGCGATCCGGCCCCCATGGCGACCGCGCCCAGGGGACGGCATGCGTGAGCATCAGAACCAGGGTGCCGTCGGCCTCCAGCGAGTGCAGCGGCGTTCCGCGGTTCAGGAGAGCCAGGCCGTGGTCTGGCAGCACCGTCCTGGTCCCGGTCAGGTCAGCCTCGGCGGGCAGGGACAGGCGGCCGGTCTCGGTCAGTTCCCTGGCGAGCCGATGCAGAGCCGTGGTCAGGGCGCGCTCATCCGCCGCGCTGACCACCAACGTGGGCAGGGGCTCCCAGCCGCCCGGCACGTGGGTATCACGCATGAACCGCACCGCCACCCCTTCCCGACAGCGTTCCTCGCCCAGCGCCTCGGCCTGCTCCGGTGTCAGGTCAGACCGCAGGCGCTGCCACAGCAGATTCGTGTCGTTTGTGTCGGCGATGACGCGGAAGGCCGTGCCCCAGGGCAGGTCCTCGTCCGGGCTCTCCTGCGGCATCGTGGAGTCCTGGTGCGGCAGGAACCAGCGCTGCTCCCGGTCGCAATCATCGTGGAAGACGGTGCAGGGCACCCCGCGCCTGACGAGGGCCTCCTGCAGACTGTTCATTGCCTCCTCGACCGGCTCACTGCGGGTGAGCACCAGGCTCATCGGCCCGAGCGCGTGGCTGGCAACGGTAGCCGCACCATCGGTGATGGCGAGCATGGCGGAATGGGACAGGTCCACCCACTGGTAGGCCCGGCGGGCGCCGCAGTCGCTGTAGTTGCGCCACTGCCAGGTGCGGAAGTCCAGGTGCCCGCGGCTGCGCCGCTTGACGACGCAGCCGAAGCGGTCGTCGTACACTGGCGTAGCACCGGGTAAGGCCGCCGGGAAGGCCAGCGCGTAGATGGTCTCGCGGCCCTGGTAGCGCCGGAGGACGGTCCGGAACTCGAGGCGACCAACCCCCTGGTAGAGCCTGACATGCTGCTCGCGGCGACAGTCGCGGAACTTGCCGCGAACGATCAGTGTGGCCGACACCGGCCCCTCGCGCACCTCGAGCTCGGCCTTGTAGTCCCGTGAGAGCCAGTGTTTCCCGGAGGTGTTCAGCTCCCAAGGGGGTTCCGGGTGGCCCGTGAAGTCCTCCTCCAGGGCCAGGAGCTCGTTGCCGGGCTCCTGACCTCCGAGGAGCTCGCACTGCAGGCGTTTGTCGTAGAGGGTCACGAGGCCACCGTGACGCGGGTCAGCGACCACCTGGAACAGGTCGCTGGCGATGGTGACCCCCTCGCGGGATTGCACCTCAGGCAGGGGGCCATCGCCGGGCACGAGCCAGTAAGTGGTCTGCCCGAGGCCTGGGACCGTGGCTACGAAGCGGAGGGTCAGAGCTGACCCCGGCTCCGTCCACTCCACCTCAAAGACCACGTCGGCCCTGGCGCGATCCTGGAGTCGCAGGCCGCTCCATCCATCCGGCAGGACTATAGCCGTCTCCACCACATCGGTGCGCCGCCAGTTGCAGGGATTGCTGACGACCAGGGCCAGGGAACCCCGCGGGCCGCGAGTATCGGTCGCCTGAGCCAGGCAGGCCAGAGCAGCGTCCTGAGCCGCCTCACCCAGCTCCAGTGCCTCGCGGTAGCCGTCCATCAGGTCCAGGTAGCTGCGATCGTTGCAGGGCCCGGTGATGGCGTCATGGTGCTGGCCGAAGAAAACCTGTCGCCAGGCCTTGTCCAGCGCCCGATGGGGGTAGGGCAGCCCCAGCGCCTCGGCGAAGCAGCACCACTTCTCGGCACTGACCAGCACGTTCTCGGCCCGTCGGTTGGCGATCTTCAGGTCAATGTGGGTCAGTCCGGTGCCCTGGTGGTGCCACTCGAGGTCGCGTCCACACGTCGGGACGAAGAAACGCTTCGTCGCAATGGCCTCGTGCATCTCACGGAAGTACAGACGGTGCGCCTGGCCGCTGATGAGCCACGGGGCGTCTGGCACGCCACAACAGCCCGTCTCAGCGTCAGGCTCGGCGGCTAACTCCGCACTTCGCCCCACGATCCACGCCGTGGGGGGCTTGAAGTCGCCGCAATCCAGACGCAGGTCAACGGGGTGCCCCAGGCCGGCTATCTCCGGCAGGCACTCCTGCAGGTAACGCTGACAGGCCTTGCGGGGCGCCGTGACATGACCGTACATGACCCGGCGGGTCAACAGGCGAGTGCCGTCGGGCCCGAGGTGCCAGAAGAGGGGGTGCACTCCCCGTATGTCCTTGGACCAGATGACCCCGGCAAATCGCAGTTCCGTCAGCATCTGCGGGAGCTGTGAGCAGTGGCCAAAGACATCCCACAGCATCGCCACCTCGGGTGTGTCGCCCAGGGATTCTTGATAGGCCCGGCCGTAGGCGAAATTGCGCAGGAACGCCTCGCCGCTGATGAGGTTGGTTGAGGGGAGGCTGTGGGCTCCGCCGGTGCCGATGCGGCCGGCCCGGATGAGGTCGAGAACGAGCTTGCGTTCGACCGGGTGGGAGTCGAGGTAGGGCTTGAGGTAGGTCAGTTCGTGGAGGAATACCCCATAGCCCGGGTCAGCGCGACAGGCCTGGAGGTTCTGCGCCATGCACCCCATCAACACGATGGCGTAATCGCGTTGGTCCTCAATCCAGACCACATCGGAGTGGAAGCCGGGTGTGTAGTAGCGCCGATGAATGGGCCTACGGGACATGCGCAAGTCTCCTCGGCTGGCGGCCGTCAGGCCAACTGCACCCGGGCTCTGGCTGTCCCCGCCTTCGGGTGCTGGGCCACGATCTCCACCACCCCTGCGGCTGCCTCGCGGTGGACGAACCATTCCAGGTCCCGCGAACCGGTTAGCGCCGGCAGGCTGTCAATCTCCACCAGCGCGCCCCGGGACACCACGCGCACGCCTTCGTCCGGCAGGACACGCACGGTGACCGGCGGGCGGTGGGCCAGGCTGAGGGCCTGCTCGGTGATATGGGTCGGCAGCAGACCGCTGTTGCCCACGGTGGCGCGCAACCGGTAGACGCCGCCGGCGATGTGCTCGGCCCGAACCTTGTCCAGCACCAGGCGGGGACGATGGCGGGCGTGGCTGACGATGAAGTCGGTGCAGTTGCTGCCGATCTGCTCCATGGATTCTGGAGGCGGGCAGCAGTAGTCAACGGTTCTGAGGCCCCCGATCTCCACTCGCCCAAGCTGCGGGTGGTCACAAGGGCGCCAGTCCACGAAGGCCGCTTTCCCCGGCCGCTGGTCGAGGAAGCGCAGAACCCGGCGACGGAACTCCACTTCCCGGGTCTCCTCGTCCGCAGCGAAGAACTCCTCGGTAGTCACCCCGGCCGCGTTGTAGCTATTGCCCAACTCGATCTCAAACACGAACAGACCCAGTCCGAAATAGCCCCAGTCAGTGAAATGGCCCTGCAGCGACAGCGGGGGGGCGTTGTCGGCCTTGTACATACGCACCGCCCGGGAAGGGAACCGGGTCAGCACTGACCCCTCGGCGCAGAGCCGCTTCATCACCTTCAGGTCGGCCGGGCGCAACTCCTCGTCAGCCACCGTGGCCGAAGGCCGCAGGACCGCATTGCTTCCGTTATGAAACCCCAGCATCCCCATGATGTTGGGGTGCGTATAGACCCAGTCGGCTACGGCCTTCATCTCAGGTTGCGAGAAGGGGTGGTCCCCGGCGCCCCACTGGATGTGCTCAGGCTGCCAGTTACTGCCCCAGTTGCGGTTGAAGTCAAAGCCACGCACTGCCTGCTGGATGGGGCCGCCATCGTAGTCCAGCAGTACGCCTTCGGTCGTCATCTGATAGAAGGGGCCTTCATCCGTGGGCTCGCGGCTGCGCAGCAAGCGCGGGTCCGTGTCGTCGGCCACATAGGGGCCAAAGGGGTCTTGCCAGCGCATGCTAAGGATCATGCCATCGCCGTTGACATCCTGCGGCACCAAACCGTTGCGACAGGGGCGAATCTCAAACTTGCTGCGGATCGGACCACTGGTCTTGAGCGCGTACTCGGCGCCATCCGGGTTGACACGAGGGATGACATAGAAGACCATATCCCGTAGCAGATCGTCCAGACTCGGGTCAGTGAGAAGCCGCTCGATGAGCCGCAGGGAGGCCGTGGTGCCAGAGACTTCAGGGGCATGCAGGTTGGCGTGTACGAGGTAGGCGGGTCGGCCGTCGCTGCGCAGTGAGCTGAAGTCTGTGACCTCCACCAGCCACTCCTCGCGCCCCTCGGGGGTCGTGTAGAGCGCATGCAGTTGCACGCGGCCGGGTGCTGCCTCGGCCAGCGCTTGCAGGTGTGCGGATAGCTCGGCGTGGTCGTAGTAGTGGTCGTACTGCACGCGGGGCAGGTCTGGCATGCCGGGCCTCCTCGGTCCGCCTTTCGGGCGCAGATTCGCCTTCGCGGCCCTGAGACCTGCCTGGAGCGGCCAGCAGCGCTGGCACAGGGGGCTACTCGAAGAGCCGATCAGGGGTCAAAGGAGCGTCGCCGGCTGACTGCGGGGGATGCAGCCATTCCTGGATGGTCTGCCTCAGCCTTGCCTCGACCGTCTGGTTGATGGCCTGGGTCGCCCCGGGGCAGTTAGCGCACTGGGGCCCCGGCAGACTTCGTAGCTGGGGCATCGAGTGGCGGATATTAGCCTCGACTGACGCCTGGAAGACGTGGCCCACCGGCGCCGGACGAGATACCGTGTGCCCGCCGCACCAATACTGGCTGCCATCCGGGAGCACGAACCCCTGGGTCGGGGCCACATAGCAGCGCTGGGTCAGGGCGAGATCGCCCGGTCGCCCGGCCCCGGCCCGCTCCGCCCACTGGCGCAGGTCCCCTCTCTGCTGGACCCGGTGGTAGGGGCTCATGAAGGGCACTTTCTCGTGCAACCGGCCCCGCTGCTCCTCGGGGACCCCCTGCCTGACCTGATACTCCTGCCACACCGCGTCGGCCGCGTCCCAGGTCTCGGTGAAGAAGCGTTCGTACTCGCGCGCCGTCAAGCGCAGGTCGCGGTTACGCTCTCCGCCCACGGGTATCAGGTGCAGGTCCAGGTCGCGACTGACCGCACCCGCGACCAGAGGCTTCATCCCGAGAACGAAGCGCAGGAAGTCCGGGAAATCCCAGGCATTGAGCTTCGTCAACACGCAGTTAAGGTGGACGATGGGGTGGCTGACACCCAGGAGGCTCCGCGCCATGAGCAGGTTGCCAAGACCGCGAAGCACCTGTCGCCAGCGTCCGCGCTTGCGGTGGATGGCATCCTGCACCTCCGGGCGGTGAGAGTCCAGCGAGATGTGGATGCGGCCCAGACCGGCGCTGACCAGCCCCAGAGCGGCCCGTGGCGTGAGTTGCAGGGCGTTCGTGTTCAGGTTGCACGCTGCCCCGGCTCTTGTGGCGGTCCGGATGAGCCCCCGTGGCCCCCAGAGCGCCTCTCCCAGAATCAGCGGTTCGCCGCCGGTGAGGTACACATACGTGCCCTTGCCCTCGCACGGCCGCAGGTCCCGCAGGAGGGCCTTCCACCGGGCCGCCGTCATAGACTCCTGCACCGGCTGCTGATTGCAGTAGACACAGCGCGGCTGCATGTCGCAGGCAAAGCCCAGGTTCAGGCCCAGGAAGGAGAGACGCACCGGCACCTCATCAGGCCAATGGTCGGGCCAGGTCCCCAGCGCCGCTAGCAGCCGCTCCTCGTCCCGCTCCCCGTTCGCGATCATGGCCTGCACTCGGCCACCATTGAGCGTCACGAGTTGCTCGACCGGCAGGGCGAAGACATTCTCGGTCGGCGGTGGCGTCAGTATGCGGCGGCGGGCCAGCTCGACCTGGCCCGCTGCGAGCGTCTCCCGCCACGCGCGTGTCTGCAGTCTTCGCCGCAGCGACTGGCGAAAGGGACTATCGAACTCGCCAAAGAGCCCGTCCACAGCCTCCGCCTCTCCGCTTCAGAAAGCTTTGGTCTCACCGACAAAGAGGAAATCGGTCACGTCGTCGCGGCGTTGCTTGCTGAACCGGAACCGCAGGTACCGTACGCGGTCGGCCTGCGGCAACGGCAGCCACAGGAGCCCGGCGCCGTGGGTGCCAAAGCGCCGCGACCCCAACTCCACGAACTGCCGTCCGTCCGCGCTGCCGAGGACCTGCACCTCGTCCGGGTTGTAGGTACCCCGTCCCGCACCATACTGCTGGGTGATCAGTCGCACCGGGCGCTCCTGGCCCAGGTCCAGCTCCATGCTGACCGTCAGGGAGTCACCGACCGCCGGGAGTGACCAGCCCACCGAGCGATGGTCAGCGTACCCCCCGTCAATCACTCCGTCCGTGAGCTTCCCGCCGTCGTCGGCATAGTCCGGGTTCGCCGGCTCGCTCAGTGTATAGGGGCAGCCGAGCGCCAGATTGGGCCCGTCGGAGATGAGTTTCGGGTTCAGGGCGCGCAGTTCCCGCACCAGCGATGCCCCCTTAGGCGCCTTCGCCAGGAGCACGAATGGGTCCTCATCGAGCAGGTACCACGCCAGTGCCTGGGCGATGATGGCGTTCATCCAGCCGGTATAGGCCGAGTACGGTCCATAGGCAGGGTCGTAGGGAGCGCCGTAGTACTCCCAGTGCTCGGCGTCAAAGCCCCGCATCCAGCAGCCATCGAGCCGGCGGTCAGGGCTGGTCACCTGGATGCGCACCAGGTAGTCCCCCAGGCTCTCACAGGCCTGTCGGCAGGCCCCATCGCTCGTGGCCCGCCAGGCCCGAAGCATCCACAGGAAGAGCCAAGACGTGCTGTAAAGCTGGTCCGTCAGGGGTTCCCCGTCCGCGGTGGCAATGCCGCAGTCTCCCTCGTAGGCCAGCTCATAGCCGCCACCACCCACCGTCGGCGCGCCATAGCGCTGCACGGCCGGGCTGCGCAAGTAGGCCGTGGCCAGTTCATGCAGGCGCTGACGGGCATCCGCATCGTCGGTGTACCGCGCCAGATATGGCAGCCCCTGCCAGCCTGCTTCCGCTCCCCACACGTCCCCGACGGTCTCCGCCAGTGCCCTGTAGATCGGGTCACCGGTGGCGGCCGCCAGGGTCCACCAATGCATCAGTCGGAAGTCCGCATCCACGCCCTGGGCACCTTCCCGGTAGGCTTCACGCCCCAGGGCGTCCAGGTCTTCGCGGGTGATGGCATGGCGGTGGACGCATCCATCGTCGCGGGCCACCTGCCGGAACAACTCGGCGCACAGGCCAGCGCTGCGCAGGTACCGTTCGTCGTCGGTCCAGTGGTACAGCCAGGTCAGGGCCGTGCTGATGCGGCAGTTGTCGTCCCAGAAGTAGATGACATCACAGCTCTCATACAGCCAGGGGAATCCCCCCAGCGAGGCCCGGCTGGCATCCTGGAACTGGTGCGCCACCACGGTATCGGCGATCCTGCAGGCCATCTGCCGGTACCGGGTGTCACCAGTGAGCAGACCGTACAGGTAGAAAGCCTCCAGGGTCATGGCATTGCAGTCGGTCCGGAAGGGTGACCCGAGCCAGTCATAGCCGGGTGGTTGGCTGTCCAGCCACGCCAGGCAGACCTGCGAGTAGACTCCTTCGCTCCCGTCAGCGCGGGGCAAGACACCGGACCGGAGGAACCAGCGGATGTTGCGGTCCAGCGCCTCCCGGTACCGCGTGCGCCGTGGGCTTGCTTCCAGCGCGACCACCACCCGGGCCTGTCCGGCTTCAGTCTGCGCTGTCACCAGGTAGCGGTGCTGGCCGGCTTCCGGCTGCAATTCGGCTTCCCAGCGGCCATCCCCGAGGTCCACCAGGGCGATCGCTTCCCCACCGGTGCGCCGGGCCACGACTTCTGCCGTTGGCGGAGCCTGCACGACCAGACGCACTGGCGTGCCCGGCTCCACCCAGTCCCGTGGCTCCGTGTGTGCCTGCAGGGCAACATACCGCCCGCCAACAGCCATTCGCGCCTCCGGGGGCAGGAGCCGCAGCACGATCTGACGCCACAGCTCCTCCCACCGCTCCGTCAGCCGGAAGTTCCGCAGGCGGAAGTCACTGAGCCTGCCGGCGCTGAGCAACACCTCGCCGCGCCCTACAGGCACGGCCACCAGAGCCGGCGCCGTCGTGGCAGGACGGGGCAGCGGTGTGCCCCAACCGACCGACCGATGGTCCGTGTAGAGCCCTTCTACGACCCCATCGGTCAGCTTGCGGCCGTCATCGGCGTAGCCGCCACCCGCCTGTGGGTGAGGGGACTCCAGACGATAGGGTCGGCCCAGAGCGGCGTTGCGCCCGCTTGTGTCTCGCACCTCCAACTCGCCCATAAAGAGGAAGTCGGTCACCGCGCTGCGCCGCAGCTTGCGGGCCACCAGTCGGACATATCGGGCGCTCTCGCCCCCCAGTTTGAACTGCACGGTCTCGGCCACTTCGGCGACCCGGCCGGCAAAGCGGTACTGCCTGTCGTCGTCGGACAGCCAGAGCTCCACGCTTTCGGGGCGATAGTTGGGCTGTCCCGCGCCATACCGCTGGGAGCACTGCTCCAGGCCAAGGCGGTCACCGAGATCCACCGTAACCGCGAAGATGCCATTCTCCGGCCAGGGCTGTCGCCGGTAGGTACCCAGGCACCGGTCATACTCCAGGAGCACCTGGCTATCCGGCGGCAATAGCCCGATGGCCAGACTGGCGCCATCGTGCTCCTCCAGCAGGTCCTCGGGCTGCAGCGTGCCCATGGCCGCACACACCACCAGACGCTCATAGAGCGGGCGGCCGGGTGTGGTATCAACCGGCACGCCGAAGCACGAGCCACCGCCCTCCGGCTGCACGAACTCCAGGTAGATCCGCGCTCCATCGTCTGCCAGCGACCGCAGCCGCGCTGTGTCGGCGAGGGTAAGCCGGCGGGGCGTGGGGTAGGTATCGGCGAGCACCAGCACAGTCGCAGCGCCGCGAGGTAACTCGCCGATGGTACTCACGAGAGCCACCGGCAGTCGCATGCTGCGGAGTATGGGCGGCAGGTCGGCCAGGTGGTCGGCAACGACCCACACCAGCGGGTCACCGCTGTCCGCGCCGGCGCCTGCGGTGGCCATCACAAGCGCCATCAGAGCCAGCAACACACGGTGGGCGCTAGCTGCCACTAAGCACCACCGCCCCCACACTCCAGCCGTCGTTGAGGTTGCCAGGGATCCAGTAACTCACCTCGCCGTGGGGCTTCTCCTGCCGGCACACGTTTACCCCGAGCGCCAGGCCCGGGCGGGGCTCCCAGTCCAGAGATGACCAGGATACCGAGGCCTCCACCGTCCATCCCTGGGCGCTGCGCGAGGTCTTCACCTGCCAGTCACCGTTCCAGTTCGCCTCGCCCTCGCGGGCATCGAAGAAGGCGCCGCTGGGTCCTGTCTCCAGCTTGAACGACGTGCCGCCGCAGTTCAGCACCAGGGCCACGTCGTCGCCTTGCCACACCGGCGCATCGCGACCGATGATACTGCCTTGCAGCCCCTCCATGGCGCTCTCGCTGCATCGGATGGCGACGTAGAGCTTCTCCTGGTCCCAAAGCAACCGCGTGCTGGTAGCCTCGGTGGCGGGGCGGCCATCGGCCAGCACCAGGCCGGTAAGCTCGGGGGCCATCTGCCAACCCGCGTCGCCCAGGTCGCCATCCACCCGTGGCGGCACCTGGGTACGGGCACAGAGCCCGTGCCGCGCCGTGAAGTGGACGTCAAACGGGAAGACCGCCTCGGTCTCCGCATAGCGCACGCGCACGGCGAGGGCGACTCTGCCGGGCCCCGCTGGCGTATATGGCAGTACCGCCACGGTGGTCGCCTCGGGCGCAAGGGTAACGGCCTGCGGCTCTCCCAGCGGCTGGCCCTCCGGCGACTGGAGCGTAACCTCGGCGGCCACGGGGACCACGGCCCGGGAGTGCAGGCCCACCCGCAGTTCGACCGCGCCCTGCGTCAGAGGAGCAAAGGGGCTGACGGTAACCAGCGACAGCGGGCGCTCGGCGACCACCGCCTGCCCGGTGTTCAGAAAGAGAGGATTGGCCCCCACAACGCCGGTCACCAGCAGCGACAACTGCGCCGGTCCGGGCGGCGCGAACAGATCCAGGGGCTGCTTGACGGTCTTGCCGGCATAGACCGTGAGGTCGAACTTGCTGGGAGCCGCCCGCCATCCCGGCGGCAAGCGCAGTTTGATGCTGCCCTCGCGGAAAGCCTCGTGGCTGCGGTTGCTGACCACCAGCCAGGCAGGCGTGGCAACGTCAGCCGGCATGACCTCGGGCACCTGCACCGTGACTTCCACGCCGGAGGCCAGGGAGCAGAAGGCCGTCAGGGCCTGCAGCGCTCGCTCCTGTAGCGTCCGGTCGTGGCCCAGCATCCGCCGCACGCGCAGTGCCAGTGCCAACTGGCTGACCACGCCGAAGTCATCGGGGTTGGGATTCGCGGCCAATACCTCAAAGCGCTCCGCGGCCCGCAACATCGCTCCGTCCTGGCCGTGGATAACGATCTCCTGCAGCCACAGGTTGCGGGTGAGGGCGGGGTAGCGCAGGCGGATGAACTGGTACTCCTCTGGCGTCTCGAGGCGCACGCGTGAGACCGGGTCGGCCTCGCCGGGCGGCGGCTCCGGGAGTTCGGCCAGCGAGTGCCAGTTGCCCTCGGCGTCGCGCCCTTCCAGGGCGCAGGCCGGAGCGCCATAGGCCTCTCCGCGCCCGTAATGGACCTGCAGCGCCTGGAGACGATGGGGGGAGTTCAGATCCAGCGTGATCTCCACTGGCTCCCCCGCCGTCCAGATGAGGCCCTGGTAGGCCACCCATCCGTCGCACAGCACACGTTCAGGGCGAGCCTGAGGGGGTGTCCCGTCGGACACAAACTGTGCCGCCCGGTTGCTGGTGTAGGTGACCTCCTCGGTCGTATCCAGGGGCGCCGCCTGGCGTACCGCGTCGGCCGCCTGCAGCAGATCGGCCTGCAGGCGTTTGCGTCGCGGCAGGACGGAGAAAACCGTGGACTCCCCGGCCGGCAGGGCCACCGGCAAAGCCAGCCGCCCCTGCTCAGCGAGGGGGGTAACGGTCTGCCCCGAGAGCAAGTCACGCACGATCAGGTCCTTGCCCTCCGCATCCAGGCCCAGAGCGGGGTCAAGCAGTATCCTGGCCCGCAACGGCTCCGTTCCGGCGTTGCGGCAGGCGAAGGCGAGATTGGCGGTCTCCACCGTGCCGTAGCGCTCCAACCGCAAGCGCGGGTCGTCGGTCCGGGCCATGGTCACTGGTTGCCACCCAGCCGCCGAGAGCTGCTCGACGACCGGGACGAAAGCCTGGTACAGATGGCGGTAGGCCTCCGGTTCAGGCACCAGGTGGGGGTAGACGGCATAGACCAGACCACGGTGGAACATGTCGTGGATGCTCTGATCGCGCTTTGCCCCGCTGGCAGGGTAGAACCAGTAGCGGAAGATGCGCCGGTAACCAATGGTTCTCACGTACCGGTCCGTGGCCTCGTCCATCCCATAGCCGCCGTGCTGGCATTCGATGAGCCCGATGTCCACGAAGGGGCTGTTGGCCCCAACAAACGGCGTGCCGCAAACGAAGTTCCGATGCAGCAGGAACTGGTGCCTGGCGCTCAGCGGCCCCAGGACCTTGCTGTTCCACTCCCAGGTCACATCGGCCACGGCCACCTTCCGGCTAGCAGCGTCGTAGGTCAGCGGCGCCGCGCTGCTGGCGATGTGCTCCGGTCGGAAGTCCAACTCACGCCCTACAAAGCCCGTGCCGTCGCAGCTTACGCACCAGGTGAAAGGCGCGCGGTCGGGCACATCGCGTTCCCACTGCCGGATAGCCGCCATGAGGCTGTCCCGCACAGCCGGAGAAATGTCAGGGTCCTCGGTCACCCGGAAGTTCAGTAGCCATCCGGCTTCTCGGCCCGGCGTTGCCTCCTCATAGCGGCTGTCACCTACCCACGTGATCTGTCCGCGGGCATCTTCGTAGAGGCGCTGTTGCAGTGACCACGCCGGCTCTTCCCAGGTCACTCGGCGGCGCTGTCCGAGAAGATCAAAGACGCCCGAACTCCACTGGTAGGGAAGCTTATCACCCTGGGCCTGAGCCAGTTCGGCTAGCAACTGTCGCACCGTCCCATCGTCAGGATGGGTCCGGTCATCGGTCTCATAGCGAAGAGCGGAATAGGCCGTATGCTGGTGCCAGAACCATCGGAACCCGCGGCCGAAGTCGCCCAGGGCCGGGACCCCGTAGAACGCAGACGGCCCGGTCCGCGTGTTGGCCGTCTCCAGGCTCGCATAGCCCAGATAGCCCTCGTAAGGCACACGCTTGGCGAAGTCAGTCGGGAAGAAGTCGTAGAAACGCTGCGCGGCCGAGCGCAGGCCCCAGACGCCGTCATGGCGATAGAGCAGGAAAGCAAACCAGGCCTTGCCCGGCAGCCCCTTGACCTGGCGACTCAGGCCGAAGTGTGAACGCACCAGCAGACGCTTCGCCCCATGGTCATACTCGATGCTGTAGACCCGCGGGCCCTGCGCCAGCCCGGCACCAA
>JABLXH010000023.1 GCA_013178155.1 Armatimonadota bacterium | reverse complement strand
GGCTGCCCGGTACGGTCGGCCTTCGCTTCCGCGTTGTGGTAGCCGCTGTAGTAGCCGTAGACCAGGTTCGGGTCTACGCGTTTGATGGCCTCGCGCAACAGCCCGGCCCACTCGGTGCTCTCCCAGCAACGGAAATCCACCCATTCCTGAGCATAGCGCTCGGCAATTACCTCCGGCGACAGCTCCACCCCGGCCGGTATCCCCGCCCGCTCCCGGAACCGTTGCAGGGTCAGCGGTGAGTACAGATCACCGTGGACCTTCCCGTCGGCGAAGGCCGGTTCCTCGGTGTCGTTGATGATGACGCCATAGGGACGTCGCTGCAAATGGCCGCGGAGCAGGTCGGTCAGGGCACTGATGACCTCTTCCCGGTGAGCGAAGGCCCAGCAGTAGCAGATGCGCTGCGGAATGGGTTGCCCGCTCGCATCCAGTCGCCTGGCCTCCGGGAAGCGCTCAGCGATGGCCTGGCGGTCAGCCCAGCCGTAGACCGTGCCGATGCGCCCGCCTCGGTGGCGAAAGATGTCCAGCAACGTGGGCGTGCTGATGGCCTCCTCGCGCATGGTCAGCAGGTCGTTCATCCCGGCCGCCAGCGCGGTCTCGGTGATCCGGGCTTCGTAGGTCGGGTTGGTGTAGCCCAGGTAGGTGAAGGCGCCGATACGGATGCGGCGTGGCGCCTGGCCATGCAGTGGCGGCAGCACGTTCAGGGCGAGCTTCACTGGCTCCCAGACCTTGTCGCCGGAACTCAGTCGCAGCGTTGCCAGAGTCACCCCCGGCCCCATGTTCGCCGCTGGGCGGCAGAGCAGCGCCAGTCGCGGGCCCTCCCCGATGGTGTGCTCCTTTACTTGCGCCGGGAGAATGAGTCGCCACGTGCGCGTCCCCTCCGGCTCCCGATGGCCGCGCTCCACGCGCTCCGGCACGATCA
This sequence comes from Armatimonadota bacterium, assembly GCA_013178155.1. Taxonomy (GTDB): domain Bacteria; phylum Armatimonadota; class Zipacnadia; order Zipacnadales; family UBA11051; genus JABLXH01. The sequence continues at coordinate 53,880 of JABLXH010000023.1, read as the reverse complement.
GCGACCACGGCTGGATGAAGCGGCTGGGCGATTCACCCACACTCACGATTCGCACCCGCTGGTCGAGCCGCACCTGCAGCACCGGTCTTTGACCGGTTTCGAAGGCCGGGGGCGGCAGCGTCAGCCACAGCGGCGTGGCCGCGCCCGCGCACAGGTAGCCTTCCGATCCCCGCGCCCACAGCTTGCAGTTGGTCGTCGGCGAGGGCTTGGCCGCCGCAGACACCGTCAGCAGCAACCCCACGAACCCCGTCCCTACCATCGCGATGGTTTTCATGCGTTCATTACCTGTATAGCGTCGTCGCTTCCGGTCTTTGATAGCGGGTGCGCGCATGACATCCCTGGGGGCAAGGGCGTCGTTGCCTGAACTGCGAAAGAGCGAACGCTGGCAGGAATTCGACACTGCCGATGGGAGTGACCGGGATGGCCAAGTGCCCGAAGTGCGGGGCGCTTCGGCGGGCCCACCGTACAAAGGCGGCCAAAGCGCAGGGCCTGCCGATGGGCACTGCAGGTGGCTGCAGGAGGCCAGTGTCCGTCAGGCCAGGACCCAGCCCTAGTCGGCGTGTAGCCGTACGGTCACTCTCTCCCCGAACACGATGTCCGGGTCAGCGTGCATTTGCACGCTCAGTTCCGCGCCGACCGGCAGTCCCGATGGCAGCGGCACCTCGACGATGCCCGTACCCATGAAGGGGACGTCTGCCGCCAGCGGCTGCGTCCAGATTCCATTTCCGTCGCTGACGCGGACGCTCACCTGCCCTTCTCCCGCTCGCGCCAGCCATTTCGCCTCCCCGGTGTTGCCCACCACCACTCGCAGCCGCCGTGACCCGTCCGGCGCGGTGATGACCATCGCCGAGTCGATCTCGGCGTTCAGGTACTTGTGCGGGTTGCGTCCGGGCCGGTAGGGCGTGTTGCCCACGGCCACCCGCGGCGCCGTGGCCGACGTCAGGCCGTGCCCGTCGGTGCGCAGGCCCGGGTTCTTGCCTGCTTCGATAAGGGCCCAGTAGCGCTCCTTCACCGCCTCGTAGCAGCCCACGATTCCCTTGACCGAGGCGTCCCGGTCTATGACCAACCATTCGTCTACCGGCGCGGGCTCCCAGGGACGGGTCATCCCTTCGGCCCAATCGCTGATAACCTTACTGACTGGCCGCCAGGTGCCGTCCGGGTTGATGATACCGTAGTCGGAGTTCTCACCATATCGGAAGCCGCCCGGGTACCACCAGCAGACGGTACCATTGGCGCCGGACTGGTAGGCCATGCGGTAGAAGCGATTGTAGTACGCAGCGACGTTCTGCTGCCAGTCGGGAGAGATGTCCCACGCTTCCGGTCCGTAAGGCGCCCAGCCGAACTCGGCCCACATCACAGGCCGACCTGGGGCCATGGCCCGGGAGTAGTCGGCGGTGAAGCGCCCCGGCTTGACGCGCTCCCAGTCGCCGATGCGCCCGTAGCCTTCGGGCTCCATGATGTCCACACTGCGCGCCAGACCCCGAAAGTCGTAGCCGATCCAGGCCGGATTGACCGTGGGGTCCCCCGCGATCGACATGCGGAAGCTGATCAGGTGGCGGGGGTCTATGCTTCGGACCAGATCGCGGGCTATCTGGTGATACTTGGCCAGCAGATCGTCGAGAAACCGTCGGTAGGCGCAGACCATGACCCGGTGCGGGCCCTCGGTACTGAGCTGTTCGTTGGATGGGCCAGCGACCCTCCCCTCTTCGCGCGGGACTGGCACGCCCCAGTCGGCCTCAGCGTTGGCCAGGCTGCCGTAGCGCGCGATGATCCAGCGTTCCCATTCGGCATCCCAGCGTCTTTGGCTGCTGCGGTCGCCGAAGGTGGGCTCCCAGGCCAGATCATAGGCGAAGACCGTGTCATTCTGGGCCAGCCGGTACTCCTCGATGAGCCCCTTCATCTCCTCCCAGCGAAAGTCCAGGGGCGTCCCCGGACGCAGGGAGAGGTTGACCATCAGCCCGAGCCGGCGGCAACGCCAAAGGATGTCCAGCAAGTTGCGGCTGCCCAGGGACTCGTAGTAGCAGAAGACGCTGACCATGTTCATGCCCATGGCCTTGACGCGGCGCAGGTCGCGGTCTATGACCTCCGGGTCATAGGCCTGCTTGCCAATCCAGTACTCAAAGTACGGCCCGTCCTCGATGCCGATGCCACTGGCAGGCATGTAGTTGACCCCATGCGCGCGCCAGGGCCGGCCGTGCAACATGAACTGCCCATTCTCGACGGTCATGTACTCGGGCTGTTCCGTTGGCCGCCAGACGACCAGGGGGTGGCTGAGGCTGTCCACCAGTTGCTGCTGCGCATCCCGCAACGTGCAGGTGACCCGGTATGCCTCGTCGCCGAACGCGCCGGGCGTCCAGGTGGTTTCGGCCCGGCCATCGGCTACGGGGACCACCTCCGCGAAGACCTGCCGGCCATTGCTGTCACGCACCTCAAAGCCCACCGAGTGGTAGTTGTGACGCGTGTCACCCGTCGTGCCGGGGCCCCGCAGGTCCACCACCTCGGCCCCGAGTCTCACCGCTTCGCCCTCGAAGTAAGCGTAGTACTGCGCTCCTCCCTCGAACAGGAACACCCCATCGCGCATCCGCCTGGCGGTCGCAACCACCAGATCCAGCACCCGGTCGTCATACGCCGCGGGGGGCAGCGCGAAGGAGGCAACCATCGCATGGCGCAGCCGCCCCTCCTTATTCACGATCAAGCAGGCCGGGATGCCGCAGACCACGCCATGCTTGTCTCGCGCCTCCATCAGGGGGATGAAGCGCCACTTGCGCTCCTTCCCGTAGCCGGTGCCCTGCGGCCGAGGGTGGTGGGCCATCAGCCCGGCCGGGACCGGGAGCTTCGCTGGCGGCAGCAGGCACTGCTTGTCGCTGACGGCCAGACTCAGGGCGTTGGTCACCCGGTGGAACTTGTACTCCGGGGTGAGCCCCTCGATGGGTGCGAAGCTTGGTGCATCCCCAGAGGTCAGGGGGCCGAAGGGGCTTCTTGTCAGACCAACCTCGTCCACCCAGAACTCATGTCGCCCCACCGGCAGGGGCGTGTGGGTCATGGCCAGACCGAAGCTCAGCTTCACCGCGTTGGCAACCTGCAGTTGGTCCGCCGGTCCGCCTCGGCCCTGGCTGGGGTTGTCGTGCCAGTAGCGGAACTCGTGGGGAAGCAGGGCGTAGTGTCGCCACTCCGATGAAAGCCGCGCCGTGGCGATCCAGCGCGAACCGTCACGCTCCACCCACTCCACGGCCAGTTGCGTCGTGTCCGGGCCACCCCTGGCCCAGAAGCACGTCAGGTTCTGCTCCGGCGACGGCGGCGCGGACAACTCGGGTGCGATGACAGCGTTCCAGCTCTCGAACCGGGGGATCGCCACATGCAGCGCGTGCTTTGTGCCGTCGGCTCCCCCGGCGACAACACCCCATGTGGCCGGTTGGCCCGGCCCGCCGGTGTAGTCCCAGCCATAGGCGCCGCCGGACTCAAAGTCGAATAGCACCCGCTCCGGCTTGACCTGGGCGAGGGCCTCGCGGAGCTGGGCCTCGGTGCGCCACTTGCCGCCCACATCCCGGACCAGCTCACGGAAGGCCGGGGTTCCCAGGGCGATGACACTGCCACCCTCGGCCAGGAAGCGCTCCAGAGCCCGTACGCCTGCCAGCGGGTAGACGGCGGCTGTGGGCAGGACCAGGGTGTGCACGTTGTTGCGGTTCAGGATGTACGGATTGCAGACATCATCGGCGCTGAGCCGCACCGTCGGCAGGCCCCCTGCCTCCATCCTCGCAGCGACTCGCCCCGCGAGTGCCCGGTCGAAGCCCGGCAGATCGTCGTCGAGAACGCCCAGTGCCCCTCCGTTCGCCACTCGCTCCTGCATTGTGGCCCGCCACCTTTCCCCGTCGCGCTCCTGGACAGCCAAGGTGGCTGCATCCGCCTCAGTGATGACCGCTACCGTGTCCGTGAACTGGATCGGCACAAGGCTCTCGGTCCAGACCTCCCCGAACCACACAGCGTACAGCACTTCGCTTTCCTGGCTCCGCAAGGGCGCAGGAATGGAGATCTGCGTTTCCCCCCTGCCTCTGACGCGTGCCGTCTGCGAAGCCAGCACAATGCTATGCCGTGGGCTTTTCATCTCCACGTGGAGCGTGACTTCACCGAGCTCCGGCGCAATCTCGTAGGCCACGGTCAGCGGCAGTGGTTGCCCCTCGACGACAGTCACGGGCACGTCGCCTAGCTGAACGGTGACCTTCTCAGCTGCGAGACCAACCGCGCCAAGCGTCAGGGTCCAAAGCACCAGTGCCGGGCGAAGGTACCAGGGGCTCATTCGTTCTCACCCTTTCCAGAAGCAGAACGTCTGCGTGCCGGTCATCATACCGACGACCGTCCACAAACCGCCGACGATGAACTCGCCGAGGACCAGGCCCATAAAAAAGGGCACCGCCCCCAGATAGCCCTTGTGGCCCCAGTAGCGCACGATGACCGACTTGCAGACCCAGGCCACAAAGAGGCTGGAGTAGGTCCAACTGGCCGACCAGCCGTTGGTCAACGCATAGCCGAGTGGGTGCAGCGGCAGCCACACGTGGCGAGCCTGCAGGATCATCAGGCCGATAGTCGAGATCAGCCCCCAGGTCATGGCTCCGGCCACCGCCCAGTTCGGCCCAGTGGGGTTCGTGATCCAGCCCTGCAGCCGTGTGAAGGCCTCCACGCCGTAGCCGTAAGTGCCCCAGCCCGTCATCTTGGCTCGTGCGCCCAAGTTGTAGGCGATGTGCAGATAGCTCCAGAAGTGTGACACCGCGCCCCAGACGACGGCCAGCAGGATCGCCAGGGCGATGCCGTAGGAGGGCGTGTGGCTGCGCTGGCAGACGCGCAGGGTCTCCAACTGGTGGGGCATGGGATGTGAACGGTAGGCGCGGTTGAAGGAGTACAGGTAAGTCATCGCGGCCAGGGCCTTGGGCTGGAACTGGCGCGTTCCCAGAACCGAGGTCAGAGTCTGGTCGGGCCCTACGAAGTGCAGGTCATGGGTTGGCGGCCCAAACTGGGCCCGCATGCGGGTCACGCAGAGCGCGATCAGGAAGTACAGGGCGAAGAAGGCCAGCGCGGCCCACAGCGGCAGGCCCCCGGCCATGACGAAGACCACCAGGATCGCCAGGCCGATAGCAGCACCGATGATGGCTGCGCGATAGCTGAAGGGGTCGTCAGGTCCCGCTCTGGCGTTCGTCAGTATGTCCTCCCAGACCCGCTTGAGGTATCCGCGCATGGCCCACAGGGCATAGAGCACGATGGCGGCGTAGCAGCCAAAGGCCTGTTCGTCCAGGAAGGGCCACTGGTGGCGCCCCAGCGGCAATCCCACCGCCTGGCACAGCACGCTCTCCATCTTCCACACAATGAAGAAGAACCAGAAGCTGAAGAGCAGCTCCCGCGGCAGCATGTAGCCGAGGCCCACGACAAAGGGGAACAGCGTGAAGGGTGTCCAGCCGATGGCGCTCCAGGGCTTGGTGCGCAGGTAGGGCGAGAGGTTGAAGTTCTGGAAGTTGACGGTCGGCACCACCGGCCATAGCGAGTGCAGCCCATTCAGCATGTCATACAGACCCGCCACGGCAAAGCCCACCCACAGCATCCTCTGGGCGAAAACGGCCCCGGTGGGATTGGTGAGCTCGAAGGGCAGCAGCGCGATGGGATAGTCGAGCCGCTCCTCGTCCATCCATCGCCTGCGTACCAGGACATTGAGACATAGCATTACGAGCATGAGCGCACCCAGGAACAGCACCCAAAGCAGGGCCGGCTTCAGCCACACCATGAGGATGTCGGCCCGATAGAGCGTGGTCCCGCCCTCATAGAAGCCCTTGAGGGCAGTGGGGTCGGAGATGGTCCAGTGGCGGGGCAGGTCGTCGAGAAAGAGCTGCTCCCAGTGGTTCTCCGGCGTGGCATGCCAGGCCGCATAGGGCATCAGGCAAAGCAGTGGCTCCATCATGTCAATGGCGCAGAGGCTGGTCACCATGCAGAGCATCGCATACACGGTGATCAGTTCCGCCCGCGTGAAGGCCTGACGGGGCCAGAAGCGCCGCAGGGGCGCGTTGATGAGCAACAGCGCCACGAGGGTCAGGACGACGTTGAAGTAGAGACTGATGGTGCTGGAGAAGCCGGCGCCGCGCACGATCTCCAGGTTGATAAGCCAGTAGGTGTGCGCCGGGGCCAGGACCAGCCCGATGAGCACTCCCCGCCAGATCGAGGGACGCCCCAGGTTCACGGCCGCTCTCCGCCGTAAGTTCCCTGCAGCAGGCTCTGCATGGTCTGCAGGCTGCGCCCGATGTTCTCGCGCTCAGCGGCATACTGACCCGGGAACTGGCTCTCCAACCGCGCCAGCAAACTCTCCACGTGGCTCACCGCCAGTTCCGCCAGCCAGCGCGAATGGGGGGTCTCGACGATCTCCTGGAAACGCGTCAGCAGGGGGTTGTAGCCGGTGCCCTGACCGTACAGCAGCATGCCCGGGAACAGCTCCACCAGATCGCGCAGTGTCTCCCGTTGCTCCTGGCGCGGGGCCAGATGGAGGATGGCCTGGCCGATGGAGCGCGCCGGATCGTAGTCCCACGGGTTGTAGGCATAATCGGCGATGGTCAGTAGAGGGAGACGGTTGATCTGGTTCTCCTTGTGCATGGGGTTGGCCATGAAGCCCTCCGCGACCTCACAAAGGTCGCGGTCACGACCCATGACCGGCCCCAGGTGCAGGGTCGGCGCGCCGTCGTTAACCGGATAGTTGTCCCAGATGAACAGCCGGTGCCCGACCAGTTCCCGGTACCTGGCGGCCGCCGCGCGTGAGATGGTCTTGCTGACCACCTGCGGCCCGGTCCAGAAGACGTAGACATCGGGGTGCAGGTCGCGAGCCAGGGTCCGCAGATAGCCCTCGGCCGCTTCGCCCTCACCCGTGCCCCAGTAATAAGTCGGGCAGAAGACCATCTGGGCCTGAGGATTGCGCTGGCGCAGTCGCCGCAGGAGCAGGTTGGTGACCCGCGCCTGCCCGCTGGCGTCAATGCCGGCCGAGATGTCGTCAAACTGCAGGTTGAACCAGTTGACGCCGAGGCCCTGCATCCACTCGTAGTGCTGCCAGAGCGCCTCGAGGTCGGCCTCGCTGCCATAGTCCACGATGCGGCTCGTGGCGAGGTTGGGGTTCAGGCTGAAGCAGAACTCGATGCCGTGGGCCTGACAGGAGCGCACCACCCGCTCATACGCCGCCTTCTTATCCGGCGGCAGGGGCTCCCACCAGCGGTTGGCGCGGGGGTCGCCAAAGCCGTAGTGCTCGATGTCGAACATCGAGCCGTAACAGTTCATCAGGAAGTTCATGCGGCACTGGGCCAGAACCGGAATCTCGGCCAGGTACTGCTCCGGCAGCCACAGCCAGCCCTTGGTCCCCCGCCAGCGGAAACCGGGCTGGGTATGCCCCCCGGACAGGGGCTCCGGCAGTGGCCGCACCTCCGCCGGGAGATCCACGCGGAAATCGTCGGCGATGGATGGCAGCAAACTCAGCTCGGCGTCCTCGGCGCCGATGGCGCACACCGCGAGCATAAACCAGGGGAACATGCCCGGCGAACCATCGGCAGAGAGATTGCGGAACTCCAGGTGGTTCGCGCCGGCCACCAGCGCACCCGGCGGTATGGGGTACTGCTTGATGGCCCAGTCGTTGTTGGGAAAGGCGTTGGGGCCCTCGAACAGCACAGTTTCGTTCAGCGTAACGCGGATGGGGCAAGGCGTGCCGCCGTCGTCAAGCATACCGCGGACATGCAGGAACAGCGGGACTTGCGGTATCGTATCCAGGCTGAAGTCGGCGCGCATGACGGAGAGCTCCCCGGAGGGGGCCGCATACACGTAGTTCACACGAGTCAGGCCGTGCTGAACGGATCCGTAAGTCCGCGCGCCCCCACCGGCAAAGTCGGTTCCGCGCAATCTTACCAGCGGCGCGGAGCTCGCCTGGGCCGTGGCCACGGCGGCGAGGAGGGAGGCGCCAACGATCCACAGTCCCCGTGCCTGAACGAGGTGGCGCATCAGAAGCCTCCAGAGCTGGGCTGCCTCTCTCGCGTGATGTTTCGCCACAGGCATTCGGTGAACCTCGCTCAACAGGAGGTGAGCCGAACAGGTCGGCGAACTGCCCGCCACCACCTCCGGGAGGCCTCACATGCTCGCCGCCGACACCTCCACCCTGGACCGGCTCATCGCAGAAGTGAAGGAAGCCGAAGCCAGTGACCGCAACCTGGCCCGCATCCGCTCCACGGCGAGGCCCCGCGTGAACGTCGAGATCGAGAACCCCATTGCCTGGGTCATCCTTTTCGGCTACGACCCCCAGCGCTATTTCACCGATCCCCTGTTCAACCTGGAGCAGAACCTGCGCCAGGCCTTGTGGCGCTTCCGCAACATCGAGGATGACGTGCCCATCGGCTCCTGGGTGCCGGCCTGGCTGGGTCACTACGTCGAGTACAGCTTCTACGGCCTCAGACTGGGCATCCGCGAGCATGGCGGGCCGGAGCTGCAGACCGACCACCCGCTGACACGCGACCCGGACCTGCGCCTGCTACCCGAACTGGACTTCTCCACACCCGAGGGGTTCCGCGCTCCAGGCTGGATGCCCCGCATGCTGGAGTGGTACGAGCGGCTGGTCGAACTGGCCGACGGACGGCTCGATATCGGGTTCTTTGCCTGGAACCGTGGCGGGCTGGACATCGCCGTTCAGTTGCGTGGCTTTGAAAACCTCCTCACGGACACCGTCGAGCGCCCGGAGTTTGTGCATGGACTGCTGGGGCGCCTCACCGCAGACCGCTGCGCCTGGTTCAGTGCGGCGGCGCAGTACCTGAGCCAACCGCTGGGACCGACCTGGGTGGCGGACGACTGGGTCGCCGCGCCCTACATCTCCCCGCCCATCTTTCGCGACTTCGTCCTGCCCGGCTATCTCCAGATCGAGGCCCACCACGGCGTCTTCGCCGGTTTCCACTCCTGCGGCGACCAGGCGCCCTTCCATGTCGACATGCTGCGCATCCAGACGCTGGGGTCCTACGAGGTCAGTCCCTGGATGAGCCTGGCTCAGGCGCTGGACAACCTGCCCCCGGACAAGCACTTGCACCTGGGGGTGCACCCGAACGACGTGGTCGTAGACAGCCCGGAGCAAATGCGAGCCAAATTGCAGGCGCAGGCTGACCTCATCAAGGACAGCGGGCGCAGCTACAGCGTCGGCACCTCCGGCCTTACGCCGATACAGCCTGAAGCCGAGTTCGTCGAGCACGTGAACCAGTGGGTGGACATCGCCCGGGAAGTGTTTCGGTAGCCCAGGTTCGGACCGACAGGGGCATCCACGCCGCGTCCCACCAGGCTCACTCGATGATGAGCACCCCACTGATGGGGTGGAAATAGTGGACAATGGTCCACAGCAGGAGCACCACGGCGTTCCCGACGATGATCCCCACTGCCGCGGCCCGGCCGGTGCGATAGGCGGTAAAACCTCCGAAGCGCGTCGTCAGTCGCCGGACAAGCCAGCCGATGAAGATGGAAAAGCCGTAGCGGTCGCCCATGAACTGCGGGCCCATGATGGCCGTGAAGCCCAGGGGGTGAAAGGGCCACCAGAGGAAACGCTGGCGCATGAAGTTCAGGAACACCACCGTGGCCGCGCCGAGGGCCATGTTGCCGAAGTGGCCGGCCTTGAAGGGCTGGTTGTTCAGGATGAGCTGGGCGATGCCGCTACCCAGCGCGTTGCCGGTCCCTTTGGGCCACCAGCCGAGGCCGGGCACGGTGCGCGAGTAGATGGCGTATAGCGAGGGCCAGTGCGAGGCAAAGAGCGCCACGACCAGGGCCACCACCGTCATGGCCCACACCATGCGCGGACGAAGGTCGGCCAGGTCAGCCATCTTGTAGCCCTGGATAACATTGCCAGCGGTGAGTGACGCCGTGTCCCGGATCTTGTAGCCCATGTAGGACAGCGCCGTGATGGTGCGCGCCCCCACCGCCTTCGTGCCCAGGGCCCGGACGATGAACTTCTCCTGGTCGCCGAAGGGCGTCCATACCGCAAAGACGCCGGCCTCTGAGACGATGCGTGACAGCACGATAATAGAGACCATGTAGATGGCCATGAGCATCAGCGAGGCCCACCACGCGGCGCCGATGGCGTGCCCCCACAGCACGATGACCGCCAGCGATCCGAAGAAGCCGTAAAGCATCATCCGGGCCGACAGGGGCTCACGGCTGTCATCGAAATCACCGCGGCCCCACAGGGCGCGTTCGGCGATCTGTGCCAGGCTGTGGCGGGCCGACCAGAGGTAGATCAGGGCCAGGAAGACGTACGCGCCGACGCCCTCGTGCTCGAAGAACTCAGCGTGGTTGGTCAGGCCCAGCATCTCCCGGAATACCCCACCCAGCCGGCGGAAGATCCAGAAGAACCAGAGGCTGAAGGCCACCTCGTCACTAACGAGGTAGGTTATCCCCATCATTTCGAAATAGTAGTGGTACGGGAACCAGTTGAGCTGGTTCCACGGGCGCCCCGGAAAGACCATGCCGATGTCCGGAGTCAGGTCGGTCTCAGGAATGGCGGGTATGTAGTAATGCAGGGCATTCTTGGAGTACATCACGACGGGGACCAGAAACGCTGCCCAGAACAGCCAACGCCGGAAGACCGCTGGCAGGCGGGCGCGCTCTGAATCATAGGTCAGCATCTCAACCGGGATGTGGGCCAGCGGAAACAGCATGTGCTCCTCGTCGGCCCATCTCCGCCTCAGCAGCGCTGTGGCCGTAGCGCCCAGCATCAGCAAAGCCAGGATGTAGGGGGTCCACACCGCCAGCGGGATGACCCACTGGTGCCAGGGGAGGGTCTGTCCCGGCGGCATACCATAAAAAGCCCATCGGATCGCAGGGCTATCGGGGTCCAGCGACGGCACGAGCCACTGCGGAATGTACTCAAAGAACGTCTCTACATACTTGTTCTCGGGGCTGGCGTGGTGTTGCGCGCCGATGAGACCGATGTACAGGTACGTGACAAGCTGCTGGCCCGGGAAGCCGGACATGACCATGACAGCGATGAAGATGTACACGAGCTGACGGGTGTCGAAGGGCCGGCGACCAGCAAGGCGCACCCAGCCTGCGTTCAGCACCAGCAACCAGAAGCACATGAAGATGGCCGAGCGGGGCAGGTGACCGAAGCCCACCAGGTCGTAGCGCACCAGGGCGGAGAAAGCGCCTCCGGTGGCCACGGCAATGACCATGACGACAGCCACCACCCACGTCCGCGGCAGAGGGCTGGCCCGTTCGCTATGAGGTTGTTTGGCCGGCGCGCCGTCTGTCAGCAGGAACGCCTCCCGGACCGCAGACTCGTGAGCCGGCAGGAAGCGTTCCCGGCCGGCGTGCTCTGGGGTTCGCCACCCGCAGCCCGCCCCCCTCCCTTTCGCTGCAGCAGGAGTCGACCATGACGGACGATCCGCGCGGAGACTCATACAACTGTGGTTGAATCTCTGCTAAATAGGTATCGAGCATAGACATATGATTCTCCTGGTCTTCAGAATGGATCGCGATGAGCAGGCCTGCGATGGGCAAGCAACTGCCACGACTGCTGATTCTTCTGGGACTGACGCAAGTGGTCGCGTTGGGGCAAGTCGCCCGGAACGAGACGACGACGCGGGCCCCGTCAGCCGAGGCCGTACTCCCTCCTGTCTCGCATCTTGCTCTCACTGACTTCTCGATCAGGGCAGCCCAACCCACCTTCACTTGGCAGTTCAGAGCCGCGATGGCGGGGACCCACACCGCCGCGGCCAACTGGAACTCCCTGCCGGCGGTGCAGCTAACCCTGTCAGTGGTGACGGGGCGGTAGCGTCTGCAGACTGCTACCGGCGCACCGCCCCTGTTCCTGCCTTTCACGGCCGAGGCTGGCCAGCAGTGCACGCTGTCCCTGGCCCTGCCGCCGGGGACACGAGCTGAACTTCGCGGGCAGATGGCGGTGCTCTACGGTCGTGGCGAGCAGATCAGCAAGCGCGCGCTGAACCCGGCTCAACCCATGAACACGGCCGGAATCAGCCGCGGCACGGCCAGGGTAAAGGACCCTATCCTGCCTCTGGTAGCAGGCCTGGCCGAACGTCATCTGGCATGAGCCGGCGGTCGAAACCGAGCCGACAAGGCCTTCAGCCGGGCGCTCAAACGCCGTCCGGCGATCATCGATGACTTGTTGCGGCAGTCTGTGACCCGATATAACGCACTGCCCCGAGTGGGCCCTGGCCGTCCACACCGAACTCCGCGAATGGGACGCCGGGGACATCAAGGCGACGCAGGACTTCATAGCGGTGATCGGCGAGATAGGCAGCTATGCAGCCTCGGCTGCGTGGGGCCCCGAGGCGGGGGTGGCGACCAAGGTCGTGGCGGCTCTGATGGCTGAGGCGATCGGCCGGTTCGCCAAGTGGCTCGGCGGCAACCCCGACAGCCTACGCAAAGGCCGACATCTTCTTCCCTGGCGCACAGTTAAAGTCTGTACGCCAGCCCGGACAGAGCCTGGACGGCGTGCTCAACTTCCATAGCAATGAGGATGAGGGTTGATGCAGGCCCACGTCCCGTATCCATCAAGAGTGATCTGGCCCGCAGGTCATCCCGGAGGTGAACAACATGAGACCGACGACATGGTGGTAGGTGTCGCTGGTAACAGTGGTCGTGGTAGCGGTGATGGCAACAACCGCCTGGGCCGCAAGCGCCAAACTTTACATCAACGGAAAGCTGGCGTCCAGCAGCCTGCTCATCATCGACGGTCGCTCGTACGTCCCGGTGGCCGACCCCGCCAAGGCCCAGGGTGCTACCATCGTCAAGCGCAGCGATGGCTACGAACTGACGCTGGCGGCAGGCACGTACCAGCTTACGCAAGTGGCAGAGGGCAAGGTCGGAGATAAGCCGCTCGACGGAGAATGGTGCTTCCAGGTGCTTCCTGTTGAGGAGGTGGATGGCGCCCACGAGGAGCGCTATGCCCCAGAGCGGCGCCGGCTCCAACCCGCCAATCCCGGTGACAGGCTATGGGTCTTGCAGTGCCGACTGGAGAATGGACGCGCCGAGAGCCAAACGCCCATGTTGACCGAGCGGCAGCCAGGCAACACGTCGTTGGCGGACGCTCAGGGCCACTCGTTTCCCCCGCTGAGCTACGACGCCCGGCAGGAGATCAACAAGACCCAAAGCTACGTAGCTCCGGCCCTCCTGCCATGCGCAGCCACAGAATCCGCCCTGGTCTTCAGTGTTCCCCCTGGTGTTCAACCGGCCGCCCTGGTTTTCAGCCTGTAGGCGTACCCGGATGACGTGGGCACCGACAAGCACAGCAACGTGGGCGTAAACCTGGTGAAGGAGGCCGAAGCCAGGCCCTCAGACAACCCCACGCCCGGGGGCTGGCTCACTCGGTTCCCCGGTGTCGAGCGGAACCCCCTGGGCACGAGGCTGTTACACCAGCTCGGCAAGGACCTGCTTGATGATCTTGCCCGTGGCGTTGCGTGCAAACTGGTCCCGGAAGACGACCCGACTGGGTACCTTGTAAGCGGCCAGACGCTCACGACAGTAGTTCACTACATCGGTCTCCGTCACGGTCTGTTCGGGCTTGGCGACCACAAAGGCCACAGGCGTCTCGCCCCGGAGGGTGTCCGGGACGCCGATGACGGCAACTTCGGCCACGGCCGGGATCTGCTCGATGACTTCCTCGATCTCACGCGGGTAGACGTTCATCCCGCCGACGATAATGAGCTCCTTTTTCCTCCCTGATATATAGAGATACCCGTCTTCGTCCATGCGCCCCATGTCACCGGTATATAGCCAGCCGTCCACGATGGCCTCAGCCGTGGCCTCCGGGTTCCGCCAGTAGCCGGCCATGACATTCGGCCCGCGGACGCAGATCTCCCCTATCTCTCCTACCGGCAGTTCTCTCCGGTCCTCGCCACGAATGGAGACCTCTACGCCGGGGAGCGGCGGGCCAACACTGCCGAGCTTTCGCGGGCCTTGCAGGGGATTCACGCTGACCACAGGCGAAGCCTCCGTGGGTCCATAGCCCTCCAACATGGCAACCCCAAAGCGGTGTTCAAAGCCCAGGAATACCTCCCTGGTGATGGGAGCGCCCCCGCTGACGCAGATGCGGAGCGAGCGAATGTCGAAATCCGCCTCAGCGCTGGCGCGGAGCATGAGCCCAAACATGGCGGGGACGCCGGCGAAGACAGTCGCCTGGTGGGCCTGTATGGCACCGAGACAGCTCGCGCCCGTGAACCGAGGCAACAGGATGCTGTGCGCCCCCACGAGCACCGGCAGAACCATACATACGGTGGCGCCGAAACAGTGAAACAGGGGCAGGACCGTGATGAAGACATCATCGGGCCCGACGAGGATCGCCTGCTCGCAGGACCTGGCGTCGAAGATGAGGTTGCGGTGGGTCAGCATGGCCCCCTTTGGCCGCCCTGTGGTCCCGGAGGTGTACTTGATCACCGCCACGCCGTCCGAGGCGACCTCCGGAAAGTCCGGCGGCGCTGGCGGTGGGGTCAGGAGCTGGTCGAAGCTCACGGCCCCGGGAATCCCACTCTGCCCGCTTACCACCAGGTACTTTGTGTTCTGCGACTGCTCAAACGCGGGGAGTGAAGCGCTCGCCAGCGGCTCCGCCGTGATGAGAACGCAGGCGCCGGCATCTTCCAGTATGAACGCAATCTCATCTTCGGCCAGCAGTGTGTTGATAGGCACTGCCATGGCACCAGCACGTGCCACAGCGAAGTATGAGAGGACGAACTGGGGACAGTTTGGCAGGTGGATGGCCACGCGGTCACCCTGGCCTACGCCCAGATGGGCCAGGGAGGCGGCAAGAGCGGTCACCAACTGGTCCGTCTCTGCATAGCTCAGCGTTCGGTCGCCACCGGTCAGGGCAGGGCGCGAACCGTGCCTCTGGGCGGCACGAGATAGCAGTCCGCTGAGGTTTGGCGGCATGCCGTCCATGAATGCGGCCTCGGCCATCACGTAGTCCCTTCGTGGCAGGGCCCGCGTGCGGGGCCCGGCACCGTCTAGCTGGGATCAACCGACCGCAGGAACTGAAGCTGGGTCAACAGCTTCTCTTCGGTGGGCAACGGTCGGAAGTCCTCCACCGAGATAAAGCCCTGGTAGTTCATCGCGGCCAGTTCCCGGACGAACTGCGGCACGTCAATGACGCTGTCTGCCAGGTCTACCGTTTCCCAGTTCCATAGCTGCTGTCCGTCGGGGCCGCGCTCGCCGGCCACCGGCGCTCCGCCCCCAGCATGCACGTGTTGCACATAGGGCCCAAGCAGGTCAAGCCCCATCTTCGTCGGCTCATGGCCCTGCCCGAGGCTCATGTTGGCGATGTCGAAGATGACGCCAATGTCCTGAGGGTCGAAGTTGCGCACGATGAGATAGGCCTGGCTAGCGCTGCAGGCCACGGTGTTGCGGTGGATTTCCAGCAGGGCGCGCACACCGCACTCGCGAGCGATGGCCAGTGCCGGCTCCAGAGCGCGAATAGTGTCATCAAGGAGATCGCGGTAGTTCTCCTGGGGGTTGTAGCCGCGCGGCGCCCCGATACGGAAGCGTCGAATACCCCAGTGGCTGCAGCCCTCGGCGACCTTTCTCACCTCATCGAGCTCATCCGCTCGCATAGCTGTCGCCAGACACGCGATCTCGAGGCCGTACTCCCGGCTCAGCGCCACGACCTCTTCGCCGCGCTGCATGAGATTGTCAGGAGAGAGGTCGTTTTTCACGTTCCCCCAGGGCGAGTAAGGCTGATCTCGGGCGCTCTCAGGGATGTGCCGGCAGCGCCACTCGGCGCCATCAAAGCCCAGCCGTGACAGCAACTGAGCCGTCTCTTCCATATCGTAATCTGGCAACATGACTGTGGTGGCGCTGATGCGTATGGACATCGGTTCCTCCGCGTGGTGCGACGCTACGAACTGTTGATTACAATTTGACAGTTCCCCGGGGACGTCCCCCACTCCTGCACGCTCCCAGCCCGCGCGGGCAGGTCGTGCGCCGGGACTCGGGGAATCGCAGACCGTGTTTACTCACCGATCAGAGGAGACGCTGATGTTACAGTCTACCGTCAGCCTCGTGGTTCTGCTGGGACTAGTATCCGCGGCTCTTGCCCAGGAAGAGGGGCTCGTGGCCTACTATAAGTTCGACGAAGGGCAGGGGACTGTGGTCCGCGATCATAGCGGCAACGGCCTGGACGGCACCGTGCATGGAGCGAAGTTCCTCCGCAACGCCAGCGGCTACTGCCTGGAGTTCGACGGTCAGACCTCCTACGTGGATTGCGGCGCTCCCCCGGCGCTGGACTTGCGCCAGACCATCACCGTCGAGGCGTGGATCATGCCCAGCGGACGCCCCAAGGGCGAGCCGGGCATCCTGGGCAAGCAGTTCTCCAGTTTCCTCTTGACCTACTACCATGACGGCCAGGTGTACTGGTACATCGGCCAGGGCGGCAACAACTCCAACGCCCCCGTCCCCGATGGCTCGTGGCACCTGGTGACCGGCACTTTCGACGGTGAGAACATCAACCTGTACCTGGACGGGCGGCTGTTCCGCAGCGTGGTGTCACGGTTCAAGGAGATCCCGTCCGGGGGGAAGTTCCTGATCGGCTGCGTCTCCGGCTCCGAGGGGGCCGACGACCCGAACTACCGTCGCACGGCCCACTTCTCCGGCCTGATTGACGAGGTCAGGGTCTACAACCGGGCGCTCTCGGCCGAGGAGATCGCTGCCCACGCCACAACCGCAGCGCCCGACCTTGAGGTCAGGGAGCCGTTCACGCCGGTCCAGGCCGCCGCCCGCCTGAGTGCCAGGCAGGTCAGCGTCAGCATGGCGAAGGACGGCCGGCTGCAGGTCGAGAGCGGCGGAGCGAGGTTCAGCGTGGACAGCGCCTTTGGCTATCCCGGAGACCAGTTGGGTTGGAATAGCCTCGGCACCGGCGCCGGCGAACCAGACTGGAGCCCGCGCCTGACCTCCGAGGATGCGCAGGTTCTGGAAGTGTCCGCGCGGGGGGCAAGCTATACGTTGCAGCGCCGTGTCCGCATCGTGGACGAGGTCGTCACCGTCGAAGATCGCCTGACCAGCCTGACCACCCAGCCGGTGGGGCTGCTGGCGCGACACTACCTGACCTCCGACCAGAAGCTTACGGCAAGCACGTCGCCGGGCGGGGCTGAGAACCCGACGATCTTCCTGCGGACAGGCCAGGGTGGGATTGGCGTGGTGATGGAGGACAACCTGTCGCGCCTGCACTTCGACTCGGTGGTGGGCCTGCGGGCGAACCAAGCGCTGTTCCGCTGGGGAAACATGGCTCTGGACCGGGGCAAGACCATTGTCCTGAAGTGGGCCATGCTGCCGTTGCCCCCGGAGGATGACTACTTCGGGTTCATGAACCGTCTGCGGCAGCGCTGGAACAGCAACTTCACGGTCGAGGGACCTTTCAACTGGATCAGCATGACCGACCCCAAACTCGACGATCCGGCGGCCCTGAAGGCGTGGCTGGATTTCAAACAGTGCAAGTTAATGGCCCTGGGCGAGTGGCTGGACTACGACCCGGGCCCCCAGTCGCGGGTGTGGACCCGACAGGAATACAAGGAGAAGGCGGTCCGGGCTCGTGACATCCTCAAGTCCGTGCAGCCGGACATCAAGGTCCTGGGCTGCATTGAGACCGACTGGGTGACCATCTACCCCGAACGCATCCCCGGCGGCGACAAGCTCCCGGTAGCCGGTACGGGGGCCAGCGGGGGGCTGAGCGTTGAGCAGACCAGGATCATCGAGGAGGCCGGTCTGCCGTGGCTGGACAGTGCTAAGCGCGGCCCCGACGGAACCATGACGCTGGAGTTGTACATGCGCGGAGGCAAGCCGCAGACGGCCCTGGCGGTCTACCCGGCCTTTGACCCGGCCACGGGCAAGGGCAACTACCAGTATGAGTTCCTGATGGGCCAGGTGCGCTTCCTCCTCGACGAGGTCGGCCTCGACGGCTACTACATTGATGAGTTCAGCCAAGGCTGGAGCGGTGGCATCCCTACCTACGGTCAGTGGGACGGGATCAGCGCGGAGGTGGATCCGCGCAACGGCAAGATCATCCGGTTCTACACAGACTGCAGTCTGGCGGGCGTCCACGCCCGGGTCAACCTGGTGCAGGCGGCCGTCTCGCGCGGCAAGGTCGTGGTCGCCAACACCTACGCAACCGCCATGGAAGAGCAGGCCTTGCCGGTCAACCGTTTCTCGGAGACCCAGGGGGCCTTCAACCCCATGACCTGGGATGACGGCCAGAAGCCCGCGGCCCTCCCCAGCATGCTGCGCAGCAGCCTGGCTTCGCCCATCGGTCTGGGCATCATCGGCCAGCCCCAACTCAAGGACACCGCCCGGCGCATCATGAAAGCGGTGGTGACCTACCTGCGCCACGGCATGCTGTACTACCACTATGCCATCGAGGACATTCCGCGTGAGGGGCCTGGCAGCGGCGAATACGGGCCCATTAACCACATGTTCCCCATCACCATCGTGGGCCTGCACGAGGGGTGGATTGAGGGAAAGGAGCGTATCATCACCTGCGTCTCAGGCACTTACTGGTGGAATGACCCCAACCCACCGCAGGTCCGCGTCTTCGACCTGGACGGCCGACTGGTCTACCTGGACCCGCAGGTAGACCGCATCGGCGAGCGCTATCAGGTGCATCTGTCCCTCGACGACTGGGCCCAGATCGCAGTGATCGAGCGGTAGAGGCTGACGACATGACGCCGGTCAGGTTCCTCGCGGCCGCCCTGGTACTACTGGTGAGTCAGAAGGGGCCAGGTTGGGCGGCGGAGGTCGTGGCCTTTGACCTGCGCCGGACCGCGCACGCGGTTCACGGCTTTGGGGTCACTTTCTGGGCCAGTGACGACCTGGGCGACCTGGAGCGTGTGTTCCGTGAGCTCAACATCCGGTTCGGGCGGACACCGCGGGGGTTCTATGAGGATTGTCACGATGAAGCAGGCTATGACGCCTACTGGCGCGGGTATGAAGACTGGGAGCGCATCAAACAGCGCTGGGACCTGGCACGCCGCTGCGGCGTGAAGATGACGCTCACCGGCTGGAACTACCCGCCACAGTGGATCAGTGCGGTCGGCGAGTCCATCGCGGGGCACGCGGACGAGTACGCCGCCATGTGGGCCTCCCTGGTCAGAGCCTACGCCGACCGGGGCATGAAGCCTTATGCCATCCTTTTCGGCGAGGAGTCCGAATGCCCTGGCACGCGGCAGTACCCCATGTGGATCGCGCCTGAGGAGTACTGTGATCTGCTGAAACGTACGCGACAGGCGCTAAACAGGCGAGGCCTGGCTGACGTGAGGATCATGGCGCCAGGCTGCGCGCACCTGGACATGGAAGCGGGCAATCCGTGGGTCGAAGCTCTGGACCCTGCCGCGGTCGCGACGCTGTCGGCTTGGGCCACGCATGGCTATCTCTTCGGCGAGCGCGGCACGGCGCAACTGCGGGCCGCCTGGGCCAAGCTCACGGGAGCCATCGCCCGGAAGGATCCCGGACGGCGGCGGCCAGTGTTCGTGACCGAGTACGAGAGTCTTTCCGATGAGCCCTTCGGCACCGTGGCCTGGGCTGTGCGCCAATATGCCGACACATTGGAGCACCTGAACGCCGGCGCGGCGGGGACGTGGTACTTCTCCGCCTGCGGGCCCCTTGGAGGCAACTCCCTGATCCGGAATGGTGTGCCGGCACTGTCCTTCTACTGCCTCAAGACGCTGTATCCAGTCATCCCGGTGGGCGCCAGGGTACTGCCGCCACAGGGGCAACCGGCCGATTTCTCCTGCGCTGCGTTCGTGCGTGGCCGCCGCCTGGTCGTCGCCTTGGCCAACCCGTCTGCACGCCGGCTCTCGCCCGTGGTGCGCCTGAGCGGCGTTGCCCAATTGAGGGTAACGGAAGCCCTTGCCTTCACCGGAGACCCAGGCGCGGAGGTGAGGCCGGGCGAGGCGGATGTGCGCGAGCGGGGCCTCGGCGAGTGGGTTCTGCGGCCGGTTCTGCCCCCGCTCAGCACGCTCACCATCGTGTGTGACGCTACCCCAACCCCCTGAACCGGGTACGAGTGCGCCCGGGATGATCTCTCCCGGGCGCTCGTGTGTGCTGTTCGTTGGGACGGCTAGCGCTTCTTGCGGAAGTACGGCTTTCGCCCTTCTCTGTCTTCATCGCCGCCACCTGACCTTGGCCCACCACCGCGTCGGTCGCCACCGGAACGGTCGCCACCGCCTCGCTCCGCATGACCTTCAGGGCGCGGCAGCAGCTCCTTGCGGCTCAGTCGTATCTTGCCTTCCGGGTCCACCTCGATCACTTTCACGCGCATCGTGTCGCCGACTTTGCAGACGTCGGTGGTCTTTCCCACATGCTCCCAGGCCAGATGCGAGATATGCACGAGACCTTCGCGACCCGGCAGCAGCTCCACGAAGGCGCCGAAGTCCACGGTGCTGGTGACCGTACCCTCGAACACCTCGCCGGGCTGAATCGTGCGCGTCATATCGCTGATCGCGCGGCTCGCCGCCTCAACCCCCTCAGGGTTGGTTCCAAAGATGAGGACAGTGCCGTCGTCCTCGATGTCTATCTGCACCTCGTTCTGCTCCTGGAGCTTGCGGATGTTCTTGCCGCCCGGGCCAATGATCATGCCAATCTGGTCTCGGTCCACCGTCAGGGAGACCATGCGTGGAGCATACTTGGAGAGCTCCGCACGGGGCGTGCCGATCGCCTGGGCCATGACGTCCAGGACTTTGAGCCGGGACACACGGGCGCACTCCAGCGCCTCCGCGAGCAGCTTGGAGCTGATCCCGGGGGTCTTGGTGTCCATCTGGATGCAGTTGACGCCTTGTCGCGTGCCCGCGACTTTGAAGTCCATGCCGCCGAGGAAGTCCTCGATGGCCTGCATGTCGGCCAGCAGGCGGTAGTTGTCTTCGCTCTCGTAGATGAGGCCCACGGAGATCCCGGCCACGGCGGCCTTGATAGGGACGCCGGCGTCCATCAGCGCCAGCGTACAGCCACAGACCGCGGCCATCGAGGTGGAGGCGTTGGCCTGCAGGACCTCGGAGACCAGACGGATCGTGTAGGGGAACTCATCTTCGGGAGGCAGTACCCGCTCGATGGCCTTCTTGGCCAGAGCTCCGTGCCCGATTTCACGGCGACCGGTTCCCCTCAGGGCCCGTACCTCACCGGTGGAAAAGGGCGGGAAGTTGTAGTGATGCATGAAACGGGTGTACTCTTCTTCGTCCAGTGTCCGCACCAGACGCTGGTCGCTGACGGCGCCCAGAGTGGTAATCGTGAGCACCTGCGTGGCCCCACGAGTGAAAAGGCCAGATCCGTGCGTGCGCGGCAGCAGGCCTACCTCCGCGCTGACCTCCCGGATCTCATCCAGAGCTCGGCCGTCAGCCCGCCGACCTTCCTCCAGCGCCAGCTTCTTCAGGTAGGCCTTGATGATCATCTCAAAGGCCTCATAGACATCCGGGCTGGGGTGCTCGACTTCCTGGGCCTCCAGCTCAGCCACAACATCGCGGCGGAGTTGGTCCAGAGCGCGGTCCCGTCCCAGCTTATCGGCGCTCAGTACCGTCTCGTGGATGCGCTCGGTATAGTGTTCCTGTACATAGTCCAAGACGGCTTGCCGGGGTTCCCACAACGGGAAGTCACGCTTGGGCTTGCCAGCCTTCTCACGCAGCTCTGTTACGGCCTTGATGACGGCCTGGCAGGCCTCTGCACCCATCTCGAGGGCCTCGACAACCACTCCCTCGGGGACCTCGGAGCCCTCCATCTCGATCTGCACGATGCCCTGTGGTCCCGCAGCTACCACCACGTCGAGGTCGGCCACGGCCAACTGGTCAAAGCTGGGGTTCAAGACGAACTCGCCGTCTACGCGGCCCACACGCGCCGCCCCCACGGGCCCGGCGAAAGGTACGCTGGACACGTGCACGGCCGCAGCGCCAGCGATCATGGCAACGATGTCCACGAGGTTGTCGGTCTCTGCAGAGAGGGGGGTCACGATGACCTGGACGTCATTCCGCAGACCAGAGGGAAGCAGGGGACGGATCTGTCGGTCAACCAGTCGCGATACCAGAGTGGCTTCCTCCGAGGGCCGTCCCTCACGCTTGAAGAAGCCGCCGGGTATGCGGCCTACAGCATACATCTTCTCTTCGAAGTCAACCCGCAGGGGCAGAAAGTCCACATCAATCGGCCGGTCGGTAACGTTGCAGGTGGCGAGCACCACGGTGTCACCGTACGACACAACCACCGCGGCGTCGGACAACTGCGCGAGCTTGCCGGTCTCAAACCGCAGGGGTCTGCCGGCGAAGTCAATGGTAACCTGGTTCAACAAGGAGAGTTCCTCCCAGGGTGGCGCAACGGCGGGAGGAGTGAAGAGGTGAGGAAACAGGGAAAGCAGAGGCCGACAGCCCCTCCTCCGCTTTCCCTGGTTCCCCGACTCTCCAGACCTCCACCGTCACAGCCAACTCGTCAAATGTCGTCGGGTGTCTCCAGCAACGCTGGCTGCCCGACGCCGGGGCCGCCCGAAAGGGCGGAGCCCGTTACAGAAGCTGCGCCCCCGCCCTCGGGAGCGCAGCCTGTATTTCGCATCAGTCCCATGCCTATCCTACCGTCGCAGCTTCAGTTCGGCCAGCAGCGCCCGGTAGCGCTCAACGTCCTTGTTACGCAGGTAGTTGAGCAAGCGGCGACGTTGGCCTACCAGCTTCAGCAGGCCGCGGCGGGAGTGGTGATCCTTCTTGTGCACCTGCAGGTGCTGAGTGAGATACTCGATCCGACCTGTCAGCAGAGCGATCTGAACCGGTGCGGACCCCGTATCACCGTCATGTGACTTGAAACGCTCAACGATTGCCTTCTTGTCTTCCTTGTCAAGCATCAGACACGATCCTTCCCAGTACGGGGGATTTCACCCCGGCGGATGCCACCCGGCTTCCGCGTCGCCATGGCGGTGTCAGTGGACAACAGGTAACGGTCCTTGCCTGCCGCCGAGAAGGGCGTCGGGAACGGCGCCGGACCCAGTCGGAGGCCCATGACAACTTTGGAAGTATACCACGGCACGGCGAGAAAGTAAACGGGCGCTATCAGTCCAGAAGCGTCTGTTCGCGCCCTGGGCCCACGGAAACCATTTCCACCGGTGTCTCGGCGATCTCGGCCATGCGCTCCACATAGCGTCGCGCATTCTCCGGAAGGTCGGCCAGCTTGCGGCAGTCGCTGACTTCCTGGCCCCAACCCGGTAGTTCTTCATAGATGGGCGTCGCCCGTGCCAGCAGCTCCAGGTTCCCGGGCATCATCTCATAGCGTTCCCCGTCAATCTCGTAGGCTGTGCAGATCCTGATGCTGGGGAACGGGTTGAGCACGTCCAGCATGGTGATGGCCAGGCCAGTGGCGCTGTTGATCTGGGCCGAGGTGCGCAGGGCCACGCCATCCAGCCAGCCACAGCGACGCGGTCGGCCGGTCGTGGTGCCGTACTCCCTGCCGCGTTCCCGGATCAGATCGCCATCCGGGTTGGCCTGCTCCGTGGGGAAAGCACCTGCCCCGACTCGGGTGGAGTAGGACTTGCAGACGATGGTGACCGAGTCTATGGCCGTCGGCCCAATGCCGGTACCCAGGCAAGCCCCACCGGCCACGGGGTGGGAGCTGGTGACGTAAGGATACGTCCCATAGTCCAGGTCCAGGAACGTGCCCTGAGCCCCTTCCAGCACGATCGTGGCGCCAGCGCGGTGCTGTGCAGCGACCAGCGTGCGGGTGTCTGTGATGCAGTGTGCAAACACCGGCACATGCTGCATGACCTCGGCCACAACTTCGTCTGGATCCATGGGAGGGACGCCGTAGAGCACCCCGAAGACCTTGTTCTTCTCGGCCAGTTGCCCGGCGACACGCTGGCGGAGAACGCTTTCGTCCAGTAGATCCCACATTCGCACCGGCTGAGGCATGCGGGCGGTCTTGTCGGTGTAGACGGGACCGATGCCACGCCGAGTGGTACCGATGCTGACTCTGCCCCTGGCCTCTTCCTGCAGCGCATCGAGACGGCTGTGGTAGGGCATGATAACGTGCGCGTTTCCACTGATGCGCAGGTTGCGGCAAGACACTCCCCGCGCCTGAAGGCCCTGGTACTCTTCGGCCAGGCAGTGGGGGTCTATGACCGTACCATCCGCCATGACACTGAGGACGTCCTCGTGCAGGATGCCTGAGGGTATCAGGTGCAGCTTGAAGGTCTCTCCACCCGCGACGACGGTATGTCCAGCGTTGCTACCGCCCTGGTAACGAACGACCACATTGGCCGTCTCGGCGAGCAGGTCGGTAATCTTCCCCTTGCCCTCGTCGCCCCATTGTGCGCCCACGACCACTTTGCAGGGCATTCGTGCCTCCCTCTGGACACGAAAAAGGGCTCAAGGGGGATTGCCTCTTGAGCCCCGATATTCGTGTTACGGGCTTCGTGCTTCCCGTGTGATGCTTATAGCACAGCAGGCGGGGACTGTCAAGCGCTGTCGGCTTGACTCCTTCCAACCCCGATGCTATCCTCTGGACAGGAGAGGGTCACCGACCATCACGGCTCCTGGAGGTAGAGAACCGTGGCCTTGTTTGGTGCGCCCCTGACTGAGAGACAACTGCTGGTGCTCCTGGCGGTGGTGGAGGAGCATGTACGGACCCGCGAACCCGTGGGGTCACGCGTCGTGCAGGAGCGGTATGGCGTAATGGCCAGTACGGCCACCATTCGCAACGAGATGGCGGAACTGGAACAAGCCGGGTACCTGCAGCAGCCCCATACCTCGGCCGGGCGTATCCCCTGTGACGTGGCTTACCGACTGTACGTCAACTGCCTCGCCAGTCAGAGGCGTCCCGCAACGCGCGCCTTGCCCTGGTTGCAGGCTGAATACCGTCGTCTCGGCTCCCAGCCCCACGAGCTGCTGCGGGCCACATCGCGTCTTCTGGCCCGCGCTACCGCTCATCCGGCGGTGGTTACCGAGCCCCCAGCCACCAACGTCCAGGTGATAGCGCTGAACCTGCAGCCGGTGAGTGCCAGCACCGTGATGCTCTCCTACAAGACGTCGGACAACCAGGAACACAGCCACCTGCTGCGCAGTGACGTCCCGTTGACAGCGGAGGCGGTGAGGGCCCTGTCGGCGACCCTCCAGCGCCTGCACGTGGGCCGGGAGTTGTCGGCCCTGGCCGCCGTCAGCGCCAGCAGCGTCCAGAGGCAGTTGGGGGAGCTTCAGGCGCCAGAAGACCTGTTGGCGGGGATCCGCGCGGCAGCCGCCGCGGACGAGGAAAGCGCCGTGTATGTTGATGGCACCAGCTACATCCTTGACCAGCCCGAGTTCGAGGAGCGGAGCCGCCTGAAGCAATTGATGCAGACGCTGGACGAGGACGCGGCGCTACGCCAGGTGATGCACGACGCCACCGAGACCACCGACGTGGTGGTGACCATCGGCGCAGAGCACCGGCATCCGGGTATGCGTGGATGCAGTCTGGTCGCCAGCGCCTACTCGGTGCACGGTGGGCGCGGTGCTGTTGGTGTGTTGGGGCCGACCCGGATGGACTACGCCCAGATCATGGATATTGTGGAGTACACCGCCCGACAGCTAACCGAGACCTTCGCGCAGACCCAGACCTCAGATCATTAGAGCGCCTGCAGACCGCACATTGGGGAACGACAACGCTGGTGGAACGGCCCCGGTGAGGTGCAGGCCACCGCCAGTATCCCCCGTCTGCCTTGCCCTCGCCCAGAAGGAGACCAACAGTGCCATCACCGGGACCCGGAGACAGCCAGGTCAAGCGCGTTAGCGCCACCGACGTGGACGAGCGCTTAGCGGCCCTGAACGCCAATGCCGCTGCCATCACCGCCATCGCCTCGGCCGTCGAGGGCACACTGGGCCCCAAGGGCCTCAACTCCATGCTGGTGGACCGGTTTGGCGACGTCACGATCACCAACGATGGTTCCACCATCCTGGAGAAGATAG
Source organism: Armatimonadota bacterium (assembly GCA_013178155.1). Classification (GTDB taxonomy): domain Bacteria; phylum Armatimonadota; class Zipacnadia; order Zipacnadales; family UBA11051; genus JABLXH01. The sequence goes on along the minus strand of JABLXH010000023.1, from coordinate 27,964 downwards.
ACGTCAACCACCCGGCGGCGCAACTGCTTATCAACACGGCCCGGGCGCAGGCGGAGCAGGTAGGCGACGGAACCACCACGGCGACCATCCTGGCGGCGGCCCTGGTAGCAGAAGGCGTGAAACAGGTCCAGCGCGGTGTTCCGGTGACAAAGGTCATTGAGGGTATCGAGTTCGGTGTTGAGCGGGCGCTCGAGGCCCTGGAAACGGCCGCTCGTGGTGTCGCCCTGGACGACCCCTTGCTGGCAAGGGCCGCGTTGGTGGCGGGGCGCCACCAGGAGGACCTGGCCTACCTGGCGTTGGAGGCCGCCAAACGCATCCCGCTGGCCAAGCTCACGGACGATCCGGCCTTCCGCCTGGGAAAGCGCATCGTGGCCCGGGAGGGGGCAGAGAACGAGGTGGTGGCCGGCGTCATCCTGGAGAAACAGCGCCTCAACCAGCAGATGCCCCTGGTCGTCGCTCCAGCCCGCATCCTGCTGCTGGATGATGCTTTGGAGCCGGAGAGCGTTGATCAGGAGGCATTGGGGACCGAGGCCGGCTTTCAGCGGTACCTGCAACTCCAAAGCGAGTTTCAGGAGTGTCTGAAGAAGCTCAACTACCTGGGGGTCAACTGTATCATGGCCGCCCGGGCCATCTCCGAGCATGCGGAGGAGTTGCTGCTGGACCACGACATTCTCGCCGTCCGGCGGGTCTCGCGACGAGACCTCGCGGAAGTGGCACGCCACACGGGTGCCCGGCTGCTCAAACGCACGGCCTTGCGCCGCCCTCCGGCAGAGCTGGAACGAAGCCTTGGCGGTGCTGAACGTGTGGAGGAGGATGAACGTCTGGGGCTGCTGAGAGTCACTGGCGGCAAGGGCGAGACGACGGCCACGATGATCGTCGGGGCCGCGACCCGAGCCGTCCGCGATGAACGCCGACGGATCGCGGAGGACGCGGCCAGCGCCGTCCAGGCAGCTCTGCAAGGCGGCCTGCTTCCCGGTGGCGGGGCGGCCGAGATCGCCGCCTTTCATTCCCTTGCCGCCCAACGGGCCGCGGCTGCGGGGATGACAGCCTATGGAGTGGACTGCGTCCTGGAAGCGCTGAAGCGCCCCCTGGCCCAGATCGTCGCCAATGCCGGGCTGAACCCGCTGGAGAAGGTCGAAGAGGTCATCGCCCGCAGCGGCGTCGGAGGCAGTTGGGCCGTGGACTGCGACACCGGCCAGGTCGCTGATATGTTCGCGCTGGGGGTGGTTGATGCCGCTCCGGTGAAGCTTCATGCACTCCACGCGGCCGGTGAGATTGCTTGCGCGATTCTGCGCATTAACACGATTATCCGCAAGAAAGACGAGCAGGTGCAGCCCGAGACAGAAGCGGGGCATGACCTGTGATCAGCAAGCCTGGAGACGACACCATGGATAAGCCAAAGGATGACCTAGAGACGGCGGACACCGCCGATACAGAGACCACTGATAGTTCCGAACAGCCCGAGGCAATCGAAGAGGAGGTCGACAACGCCACTGAGCGGCGTCTGCTGGAACTGGAGCAGCAACTCGTCGCCAAACACGAGGACTACTTGCGGGCCGTGGCCGACCTGCAGAACTTCCGGCGCCGCTCGGCTGAGGAGCGCGCCCAGCAGCTCCAGTACGCCAACGAGCAGCTCATTGCGGAGCTACTTCCGGTGCTGGATAACTTCGATCGCGCGACGGGCTGTACGGTGGAGGGCGAGGCGGCCCAGAGCCTGCACCGAGGCATCTGCATGGTCCGTGACCAGCTCTACGATGTACTGACCCGTTTTGGTGTGGCGCCCATCCCCGCCCGGGGAGCTATGTTTGACCCTGCCTTCCATGAGGCGGTAGAGCGAGTCGTAGACGGCTCGGTCAGCGAGGGGACCATCGTCGAGGAGGTGCTGCCGGGCTACACCCTCAACGGTCGGGTCATCCGCCCGGCAAAGGTGAAGGTCGCGGTGGAACCGCACGACTAGCCGATGCCCCTCCCATGCTCACTCGCTCTCAAGCAAGCGTGCGAACTCCTGGGCGTTTTTCACGGCGCTGGCCTGGTAGTGGTTGTTGAAGAAAAGGTAGGTGTCCTGAGCTTCGCTCTCTAGCTTCCGCACGGGCTGCAGCCACTGGCGGAGTTCGGCCTCGGTGTAAAGGTAGTCGTACCGCTCCCACGCCTCCTTGTGATGGTACCATTTCGCAGCATTTCGTCCATGGAACCGCACGTAGGCCGGCTCGGCGGTGAACCGGGCCTCCGCGGGCATGAGGCCCGGGAGCTGCGGCTCATCCACACAGCAGAACCCGAGGCGCTGGCCCCGCAGGAACTCCCAGATCCGGTCGTCGCGAAGCCAGCTCTCGTGCCGGAACTCCACGACCAGAGGGAGGTCTGGCCACTGGTCGCGGATGAACCGCAGATGGTCCACGTTGGCTCTCTCCAACCGGAAAGCGTTGGGAAACTGCAGCAGGACCGCTCCCATCTGCCCTCGCTCGAGGATGGGCGCAAGGGACTGTGCGTACCTGGTGTAGAGCGCCGGGTCCTGTGAACGGCCCTGAGTCATGTCGCGGAAGGCCTTCAGCGCGAAACGGAAGTCTGACGCCGTCTGGGATGCGAGGCGCTCCAGGGTTGCGACGGACGGCAGGCTGTAGAAGGTGAAGTTCAGCTCCACGCAGCGGAAGTGCCGCAGGTAGTAGGCGAAGAAGCGGTTCCTGGGGGTGCCTTCCGGGTAGAACCGGCCTACCCAGTCGTCGTAGGAGTAGCCCGAGGTGCCCACGTAGACCATTGGCCTCAAGGCTCCGACGCCAGCAGTCTGCCCGCTGAGGCTCCGGTGTGGCGATCGTCCTGTACGGTGATCTGGCCGTTGACCACCACCAGCTTGATGCCCACCGGATACTGGTGTGGGCTCTCGAAAGTCGCCTGGTCAGCGATGGTAGAGGGGTCGAATACTACCAGGTCGGCCGCGAAACCCTCGCGGACCAGCCCACGGTGCCTGAGGGCCAGCCGCGAGGCGGGCAAGTCCGTGCATTTTCGGATTGCCTCCGGCAGTGACAGCAGGCCCAACTCGCGCACATAGCGTCCCAAGACCCGGGGATAGGTGCCGTATGAGCGCGGGTGGGGGCGTGAGCGGCTGAGGGGACCGTACGGCGCGAAGGCCAGCCCATCGGTGGCCACACAGCCCAGAGGGTGAGCCAGGGCGAGCTGCATGTCCTCCTCGCTCATCGAGAACAGGCAGACGCTAACATGGCCGTTCTCCTCCGCCAACAGGTCCATCGTCGCTTCCAGGGGATCTTGCCGCCGCTGCGCGGCAATGGCGTCAAGGCGCTGCCCGATGGTCCAGGCGTTGGCCTCGGTGGCTACGTCAGTCACCAGGATATTGGCAAAGGGTAACTCGAAGGGGCTGTCCCCGCCCTGACCGGACAGCCAGGCCTCGTATTCCTGCCGCAACCGGGCGCGGTCTTGTGGCGAGCGCAGACGGGCCACCATGGCCTCGTTGCCCCCAGCATGCATCCAGGCCGGAAGTGAACCCGACAAGTGGCGGCTACCGGCGATGTAAGGGTAGACATCGAAGGCAATGTCGCACCCACCCGCCCGGGCGAGTTCGATACGCTCCAGCGCCTGAGCCATGCGCCCCCAGTTGCTTTCGCCGGCGCACTTGAGGTGGTCAATCTGCAGTCGCAGCGTGCCCTCGCGCTCCACCTCACGGGCTACGCCTATGATCTCGTCCAGGGCCTCCAGGAGCTTTGCCCCCTCGTGACGCAGGTGGACGCTGACATGACGCCCGTGGCGCGCGGCAGTGGCGCACAGGGCCACGATCTCCTCGCGGCTGGCAAAGGATCCCAGGGCGTAGGCCAGGCCGAGCGAGATGCCCGCAACGCCCTGGCCAAAGGCTTCTGTCGCCGCGTCACACATCGCGGCTATCTGGGCAGGTGAGGCGGGACCGTCGGCAAAGCCCATGGCCCAGGCTCGCAGGGCGCTCTGCCCCACCATCTGGGCCACATTGACCGCCGGTCCGGCCTGCCGCAGTCGCTCCAGATAGTCACGCGCGCTGGACCAGGTGTAATCCACGTCAGCCTCTATGAAGCTGCAGCATGCCCGCAGTTGGGGGGCATCGTCGCGCCGCACAGGGAATACGCCCATGCCGCACTGACCGTTGCACTCGCTGGTAACCCCCATGTGAACCTTGCTCTCCGCGCGGGGGTTGGCCAGCAGAGTCAGGTCGGAGTGGCTGTGCAGGTCAATGAAGCCGGGACAGATAGTCAGTCCGGCACAGTCCACCCTTGCCGGGGCCCAGGCGTCGGTCAGGTCGCCGACCACAACGATCCGGTCGCCACAAACCCCCACATCGGCCCGGAAACCGGGAGCACCCGAGCCATCAATGACCTCGCCACCATGCAGAATGAGCTCAAGACCCAAGGCAAGCCACCTCGTCTCCCCAGACCTGGCGAGCGCCGGTGATGATCAGTTCGGCCGCATGTTCCAAAGCCATGGCCTGGGTGTTGATCACCAGATCGTAAAGCAACTGGTCATCAGCCGCACAGCCGAAGTAGCAGCGCAGAAAGCGCTTCTGCTGATGATCGTAGCTCAGCACGTTCTGCTCTGCCTCCTTCGGTCCCACCTTCTCCAGGTCGCCCATGCGCTGTACCCGTACATCGAAAGGGGCGATGATGCGTACTTTGAAGGCCTGCCGCAGTACGCACGCTCCACCGCGGCCGATGATCACGACGCGCCCCTGCTCGGCCAGTTTCCGCAGGGTCTTGATCAGGCTACGTAGATAGACTGTGTCGGTGACGTGCCTGCGGTCCAGCAGGTTAAGCATCATCCCCTCGAGGGCTCCGCGCTCACCGGACTCGATGTGGCCAATGTGCGCCGGACTGCTGTCCGCCGCCTCGGCGATCTCGTTGATGATTTCCTTGTCGTAGAAGGCAAATCCCAGCTCGTTGGCAACCATTCTGCCGATAGTCTTGCCTCCGCTCCCCATCTCCCGGGATATGGTGATCACCGGGCGGGAGGTCCGTCCTGCCTTCTCGTCCCGTTGGCAACGTTCCAGGAGCTGGCGGTCCAGGTCGGAACGCTTGATCTGCCGCTCGATAAGCCGCCCTGTCGCTCCCATGGTGCACCCCTCCTGGGGCTCATGTCCCACTCTATAGTGTGTTCAGGCAGTGCCAGAAACCCTCCGCTTCAGTTCTGAAATCAAAATCTCGGCTCCCGCTGGTGGTCAGTGTGAACAGGCCAGCAAACGACCGGCAGCGGAGTATTGACATGAGCTCCTTGACTTCGCCCTGGCCCTGTGCCGGAGGGGTATAGGGCGGCCATCCCCGGCGTCCGCAGCCATCGGCGATCATCAACTGGGCGGTGTGCTTCTTCAGCCTGCCCCGGTTCCACGTTCCCAGGAAAGGTTTCTCGCCCAGTTGCGCAAAGTGCGCCGGGTTGAAGGCGAGCCGCAGTGCAGGGCTTCCGACCCCCTCCAGGATGGCTCGGCAGTGGGCTGCACTGCTCCAGTAGGCGGCAGGGTGGTTCTCGATGAGTAGAGTGACCTTCTCATCCTCCGCGACAGCGGCCAGGTCGCTCAGTACGCCGGTGATGGCGTTAACCGGCGCTTGCTCCTGCGGCGCTGGCGCGAGCCAAGGCGACAGCTTGAGGTAGTTCGCTCCCAGGATACGCGCCTCCGCGGCAGTAGACCGCAGCACCACCGCCAGCGTCTCCGGCGCGGCGGCCCAGTCCAGCAGACAAGGCCATACGGCGACCCTGCAGCCGGCGACGGCCACATCGCGGGCGAAATCAGCCAGACCGTCCCCACCACGAGCCACCAGCGCCCGGGCGTAGCTCTCCCCCACCTCCAGCACGCTCACACCTTCCGCCTTGACCTGCCAGAGGGCCCCGTCCAACTGGTCTGGCGGCCCCAGGTCATCCAGCCGAGCGCTGAGCGTGAAGTCTTCCTCGGCCAGCCGGGCGGCCTTCAGGGCAGCACGCTGTTGCACGCAATCCTCGCACCGTGGGTTGTCGCACAGCACGGCCGCCGGATCCTCTTTCAGGGCCTCAACCGCCAGTCGGAGGATCTCACTGGCCTTCATCAGTCGGCAGACGGCATTCCCTATCTTGCCCACCGTCATGGCGCCGGCTTCAAGGAATCGCCGGTCATGCCGGATGAAATCGCGGTGCGGCCCGGGAAAGCGCTCCAGGACCACGGTCCGCCGCTTCCCCTCCGCATCAAGGTAGTCACGCTGGATCGTGTTAAGGTAAGCGGCATTCACCATGTCCTCGGCCGTGTGCAGCAGGGTGTTGCGGTCCTGGTCGCAGCCGAGAAACAGGATATACCCATCCGGGTGGGCGGCCACTCTCCCCCAGGGAGAATCGGGACCGATAGCCGTCGGCTGCTGGACATGCCCGGCCAAGAGCTCGTCGGCCAGCGGTCCTTTGGCAGCCGCGGAATGGGTGGGGTGTATGCTGCGGGTCACGTCGGCCCGGCGCCAAAACACATCCGTAATCGTGCCGACAGTGGAGGGCGTCTCCTGCACATCAAAAACAGGTGCGGATCCCATCGCCGGCATCAGCAGCGTCCCCTGGGGCCCGACGGCCTCCAACAGCGCCTCGATCACGGTGTTGGCTCCTCCCGCCACCTCGCCAAAGGCCGAGAGCGACGAATGCGCCATGACCACCATGCCGGGGCGTACCCCCAGGTTCTTCAGTCCCTGCACGATCTGATCCTTCGTCAGCGCCATGTGGCGGTCACCTCTGCACAACCCTGCCGGGGAATCTCTCTGCGTGCTCTACCGTAGGCTACTTCGCTGGCGTCAGGCCAGACTCCTCGCAGGCACGCCGGAGACCAGAAACGCGACACCGGACGCGGTTGCGTCCGGTGTCGTATGGGGTCGCAGCGCGGTGTACTGTCAGGGGCGTCCACCCTTGGCCTGATAGACCAGACACTCCTCAACATGCTCGCGCCCACAATGCAGACACACCATCTCGGCAGTGTGTCGGTCGCTAAGAGCGGCCCGCAAGAAGGCCTGCAACCCCTGCAGCAACTGTTCGGTCTCATCTCCCGCCATCTCGCCAAGAACGCGCTCCAGCACCTGACCGCGCTGGGCTCGGACGGTCTCAACACACTGCTCACCCAGTTGGCTCAGGCTCAGCTCGACTACGCGGCGGTCCTGAGCGCTCTCCCGTCGGTCCAGGAGCCCCTTGCGCACCAGACGCTCAACCATCTTCACAGCCGCCGGGTGGCTGACCCCCAGTCCCTCCGCCAGATCCCGGATGGAGCAGAACGGGTGGCGCTCCACGAAGACGAGGCCCTCCCACTGCGAGCGCGAAAGAGCATGGCACGGCGCGCCGCTGAGAGCCTGCTCAGTGAGCACGACCTCAATGACCTTGCAGAACATGTCTGCCAGTTTGGTCACGGGGACTCGGGTTGCCGTCTGGGTGCGAGAACGCATTGTGTACTTCCTTCTGGGCCAGGTGCCGGTTGGATAACCCTGAGCATATCATAACTTAGTTGTAGATGCAACCAGACGCCCCACTCCGTACCTGCCAGCACATGGTGCGGCGTGCCGGCTTGCGCCGCATCAGACGGACGCTGCCGCGGCAGCAACAAGCGCCACGAAGCTCTCGGCCTTCAGCGAGGCACCTCCCACGAGCCCACCGTCAATGTTCGGCTGGGCCATGAGACCGGCCACGTTGTCCGGGCTGACGCTTCCCCCGTACAGGACGCGCAGGCCTTCGGCTACTGCAGGACCGGCGACTTCGGCGACGACGGACCGCACAACGCCACATACGCGGTTGGCCTCCTCGGCGTCACATACCTCACCGGTGCCGATGGCCCACACAGGCTCATAGGCGATGACCAGTTTGGCCACCTCAGCCGGGCTCAGCCCGTCCAACATGGCTCGGACCTGTCCCCCCACGACCTCGTCCGTACGCCCGGCCTGACGCTCTGCAAGAAGCTCGCCACAGCAGACGATCGGCTTCAGACCAACCTCCAGCGCTTTTCGCGTCTTGGCGTTCACGGTCACATCGGAATCGCCGAAGTAGGCGACGTGGGCCTCCGTCCAGCCCTCTTCGAGCTTGCCGAACCGGCCCCGACGTTCGGAATGGCCGATGAGCACCCAGCGCGCACCGGTGGAGACAATCATGCGCCCAGAGATCTCGCCGGTGTAGGCGCCCTTGTCGGCCCAGAACAGGTTCTGGGCGCCGACCTCGATGGGGCTGTCCTCGACGCAGTTGACGACCGTCGTCAGGGCCGTCGCCGGGACAAAGACAACGACCTCTGCTTCGCCCGGCGCCGCCATCGTGTCAACAATGCCACAGGCCAACTTGCAGGCCTCATCATTGTCACAGTTCATCTTCCAGTTACCAGCCATAATCGGCTTGCGCATGCGGACTGCCTCCTAGGGTGATGGCCGGACAAGGCCTGCGCCCTGTCCCCGTGATGGTCAGTGAAGCGATCTACTTGTCGTCGAGAACGTCAACGCCCACCAGGCTGCCGCTGGCCAGGAACTCCAGGGAAGCGCCGCCGCCGGTGGAGACGTGGTCCATCTTGTCGGCCAGGTCCATCTGCGTGACGGCAGCCACGGAGTCCCCGCCGCCCACAACGTTGAAGCCCGGGCACTCCCCCATGGCCTGCGCTATGCCGAGAGTGCCAGTGTCAAAAGGCTTCTGCTCGAAGTGCCCCATGGGTCCGTTCCAAAAGACCGTCCGGGCCTGTCGGACGATGTCAGCGTACAGCTTGGTCGTCTCCGGGCCGATGTCCTGGGCATCCCATCCCGGCAGGATGCCATCGGCAGGGGCAAAGGCGGTGGCGTGGTCACCGGCCACATTCTGCATGTGGACGTCCACCGGCAGCAGCAGTTTGCTCAGCAGTTCGGCGTCGCTGTTCAGGATCTCAGTGGCCAACTGCACACTCTCGTCCGAGCAGAGCGACTCGCCGATCTCCATCCCTTTGGCCCGGAAAAACGCCCAGGCCATGGCTCCACCGATCAGCATCTTCTCGCAGCGCGGCAGGAGAGACTTGATCACATCTATCTTGTCGGCGACCTTGGCTCCGCCCAGCACCACAACAAAGCCTTCCTGCGGGGCATTGTACACCCGGCTGAGCATGGAGACTTCCTTCTCCATCAGGAAGCCCTGTACGCAGGGTGACAGGAACTCGGTCACGCCGGTGACCGAGGCCTGTTTCTTGGCGGCGCTACCGAAGGCATCGTCCACGAAGGCCTGAGCGGGCGCGGCCAATTGCTCCGCGAAGGCCCGCATCTGGTCCTTGTCCTTGGCTGTCTCTCCCGGATAGAAGCGAACGTTCTCCAGCAAGAGCACATCGCCCACCTGCATCTCGGCAACCGCCGCCGCGACCTTCGGTCCCACGCAGTCATCCACGAAGCGCACCGGCTTGCCCAGCAGTTCGCTCAGACGCTCGGCGCAGGGCGCTAACGTGTACTTGGGGTCTGGTGCACCCTCTGGCCGCCCCAGGTGCGAGCACAGCAGCAGCTTGGTGTTCGCCAGGTACTGGATAGTCGGCAGTGAGGCCCGAATGCGAGTGTCATCAGAGATGACACCGTCCTTGATGGGCACGTTGAAGTCAACCCGACACAGCACCACCTGACCGGTCAGGTCAACGTCCTGAATACTCTTCTTGGCCATGGCACTAACCTCCACAGAATGACTCAGCGAGACGGGGCTTCAGTGGCCGCGCCCCATCAGCCTGGAGAAAAGCAAGGCTTGTAGCAGTCCGGTTCACACCGACAGGGCAACCAGCAGAGACAGGGAGTGGCGCAGGGCGCGTCCCGGCATTGCAGACCCCAGCTTCCAGACACGCTTGCGGCGGAGCCACCAGGGCCCCGCCGCAATCATTCGCTGGCGAACTCTAAACTCCTTTGTCGGCGATCATCTTCAGCAACTCGGCGGTACGATTGGAGTAGCCCCACTCGTTGTCATACCAGCCCAGCACCTTGACGAAATTGCCGTCAATGACGCTGGTGATGCCGGCATCGAAGATGCAGGACGCCGGGTTCGCGACAATATCCTGCAGGACGATGGGGTCGTCGGTGTATTCCAGGATGCCCTTCAGAGCGCCCTCGGCGGCCGCCTTGAAGGCCGCGTTGATTTCCTCGGCCGTGGCAGCTTTGCCGAGTTCAACGGTGAGGTCTGTGGCCGACCCTGTGGGCGTCGGCACGCGCATGGCATAGCCATGCATCTTGCCCTTGAGACTTGGGATCACCTCACCGATGGCCTTGGCCGCGCCCGTGGAGGTGGGGATCATGTTGATCGCCGCGGCCCGCGCCCGGCGCAGGTCCTTGTGCGGGAAGTCCAGGATGACCTGGTCATTGGTATAGGAGTGGATGGTGGTCATCAGTCCGCGCACGATGCCGAAGTTGTCTTCCAGCACCTTGCACATGGGCGCCAGGCAGTTGGTCGTGCAAGACGCGTTGGAGATGATGTTGTGGGCCGCCGCATCGTAGGTAGCGTCATTGACACCCAGCACCACCGTCTTGACGTCGCCCTTGGCCGGGGCGGAGATGAGCACCTTCTTCGCCCCTGCCTGCAGATGCATCGCCGCCTTGTCGGCGTCGGTGAAGCGGCCGGTGGATTCCAGAACGATGTCTACGCCCAGCGCGGCCCAGGGCAGGTTGGCGGGGTTCTTGTCCGCCAGTGAGTAGATGGTCTTGCCATCCACCACCAGCGTCCCCACCTTGCAGCCACCCTCGTCCTTGCAGTCGGTGCAGGTGTAGCCTTCGATGCAGGTCTCCTCACCAACGTGGATGCAACTATTGCTCTTGCCGTAGATGGAGTCATACTTCAGAAGATGGGCCAGGGTGGCGTCGTCGGTCAGGTCGTTGACGGCTACGACCTCGATGTCACCCGCAAAGCGCTCCCAGAGCGCCTTGAATACCTGTCGGCCGATGCGACCGAAACCATTGATACCAACTTTGACTGCCAAGGTGATCCCTCCTCAGGTAGGTTCCGCGGGGTTTGATGCTTGCCCTGTTCGTGACGTCCGTGGGCACGACCAGTGTGTCGTATGGCGAGCGGTGCAGGCTCCCAATCAGCGGTCCGCGCTGCACCAATCAGTATGTCATTATATCCTTTGCCCCTCCCCTGTCAAGGAAACTGGGCTTCGTCCCACTATGACATCTCAGGCCGTGCCAGACCGCAACACAATGCCATTGAAGAGAGCTTACCACATCAGGGGAAGCTGCCACAACCCGGCTTTTGCAGGTCCAGAGAGAGGTGCAGCAGGCTTCCGTGGCGGACCTGTAGCCCAACTGCGCAGGCAGCGCCACCTCGGCAGCAGACCACCGGTATGTGGTCTGCACCGGAAAGACAACGGAGGGCTGAACATGCGGCTCATCATACGTGTGGAACAGATCGCCGGCCACTGCCCGGCGTACCGCGTGGGTGACTGTATCGTGCTCGATCACGGCTTCCGACTGAACCTCGCGGAGACCACGGCCGGCTGCATGCACTCCTTCGCTTCGATGATACCCTACCACATCGCACTGGCCAACGGTGTCAGACCCGAACAGATGGGCCTTGCCCACAAGGAGCTGCGTGACGGGAAAGCCTATGTCCAGTGCCTTGACCCCTGCCAGGTCACAGGCGGAGGGACTGTCACCTTCAGTATGCAGGTGCACGAAGACTGAGCTCAGTGGTTTCGGAGCCCTGCGAAAGAGACCTCTGCCCGACGGTCGCATCGAAGGCCCAGGGCTCTTGGCATGGCCCGGAAGGACCCGAATCGCGCCGCCACGAATGATGGCATTCACACTCATCAGACCAGTGCTGGCGCGAGGGCCAGCCTGGCGCCGTACCGAGGTCACTGCAATGGGGCGCGTCCTTGGATGGATCATCTGTCTCTTGCTGTGCGCAACGGTGTGGTCACAGGAGGGCTCAATGGCTACGCTGCAAGCCGGTCCGCTGCGACTGGTGCTCACGGCTGACGGCCGTCTGGCCAGTCTGCTGTACCTCCCCACTGGCACCGAATGCCAGGCTGAGGCGCACCCGTCGTCTCTGCTTGGTTTGACGGTTGGCGGCCGAGAGCTCGCGAGCACCGCGCTTGAAGGCGATGCGGATGGGTCTGCATTGCGTCTGTCCTTCGGGCCGGGAGGCCCGGTAGCACACATTCGCGTCTTGTCGAAGCCCACTCACCTGGTGTTGGAGCTCACTGCCATTGACGGGCCCATCCCGGAGCGTATCACCTGGGGACCGTTGCACACAAGCATCGGGGCGATTGTTGGCGAGACGGTGTGCGTGGTGCGCGATGCCCGCATGGCGTTGGGCCTGCAGAGTCTGAACATCCAGACCTCGGCAGGAGCCGCGGCGACCGACTTCGGCAGCAGGCTTCATGCCACCGCGATCCAGCGCGAGGGCGGCGTAGTGGGCTCACGGGTCGCGTTGTTTGCGTGTGCAGCAGACCAGGCCCTGGCCACGATCGGTGAGATCGAGGTCGCCGAGGGGCTCCCCCATCCCATGCTTGACGGCGAATGGGCCAAGGTCTCCCAGACCGCCCGGCTGTCCTATCTGATCGCACCCTTTGGCGAGGACAACCTGGACGAACTGATCAGCTTCACCAGACGTGCGGGCTTCCGCTACCTGTACCACCCGGGTCCATTCGAGACATGGGGCCATTTCCGGCTTCACCCTGCCAGCTTCCCGGATGGCGACGAGGGCCTGCGTCGTTGCGTGGAGCGCGCGGAGGCGGCGGGCGTCCGACTGGGCGTGCACACGCTGACCGGCTTCATTACAACCAACGATCCGTACGTGACCCCGGTGCCGGATCCGCGCCTGGCGCGCTCGGCGACTACCTCCCTCGCCGCGGCCATCGATGCGACCGCCACCGAAATACCCATCGCCGACGCCACCGACTTCCGCCGGCCCGTGCCGTGGGAAAAACCCCTCAACACCGTCATCATCGGCCAGGAGCTGGCGCAGTACGATGCTATCTCAGAAGGCCCGCCCTGGCGTCTGCTGGACTGCAAGCGCGGCGCCTGGGGCACCACGGCTATGGCCCACCCCGCTGGCGCCGATATTGGGCGTCTGGCTGACCACGCTTATGGCACCTTCTACCCGGGCATCGAGAACGGCCTGATGGATGAAATGACAGACCGTCTGGTCCAACTGGTCAACACCACGGGCATCCGCCAGCTCTCCTACGATGGCCTGGAGGGCCTTTCGGCCTACGGCTACGGTGGTGATTACTCCAGAAACCGCTTCGTCAAGCAGTGCTATGACGGCTTTCAGACGGAAGTCATCAACGACGCGAGTAACCTGCTGCACTACCTGTGGCATATCCACACACGCATGAACTGGGGCGAGCCGTGGGGCAAGCCCATGCGCGAAGGCATGGCGGAGTACCGCTTCAAGAACCAGGAGTACTTCGAGCGCAACCTCTTCCCCCGGATGCTCGGTTGGTGGGACCTGCGCCTGGCGAGCGGCGACCTGGAGGCCTCCACGTTGGAGGACTTCGAGTGGATGTTTGCGCGTGCCGCGGGCTTTGATGCTGGCTTCGCGATCACCACTGACCTGAGCGCCTTGCGCGGCAACGGCCAGGCGGGGGCGATCCTCGACGCCGCACGCCAGTGGGAGACGGCCCGTCTGGCGGGAGCCTTCTCTCCTGACCAGCGACAGCGTCTGCGGGACCCGAAGACCGAATGGCATCTGGAAGCCGATGGCGAAGGACGCTGGCGGCTCTCACCAGTAGACCTGATGCCGCTGCCAGGCCCAGCGGCCGGCATCACCAACCGTTTCGCTGCCCAGCCGCTGCGCTTCGTAGTGCGTGTGACTCCTGGACCAGCAGCCGATGGCATAGCCAACCTGCGCTGCCGCCTCGGGGAACGGGAGGTACGGTTTGCGGCCGAACTGCGGCCGGGGCAGTACCTGGTGTGCGACGGCCAGGGGGCTGTGGCGATCTGTGACGCCAACTGGAACGTTATGGGGCACGTTGCCCTCGCTAACGAACTGCCCGTCGTGCCGACTGGCGAATCCAAGATAGAATGGGCGTGGGAAGGCGACGGCAAGGCGCACGTAACCCTCAAGCTCATCGGCCCTACCGAGACAGTGGCCCGCTGAGACCCCGCCTGACCCGATGGAGGTGCCACCATGCCTGAACACAACAGCAAGTCCGTTTCGCGCCGCGGCTTCCTGGCGCGACTGCTGGGGGTGGGTGGGGCCGCCCTGCTGGGCGTCAGAGCGCTGGCGCAGCAGGTACTGCCAGGGTGGTCCTTCCGCGGCGAGCCACTGACTACTCACGTCCGCAAGGGCGAACCCCCGGTCCAGCCGCTGGACACCATGCTGCTGTTTGAGCGCGGCGATGACAACAATGACCGCGCCATGACCCATGAGGTGCTCTCCCTGATCCATGAGGAGAAGGGGCGCAACTCGTACCCCTGGACGATGTATGCCAGCCTCGACACCCACCACGAGGTCGGTGATGCCTGTGTGGTGTGCTCACGCTTGCACAAGCACGGACCGGGGTGGTCCACGGGCTTGCATTCGGAGGTCTTCAACCACGGGCGCATGGTGGCGTTGGGCGTCAACATCGAGATGAGCAACGACTACGACGGTCCGGACCCCACCAAGGTGATCGGACTGAACATCCAGGCGGTGGGCGGGCCGAGACCCATGCAGTACGGCATCCAGGTCCACGACGGTCAGGGACGTTTCGAGACGGGGATCGGCCTCAATGGCGCAGGGCAGGTCGGTCTGGATATTGCCGGCGATTATGAGACTGGCGTCCACACCCACGACAACGATATTCGGCTCAACGAGGGGGCTTGTGTGGTGCTCGATGGGGAGGGCCGTATACGGCTTCGCTACCGCTCCGGCCGCATCGAGTTCCTCAACGGCGACCGCTGCTTTGCCCACCTGGACGTGGACGCGGAGGACCACGCGCTGTAGGCCGCACAGTGAGATCAGCTTCGCTCCCCCGCCTGAGATGGGGGCCTGGGCCGCCCAAGACCGTTGCGATGGCACGCCTGGGTGCCTGTGGCCGAGATGCAGGTCAGCGGCGGCGCGGCGCGGAAATGAGCCGGTGTTGCGCCAGCAAGTGGTGCTGTCAGACTGGCTAGAGCCTCGGGGACGTCGCTGTGAGAACCCTCTTTGCCGCCAGCTTCGTGGTCCTGGTGGTGCTCTCGCTCATCGCTCAGGCCACCAAACCCACCCGGGACCTGGGCGGGCGGCTACGTCTGGTCTGGACGACCGACGACAACCCTGCTCGTCAGGAGCAGATCGCCATCTTCGACCGGCAGTTTCCGCACCTCAAGCTGACCATCGACCCCAACAACAACGATCAGAGCAAGATCATCGTCCAGACGATGGCGGGCATCGGTCCAGACATCATTGACTGCTACGACCGCCGCCAACTCCACACCTACTACCAGGCGGGGATCTTGCAGGACATCACGGAATGGGCGCGGGAGGCGGGCACCACCCCGGAGATTTGCTGGGAGGCGGCCCGGGAGAACATGATGATCGAGGGACGTCAGTATGGCTTCCCCACCAATCCGGGGCCATGGGTGATCTTCTATAACAAGGATATCTTCGACCGGTGCGGAGTACCCTACCCCAAAGACGACTGGACCTGGGACGACTTCGTGGCGACCGCTCGCCGTCTGACCACCAAGAACCCGGACGGGCGACGCAACGAGACCTTTGGCTGCATGGGCTACGACCTGATGGAAGCCATCTGGCAGAACGGAGGGAGTTTCTATTCGGCTGATGGCACCCATTGCACCCTGGGCGAGCCCGCCGCCATCGAGGCCGCGCAGTGGCTGATGGACCTGCAGTTCGTCCACCACTGTGCCCCCAGCCCAAGCGAGGAGGAGGCGATGGCGGCCGCTGGCGGCTGGGGCCAGGGCATCATCACCCTGTTCTCCGCGCAGCGGCTGGGGATGATCCGCTACGGACGATGGGGACTGATCGTCTGGCGGAAGGACCCCAAGCTGCGCATTGGCGTGGCCCCTCTGCCGCGAGGCAAGCAGCGTGCCACGACCTTCGTCACGCGCATCAGCGTCCTGAACAAGAAGAGCCCCTACGTTCGCGAGGCTTTCAACTTCATCAAGTTCCTGGCCAGCGAGGAGTATGGGAACCAGATCAACGACAGCGCTGACAACCTCGCGCCGGTGCGACGACTGTGCGAGACGGATCGGTTCCTGCACAACCCCAGGTACCCCCAGGAGGACTACAACGAGGTATTCCGCAGCGAGATGAAGTATGCCCGCAGCGTAGAGCTGAGCAAGTTCATCAATCCCTACGTAGCTCACCGCATCTTCCAGCGACACTTGGACCTGATGCGGAACCGACAGGAGACGCCGGAAGTTGCCATGAAGACGGCGGCTGCCGAGATAGATCGGGAGATGCTGGTCTTCGTGAGCAAGCGCCCCGCGCTGCAGCGGGAGTACGAGCGACTGACTGGCCGTGCAGTAGCGTTGCCCTGATAGCCCAGTTCAGGCCGCTGATGCTGACGAGGACGTCGGTCATGTCACGACGGGAGAACAATTGGCCGGTGGCGCTGGCCTTCCTGGCCCCCAACTTCCTGGGGTTCCTCGCCTTCATGGCTCTGCCCGTGCTTTTCAGCCTGGTCATGGCCTTCACCAACTGGCAGATGACGGAGAATGCACCCCTGGAGTTCGTCGGGTTCAGCAACTTTGCCGACCTGCTTTCGGACAAACGCTTCTGGGGCTTCTTTGGCAACACGCTCTATCTGATGCTGGGCATCCCCGTCAGCATTGCCGGTTCTCTCTTCCTGGCTGTCATTCTCCATCAGCGGCTCCGGGGCGTGGTGCTGTTTCGGACCATGTTCTACCTGCCTACGATCACCTCGGGTGTGGCGCTCTTCATCCTGTGGAAGGCCATATTCAACCCCGAGTTTGGTCCTCTGAACAACATGCTGAACGCGCTCTTTGACGCCCTTCGCCTGCAAGCCACGGCCCCCGAATGGCTGCTCTCGGTCGCCTGGGCCAAGCCAGCCATCATGATCATGGGCATCTGGACCGCCGTCGGCGGGACCAACATGCTGCTGTACCTGGCCGGGCTTAGCAACGTCCCGCCTGAGCTCTATGAGGCGGCCCAGTTGGACGGCGCCGGAAAGTGGGCCCTGTTTCGGCATGTCACTTGGCCGCAACTGGGGCCGACCACCTTCTTCATCGTGGTCATGAGCGCCATCGGCGGGCTTCAGGGAGGTTTTGAGCAGGCGCGGGTCATGACTGGAGGCGGTCCGGCGGAGTCAACCATCACGCTCGGCTACTACATCTACCAAAAAGGCTTCGAGGAGTACCAGCTAGGCTATGCCTCGACCATCGCGTGGGTGATGTTCATCATCATCTTCGTCATGACGCTGATCAACTGGAAGTTCGGCAGGTCAGCGTTCGCGATGGAAGTTTAGGCCCAAGGGAACCAGACGATGGCCCTGGATTTCACGGATCAGCAGCCGCCTCGCCCCCCGGGAGGTGTCGGCCCCCGCAGCGTCAACGCGATCCTCTGGCGAGGGGCGGGCTATGTCGTGCTGGCTCTGACCGCCCTGACGATGATGCTGCCCTTCCTTTGGATGGTCTCCACCAGCCTCAAGCCGCTGTCGGAAGTGCAGTCAGGCCACTTCCTGCCCCAGGAGTGGCGGCCAGAGAACTACCTGGAAGTCATCACCAAGGTTCCGTTCGGACGCTACTACTTCAACAGCGTTTTCGTTGCGCTCTGGGTCACCTTCGGACAAGTGCTGACCAGCGCTCTGGCCGCCTACGCCTTCTCGCGCCTCCGCTGGGCGTGGCGCGACCGCGTCTTTCTGCTGTACCTGGGCACCCTGATGGTGCCGGGACTGGTTACCCTCATCCCCAACTACTGGGTGCTCACGGAACTGCGCCTCATCAACACCTATACGGTGCTCATCCTGCCAGCTTGTTTCAGTGCGTACGGTACCTTCCTGCTGCGCCAGTTCATGTTGACCATACCAGCGAGTCTGGACGAGTCGGCAGAGATTGATGGCGCCAGTCACTGGTGCATCTTCTGGGACATTGTCATGCCCCTGGCGCGGCCCGGGCTCGTGGTGCTGGCCATCTTCACCTTCATGGGCAACTACCAGTCCTTCTTCTGGCCGCTGGTCATGGTCAAGGACGAGTATCTGCGCACGCTGCCGATCGGCCTCTTGTTCTTTGACAGCTCCTACGGCCGCGAAACCACGCTGCTTATGGCCGCGTCGGTCATGGCTATGCTGCCCCTCATCGCGCTCTTCGTGGTTGGGCAGCGCTTCTTCGTGCGGGGGATCCAGCTCGGGGCCGTCAAGGGCTAGGACCTCTCAGGGCTGTCTGTCGTGTCACGGCACAGCGGCCCTGCTGCTTCTCACCGTCGCAGGATGAGGGCCTCAACCTGGTCTATTGGCACAACAGCGGTGAGGTCGCGTCCCGTCCAGCTTGTCCTGACGGCTGCACCGGAGGACGAGGTGACCCGGCTGACCGCGCCAGAACTCCGAACCACCACCCTTACAGCCGGGAGCCGCTCATAGCCCCAGTTCGCCAGCATCACCACGTCGGCCCTGGGTCCATGAAGCAGTTGGGCCTCGACCATCGGTTCGGACACGGTGAGCGGCGATTGCACCTGCGCCAGCCGGACTGCAGTCAGCAGCACCGCCCGCTGGCTGCTGTCGTACTCGGTGATGGTGTCGGTCGGGACGATCCTGGCGCTCTTGACATAGCCCAGGCCCGGCATGAAGGCAAAGCGCAGCACCGCCCCCTTCCCCACCTTGTTCAGGCTGACCAGGGGTGCCCCCCGGGCATCGCTGGCCAACACCTGGGCCTCGCGCGCGGTCAGCCTCTCGGTGTAGCCGATGACCGGGAAGTGCGCAGCCGGCCAAAGGTCGCTGGCGCGCAACTGGACTTCGCCCCGTGCGCTCTGAGCCGGTATGCCGTAATGCTCGCGATAGTCTCCCGCCGGCTTCTCTACTTCACTGACCTCCACGCCGGCCAAAGCGTTAATGTCAGCCAGGGGTTCGTTGTACTCATCCGCCAGGGCTGCCCCTGCCGACAGGTGCAGTACCCCGCCCTGGCGCACCCAATCGCTGATCCTGGCCGCGGCGGCCCGGGCCAGGTTGCTCTCCGCCACGTACAGCACCCGGTAGTCTCTGAGGAGCCCGCTGGCAATGTCATCCTCACAGACAAAGTCCACCGGCACATGGTCGTGCTGCAGGGCGAGGTAGAGCATCCGCCGCTCCGTCCCCACGGCGGCGTCATCCTGCCAGATCTCGTGGCTCTTGCCCCAAAGAAGGGCCACCTTGGCGGGCTGGACTCGTGCCGGATGGAGGTACTCGTCCACCTTGGCGATCTCCCGAGTGATGCCGCCGATGACCTTCTGCGTTTCGGGATTGTCCGAGATCATCCCGTCGGCGAAGGAGTAGTAAGGTCCCCAGCAGTAGAAGTGCAGTATCTTCGTGCCATGCATGAGCGCGGACCAGGCGCGCATGGGCATGGTCCGCAAGTGGTTGGCGATGATGTACTGGCCTACCGGCAGGTCACGGGGCCTCGCTGCCGCGCGTAGCAGGTCGGTCGTCACGCCACTGACCTCCGGCCCGAGACTGGTCCAGTCCTCGGACCACATCAGCGTCACCGCACCCAGACGACCATAGAGGAACCAGTCGGGACCCCAGGCCAGAGACCCGATCCAGCCTGAGGTGGGCCCGTTGGTGAAGTTGACCATAGTCAGCATGTGGTCCCCGTAGTGCTTCCGGCAGAGATCACTGGCCAGCTTCACCATCTGAGCATTGGTCCAATCGCGATACTGGATGGACCAGTAATGCAGCCTGCGGCCGTTGGGGTCCGTAGCTGCCTCGCGAGCGATCGGCGCCAGGCCAGCCCATGTTTCCCGCCCGAAATTCGTGGGCGCCAGGCCCTGCTGTTCCAGGTAAGGCCCGAAGCCAGCGAGACACGACGGGCACTCGGCCAGGTGTTTGAGGTCGCTGCTGCCGGGCTCGTCGTAGAGAGTGTTGCGGTAGTGACGTCGCAGCGCCTCCGGGTCCTCCGCCAGCATCTTTGCGGCAAGCTCACGGAAATGCTTGTCGGTCATCTCAGCGTTTCCGGGCGCTGTAGGACACTGCCAAAGCTGATAGGGGAACCAGTCGCTAAGGTATCCCCGGGTCACGCCGTGTTGGCTGGCCGCCTCGAGGCGCCGGCCGTAGACGTGGTTGAAGGAGTTGAGGCCGATGGCGGCCGCGCCGCCCATCTCCCACGCGAGTATCCGCTCCGAACGGTAGGCGTCCTCCCACCCGGTCACGTAGGTTTCCAGTGGCACGAGGGTGGTCGGCAGCGCCGGAAAGCCGAGAGCGCGAGCACGCTCATAGTGTTCACGAGAGAGCTGCGACGCCAGACGCAGAGGCTCGGGGAACTGGCCCAGATCGCCGGGGATGGTAAGGGCGCTGATCTCGCCATCCACATCCTCCGCAAGCTCGACGGCTCCGGCCGGGTCGGGCCGCGTAGTGACCTGATACTGGCCGCGCACCTGCGGTAGTGGCTTACCCTCTGACTGGAAGGCGAACTTCACGGTCGCGATGCGCTTGCCGGTGTCCAGAAACGGGGTTAGCTCCACCCAGGGCGACCACTGCCCCGGCGCGATGGCGTCACCGTCTGGTCCCAGCCCCTGGGCGGTCAGCCAGCCCGGGAACTGGTAGTAGCGCGGCCCGCGTGGGGTGTAGACGGTGCAGTTGGCCTTGGCCGCCAGTGGGGGTTCGTCCAGCCGGAAACGCAGGAACACCTGTGGCGCGAAGTCGTGGTAGTCGGGTTCATAGTCCAGCACTGAGGTCAGAAGCACACAGTCCACACGCTGCCTGACGCCGGGCTTGATGATGGACAGCGTCAGTGTCGCCGGACCCGCCACCAGATCGGCCAGCAGCTTCTCCCATGTCTCATCCCAGCCGCTGTTGGTCGGGTTTGCACGGTACTCGCCTGAAAACACCGTCTGACCGTTCTGCGTGATGCTCAGCCCGAAACTGCCCGGGTAGCTCGCGATACTCAGGTAGCGGACCCAGACATGGTACCTGCCGTCAGCCGGAATGACGACGTCGCGACTGGCAGTGCCTGTCCCACCGCCTCCGTTGCCCAGGACCGCATCGCCGGAGGTGGGTGTGTAGACATCATCCGACCAGCCCACACCTGCTTGCCAGTCGCCATTGGTTGGCGAGAAGCTCTCGCCCTCGACGAACACGGACTGCTGGCGCAGAGATGCGTTGTCCACAACCTCCGCCACAGCGACCGTGCAGACCATCGTCAGCAGGCACAGGTAGAGCCTCATCACTCTCTCCTGAATGGTTGCAGCGGTTGGATGGCTGCTGTAGATGGCAGCGGTTCCCTAACCGGCCGGAATCGCCAGCCCGCCCTGGGCGACATTGTCGGGTGTGAACAGCCGCGTGCCCAGGGTGATGGTCTTCGGCACGGTCTCGCCGCGGAGCACCTTCATGGCCACTTCGATGGCCTCTTTGCCACCAGTCGGGTACTCCAATGTCGCACTGAGAATGCCTTCCTCAACATACTTGACACCCTCGTGCGGCAGAGCATCAATGCCAATGAACTTGATGGTCTTTTCGCGTCCTTTGCCCTCCTGTTTGGCAGCCATGTAGGCGCCGTGGGCACTGGGGTCATTGTGCCCATAGACGGCATCAATCTGGGCACAGCGTGAGAGAGCCGAGTTCATCTCCTTCTGCGCAATAGGCTCCAGCCACTGACAGTCAGCAGAGAAGATGATCTCGATGTTGGAGCCCTTGATGCCCTCCATGAAGCCCTGATGTCGCTCACCGGCCGGGGTGGAGGTCTCCAGCCCTTTCAGTTCCACCACTTTGCCCTTGCCACCCAGCAGTTTGACGAGGTGCTTGCCTGCCTCCCGACCGATCAGCACGTTGTCCCCGCCGATGAAGCAGGTGTAGTTATCCCCCTCGATCTTGCGGTCCAGGACGATAACGGGGATCCCGGCTTTCATGGCTTCAGCCACCGGCTCGGTTAGCGGCACTGCTTCCTTGGGGCTGATGATGATAAGATCCACGCCCTGGGTGATGAACTCACGGACTTGCGCCTGCTGCTGCTCGGTCTTGTTCTGCGCATCCTTGAAGACCACTTGCAGCTCGGGATGCTCAGCCGCGGCCCGCTTGATGTCCTCGTTCATCTGCACGCGCCACGGTTCGCCCAGATTGCACTGCGACATGCCGATGGTGAAGCTGTCCTTGGGGCTGGCACCCGGCTCACCCGTGCCGGTGTCGGGCAGCGGTCCGCCGGAGGCGACATCTTCCGTCTTCGCCCTGGGGCTGCACCCCAGCAGGGACACCAGGGCGGCCAACACCATCGTCACTGCTACCACGCGCTTCATCGCCAGACCTCCCTATACTCCAGTTGTCAGCGACCCGTGGCGGCCGCGCCTAACGCCGCCGCGTTTCCTGGATCACCACGGCCAGCACAATGATCAGGCCCTTCGCCAGCAGGCGCTGGGCCTCCTGCCAGCCGATCAGGCTCAGAATCTTGTTGGCATAGCCGACGATGAGGGTGCCCAGGAAGGTCAGCACCATCCCGCCGCGCCCGCCCATGAGGCTCGTACCCCCAATGACCACCGCCGCGATGGCGTCCAGCTCGTAGGTGAAGCCCGCCTCCGGATCGCCGTAGCTGGTGCGACAAGCGTTGCACACCCCGGCCAGTCCAGCCATCAGGCCGCTCAGGCCGTAGGCCAGCGTCTTGGTGAACCCTACAGGAACGCCAGACAGGCGGGCTGCTTCCTCGTTGCCACCGATCGCGTACAGATGTCGCCCGAAACGCGTGTAGTGCACCACCAGCGCCATCACCGCCATGGCGGCCAGAAAACACAGCGTAACCGGGCGTAACCAACCCCCAGCCAGCGGCGCCGTCATCCATCCGAACACCTCAGGCGGCCCTTGCTGCAGCGCGTACCAGGGCCGGGCTCCGTCGGCGATCTTGATGCCTCCGGAGATCCACTTGGCCACGCCGCGAGCCGCGACCATCGTCGCGAGCGTCGCGACAAAGGGCTGCATCCGCAGGCGCGATACCATGAGACCGCTCATGAGGCCACATCCGGTGCCGGCGGCGAGGCTCAGGGCCGCCGCCAGCCAGGGTGCCCAGCCGCGAGCAATCAACAGGTAGGCAAACAGGGTGGCTGACAGGCCCAAAACAGAGCCAACGGAGAGATCAATACCGGCGGTCAGGATGACCAGCGTCATCCCCACCGCCAGCAGGCCATATTCGGCATACTCGAACAGGACGTTGGACTGATTGCCGGGCGACAGGAAGACGTTCTCCCCCGTCTTGAGGTTGTGCGGGCTGACAACGGCGCCCAGCAGGAACACCACCACCAGCGCCACCAGGCCACGCTGCCGCCCAGCAGCAGCCAGGGCCTTTCTCAGGCGCGGCCAGGTCGCCAAGGTCCACAACCGCTCAGGCACACCGGGCCTCCTGTACCGCAGCCGCCATCACCCGCTCCTGGGTGGCTTCCGGCCCCGACAGCTCGGCTGTCACTCGCCCGCGGTGGAGCACCACGATGCGGTCTGCCATGGCCAGCAGTTCCGGCAGCTCGGAGGTGATCAGGAGAATGCCCCTGCCCTCTGCTGCGAGGCGGCTCATGAGGTGATAGATCTCGGTCTTGGCGCCCACATCTATGCCTCTGGTGGGCTCATCCAGCAGGAGCACTCGCGGTTGGGCCATGAGCCACTTCGCCAGAGCCACCTTCTGTTGGTTTCCTCCACTGAGCGAGCTGACCTCAACGTCCACCGAGTCGGCTCGGATCGCCAGGTTGCGCACCAAGGGCTGGGCAAGCTGCAACTCCTGCGACCGGCGGATCACGCCCGCCCGGGCGACTCGATCCAGGGAGGCCAGGGTCATGTTGTGCAGGACGGACATGGGGAGCACAAGACCCGTCGCCTTGCGGTCATCGGTCAACAGAGCCAGGCCCTGAGCCATGGCCGCCGCAGGGGAGGTGACAACTGTGTCTTTGCCCCCAATCTGCACTCTGCCGCGTACCCGTCCACCGTAGCGGCCAAAGAGAGCTCCCATGAGCTCACTGGCCCCGGAACCCCGTAGACCGGCCAGCCCCACGATCTCCCCGGCACGCACAGAGAGTGACACGCCATCCAGGATCCGGCGCCCACCGCCGTGTTCGCTGTCCAGGGTGAGCCCCTCTACCCGCAGGACCTCCGCCCCCGGCTTCACTCTCGCCTTGGGGAAAAACTGCTCTATCCGGCGCCCCACCATCCACTGGATGAGCTCCTCCCTGGGTAGCTCTGACACTGCCGCTGTCCCAATCCGTTCGCCGTCGCGCAGCACGGTGACCCGGTCGCACAGCTCGTAAATCTCCTCCATCTTGTGGGAGATGTAGATGACAGTGACTCCCCGTGCGCGCAGGTCACGGATGACTTCGAACAGCTTCGCCGTCTCGGCCTCCTCCAGCGAACTCGTAGGCTCGTCCATGACGATCAAGCTGGCGCTGTGGGACAGAGCCTTGGCTACCTCCACCATTTGCTGGGTACCCAGACTGTAGTCCTCTACCGGGCGAGTGACGTCCACCTCTGTGCTGAGGCTGGCCATCAGGTCCGCAGCCCGGCGGCGCATGAGGCCGACCTTGACCACCCCGAAGCGTCCCCGGGGCTCGTGACCCAGGAAGATATTGCCGGCTACCGAGACACTGGGGATGAGGCTGAGCTCCTGGTGGATCATGGCGATCCCGGCCGCCAGAGCCGCCTGTGGAGTGGGCAGACGGACCTCTTCCCCCCGCCAGGCGATGCTGCCCGCGTCAGGCGCCAGGGCCCCACTGAGGATGCGCATCAGCGTGGACTTGCCGGCGCCGTTCTCTCCCACCAGACCATGGATCTCGCCTTCGGCTATCTCCAGGTCCACACCCCGCAGGGCCGTGGTCCCGCCGAAGGCCTTGCGGATGCCACGCATGGATAGCAGCGGACGCCGTGGTGTCGGGGTGTCGGAGCTCTCTCGCATGGACATGGTTGGGCGTCTCCCGCTCATCCCCCGCGGTGTCCGTTCCACACCGCCTCCCCCCATCCCTGCCCAAGCAAAGAGCCGGCGGTAGCGCCGGCTCAGATGGTCGCAGAGAGCGACTGACCTACCCCAGCAGGCCCCGCTGGATCATCTTCTCCGCGATCTGCACAACATTGGTAGCTGCGCCCTTGCGCAGGTTGTCGGCCACGACCCACATATTCAGGCAGTTGGGTCGTGAGTGGTCGTCGCGTATCCGTCCGACAAGCGTCATGTCCTTCCAGGGGTCCTTAAGAATGTCGGCCTGCGTCGGGTACTGACGCTCCGTGACCTCCCAGTGGTTAGCCCAGGGCTTTCGCTTGCGCTCCTTCTTGGCCAGTTCAGCCAGTCGGTCGGGATCCTGGGTCGGGCCATCGATCACCACCACACCCTCGGCCTGCGACGGATCACTGAGAATCTCCAGGGCCTTCCCGGCATCCATGGGGCCTTCGAACTCCACGTTGATGGCCTCGGCGTGCCCGATCTCCACTGGCACCCGCACCGCCGTCGGCGATACCGCAATGTCCGGGTCGCCAAAGATCTTGCGGGTCTCGTGCAGCATCTTCATCTCTTCCTTGGTGTAACCATTGTCCAGGAAGGCATCAATGTGCGGCAGGCAGTCGAGAGCGATGGGTCGGGGGAAGATGCTGCGGTCACATACCACCTCCCTGCCCTCTATCACGCACGGCAACTGCGCCCTCAGTTCGTCCTGTGCGGCTGCCCCCCAGCCCGAGACCGACTGGTAGGTGGTGACAACGATGCGCCGGATGCGGGCCACGCGGTGGAGGGGCGCCAGCGCGACCACCATCTGGATCGTCGAGCAGTTCGGGCTGGCGATGAACCGCGTGTCAGGGGTCACGTGGTGCATGTTGACCTCAGGCACCACCAGGGGGATGTCAGGGTGAAGCCGGTAGTCCGAGCCGTTGTCAATGCACCAGGCGCCCGCCTCCAGCGCCACCGGCCCCCATTGAACGCTGGCCCCCTTGGCCCCTTCGCGCCCCGCAAAGAAGACCACGTCCACGCCAGCGAAGTGCTCGGCGGCAACCTGCTTCACTTCCACCTCCTCGCCACCCAGCACCTCAGTGCGTGCTTTGGTCGCCATCACCACCGGTTTGTCCGCCAGTGGAAACTCCCGCTCTTTCAGACAGGTGTAGATCCTGTCGCCGACTGGACCGACACCCACGATTGCTGCTCGAATGCCCATCTCTTATTCTCCCATACTCCCGGGGAAGCACTCCCCTATACCTGCGCTCGCCCGACCGTTCACCAGCGCCAGCTAGGCTTCCAGAAGGTGCTCCAGGCCATAGACCAGGCCCGGTTGCTCCCGAACCTTCCGGATTGCCAGCAGTACACCGGGCATGAACGACTCCCGGCTGGTAGTGACGTGCGACACTCTCAGGGTCTCGCCCGGACCGCCGAACAACACGTCCTGGTTCGCGACGTAGCCCTGCATCCGCACGGCGTGGATGTGCACTCCACCGCCCACTCCACCACGGCACCCCGGGACCCGCTGCAACTCGGTTGGCGGATCGGCGAATCCATTCGGCCGGGCGGCTGCCATCATCTCGGCGGTCTTCACGGCCGTTCCCGACGGCGAGTCCTTCTTGGCCTCGTGATGGTATTCGATGATCTCTGCATACTCAAAGAAGCTGGCGGCCTGGGCGGCAAACTTCATCATCAAGACGGCCCCCAGCGAGAAGTTGGGGGCGATGACTGCCGGTGTGGCTCGACTCTGGCACCATTTGCGCACCAACTGTAGATCCGTGTCACTGAATCCGGTGGTGCCCACGACGCAGGCCACACCCGCCTTGAGAGCAGTCTCCAGGTTGCCCATCACGACCTGGGGCGACGTGAAGTCCACCATGACGTCCGGCGTGAGGTCCTCCAATGCCCCAGCCAGGTGGCCGCTGACTTTGAGGTCAGGGTCAGCGCCTGGCACATACTGGGACAGTTCGTGGCCGGCGCCCATCGGGTCCACCCCCCCGACGAGCACCATGTCGTCGGCAGCCTGAACGGTCTGGGCCACCAACACTCCCATCTTTCCGCACACTCCGGTGACAAGCACGCGTATCGGTTCCGTCGCTATCACCTCTCGGGTGGAGGTCAGGGGCTGGCGTGGGGTTAGTATATCAATATAACCTTTGCCCGTAAAGCCCTTGGGGCGTTCAGTAGCTGGGCTTCGGCGCCTGCGTCAGGACCTCGATCCCGTCTTCCGTCACTAGTATCAGGTCCTCGATCCGCACCCCACCCCAACCCTCCAGGTAGATGCCGGGCTCGATGGTCACCACCATGCCAGGCCGCAGTACGTCCTCGCTGGTGGCAGACACACGCGGAGCCTCGTGGACTTCCAACCCGACCCCGTGCCCCAGCCCGTGGGAGAAGGCATCTCCGTACCCGGCATCCGCGATGACCTGCCGGGCGGCGCTATCAACCTCGCGCGCAGGGACATCCGGTCCAGCAGCCTCCAGGGCAGCCTCCTGGGCTCGCCGCACCAGCCCGTAGATCTCCACGAACTTGGCGTCCGCCTCGCCGCAGAAGTAGGTCCGGGTCAGGTCCGAACAGTAGCCGCTGTACACTCCACCCACATCAATCTTTAGCATCTCGCCCTCAGCCAACCGTCGGTCTCCGGGAACAGCATGGGGTCGTGCCGCCGACTCGCCCGCCGCGACGATCAGCGGAAAAGCTGGCTTGGTGCCCTCGGCCGCCAGCTCCATCTCCAGGTCCACCATCATCTCCCGCTCCGTCCGCCCGGGCCGAAGCTGTGCCACGAAGCGCGACAGAGCGCGATCTACCCGGGCCGCAGCCTCACGTATGGCGACGACCTCGGCCTCCTCCTTCAGAAGCCGCTGCTCCTCCACCCAGCGTTTGGTCGGCCGGAGCTCCACACCATTCAGCTTCTCGGTCAGGGTCTGATAGCCGGCATAGGTCAGTGTCTCAGCCTCAAAGGCCGCGCTGCTTACCCGCAAGCCCGCCAGGTGATCGCACGCGCCGGCCAGGTGGCCGCGCTCATGGAAAGACGCTTC
>JABLXH010000022.1 GCA_013178155.1 Armatimonadota bacterium | reverse complement strand
CTTTCTGGCCGGCCGCACACCGGGCTGGCCGCGCCTGGTGCCAGGACCTGAGGCAGCAGCAGCAGCCGTCGCTCCGTACTATGATGCGGTCAACTTCGCCCGACACGCACGCTGCGAGAGCACGGTCTGCTTGGGACTGGTGGACACGACCTGTCCGCCCAGCGGCGTCTATGCCGCCTTCAACCAGCTCCCGGAGCCCAAGCGGATGGTGGTGACGCCGCTGGAGGGGCACGTTGTCAGTCCCGAGTACAATCAGGCGCTGGGGGAGCTGCTGAGCCGGCTGAAGCCGACGGAAAACAACGCTGCGGGGGGCGGATAGGAGGGCGACGAACCCCTTTACAGGCAAACGTTATATTGATATACTCATTGTTTACCGGGCGTGACCAGAACCCGACGCAGATGTCCCACGCCAGCCCAGGTTCCTCCTGACAGCCGCCCGGGTCGGCGGCCCGTCAGACGTCACCTCAAGCGCACGTGCTCCCCTTACAGGAGGCCGACCATGAGCCAGGACCAGTATACGGATCAGTTGCCCAGGCGTCACGGCCTGGAGCACCACGGCTTCAAGAATGTGGGCAGCGTCTACTGGACGCCATCCACCCCGACTCTTTACGAGCAAGTGGTCAGGCGCCGTGAGGGCATCCTTTGCCATCTGGGGCCCATCGCCGTGCGCACCGGCCACCACACTGGACGCTCGCCCGACGACAAGTTCGTGGTCCACGAACCCTCCTCCGCTGACCACATCTGGTGGGGCGATGTGAACCGGCCCTTCGAGCAGAGCCGTTTCGATGCCCTCTACCAGCGGCTGATGGCCTACGTCCAGGGCCGTGACCTGTTCATCCAGGACTGCTACGTCGGCGCAGACCCCCAGTACCGGATGCCCATCCGCGTCATCACGGAGACGGCCTGGCAAAGCCTCTTCGCTCGTAATATGTTCATCCAGATCAGAGACCGGGCGAAGCTGGACGAGCATGTGCCTGAGTTCCGGGTGCTGGCCTTCCCGCATTTCCACGCCGTACCCGAACTCGACGGAACGCGCAGCGAGTCCTTCATCCTGGTAGATTTCGGGCAGAAGACCATCCTCATCGGTGGCACCTCCTACGCCGGTGAGATCAAGAAGTCCGTCTTCACCATCCTGAACTACTATCTGCCGGCCCAGGAAGTGCTCTCCATGCACTGCTCCGCCAACACGGGGCCCCGCGGCGATGTGGCGCTCTTCTTTGGCCTCTCCGGTACCGGAAAGACCTCGCTCTCGGCCGACCCGGAGCGGGCCCTGATTGGCGATGACGAGCATGGCTGGAGTGACAACGGCATCTTCAACTTCGAGGGTGGCTGCTATGCGAAGGTGATCCGGCTGTCACCGGAAGCCGAACCTGAGATCTACCAGTGCACGCGGCGCTTCGGAACGATCCTCGAGAACGTGATGGTAGACAACGAGACGCGGCGGGTAGACCTCAACGATGACACGCTCACGGAGAACACCCGCGCCGGCTACCCCATCAGCCACCTCTCCAATGTGGTCAAGGACGGTCTCGGCGGCCACCCCGAAAACATCGTCCTGCTGACGTGCGATGCCTTCGGTGTCATGCCGCCCATCGCTCGACTGACCACCGAACAGGCCATGTACCAGTTCCTGTCCGGGTACACGGCCCGAGTGGCCGGGACCGAAAAAGGCATGGGCAAGGAGCCCAAGGAAACCTTCAGCGCCTGTTTTGGCGCTCCCTTCATGGCCCGGCCGCCGACAGTGTACGCCGAGATGTTCGGCCAGCGCATCCGCAAGCACGGCGCGAAGTGCTGGCTCATCAACACTGGCTGGCAGGGCGGTTCGGCAGTGGACGAGGAGCATGGTCGGCGCATCTCGATCGCTCACACGCGGGCGCTGGTGCGGGCCGCGTTGTCGGGTCAGCTCGATGATGTGCCCACCGAGACGGACCCGTATTTCGGACTCGCCGTCCCGACCTCTTGCCCCGGCGTGCCGAACAGCATTCTGCGGCCCCGCGACACCTGGTATGACCCGGCGGCCTATGATGTGCAGGCTGAGCGGCTCGTCAGCCTTTTCGAGAAAAACATCGCCAAGTTCGCCGGAACTGTGTCGCGTGAGGTGCTGGACGCCGGCCCGAAGACCAAACGCTAGACGCTGCCGGAGGCACGCCAGCTCTGCCTTGCAGCGGCTTGCCTCGGCGCCGGTCTGAAACACATCCCTTGCCACGGGATGCAGACTGTGCTATGATGTTGCTGCGGGGAACCGTGATATGCGGTTCCCCCGAGCACTTTACGAGTTTGCTGTTCCGCATTACCCGGCATTGGCCCGGACGTTTCGACCCCCGCACACCGCCCCGTGCGCCGTCTGCTCCAACCGCCCAGCCGACCCTTGCGGTCGGGACCTCACGGTCTTATCGGACAGTTGTGCCACTGACTCGCCGAGTGCTAACCCACTCCCGGCCTGCGCTCTTGTAAGAGCGCCGCGTTCGCGCATCGTTACCAGCTACGCCGGGACTGGTGGGCACCAACTTGCTTCGATAGCTGGCGAACAAAAGGATGACGTATGGACTTTGGCAGTTTCACCCTGGACGCACGCCTGCAGCGCGCCGTTGCCGCTGCGGGTTACACCGAGACTACCCCGATCCAGGAGGCGGCTCTGCCGCCGGCCCTGGCCGGACGTGACCTCATCGGCACCGCGCAGACGGGCACCGGCAAGACCGCGGCCTTTGTGCTGCCGCTGCTGCAGACCCTCATCACCAGGCCGGCGCGGCCAGGCCGTGTGCGGGCTCTCATCATCACCCCGACCCGGGAACTGGCCGAGCAAGTGCACGCCGCCGTGCGGCAGCTTGGCAAGTTTACCAAGGTCAAGTCGGCCACTGTCTATGGCGGCGTGGGCATGGCCCCGCAGGAACAGGCTCTGCGCCGGGGCACCGAGGTCATCGTGGCCTGCCCGGGACGTCTGCTGGACCACATGGGCCGCGGCAACGTGGACCTGGGCTCCGTGGAGGTGCTGGTCCTGGACGAAGCCGACCGGATGCTGGACATGGGCTTCCTGCCAGACGTGCGCCGCATCGTGGGGCGGACGTCGCGTGAACGGCAGACGATGCTCTTCTCGGCCACCTTCGCACCCGAACTGGAGCGGCTGGCACAAGACATCCTGCGCGACCCGGAGCGGGTAGCCATGGGGATCGCGGCCCCGGCCGAGACCATCGAGCACGCGTTGTGTCCGGTGGACACTAACCAAAAGACCGATCTGCTGGTGCGGCTGCTGCAGGACGCGGACGCCAGGTCAGTGTTGGTCTTCACGCGCACAAAGCACCGGGCCGATCGCGTGGCCAGGCAGATCGAACGCTGTGGCTACGCCGCGGCCGTGCTGCACTCCAACCGCAGCCAGGGGCAGCGCCAACAGGCTCTTCACAGCTTTCGCACGGGGAAGGTGCAGCTTCTCGTCGCCACCGACATCGCAGCCCGCGGGCTGGACATCGCGGCTGTCTCGCATGTCATCAACTATGACATCCCGGACACCGCCGATGCCTATATCCACCGCGTGGGCCGAACTGGTCGGGCCGAGCGATCAGGAGCTGCGCTGACCCTGGTCACCGCCGATGATCGCGCCACGGTGCGTGTCATCGAGCGGGCGCTGGGCGAGCCGATCTGCGTGCGCAAGGTGGACGGTTTCGACTACGGGCAACCGACGCTGGACACAAGCCGCGCGGCCGCCCGCTCGGCCCCCACCTCCTGGAGTTCCCGTGCTCCCGGCCCCAAGCGGGCGGGCCGGTGGCCGCTGAATAAGCCCACGGTCCGCCGCCGGGCCCGCTGACCAGCGCATTGGGCGCCGCGCCCGGGCATCGTGCAACGGGCCGGCGCCAGTGTGTGTTTCCAGGGCGGGCACCGCGCACCACAGGGAACCTGGCGGCTGGCTGTAATGTCTCTTGGGGCGGTGATCGCGCATGCGCAGAGGACCCGTCACGCTGCTGGTCGTCGCTGCTCTGGGGCTCGCTGCGTGGTGGCTTCTGGTGCGCCCGCGCCCCACGGATGAAGAGCGGATCTACCGTCTGGTCGCTGATGCAGCGCGGGCGGTGGAGATGCGAAACCCCTCCGGCGTTCTCAGGCTCGTCTCCGAGAGCTATCACGACCCCTATGGCAACAGCAAACGTACCCTGACGCAGCAGGTGATCGCCGGGTTGCGCTCCATTGACGCGATCACGGTGGTGCCCGAGATAGCCAGTCTGGAGATCCAGGGCGACGTGGCCACCGCCCTGGTCCGGGCACGGGTGCGCTTCGGAGACGCGACCGAGGGCCGCGGGGTGGACCTCCAGGTGCGCCTGCAACTGGCCCGCGAGGGGCGCGTGTGGCGTGTCACCTCATCGGATGGCTGGGCGCCGGCGGTGGACAGCTACCTTGGGGAGTGAACACTCTCTCCGGGTGGCAAAGCCCGTGGGCCTGGCCGGCAACAGCCGCCGGGGTCGATTCCCTGTCCCACCTGAGCCGACTGCTCCAGCGCCGACTCTCTTGCAGGCTGCACCCCTCATGCTATAATGCCTGCAGATACCCCTCATTCGCACCCCGAAAGGCAGGCCGGCCCGGACCCCGCGGGCCGGCTTCCGTCAGGAAGGAAGTGGACCATGTCAAAGCCCAAGTGTGTGCTCGCTTACTCCGGTGGCCTCGATACCTCCGTTGCCATCAAGTGGATCGCAGAGAACTACAATGTGGACGTCATCGCCGTCGCTGTAGATGTCGGCGAAGAGAAAGATTACGAGGGTATCCGGCTCAAGGGCGAGAGAACCGGTGCCATCGAGTCCATCGTGGTGGACGCCAAGCAGGAGTTCGTAGACAACTTCGTATCGCGAGCCATCAAGGCTAACCTCTGGTATGAGCACAAGTACCCGGCCTTCACCGCCCTGGCCCGGCCGCTGTTGGCCAAGGAGCAGGTGCGCATAGCGCTGGACCGCGGCGCTGAGTTCGTGGCCCACGGTTGCACGGGCAAGGGCAATGACCAGGTGCGCTTCGAGGTGACCTACGCCGCCCTGGCCCCGCAGCTCAAGTGCATCGCTCCGGCGCGCGAATGGGGGATGACGCGCGAAGAAGAGATAGACTATGCCGAGGCTCACGGCATTCCGGTGCCCGTGGGCAAGGCGTCACCTTACTCCACGGACACCAATCTCTGGGGGCGGAGCATCGAGTGTGGTAGCATCGAGGACCCGGCCCAGGAAGCGCCGGAAGACGCCTGGGCCTGGACCGTCAGCCCTCAGGCCGCCCCCGACCAGCCAACCTATGTGACGATTGAGTTCGCGGCCGGCGTGCCCGTGGCGCTGGACGGTGAACGGTTGAACGGTGTGGAGCTGATCGCGCGGCTCAACGCCATTGGTGGGGCCAACGGCGTGGGGCGGGTCAACATGATGGAGAACCGACTGGTGGGCATCAAGAGCCGAGAGCTCTATGAGACCCCGGCGGCAACTATCCTCCTGGCGGCTCACCGCGACCTGGAGAGCCTGACCCTGGACCGAGAGACCTACCACTTCAAGCCCTATCTGGAGCTGCGCTACGCCGAGATCGTCTACTATGGTCTTTGGTTCACACCCCTGCGCGAGGCCATCGACGCCTTTGTAGACGAGACCCAGAAGTACGTCAACGGGCAGGTGACGGTGAAGCTCTACAAGGGAACCTGCGAGGCCGTATCGCGCACATCGCCCAACTCGCTGTATGACTTCTCACTGGCCAGTTACGGCGAGGCAGACAAGTTCGACCAGACCAAGTCCAAGGGCTTCATTGACATCTTCGCGCTCCCCGCGAAGGTGGCGGCGGCGGTGCGGCGCGAGAAGGGGCTGTAGCGCTCCTCACTGCACTGTGGGGTGCCACGGCCAGGCTCCCCGGCCGTGCGGTGGTTGACCCACTCCCAGCGGTGCGGGCAGTGGCACCCGGCGGCCCAGGCTGCGCAAGCGAACCCTGAGGCTCCCTGGAACTCGAACCCGCCGCTGCGTGTCAGGTATGTTGGGGAGCTTCTCTCTCCAGTCGAGGGGCGGGACAGACCCGCCGAGGAGGTCATGCCATGGCACGCCTTGCTGTCGTCACGCTGTTGGCCGCGCTGGTGGTGGCGACGCCCGTTCTCGCCCAGAATCAGCCCCCTCCGCCTCCGGGCGGCGGCGGTTTTGGCATGGAAGGCCCAATGCCCGGGATGCCAGGACCGGGGATGCCGGGCCGGCCCGGGATGCTGCCAGGATTCGGGCCGATGACGCCGCCGACCCCGGTCATGCTGGTGGTGCCCGACCGATTCCTCTACGTGATCTACAACGGGGTATTGTTCCAGTTCGACGCCAACACGCTCGAGTTGCTGAAACAGGTACCGCTGATGTCACCGGTGCTGGCTCCGGGGATGAACCCGCCCGGCGTCGGGGGAGGCTGGGGTGTCCCAATGGGGGGCGGTGGAGTGGCGCCCGCGCCGCCTCCGGCCCCGCAGAACCCCTGAACCGGGCAGGGTCATGGGCGCGGCGCGTCCGCTGGCGGCAAGCGCAGCCCGATGGGGCTGTCGGGCAGATCGTCCAGGGGGTCGTACTGCAGGTCGGTGGCCGGTGTGCCGTCCGGATGACACAGACGGAGGCTCAGGCACCAGCCCGTCCAGGTCGTCGGGTCGGTGTTGGTTGTCTTGAGCAGGACCGTGTTGTCACCCGGCCGCAGCTCCAGCGGGATGATCTCCGCCGCGTAAGTGGCCGCGTGCTGTCCCGCGTACACTTCCCGGCCGTTCACCCAGGCCTTCAGGCCATCATGGAAGGTCGCCAGCAGCCCGGCCAGTCGCTCGTCGGGCGAATGAACCCGAGCCAGCAGGTAAGCCACCCCGTGGACCATCTGCACAGTGGTGGGGCCGGCCATCTTGGGAGCGAAAATCGCGTTGAGGTCCAGCCACCAGAGAGCGGTCCGCACCCACTCCCATCGCACCGTGGCTGAGGCCGGATCCGCGGTGGTCCCGAAGGGCCGACCATAGCTGGTCGGGTAGACCTGGTCTTTCAGGGCGCGGTCCGGGTCAGAAAGATAGGCCCGCTCAGGGGGGAGGACGGTCTCCAGGTCACCCGAGAAGGGACCCACCACGGCCCAGCTCCCCTGTTGGCGCGGCTCCAGCTCCACATCGTACTCGCTGGCCGCGATGTCGGCCTCCGGCAGGCGCAGTTCCCGGGGCGGCAGCTCCCAGAATCGCTCGTGGGGCTCGACCTGGTACCAGTAGGCGACGCTTGAAACGCTATTGGCCATGGTGCCGAAGCCAAACAACAGGCTGTGGTCGAAGCGAATCGGCGCCTCCGCAAAGAACCGGTACATGGAGAGGCGTTCACCGGTCAGGAGACAACCGCAATAGGGCGTCCGAAACTCTCGGATACCCCATGAGGCCCCGAAGAAGTCCTCGCCACCGATGCCATGCACTACGTTGGCTTGCGGTGTGCCGCCGTCCAGCAGCACCTGATCGCCGCCCCCGTGGAACCAGGCGTCGGCATGGTCCCGCAGACGGAGGTGATACGTCGTCCCGACGAGATAGCCCCGGCCCAAGGCCTCGGCGATGGTGTAGAGCTTGCCGCGACGCACAGCAGGATTGTCGCGGCGCCACTGGGCATGGAAACGCATGGTCGCCGTCTGGGCGTGGGTGAACTCGGCGTAGTCGGCCTGGAAGTATAGCTGACCATCAACGGGCGTAGGGTTGTCGTTCGTGAGGGTAATCTTGGCTCGGCGGGCGAAGGGCATCGGGAAGTAGAGGTTCAGACCATTGTGCGGCGCCACGGCTATCAGCGGGGTCGCGATCTCCGCTGACCGCTGGTTGTGGCCGATGCCGCACAGGTCTGTCAGGGGCGCCTCCACGCTGGGGTCGGTCTCCCCGTCCCAGTACATGCGTACGATCAGCCCGCGGAAGTTGTTGTGCCCCAGCGTGAACCAGAGGTGGTGCAGGCAGCCTGCTCCCCGCACGTCGAAGAGGGTGACAGTGGTGTTGGGCTCAATGTCAAGAAGACGGCTCACGCGGCGCGAGCGATAGGTTCGCGGCAGTTCCAGACCCTCGAGCCGTGTCCAGTCAACGAGAAAACCGCTCATGTGGGTCGAACCTGTCCGTACTTGCGCGGCGCTTTCCCCTCTGGATAGCGCCACCCGTGTTCGTTGCTGACCTTGCCCCCAGCGGTAACCCACCACTGCGTAATGATAGCATGATCGGTGGGCACTGGCAAAACAACAATCTGTGGCAACCGCCGCAGCTTGTCCACAGTGCCTGCCCGGGTAAGCCGCGCCGCCTGCTTGACCAGGAACGCCAGACGCCCGGTGGTTGCCGGGCGTCCGTGGCGGCACGTCCTCAGGCGCTGCTACACTGCTAGCTTGAGCTGCGGAACATCCGTTGCCGGCTCTGCCTCCTGCTGCGCCAGCGCGACCTCAGTTGTTCGACTGACCGGCCTCCGGTAGGCCCAGACGAAGAGCCGTGGGACCACGGCAACAAAGAGAACCCACAGGAGGACATCAACGCCATTCAGCGCGGCCGAACTGCATTCGGAGACTGTGTCCATGGCTGCATTCTCCCACATAGAACTTATGTTTGTCGAACACAAGTTCGCAGTGTAGACCTCCCCACCCCGCTCTGTCAAGGGGGTCTCCGGTCATCTTTGACAATCATGTGCGGCGTGCGTTCCCTGCATAAGGACCACCGACAGCCAACCACTCGGCCTCAGACAACACGGTTCACCGGTGGTCTCCCCGCCAGCACATTCACGATGTTGACACAGGTGTCGCGTCGCACGTCAGCGGTGGCCTCCTCGGAGTAGTAAGCCACGTGTGGTGTGATGATAACCTCGGGGAAGAACCGCAGCGGATGGTCGGGCGGCAGGGGCTCGTGCTCAAACACATCGAGCCCCGCCCCCCGGAGGTGACCGCTGCGGAGGGCGTCCACCAGCGCCTCCGTGTCCACCACGATGCCCCGGCAGGTGTTGACCAGATAGGCCCCTGGCTTCATCTGTGCCAGTCTCGCAGCGTTGATCAGGTGCGTTGTCTCAGGGGTCCCGGGGACGTGGAGGGTTACGAAGTCCGAGCGGGACAGCAGCTCATCGAGACTGGTCATGGTGACCGGCTGGCCGGCGACGACCACGTCCGTGGGGTAGGCGTCATGGCCGATGACCTCGCCGAAGAAGGGGCGCGCGCGCTCTACGACGGCCCGCCCGATGCCACCCATGCCAATGACGCCCAGGGTGCATTCACTGAGCCGGCGAATGGGGGTCAAGAACTCGCTGGTCCATTCCCCGGCACGCACCCGGTCGGTGGTGAACAGCAGCTTGCGGGACAGCGCCAGGAGCAGCGCCATGGCATGGTCAGCGACCTCGCGGGTGCAGTAGCGCGGCGAGTTGGTGACGACGATGCCTCGTTGCCGGCAGTAATCCAGGTCTATGTTGTCCACGCCGATGCCGTTGCGGGAGACAACCTTCAGATGCGGGCACTTGTCCAGCACGCGGGGTGTGATCGGTGCCCACTGGGTCACCAGGGCCACCGGGTCGAGGCCCTCCAGCGCCGCCAGCACCTCTTCCTCGGTGGCAGCCTGGGTGCGAATGATAGTCAGACCGGCCGGACCAAGGATGCTTTCCTCCAGGTCCAGCTCATCGGCCAGCGTGTAGTCGGAGAAGAACACCTGCTGCTCGGGCATACCAAAGCCTCCTGCACAACTTCCTTTGCGCTGCCGGGCCCGCCGGGCGTGAGCGTATACGAGTACACCATACCCGTGGCGCAGGTCAAGGGCAATCCGGTGTGTGGCTGCCAGCGGGCAGGTCGCGGGGCCCTCTTCGGCGAAAGGGCCCCCATTCTCGCGGTCATCATTCCCACTCGGCAGACGACATGGCCCAAAGCGCCAAACAGACGGTTGACGCCCCCGCTCGCCCCCTGGTTACCACACGTGCTCTGGTCCTGGGGGCGGCGCTGATTCCCTTCAATGTCTACTGGGTCATGATGGTGGAGGGCATCTGGCATAGCGGGCATCCCACCTGCATCTCCCTGCCCTGGGGCGCGGTCTTTAACATCATCGTTCTTCTCGCCGTCAATGTGCTGCTGAAACGAGTGGCGCCGCGCTACGCGCTCACGCAGGCGGAATTCGTGACCATCTACGCCATGGTGGCCATCGCCATCATGCTGGCCGGCCACGACTCCCTGCAGCTCGGGGTACCCAATCTGTCCCACGGGTTCTGGTACGCCAACGAGGCAAACCACTGGGAGCAGCTCTTCCACGAGTACCTCCCCCGCTTCCTGTCGGTCAGCGACCCCCGGGTGCTGGAACCCTTCTACGATGGTCGTTCGTCACTGTATGAGTATGGCTTCTGGCGGGCCTGGGTCGGGCCGGTCCTGTGGTGGTGCGCTATCGTGCTGGCTGTGGGCCTGGTGATGATCGGCATCAATGTGTTGCTGCGGAAGCAGTGGACCGAGCGTGAGAAGCTGGGCTATCCCATCGTTCAACTGCCCCTGGTGATGACCCATGAGGGCGGCAACGCCCAGTTCTTCAGCAACCGGGTCCTTTGGCTGGGCATTGCCGCCGGTGCGTTGCTGGACCTCTACAATGGCCTGCATACGTTCTGGCCGGCGCTGCCACTCATTGATGTGCGGCATGATGGCAAGCACTTCATAGACACCTGGTCCTGGGGGCGGCCGTGGAACGCCATCGGGCGCGTGGGCATCCCTCTCTACCCGTTCCTCACCGCGCTCGGGTTTCTGATCCCGCTCGACCTGTGCTTCTCCATGTGGTTCTTCTTCGTCTTCCGCAAGCTGCTGGAGGTGGCTGCCACTGCCATGCCCATCCGGCTGATGCCGGGGCTGCCTTACCTCACCGAGCAGACCTTTGGCGCCTGGTTTGTGCTGTTTGGGTACGCCATGTGGGTTGGTCGTCGGCACTTCGCCGAGATCGGTCGTGACCTGTGGCGCGGCCGTCTGGCCCGACAGGCCGAGGGGGCGGACCCGCTGAGCTACCGCGCCGCCGTGACTGCTGTCTTCATTGGGCTGGTGTTTCTGATTGCCGTCTGCCTGAAGTCTGGCATGACCCTCGGCTCGGTGCTCGCCTTCCTGGCCTTCGTCATCGTGCTGCACACCGCCGTCACCCGTGTGCGGGCGGAGTTGGGTCCTCCGGCCCATGAGATGGCCGGCAACATCAACGCCGTTACCCTCCAGGTCGCCGTGGCCGGCACCCGGGGAGTGGGAGCCCGCAACCTGGCCATTTTCCCGTACTTCTGGTGGCTCAGCGGCCGGGGCTACCGCACCACGCCGATGCCAGTGCAGTTGGAGGCGCTGAAGATGGCCGAGGTGTCGGGCGCCGAGCCGCGCCGCCTGGCGGTAGGGATGGCCATCGCCTTCCTGCTCGGCGGACTCTTTAGCTACTGGTCCGCCATTCACCTGACCTACGAGCACGGGACCACGGCCCTCATCCACCACAATGGGGGACAGTGGACCCAACTCGCCTCCTACATCGGCTATCCGCAGGAGCCGAGCTGGCAGAAGATGCTGTTCATGGGCGTGGGTGGGGTGGCGACAGTCGCCATGATCTGGCTGCGGACCCAGTTCTCCTGGTGGCCCCTGCATCCAGCCGGCTACGCTCTGGACATGGTGTTTGGTGTGGAGTACTTCTGGAGTTGCCTCGTCATCGCCTGGCTGGTGAAATGGGCGATACTGCGCTGGGCCGGCCACAAGACCTACCAGCGATTCCTCCCCTTCGTCTTCGGCGTGATCATCGGCGAGTACTGCGTCGGAGCCTTCTGGAGTGCCGTCAGCGTCATCCTGCAGCGCCCGATGTACGACTTCTCTCCCGGGTAAGAGCCCCGACAGCAGTCGCTGCCCCGTGGTCGTGGGCTGATGGTGCGCCATCGGCAGGAAGAGGCTTTGCGACAGCGAACGAATCTCGCGCTAGTGACAGACGGCGAACGGGAGGTGCAGGATGCGTACGCTGTTCGTGGTCTCGCTACTGGCGATACTGGCGGCAAGCCTGGCCGCAGGCCAGCCGGTGCCGCGTGTGACCCGGGAAAACCCTGTTGCCGGCTTCAGCGTGACCATCCCTGAGGACTGGGTGATGACCACTGGCCCCGGCGGTAACCTCGAGATTGCGCTGGATGCCGCCAGCGGAGCCTCCCTCGCGCTCAGCCCAGCGCTGTGGTTCTTCAATGCCCCACAGCCGCCTGCGCAGGAAGCCAAGGCTTTGGCAAGAGCACTCGAACTACTTGGCAACGGGGCAAAGCCCATCGTCGCAGCCACTGGGAATGGCGACGAGTGGGAGCTTCAGATGACCTCCGACGGCGCCCGGGGGCCCGTGCGCGAGCGGTGGCTCTGCCGGACGGAACGCGGCCGCAGCTTCGTGGTGGGGGCCATGGCCCGCCCCGAGGTGTACGAGGCGGGGGTGGAGGACGTCAAGGCGGCCCTGGCGAGCTTCAGGCTGATCCCCACCGTGTCGCTGACTTTCCTGCGCGAGCCGACCGAGAACGCCTACCGGATGACGCTGCCCAGCGGCTGGCGATGGGAAGGGCAGATCTTCCGCAGCGAGCTCGTGCCGGGCTATTTCGTCTGGCAGGTCGCCGCTCCGGACGGCCTGACCGGCGCCTTCACCGCCCAACCGGGCACCTTTAACATCACCGTTCCGTACTGCCCTGCGGGTCAGGCCGCCGAAACGATCATCCTGCCTTATCTGGAACAGAAGGTGCCCGGACTACGGCTGGCCGGGGTGCACGAACTGCCGCGTTCCGCGCAGGCCTACATGGCGGCCATCAGAGCGCTGGGCCTGGGCAGCCAGCCGCGGGTGGATCGCGTCTTTGCGGACTACTCCGGTACGGTCGGTGGCACCCCCATCCGCATGCGCCTGGATGTGGTCACCTGGATGCTGGACCAATCGCCGCTGCTGGGGGGGCTGGGCAACTGGATACTGGTGGCCAACGGGGTCTGGGGCCCGGAGGCGAACTTCGCCCAGGCCTATGCGCTGGGCCAGGGGGTCATCGCCTCGGTCAAGACCGATCCGCGTTGGCGCGCCAACCAGTTC
The DNA here is from genome assembly GCA_013178155.1 of Armatimonadota bacterium. GTDB lineage: Bacteria > Armatimonadota > Zipacnadia > Zipacnadales > UBA11051 > JABLXH01. The sequence goes on along the minus strand of JABLXH010000022.1, from coordinate 43,933 downwards.
CGCACGGTCAACGACGTGCTGAACTACCGCAACCAGGTGATGGATCGCATCGGCATGGACTGGGACGCGTGGATCCGTGACCACGAGCCTGTGCCCGACCCCAACACGGGCGAACGCAAGGAGGTCCCCATCGGCGACGGCGACCCCTGGTTCGACAAGGACGGCAAGCCCCATCGCGTTCCCCCGGACCAGGAGCAGGCGGCCAAGGACAAAGGCTGGAACCGGGCGCCGCGGTGATGTCGGATCAGCGGGCGTATGTCCCCATTAGCTCGCCCTTGGCGACAATGTGGTCCTTCACCGCCCGGTCAAACTGCGACCGCTGCGCCCCCGGCTCCAGTCCGGTCGGGGCGTCGAGCGCGTAAAGGGTAAAGTGGTAGTGGTGCAGGCTGCCGGGCGGTGGCGCAGGCCCGCCGTAGCCGATCTTGCCGAAGTCGTTGGTACCCTGCTTGCCGCCATTGTCCGGCAGCATGGCGTTTGGCTCCACGCCCTCGGCAAGACTCGTCGCAGTCTTTGGGATGTCGTAGACCAGCCAGTGCGTGAACGTCCCGCCGGGTGCATCCGGGTCATCCATGACCAGCGCCAGCACCTGCGCCGACGGCGGCAGGTCTCCAGTCCATCGCAGTTCCGGGGAGAGGTTCTGGCCGTCGCCGGTGTGTCGCACCGGGATGGCGGCCCCCTCCTCGAAGGCTGGACTGGAGAGGGCCAAGTCCGCAGGCGCCGCAGCTTTCGCCACCGGCTCAGGGGGGGCGACCGTCGTCTCGCGCGGCGGGCACCCGCCGGCGAGCAATGACGCCAGCACTGTCAGCAGCAACACGCGCTTACCCATCTGCACCTCACACTCCCCTGTTCTCCCTCGTTGGGCGAACCGTCAGGAGCCCCATCTCGCGAGCCTGTTCCAGGACCGGCCGATCATACGAACAGGGCCCCCAGAAAGGCGCCGTGCTCGAGCCATCGCGCCAGCCGCAGACCTCCTTGAGGCTGCCGATGCAGTCATAGATGCGCTGGTATAGGTCACCCGCGGGCAGCGTCGCCCCGGGCGCCAGGTCCAGCAACTCCAGCACCATCAGGTCGCGCAACGCCGCTTTGATGTGGCCATGATAGCACAGGTGACGCGCGGGGTCATAGACGTTACACGAGTCACAGACCATGCAGCAGCCCTCGGTCAGCGTGACCGGGATGTCCGGATCCGCCTCCATGCGCTGCCGCAGCTCCACCAGATTGTCCTGGATGAGGGGCTCCTGCTGGTCCGCGGTACACAGGATGCACAGCAGGTGCGCGGGGCGGATGAAGAGCCGGTCGGCCTGCTCACGGATGTAACGCGCCGAGGCCTGCTTGGCGGCAGCCATGTCGGCCCGGTTGCGAGGGTGGACCATGGCCCAGAGGCCGCGGCCGGCCAACTCTTCGCCCAGGCGCGTCTGGACCTCGAGGTCACCCACCTCTCCCTCTGCCGCGATGCGCTCGTAGTACCCCGCGCGAGCGTGAGGGCACTCGGGCCAGTTCTCTGAAGGCCCTGTCGCGCTCCGGCAGATGCCCTGCAAAGTCGGCTGGCGACTGAAGAGCAGGCGATAGGCGATGAAGGCCGGGAGGGCGGAGTTGGGAATCAGACCCAGCACCCGCAGGACCTCAAGGTCCTTCTTGCGGGTGACATAGTCCGCTCGTCGGTTGGCGAAGCCCTCGGGCAGGGCAACGGGGTCGCGACTGGTGTAGGCATCGCGATAGTGCGCGAGGGCGATATCCAGGTCGGCGTGGAGCAGCAGTGACTGAAATGGGTCAGCCCACATGGCATCCAGCAGCGGCTGAAGGGCCTCCAGGCCACAAGGTGGGCTGTCACACCCTCCCCGCACGCACACGGCGCACAGCAGATGATGGGCCCGGATGGGGATCGGGTGATCGCTGGTGGGCTGGGGTGGGAAGGACATCCTGTGCCTCCTGGGGTGACGACCAGGGACCTGACCGATGCAGCCCTGTACCGACTGGCTTACGTGGCCGCGTCCAACTCCGGGCGGCCGGAGGCCGTGGCCTCAATGCAGACCTCGATCAGCTCCTCCTGGCCATCGGCCAGCATCCCCCGGCGCTCGTTGACATCAATGCGCACCTGCGGCCGCGTCGCTCCCGACAGCCCTGCCCGCTCGACTGCCAGGTCGTGGGCCGTCTTTCGTGCCGCCTGCACAGCCTGCTCCAGCTTCTCGAACTCGCGCTTGCCCGCCCGCGTATGCACCACATAGGCGGCCAGCTCTCCCGGTCGCACAATGGCCTGCTCACGCACTACCACTTCGCTGGCGATGGCACCGATGGCGTTGGCGACCTCGGCGTGCGGCGGGATTACGAGGCGGCAGTGCAGGCGACGGGCCACCTCGGGGAAGAACGGATGCACAGGCGCGCCAATGGCCACGAGAGTGTGGCCATAGGTGATGCCGACCGAAAGTGGCCCCTGCGAGGCCGCAGCCAGGCCAAGCCGCAACAGAACCTGGTCGCCCGCACCGGTAAGCTGCAGCCCGGTGACATGCCGCAGCACCTCCAGACAGAGGCGCCTGACGATCTCGTCGCGAACCAGCTCGATGACGGTGGCGGGCGGTGCCCCATAGAGCCCCGCGAAGAAGTGGAGGGCCTGCCGTGCCGCCTCCACATCGAACGCGGTGAACTCGCCTGTAACATGCAGCAAGTCGGTGGGTGTCAGGGAGCTGCGCTGGACATAGCCCAGGTCTTCCAGGTCCTCGGTGCGCAGCAGCGACGGCTCCACCAGCCGCAGCCGGCGAGAGAGTTGCTCGCGGGACAGCGGCCCATCCTGCAGGGCCTCAACGACGGCCCGCTGGCGGTCAGTAAGCGGGGCGTCCTCATGGTCGCGGCCCAGCCGGAAAAACTCCAGAAGCTGCGGTGTGCTGCGGTTAGTGACGCCGTTGTGGTCAAAGCGGTCCAGGGTCGGGCGGATCTCCGGGTGCTCCGCAGCCAGATTGCAGATAGGCACCACGCGGCGGGGGCCCACGAACAGCACGCGGTCGGCGTTGAAGCTCAGATGGCTGTCGCCGCCGAGGCCGATGGTGGCGATGTCGGCGGCCTCGACGCTGGTCTTCCAGCCGCCGACGGTGGCGCCCTCGGGGGCGATGCGCACCAGGCCCTGGCTCAGCGTCGCGCTGTCGGTGGTGGTCCCGCCCATATCAAAGACCAGGCCGTCGCTGACGTCGGTCAAGTGCCGTGCGCCGGAGACGCTGGCCGCCGGCCCCGACAGGATCGTCTCCACCGGCCGCTCCAGCGCCACACTCTCACTGATGAGTGAGCCGTCGCCCTTGACCACCATGATCGGCGCCTTCACCCCCAGGCTGCGCAAAGAGGCGCGCACCGCATCCAACAGGTGACGGATAACCGAAAGCAGGCGAGCATTGAGGATCGCGGTGTTGGCCCGGGCGATGTAGTCCAGCCGCGATGACAGCTCATGGCCGCAGACGATGGGCAGGTCGCAGAGCCCCCGGATCAGCTCCCGCACCTGCAGCTCATGGTTCGGATTGCGCACGCTGGCGTAGCCGGAAACGGCGAAGGCATCCACCCCTTCGGCCAGTAGTTCGCGGATCGCCTGCTGGGTCGCGACCGGGTCCGGCGGCTCCAGTTCATCGCCGCGGATGTCCATCACACCCGGGATGAAGCGAAGGGGACGCCAGTCCACGTCACGATCAGCGCCGGTCAGCGGGGACATGATGAGCGCTCCGGGCCGTCCCCCCTTGCCCTCGACGATGGAGTTGGTGGCCAGGGTCGTCGAGAGCGCCACCATGCGAATGGCCCCGGGCCGGGGCAGCTCCAGCTTGTGCAGGCTCTCGTCAATGCCGACACTGAGGTTGTGGTGGGTGGTGAGCGCCTTGGCCTTGGCCAGCACCTCGCGGGTCTGCAAATCGTAAACCACGCAGTCGGTGTAGGTGCCCCCCGCGTCAATGCCCAGGCCCAGGGAGGTGCTGGCGGTGTCGTAGCCGGAGACGGCGTCGGGGTCGGAGATCCCTCCCACAGCAGCGGTACCGGGGCCAGAGGCCCCTCCCACAGCAAGGGCGTCGGGGTCGGAGACCCTTCCCACAACGGCGGGTCCTGTACCATGCTGTTCTCCCCTCTCCACGTTGTGGAGAGGGGTCGGGGGTGACGTATCGCCGGTAAGGTCAATCGCCGTCAGCAAGCCTTCGTCTCCGGAGGCCATTGAGCGCTGGCCGGGCTGCAGTACCAGAAACTCGCTGTCATCCCACGGGCCGTTGAGGAGTTTGTGGAGGAGGTGTGGGTCGCCCGGGATCGCCTCGTAGCACCAGCCCAGGGCCTCGGCCATGCTCCGGGCGAACTCCTCGTAACGGGACTTGTCGTCAAGACCGGTGTCAATGAAGGCCGCCCGCGTATAGTTTCGCTTCCAGCTATCGTGGAACTGGATCAGATGCAGGGCCTCGTCGTGACCGAACTGCTCCTGCCACGGCGCGTAGCGCGGGTCCCTGGTCAGGTCGTCGTGGACCTCGTAGTACTTCTCCTTGTCATGGCCGATGGGCCGAACTTTGTGCTCATACCAACCTGCGGTGATGTAGAAGGTGCCGGGCTCGCGGGCGAACTGCTCGCGGTAAGCCTGGCGGCTGCCCAGAAAGAGCGTCATGCAGTCATGGGCCCGGGGGATCACCACCGGCACCGACCGGGCAACGACCCCGGAAAGCCCCCGGCCGCACAGCCCATAACCAATGGCCACGGCTTCGCAGCCGTCCGCCTCGGCGCGCTCAATGGCTGCTTGCACCTGTTCGCGCAGCAGGTCTGGCCGGTCGTGCAGGCCGGCCTCGAGGAGCTCAATCTCGATCTCGTTGGGCGAATCCTGGGCGAGCTTGAGCAGCTCCGGCTGCAGCACACCGCAGGCAATGACTCTGATCTTCATGCCATAGCATCCTCCTCACCGAGGTATCCCCACAGGAAACCGCGGACGGCACGCACAGCCACCAGCTTCCCGGCGCGGTCCTGGCCGCCCGAGAAGACCATCAGCTTGTTGCCACGCGTGCGTCCACGCCACTTCTCTGGCGACTTGCCGTCACGGCCCTCCACCAGCACTTCAAAGACCTGACCCTCCTGGGCCGCGTTGACCGCGCGCCCGATCTCGTTCTGCAGCGCCACCAGGCGCTGCAGGCGCGACTGCTTCACCGGCTCAGGCACCTTCTCCGGCATGGCCTCGGCCGCCGTCCCCGGGCGGTCGCTATACTTGAACATGAAGGCCTGGTCGAAGCGAATCTCCGCAAAGGCCGCCAGCGTCCGCTCAAACTGCTCCTCTGTCTCGCCGGGAAAGCCCACCATCACATCGGTGGTCACCGCCAGTCCCGGCACTATCTCGCGGGCCAGGTCCACGAGGCTCTTGTAGTGCGCGTAGGTGTAACCCCGGCCCATGCGTGCCAGCACCTCGTCAGCGCCGGCCTGGATGGGCAGGTGGAGATGCTCGCAGGCCGCGGGGGTCCCAGCCATGGCGCGCAGCAAGCTCTCCGAGCAGTCCTTCGGGTGAGAGGTGGTAAAGCGCAGACGCCAGAGCCCCTCCACCGCGCCGACGGCCCGCAGGAGGTCTGGAAAGCCGGCACCGCTGTGGGGGTCGCGATAGCTGTTGACATTCTGCCCCAGCAGTGTGACCTCGCGGTAGCCCTCGGCGACGACCTCCTGGACCTCCGCCAGGATGTCGCCCGCCGGTCGGCTGACCTCGCGGCCCCGGGCATACGGCACCACACAGTAAGCACAGAAGTTGTCACAGCCGTAGGTCACGTTGACGAAGGCAGACACGCCCGGCGTGCGGGCAGCCGGCTGGTGGTCATCGGGCAGCTCATCAGGATCAGTGACACAAATGGCGCAGCGGTCGTCGCTCAGGGCGCGCTCCACTCCGGCACGCAGCGCCGAGAGATTGCGGGGCCCCAGGATCAGGTCCACATAGGGCGCTCTGGCGCGGATCTCGTCGGCCATCACCTGAGCGACGCAGCCGCACACGCCGATGACCAGCTCGGGCCGCGCCCGCTTGAGCTTGGCCCAGTCACCCAGTTTGGAGAAGACCTTGTGCTCGGGCTTCTCCCGGACCGCGCAGGTGTTGAGGATCGCTACCCGCGCCACCTGCGGGTCGTCAGTGGGTCGTAGCCCCAGAGACTGCAGGACCCCGGCGATGGTCTCGGAGTCGCGCTCGTTCATCTGGCAACCCATTGTATCAATGTAGTACAGCTCAGGCATGGCGCTGCATTATAACAGCTTTATACGCCTGTTGGAACTGGCTCCGCGAAGGCGCGAGCTCTTGCTGTTCGTTGCCGGTCGAAGACTCCGCGTGCTATAATCCGGCCCTGTCTGCGGTCATGCCGTTGCTGCTGGAGGTTGCCATCATGGGCGTGTTGCGCGTGACCAACGCTTTGCTGTTGGCCGGCGCCGAGAGCGTTCCGCTGCCATCGGCTCTGCTCCAGGCTGAGGATGGGGTCATCACGTACGTCGGGCGGGAAAGTGAGGCCCCGCCCTGCCCGCCGGACGCCGAAGTGCTTGATGCTGAGGGGATGCTGCTCATCCCCGGACTGGTTAACGCCCATACCCACGCGGCGATGACCCTGTTTCGTGGCGTGGCCGATGACATGCCCCTGAAGCCCTGGCTGGAGGAGAAGATCTGGCCGATGGAGGGGCGGCTGGCGCCGGAGGACGTCTACTGGGGCACCCTGCTGGGCATTGCCGAGATGCTGCGGGCCGGTGTCACCTGCTACAACGACATGTACCATTTCTTCACCGAGGGTGCCCGCGCTGCCGTGGATGGCGGCATCAGGGCGGTACCCTCTGGTGTCTTGCTGGGCTTCCTGCCCAACGCCGAGGACCTGCTGGCCGAGGCGGTGGAGTTCTGTGTTGAGCTTGTCCGCTCGGGTCCCAGCCGGGTCACGCCGATGCTGGGCCCACACGCGCCATACACGTGCCCCGACCTGCTTCTGCGCAAGGTCATCACTCTAGCTGGCGAGCACCATCTCGGTATCCACATCCATCTTTCGGAAACCGCCGGGGAGGTCGAGGACAGCATCCGCGAGCACGGCGTGACGCCGCTGCAGCACATGGCCGATCTGGGCATGCTGGAATTGCAGGTAGCGGCCGCCCACTGCGTGCACCTGACCGATGCTGATGTCGCTCTGGCTGCGGAGACCGGTCTGGGCTGCTGTCACTGCCCCACGAGCAACATGAAGCTGGCCAGCGGCTTCGCCCGCGTCCCCGACCTCTTGGCGGCCGGCGCGGTCGTGGGGCTGGGTACGGACGGGGCCGCCTCCAACAACAACCTCGACATGATCGAGGAAGCCCGTATGGCGGCCCTGATCCACAAGGGCTATCGCGGTGACCCGACGGCGGTCACGGCGCGGCAGGCTTTCGCCATGGCTACGCTGGGGAGCGCTCGCGCCCTGGGTCTGGCCGACCGCATCGGTACGCTGGAAGTGGGCAAGCAAGCCGACTGTGTCCTGTTGGACCTGAGCCGGGCTCATCTCCAGCCGCTGCATGACATCGTCTCCCAGCTCATCTATGCCGCGCAGGCCAGTGACGTGCACACGGTCATCGTGGATGGCGAAGTCCTCCTGCGTGACCGGAGGTTCCTTAAGCTGGACGAGGAAAGGGTCATCGCCGAGGCCAGCGCGCGGAGCCTGCGACTGGCCCATCCCTGAGCGGCGGTGCTGATCGAGCCATGGCCCGGAGCCACCCCAACCCCTGCCAGGTGTGTCCTGGCTCCTGTTGTCGCGAACTGGCGGTCACGGTCTCCATCGTTGACGTGGCTCGTATCCACCGCTACCTGCACATCCCGGTGCATGACTTCCTCGCCAGGTACGTGGACGAGGATCCGAAGGAGGAGCCATTTGCCTTCATCATCCGGAAACAGCCCATCGCCCTGGCGCTGCTGCCGCCGGACGGTCTGGACCGGGGATGCTCCTTCCTGATGGACGTCGGCGGCCACCTGCGCTGCGGCATCTACGACTACCGTCCCGGCACCTGCCGCGTCTACCCGTTCACCGACCAGGGCGAGCGCGTCCGCCACAAGCGTGGTACGCTCTGTCCCCGCCGTTTCGATCTCGATGACCTGCGGGCCGAGGATATCCGTCGAGAGATTGCCAGGTACCAGGAGGAATGGCTCATCCATGCCGAGTTCGCCTGGCAATGGAACGCCGATCCGCCACGTCACGCCTCATTCCAGAAGCTGCTGGACTTCGTGGACGAGATTGTCCAGTCCGGTAAGGTATAGGACAGCGGGGCAGCGGCCGCTTCAGCCCCGTGAGCAAGACGGACCCGAGTGTCCGTTCCACCAATCCAAGGGAGGTCGCCTCAATGCCTGCCAAGAAGCCGGCCAAGCCGTTGAGCGAGGAACAGGACCGCGAACGTCGTCTCGCCTGGTTCCGCGAGGCCCGATACGGGATGTTCATCCACTGGGGGCTTTATTCGCAGCTCGGTCGCCACGAGTGGGTCATGAACCGGGAGCGGATTCCGCTGGCCGAGTATGAGAAGCTGGCTGACACCTGGAAGCCTGGCCCGTGGCCGGCCCGGAAATGGGCCAAGCTGGCCAAGCAGGCAGGGCAGCGCTATATGGTGATGACCACCAAGCACCATGAGGGCTTCTGTCTGTTTGACTCGGAGCTGACCGACTACAACGCCGCCAGGCGCGGACCGGGGCGCGACCTGGTGGCCGAGTACGTTGAGGCCTGCCGGGCCGAAGGACTCAGGGTCGGCTTCTACTACTCCCTCATGGACTGGCATCATCCCGACGGCGCCCTGTGTGCCAAGAATGATAAATCGCGACGGCGATTCGTGGACTACATTCACGGTCAGATCCGGGAGCTGCTGACCAACTACGGCAAGATTGACATCATGTGGTATGACGTATCCTGGCCCCTGGACGCCGCCGGCTGGGAGTCCGAGAAAATGAACAAGATGGTGCTGGAGTTGCAGCCTGACATCATCATCAACAACCGCAACCAACTCCCCGGTGACTTCGGCACGCCCGAAGAGCACATCGTGGCCGAGCAGCGAATGTGGGAGGCCTGCATGACCTTCAACGGCTCCTGGGGCTACGGGCCCATTGAGCCTGAGTACCGTAGTGCCCGGCAGGTCCTGGGGATGCTGCGGCAGGTCGCGGCAGGTGGCGGCAACCTGCTGCTGAACTGTGGTCCCGCGCCCGACGGCACCATTCCGCCGCCCCAGCCCAAGATCCTCAAGCAGGTTGGCGAGTGGCTCGGCAAGTACGGGGAATCCATCTACACGGCCACCGACCCCATGGAACAGGAATGGACCTTCCTGGGCGCGTTCACCCGCAAGGGCAACACCCTGTACTACCACGTGAACCGGTGGCCGGGCACTGACTTCTCCATCGGCGGTCTGCATTGCACCATCGAATCGGCCCGTATCATGGGCGGCAAGAAGCTGAAGGTGAAGCAAGAGAAGGACCGGGTGCTGCTCCAGGGCGTGCCGGCCGAGGCACCTGACCCGCTGGTAACGGTCATCGAACTGAAGTTCAGCGGCGAGCCCAAGCAGACGCTGGGGGCAGGTTGCGTGATCCTGCCCAAGGACCCATGGGGCAAGACGACGGCTTAGGGCCGGCGGAAGGAAACACGGCTTTCGCGGCGAACTGCTGGCCGTAAGGAAAGCGACGAGAGTACGTCAGGGAGGTAGTTTGCCACCATGGCATTCCAACCAGCGCTCAGCAAGTTCATCTCCTTCCAGGATGCGGCTGAATGCGCCCGCGTTCGGGCCATCAAGAAGGAAGACATCTGCAAGCACCCAAACCCGGACTTCAAGATCCGCCTGATCGAAAGCCTCGAGATCTTCTACTCCGAGTTCGCGCTTGACATCGTCAGCCGCATCGTGACGGCCGCCGAGGAGGGGCGCCAGTGTGTGCTCATTCTCCCCGTGGGCCCGGTGCCCCAGTATGCCATTGCCGCTAACATCATCAACCGCCTCAACATCGACTGCAAGCACCTGGTCACTTTCAACATGGACGAATATGCCGATGAGAACGGCCAGACGGCGCCGCCGGACTGGGAAGGGTCCTTCGCCACCGCCATGATGGGCAACTTCTTCGGACGCATTCGCGAAGACTTGCGCCCCAAGCCGGAGAACATCAACTTCCCCAACACCGCCAACATTGACCACTACTCGGACATGATTGCGGCGGCCGGTGGGGCCGACTGCTGCTACGGCGGCATCGGTTGGTGCGGCCACATCGCCTTCTTCGAGAGCCACCTGGGGGACAACTATGCCACTTTGGAGGAGTACAAGCAGGCCAAGGCGCAGATCGTTGAGCTGCACCCGATGACGATCATGCAGAATGCCCTGCACAGTTTCGGCGGCGATTGGTCGTGGGTGCCGCCCAAGGCTGCCTCCATCGCGCCAGCCGACATCCTGGGCGCCAAGCACCGCAGTTTCTGGCTGGATGGCATGTGCGGGCCGGGCACCAACATGTCATGGCAGCGGTTCATTGCCCGCCTGGCTGCCCACTGCTATCCCAACAAGTACGTGCCCGGCTCGATCCTGCAGACCTGCCGCACCGACTACACCATCTACGGGCCCGTGGCCAACAACGTGGAGATTGACATGTCGTAGCCGCACCGCGTCCGCTCAGCGCGCCCCGCTTCGATCGCGCGGGGGAGGGAGGAGCAACAAGGGCCCAGCATTCAAGCTGGGCCCTTGCCTTTGTCAGAGTGTCTGGGTCTATCGCCGACGGGGGCGCCGCGGGGTGTCCGTCCGCCGTCGCTTGCGGTCGGTGCCGCCAGACCCGGGCAGGTAACGTAGACGCGGGGCGGGGGTCGGCTCGAAGTCGTAGTCACTGCGGCGACGGTCCGCCGGGCGTGCCGCACGGCTCGGCCGCATATGGGCGAGATTCACGCACAGCAGGATGATGATCATCACCAGACAGCCGTCGGTGAGTGTCATCGAGTCATAGATGCCCAGGACGTTCACCGATAGCCACTGCAGCAGAACGATACCAGGAAAGAAAAGCCCGATCCCCAGGAGTACGCCGCCCAGAGTGCGCATAGCTCATCATCCCGTTGTGCGAAGTCTGCGGCGTCCCGGCTGCGCCGGTCCGTAACGCGTCACGGCGATTGCTGGCTATATTAGCGCAAAAGGTCGGCAATGGCTATACCCAGGGCCTGGTGGCCAGCTCCGCCCAGGTGTTGGCTGTCCAGCAGCAGCGACGCACGGTCGGCCGCGTCAGTCACTCGCGCCAGGACGCTGGCCGTCCGCACCAGGGGTAGCTGCTGGCTTTGTGCCACCTGCTCCACGGCCCAGGCATAGGGCCAGGTCCCCCGCTCGGCGTTTTCCCCCGTAGGCCCCGCGGCGCTGGAAAGGTACGGCGGGGGCGTGATCGCTACGACCAGCGCCGCGGTGTGCGTCAGCAGTTCATTCACCAGGCCCTGGTACTTGACGCGAAACTCATTGACGTCGGCCTTGGCGGCAGCGGCCTGCGCCCCGTAGGACAGGAGTACGAGGTCCGGCGCCAGCGAGCCGCGACGTTCCTGCGCCCACTCAAGCCCGTAAGCGATACTGCCCGAGGTCCCGCCGGCGATCTCCACCGTCAGTCGCTTGTCGGGGTAGAAACGCCGCAGCGCATTGGCGGCCACCGTCGCCCAGTGGCCCTCCTTGTCGGCGTCAATCACCGTCAGGTCGCCGATGACCGCGATGTCCAGGTCACCAGGCTGCTCCAGGCAGTACCGCCGGAAGATGCTCACGGCCCGGTCAGTCTCAAAGGGGGGTTGGGTGGCGGCCAGTTTGAGCGGATCATCCCGCATCTCCTTGCCCGCCTGGCCGTAGACCTCCACTTCCCGCAAGAAGAGGCAGTTGTCGCCACCCAGGCCTCCTTTCCAGGTGTCCCGGAAGGTGATTCGGACGTAACGCGCCACACGGGGCTGGAAGGCCACCGAGAGGAAGAGCGGATCACGGTCCGCGAAGATGAAGTCAGGCTCGCGCAGTAGCTTGTAGTTCTGCGCGTCAGGCGAGGAGGCCAAGGAGACGGTGCGAGTGTTGCCGTTGCCGCTGTTATACACGACGACCTTGTTGATGGTGCACTGGCCTCCGAGGTCGATCGTGACATGTTTGGGGTACTCGGGAGAGTTGGCCGTGGCAAAGCAGGCTGGCGCGCTGTCCGACTCGCGGTCACCATCCACCAGGCCGGTCCAGCCTGGCAGAACCGGCGCGTTGGAGACGTACGGGCGACCCAGGGCCAGGTTGACCGCCGGTCCCTGAGCCATGGCAGCCCAACCGGAGAGGGCCACCGCCAGCGACAGGGTGACGAGGCGCTGCATGGGAACACCCCCATCAGGAATCTTTAGAGCGGCTCGATCTCCAGGCTGATGTCCACGGCAGGCGCGGAGTGCGTCAAGGCCCCTACCGAGATCAGATCTACTCCGGTGGCAGCGATGGCGCTGACAGTATCCAGGTTCACGCCGCCGGAGGCCTCCAGCAGGATGCGTCCTGCCGCCAGTTGCACGGCCTGTCGCAAGGTTGCCAGGTCCATGTTGTCCAGCAGAGCGACGTCCGCGCCAGCCGCAATGGCCTCCTGCAACTGGGGCAAGGTGGTCACCTCGACCTCGACCCGGAGCGTGTGCGGGGCACCGGCCCGGGCTGCCGCTACCGCGGCTGCCACGCCTCCGGCCAACGCCAGATGGTTATCCTTCAGCAGCACGCCGTCGTAGAGCGCAAAGCGGTGGTTGTGGCCCCCACCCGCCCGCACGGCCGTCTTCTGAAGCCGCCGCAGCCCCGGTGTCGTCTTGCGCGTGTCCACAATCCGAGCCTTCGTACCGGCAACGCGGTCCACGTAGGCGCGAGTCAGGGTGGCGGTGCCGCAGAGCCGCTGCAGGAAGTTCAGGGCCGTCCGCTCAGCCGTCAGCAGAGCCCGAGCCGATCCGGTCACCACTGCCAGGGTGGTACCCGGCGCAAACTCATCGCCCTCGGCCAGACGGGCCTGGAAGTCGCAGGCCGGGTCCAGTTGACGGAAGCACTCGGCGGCCACATCCAGACCCGAGAGCACTCCCGCGGCCTTGGCCAGAAACACCCCGCACGCGCGGAGGCTGGCCGGGACCGTGGTCTCGGTGGTAATGTCCCCGGGGCCGATATCCTCGGCCAGGGCCTGAGCGACGACTTCCCGCCAGTCCATCACTCACGCTCCGGCTCGGCCGGGCATTGTGCTCCGCCAGAGATGGGTCGGTTGTGCTGATCAACGTGCACTGTCATCACGTTGAGCGTCCGGGCCTCCTCGTCAGAGTAGAAGGCATAGGAGATGATGTGCACGCGGTCGCCCACGACCGCCAGCCGGGCCGCCGGGCCGTTCAGGCAGACCGTCGTCGAGCCTCGCTCGCCAGCGATGGTATAGGTCTCCAGCCGCTGGCCATTAGACAGGTTGACGACCTGCACACGCTCGCCTGGCAGGATGTCGGCCGCCTCCATCAGGTCCGCCGGCAACGTGATGCTGCCCTCGTAGTGGAGCTCGGTCATGGTGACCGTCGCCCCGTGGATCTTGCTCTTTGCCATGTGCCGTAACATTTCAGCTATCCTCTATCCGTTCACGCGGATATTGTCAATGAGTCGCGTCTTGCCCACCATCACCGCCGCTGCCAGCACCAGCGGTGCCCCGGATGCGGACCGGTCCTCCAGCGTCTCGGGATCCACGGCCTCCACGTACTGCGGCCGTAGGAGCGGCTCACTCTGCAGCAGTTCCAGGGCCCGCCGCACGGCGTCGGCGCCTGTTGCGCCCTGTCTCACCAGATCGGCTGCCGCCTGGAGGGCCTGGGGCAGGCGCACCGCCGCCTGCCGTTCCTCGGGGCTGAGGTAAGCATTGCGGGAGGACATGGCCAGGCCATCTGGCTCGCGGACGGTGGGCTGGGCGATGATTTCCACCGGTATCAGCAGGTCACGGACCATGCGGCGGATGACCTGGAGTTGCTGGTAGTCCTTCTCACCGAAATAGGCGCGGTCAGGCTGAACAACATTGAGCAGCTTGGTCACGACCGTCGTCACACCTCGGAAGTGTCCGGGGCGGTAACGTCCACACAGTCCCTCGGTCAGACGGTCCACAGTGACCCAGGTGCAGGCGCCCGGTGGGTACATCTCCTCCTCGCTGGGGGCGAAGATCAGGGAGACTCCTGCCTCCCGTGCTTTCTGCGCGTCGCCCTCCAGGTCGCGCGGGTACTGGCTGAAGTCTTCCTGCGGTCCGAACTGGGTAGGGTTCACGAACAGGCTGACCACGGTCACGTCATTGTCAGCGACCGCGCGTCGCATCAGGGACAGGTGTCCGGCGTGAAACGCCCCCATCGTGGGCACCAGCCCCACCGATCTGCCCTCTCGTCGCGCAGCATCAACGAAGGCCCGTACCCCCCGGACAGTGCTCTCAATGCGCATTGCCGCAGCGACTCCTCGTGGCGACGTGTCGGCCTACTGGCTCAACACGGCGCTGAAGTAACCCTGGTAGAAGCCCACCAGTTGAAACAGTACCACAACACCGAATACTATCACGGCCACCGGGACAATGGCCAGGGTTAGCTTCTTGAGTGAGGTGGAGGCTTCCGCCTCGAAGTAGTCGGCGACCTTGTTCATCGTGGCGTCAATGTTCCCGGACTCCTCGCCTGTCTTCAGCATGCTCAGGGCCAGGGCGGGGATCTGGCCGCTTTGGGCCAGCACCTCGCTCAGGCGCTTGCCCTCCTCGAGCGGCCGCTGGGCCCGCAGGAACACTTCCTCCACGGCATGGTTGCCCGCCGTCTTGGCTGACAGTTGCACCGCGGCGTTGATCGGTACGCCGGCGCTGTAGAGCGCCGACAGCGCCCGGCAGGCACGGGCCCAGGACAGCTTGGTGACGATGGGGCCGACCAACGGGATGCGCTGCTTGAGGCGGTCCAGGCCGATACGGCCCTGCCGCGAAGCTCCGTACCGTTGCACGAGAACGTAGACGACCACAATGGGCAGGCCCAGTATCAGCGTGCACCAGGCCAGGCCGACGAGACCCACCGCCAGGGCCTGTCCCATAGACCCGGTTATCGCCGTGATGACCATTCTCGTGATGAGGGGGATGAACAGCACAGCTCCCGCCACGAGCTTGGGGTAGAACGTCTCCCGCGAGAGTGTTTGGTGAAACTCCAACTCGCGCTCGAGATAGTCGGCGCTCAGGTTGAGCATGTCATCCAGACGACCGCCCTGTTCCCCGGCAGCCACCAGGGCCCGGTTCAGTTCAGAGAAGACCCGGGGGTGCCGGGCCATCACGTCTGAGAGCCGCTGTCCTGACGAGACCTTGCGGGCCGCCTCCTGAGTCGCCAGCTTCAACTCCATGCTGGTGCGGCGACCCTCCAGGGTCGAGAGGGCCATGCCCAAGGACATCCCGGCATCCACCAGCGTAGCCAGCTCGCGGAAGAACTGCACCCTCTCGGCCAGACGCATGCTGCCCAGCATCAGGTGGCACTCCCGAGCGCTTCGCGCAGTGTGCCCACCAGCCGAACCTCAGGACTGGCCGGGTCGGCTAGTTCCGCCACCGCCGTCATCCCGTCTGGTTGCAGGTCCGGCGCGATCCGCGCCAGCGGAACCAGCACGAACTGGCGCTCCAGCATTCGCGGGTGGGGGAGGGTCAGGGCCGGCGTCTGCCGGGTCTCCTCGCCGCAAAGCAGCAGATCTATGTCCATGGTGCGCGGCGCGTTGCGGAAAGTCCGGACGCGCCCCAGCGACGTCTCCACCTGCTGGACAATGGCCAGCAGCTCCTCCGGCACCAGCTCTGTATCCAGAGACAAGACGAGGTTCAAGAAGGGTCCCTGTTCTGTGTAGCCCACCGGTGCAGTTTCATAGACCGGGGAGACCCGGCAGAGCTGCAGGCGCTCATCGGCCGCCAGCAAGCCGATGGCCCGGACCAGGTAAAGCGCCCGGTCACCCATGTTGGACCCCAGTGACAGGTAGCAGGTCATGGGCTGCCGAAAGGCCTCCACGGTGCACGTCACGGCCGCCGATGCCTTCAGAAGAAGACTTTCGCCAGCTTCAGAGCCCCCTGCTTCCACGGCACCCGGTGTGACACCCCGCTCGTCTGGCGGATCTGGTCCAGATGGTCAACGTACCACTGGTAGTTGCGGATCAGGGCCTGCTCGTTGGAGTAGCGGGGGGTGAAGCCCAGCTTCGCTTCGGCTTTCTCAATGGAGACAAAGGACTCTTTGTCTATCGTCTCGTAGATCCACTTGTACAGCGGTGACAGCCGCAGCTTCTCCAGCAGCTTCAGCACCGCGACCACCGGTCCCGCGGGCAGGCACTTGATGCGCTTACCGTGTCCGGCGTAGTCGAGCACGGCCTGGAAGTCGTCCCGCAGACTGCGGAAGTGCTTCGCCCCGATGTTGAAGGTGTCGTTGACCACGTCGTCCGGCAAGGTCAGGCAGAGGTGGATGGCCGCGCAGAGGTCCTCCACATCCAGCAACTGGTAGAGGTTCTTCCCGCTACCCAGCATCGGGAAACCGTGGCCTTCGTAGGCCCACTCGTAGAGCATCGCAAAGACCCCGAGACGCTCTGGGCCGACAAAGGACTTGGGCCTCAGGATCGGCACAATCAGGCCCTGCCCGCGCGCCTTGAGGCACTCCTCCTCTGCCAGGATCTTGGCCTTCCCATAGGCTCCCACCCCTTCGAGACGGTCGTCCTCATAGAGCGGGTGGTGGTCGGGTACACCGTACACAGCGGTCGAGGAGATATGGACGACCCGGCGGATGCCCACTGCCTGCGCCGCCTGCAAGACGTTGCGCGTGCCGTCCACATCCGTGGTCATGATGTCGTCTTCGCTGTACAGCGGCAGGGCTGCGGCGGTGTGCACCACCAGGTCGCAGCCCTCCATGGCCTGCTGCAGGGTGGGCAAGTCGCGAATGTCGCCCTGCACCACGCGGACCCGGGCGTCTGTCTGTTCCGGGTAGGTGAACGCGGCGACGTCATAGGAGACGGTATTGTAGCCCCGCTCCAGCAGGTAGCGGATAAGATTGATGCCGAGGAAGCCCGCTCCACCAGTGATGAAGACGGTCTGCGGCGTTGTCGTGTTGGTCTCAGGTGCCATGCTGCCGTCTCTCCACGGTGCCGAGTACTCGCTACAGCCCCGCCTGCTCCCAGCACTGCTGTAGCATGCGGCCGACATACGTGACGTTCTCTTCGGGCGTCAGATCCTTCAGGCGCGCACAGAAGGGTTCAGGCGTGACCGGCCCATCATAGCCGCAGTACTCCAGAGCCTGCAGGAAGGCCGTGATGTCAATGACTCCCGTCGCTCCGGGCACGTCGCGGACGTTGTCAATCTGTTCATCGAGGGGTACGCCCAGCGGAGCGTCGTTGACGTGCACGTAGACCACGTTCTCGTTGGTCAGCAAGCCCAAGTCCTCGGTGGTGCCACCAGAGGTGTACCAATGCCAGCAGTCCAGCAGTAAGCCGACGTTACCTGTCCCAATGCGCTCGCATAGTTCGAGCATCCCCTTGAGGTCATACACGAACTCATAGGCGTGGCCGGCCCGTAGCGTCCTGGGGCCAATGAACTCCAGCCCCAGCCGAATACCGTAGTCGCGCATGATTTCCGCGATGGGACGAAAGCGCGTGACATGGAAATCGAGGTTTGCGGCCAGGTCGCGCTCGTCGCTCCACGAGGGGACCCAGGTCGCATAGCGGGTGGCGCCGACGGCCCGGGCCAGCTCACAGGCTGCCGGCAGGGCTCGCAGACTGGCTTGCCAGGCTTCCTCGGACCCCATCCAGTCCACCGGCAATCCGACGCCGCCCATCTGCATGCCGTTCTCAGCAAACAGGGCCTTGAAGGCTTCCACGCCGTAGCTCTCGACTTCACCGAGGGGGACGTCCACGCCCTGAAATCCCCCCAGTTTGGCATACTCGATACTCTGCGCCAGGTTGGCACTGATGCCCAGCGCACCGCAACTCAGATTCCGGAACATGGCTTTCGTCTCCCTTGGTTGGTGGTGGACCGAGCGAGATCGGTCGGGCCTACGGGACGCCTCTAGAGGTCCTGTCGGCGCAGGAGCGCTCCCACTGACTCTCCGTCGTGAATGCATTTGATGGCTTCGGCGAACAGGCGCGCCACCGACAGCACCTTGATCTTCGGTATGCGCCGTTCCGGGGGCAGGTCCACGGTGTTGGTGGACACCACCTCCACCAGCGGTGAAGCCTCAATCAAGGCGCAGGCCTGGCCGCAGAACAGCCCGTGGGTGCAGGCGGCCCGCACGGATCGGACACCCAGCTTCGCCACCGCCTCAACCGACGCCATCAGGGAAGTGGCGCTGCTGATTTCGTCATCCAGGAAGATGACGTCGCGATCCCTGACATCGCCGATGAGATTGGTTATCTCCACCTCGGTGTCGCTGATGCGGCGCTTTGACATGACGGCGACAGGGATGTTGAGCCGCTCCGCGTAGCCCGCGGCGCGCTTGTCCTGCCCCATGTCCAGGAGGGCCACAGCGTTGCTGAGGTCGGTACGGGCCAGGTAGTCGCAGACGACTGGCGCGCCCTGAAGATGGTCGGTGGGACGGCTGAAGAAGCCATGGACCTGCTCCGAGTGCAGGGTCATGGTCAGGAAACGGTCCGCGCCGGAGGCCGCCAGCACATTGGCTACCAGGCGGGCGGCGATGGAGATACGCGGCTGGTCCTTCTTGTCAGAGCGGGCATAGGAGTAGTGCGGGATGACCGCGGTGATACGGCGTGCTGACGCACTGCGCAGCGCGTCGCAAAGCAGCATCAACTCCACCAGCATCTCATTGGGTGCCGGGTACAGTGACTGGATGACGAAGACGTCGGCCTCGCGGACGCTTTCCAGGATCTGGACAAAGGTGTTCTCGTTGGAGAAGCGCCTGATGGCCACCGGCGTCAGTGGGATACCCAGGTGATGGCAGATCTCCGTTGCCAGGGGGACATTCGAGCTGCCGGCCACCACCATCAGTCGCTCACGCATGGGGTTCACCTGGACCGTCACTCCGCATCATAGAGTGCCAGAACTGAAAGCAGTACCGGAGTCCCGGTCAGTCCGCCCGCCGGACGGCCCACGAGCGGCTCGCTTGTGGCCTCCTGGAGACTGGCTCCGGCCTGTCCTTACACAGCGGCCATTAGCGCCTCGACATACCGTGGCGCCTCCGCCGTGAAGACCTGGAAGACGATGCTGGCCTGAGTGCCAAGGGTACTCACGGCTAGCGTCCCAGGTCAGCGGTAAGTGCCGCACATCTCCGGTGTGAAGAGCAGTTCAGCCAGCCGTCCGTCGCTGAGACCCGCCTCGCAGAAGACCTGGCGCTGGTAGTCGAAGACACCGAACTCCCGCGTGTTGTGGGCATCCGAACCGCACGCCAGCCGGACGCCAAGCTCGTCACACCTGCGTACCATCAGCAGGTCGTGGTCGCGATATCGCTTGTGCGAGTTGACCTCCAGAGCGACGCCGTGCTCGGCAGCCTGCTCCACCGTCCAGGTGACCAGGTCGTCGCTCACGGTGTAGCCGCTGCTGAGCATCGTTCGGAAGGGGTGGGCCAGCACATCCACACCGTACTCCATCAGCCACAGGGTCTGCTGCCGCTGCTCCGCCTCGACAGCCGGCTGCTGACCCCTCGCCTCGGCACTAGGCAGGACGTGCACCGCGCCCAGGCAGATGTCCAACTGACCCCGCAGGTCGTCGGGAAACATGAACTGGCCGTCCGGCAGCACATCCAACTCGACACCTACCAGGAGATTCGGGCAGCCCCCGGCGCGCAGGTCCTCCATGTACCGCACGACGCGCTCGCGCCCCACCGCCTTGCGCGCCTCGAACAGCTCGATGGCATCCTCGCGGTACATGGCCCAGGCGATCTCGGGCTCGTAATAGAGGTGCATGGTGTGGTCCGTCACAGCGAAGCACAGGTCCCGTGTCCGCGCTTGCTGGAAGAGCCACTCGTCCGTGATGTCCTCCCCGCATGCCGAACGCAGCGTGTGGACGTGACAGTCAAAAGAGATCCTCATGCGACATCCTTCGTCCTGGCGCGAATCCGACGGCCCCGCCATTATACCCCACGAGCAATCCCAGGGGAAGGCGGGGCCGCGGTGTCACGGCCGAGCAGCCGAAAACCTCACAGCAGGTCCCGGTAGTGGTGCGCCACTTTCCTGATCGCTGTCGCCATCCCCTCGATGTAGCCATCAGGCGGGTCAATCATCGTGGGGAGCGCCAGGATGTTGGGGATGACCTTCTCGGCCTTGGGCAGGCTGCCGGGGCCCTGCGGCACATAGCCCTCCTGCGGGGAGATGACCCCGCGCCCGTCGTCGTAGAAGGCCATGCCGGTGCTGAAGGGCGAGGTAAGGTGGTAACCGTCGTAGTTCCGACCGCCGAGCGATGCCCCCTCAGCCGCTACGGCCGCCGCAAACCTCTCGGGACTGAGCCCCCCGGCTGCTTCCGGATGGAAGATCAACCGCAGGTTCCCGTAGAAGCCAGCATTCTCGGCCTTCGGGTAGGACTTCACCGGACGCAAGCATTCGACATCGGCGATGAGGCCCAGGAGCGCGTCGTAGTTCTCCTTGATGCGCCGGTTGCGGTACTCCAGACTGTCCAGCGCCACCAGGCCAATGGCCAGTGACAGATTGGTCGCGCGGAACTTGATCATGCCCCAAGTGGCGGTAGTCAGTTCAGTCAGGGGCGGCTCGGTCAACTCCGTGCTGATGTTGTAGCGGTTGAAGTGCCCAAAGGCCAGGACGCGCTCGTAGTAGTGGCGGTTATTGGTGCAAAAGACCCCACCCTCGCCGGCCCCCACAGGCTTGCCGGACGGCGAGGCGCCCTGCATCGAGAAGCAGCCGACATCGCCGATGGACCCGATGGGCTTGCCATCGTAGCGCGCGCCATGGGAATGGGAGCAGTCCTCCACCACCGCGATGCCGTGCGCACGGGCCACTTCCATGATCGGGTCCAGGTCACACACGCTGCCGAACAGGTGGGGCACGCAGATGGCTCTGGTGCGCGGGGTGATCCACCGCTCCAGGTCAGCCGGGTCCAGGCACAGGGTCTCGGGGTCCAGGTCGCAGAAGACCGGCTTGGCCCCCAGCACCATGGCCGGGGCGAAGCTGCAGATCCAGGTATAAGTCGGGCAGATAACCTCATCTCCCGGCCCGACGCCCACGGCAAAGTACCCGGCGATGAGGGTCGAGGTACCGTTGTTCTGCGGCAGAACGAACTCGGTCCCCGAGACAAGCTCACGAAACCGCTGCTCAAACTCCAGTGCGATGGGGTGCCCGGTGTTGGAGAATGCCCGCTCGCGGATGATCTGACTGCACAGCGCAATCTCCCGCTCGTAGTCCGGCTCCCACGTCTCCACTCGGTCGAAGCTGCAGGCTTTCGGCCCGCCCAGCAAAGCAAGCTGACTCATCAGACGCCCTCCCTAGTTCCGCTTCAAGTCCTGTGTCAGCAGCCGCTCCATGAATAGCTGCAGGAAGGCACCCACCCGCGGGGTGACGGCCACACGGCAGTTGGGCTCACCAGCACTGGGCCGCGTGATCCCCTCCTGGTCCACCTCAATGTGCATCTCGGCCACCCCGCACAGAGCGGGGTCAAGCAGCATGCCCACGGCCAGCGGATCATGCAGCGTCGGCGTGTCGTGGGGCCAGAGGGCCAGCATCCGTGTCAGCGCGTCAGTCAGGGGCGTCCCCCGCGTCTGCAACCTGGCCCGGAAGTCCGCCTGAAGCTGCACCTGCATGGTGGCGTCCAACGGCACCATCAGCACCGGCACCCCAGCCCGAAACATAGCCTGGGAAGCAGGAATGTCGGTGACAATGTTGTACTCCGGGCGAATCTCCGGTGTGGCGCCCTCCGGCCAGCCCACACAGCCGCCCATGATGCAGAAGCTTCTGGCCTTCTGGAGAAACTGCGGGTCCAGGGCCAGGGCATCGCCAATGTTGGTGAAGGGGCCCACCGCGAGGATGGTGATTTCGCCGGGATGCTGGTTCACCTGGTCCACCAGAAACTCGGCTGCCGACTGCGCGATGGGCTGCGTGGCCACGAAATCCTCCGCCCAGGGATACTGGTTCACCGAGCCGCCCGTCTCAGTGACCCGGCCGACGGCGACGGGTACGCGCTCAAGCCCGGTCTCATAGAGCATCTTCAGGGCCAGCTTCGCGCGCTGGTCGGTCCGGTTATTGGCGATGGTGACCCCCACCAGCTCTAGCTCGGGCGAGGCGAGAATGAGAGCCAGCGCGTAGGCGTCATCTATGTCAGTGCCTATGTCGGTGTCGAGGATGATCCTTTGCCGCATGTGTTCCTCTCCCTGCCCGGCAGGCGCTGATGCCCCCGCCGGGGAAATGGCTGCTACGTTCACCGCAAGGAGGGCGTTGCCCTTCTCTCTGGCAGTGGGGTGTGAGGCCAGCCCATGGACCAGCGCAGCTTCGACTTCTCGGCCGATGAACGGCCAGTGTGCAGACGCCGGAAGGCTGGCCGGCGAGCCCAGACCCGCCGCCGACAGGCAGTCGCTAACCTGCCCCTGACCGAGTCGCCGGTGCTCCAGCGCTGCGGGCTGTGCGGCCTGCAGCAGACCGTCCTGGGGGAGACGGCCGTATGTCCTGGCTGCGGTGGCATCATCGTCCGCCAGGACAGCAGCGAGGCCGAAGGCTGGGTCCAGCCACTGGATGAGCTCCTCCGCGACGAGGAACAGGAGCAGGGCGGTGAGTAGCTGCCGCGGCATCGTGTTGCCCCTCGCTTTCATCTGTCTGGGCGCCGGAGGGTACGCCATGGGCACTGACTTGGCCGACCAGCCGCAGCTTGGCACCTCGAGCCGACTGCTGCGGCTGGGGGAGACGATCGAGTTCCGGTTCCACGCGCCGGCCGGCATCGCCTGCGGTGATCTGGAGATCTTCCCTCGCTACCTGGAGCAGGCCCGGCCCGGCAATGCCTTCCGCGCTGGTGGTGACCTGCACTGGGTCGAGCACCTGCCTCGCGAGAGGCACGCCGTGCCGCTGGCGGGTGGCGAGGCGGTGGTCACCTACACCCCGCGCAGACCGGGCAGCTATCTGGCCCGCTGGCAGGCAGGCGAAGAGACGTTCTTCCGCTATTTCGCAGTCATCGAGGACGACTGGGTTGTCCTGCGGTTCTCGGCCTTCGAAGGCCTGGAGGCGGAGCCCACGCTGCACGCCACTGGCATCCCCCTGGACTACCGTCTGCCCGCCGACCGCTTCGACCCGGATGACGCACTCTTCCGCAAGTTCCTGGGCTACCACCGGCATTTCGGCGACGCGATCATCCCCTGGCTGCCGGACACCCCCGACCTCACCCACGAGCAGCGCCTGGAGCACTACGGCGCCCTCCTGGACCGCGCCCGCTCACTCATGCCCGACCCCGCCGAGGTGCGCTCGGCTCGTCTGGAAATGTTCCACGACCGCGACCCCGGCTACACCCGCGCCCTGGCGGCCCTGGGTATCAATGACCAGTGCGGGCTAATGGAGGCCAATGCCCCGCCATGGCTGGGCATGCCCGAGTTCCCGTACTTCACCTCGCCCACCGACTGCCGGAAGACCAACCAGAGCCCCGGCGGCGAGGTCGTCGCCCACCAGTGGGACTTCTGCGGCGGCTGGCACTTCATCGGCCCGGTGAGCTGGCATTTCAAGGCCGCTGCGGGGCTGTGGGAGCCGGCGGAGAACTGCATCCGTCAGGGGCTTGAGGAGCTGGTGAACGCTACGTGGCTTAGCGGACACCCCATATTCGCGGTCCCCCTCTACGACGGCCTGGTCGGTGCGGGCTATCCCAACCCCTCCTTCCAGTACACCGTGCCCGAGCACCGGGCCTTCAATGGCGACGTGGCCGAGGTCTTTGTGGCTGACCGCGTCCTGAGCGAGACCGAGGTTGGCCGAGTGATGCTGGAGGGGGTCGGCTCCCTCCGCGGTGCGCTAGCTGCCTGGCCGCTGGACGAGGGGCGAGGCCGGATTGTCCGCGATCTGGCCGGGGGCAACGGGGGAGATCTGGTCGGTGGCGCCATCTGGACCGACGGCCCCCGCGGGGCGGCCGTCCGGCTCGATGGCACAGACGGCTGCGTCCGGATGGAGCGGCCGGTGACGCCCTCCGGGACCGGCTTTACCCTGGGCTGTTGGGTGCGGCCCGGCGCCGTGCAGGCCCCCTGGGCCAACCTGCTATCGTGCCACAACGACGACGGCGGCCGCAACCACCGGGGCTTCTCGCTGGAGCAAGCGGGCGCCGCAACGAACCGCTTCTACCTCATCGGCGGCACGGGCCAGGGCTGGGAGGGAACGGGTGTCACCACCCAGTTACGGGCGGATGAGTGGCAGCACTTCGCCGTCGTCCGCGAGGGCAACCACGTGCGGCATTACCTGAACGGCATCCTGAGTGCGGAGGGCGAGGTTGGCGACCGGCCCTTCGTGCCCGCCACCGACGCCTTCCGGATCGGCGACTGGGCTCGCGGCGACGTGGTGGGGGATGATGGGGGCATGTCCGACTTCGTGGAGCGCTACCAGCGCCTCATCGCCTTCGACTTCCCCAAACGCTACCGGGTCGTCTTCGCCCGCTCCATTGACATCGCCGACTACTACCGCCGCCACTTCGCCGCCACGCCGCGTACGCTCTTTGTCAGCCGCACCGACCATGTGCTGTATGACAGGTGGTGGCTGTGTCACTGGTGCAATGAGTACCACCTCGTCCCGCGCGAGCGCCTGCCGTGGGAGACGCGCATGTCGGTGCTTATGGCCCACCGCCGCAACGGCACGACGCGCTTCAAGGACCCGCTGTCCTATGAGTATGTCCTGGTCGAGGACCAGCGCGCCTCGATCCGCTTCGAGCGCGAGTGCCCCAACCCCATCTGGTGGTTCGACTACACACAGCAGGAGACCGGCCCGGAGGGCAGCAGCATCGCCCCGGTGGACGTGCCGGATGTGAGTGTGGCGCTGTCCCCGTGGCGGCGGGAGGGCAACACGCTGGTGGCGACGGTGCGTCTGGACACGGCCGCGGAGCAGCCGGACTACGCCATCTGCCTGTGGGGCCTGCCGCCGGAGGTGGACCCCGACGCGCCTATCGAGACAGACGCCAGGGAGGCGATCATGGCCCGCAACCTGGAGGGCGAGGCACACCTGGTCCTGCGCCTGGACCTGAAGCCCGGCGCGGAGGTGCAGGTGCGGCTGAGGTGCCGGTAACGCCCTCTGGAGAGGCCGGCCCGGGCGCGCCTGTCGTCACTTCTCGTTCCGCGCGAACCAGCTCAGCAGCAGTTTCATCCGGTCGGTCGGTTCGGCGGTGGGCTGGTGGTCGTTGGGATCGGGGCCATGCTCAACGCTCCAGCCATCCCACTCGCGGTATGCGTGGTATGTCCAGTCCCATCCGTACTCCTCGAACAGCTCGATGCAGTCGCTGAGATACTCCGCCGCGCCGGGGGCCCAGCGCGCGGCCGAAAACTCCCCCACGTAGATGTGCACGTTATAGGCTAACTGAAAGTCACGCACGGCCTGCAGGGACTGGCGCAGCCGGTACTTGTGCCACTGCACGCCGTTGATCAAGCCGGGATAGGCAAAGACGTGCGTCTTGTCGTAGACCCCCTGGTGGGTGTACTCGCCCGGGGTGTACATGTGGACCTGGTAGATGACGTTGGGCACGTCCACCGGCATCAGTTCCTCAAAGCCCGCGGCCGAGTCCCACTCGTTGGCCTCGATGAAGATTGGCATAACCGGGTCTATGGCCCGTATGGCCCGCGCGACGCGCACCTGACCCTCCAGATAGTCGGCTACCCCCGGCGGCGAGGGCCGGTGCTGCACCGGCTCGTTGACCAGGTCGTAGCCCCAGATGACCCGATTGCCCTTGTACCGCCGGGCGATCATCTCCCAGAGCTTCATCCAGTGGTCCTGGTATTGCGACTCGTGGAAGATCGCCAGTTCGCTGCCCTCCAGCCGTCCGCCCGGCGGGGAGTGCATGTCCACCACGACCTTGATGCCATAGCGCCCACAGGCCTCCAGCACCCGGTCGAGGTCATCAAGCTCGCGTCCCAGCCACTGGTCATACTCGGTCAGGTCACGGTCGGTGCCGATTTGGCCCCAGTTGCGGGTCATCTGCCAGCGGATGACGTTGGCGTTCCACTCTTGCCCCAGCACCCGGAGGTCCTCGTCGCGAAACTCGTTGGGTGACATGACGCCGCGCAGGCGGGGCAGGTCGTGCCCCTTGAAGGCCGGGCCGGGGTTAGCCATCGGCCGTGGGCGCTGCGGCAGGGGAAGCTTGTAGACCTGCACCCGCACTTCGTCGAACCATGCCGTACCGGAGCAGTCCTGCAGACCGAGGACCAGTTCGCCGACGGTGGCATCCTCGGCGATCAGCACGGCGAAGCTGAGCCTCTTCCAGTCGAAGGTGCCATAGACATCGTTCTGGTTGGTCCACTGATCGCCGAGCGCCTCGGACCGGTAATGTAGCATGAACTTGACGCCGTTCCAGGGGTTGGCCGGCTGGGTCACACCTTCAGCCCTGGCCAGGCACTCGAAAGCCAGGCGGCAGCCACGATAGGGCGTCAGGTCTATGGTGCGCTGGATGCCGTTCATGGCCCCGGCCAGCTCGACCGGCACCGTGAACCGGAGGCAGGTGCCGCGTCCCTCGGCCGCAACCCACTGGGCGCCGGGATTCTGAGACCAGCCCTCACGCGCCTCAGGTGTGTCGAAGTCGGTCTGGTAGACCAGATCTCCCACCTTCGGCTGTTGTGCCACGGCATTGCCACAGGCGATGGCGGCCAGCACACAGAGAGCTAGCAGATCCATGCGTTCCATCGCTTTACTCCCCTTTCAGCACCTCGCGCAGCACCTCCGCGACGGTCTCGGCCAGGCGGTCTATCTGCGCGGCGTCCTCGCCCTCGACCATGACCCGCGCCAGCGGCTCAGTGCCCGAGTACCGTACCACGATGCGGCCACGTCCTGCCAGCTCGGCCTCCACCCGCGCCACGGCCTCGGCCACCGCCGGGAAGTCCTCCAGGGGCGGCTTGTCGGGCACGCGCACATTCCGCACCGCCTGCGGCAGAACGGTCAGCATCGCGCCCAGTTCTGACAGAGGTCTGCCCCAGTGCTGTACGGCCGCCAGCACCTGCAGCGCGGTCAGCAGGCCGTCACCGGTATGGGCGTACTCACCGAAGATAATGTGTCCAGCCTGCTCACCACCCAGGCTCGCTCCGACCTCGCGCATCTTCTCCCAGACCAGCCGGTCTCCCACCGGGCTGCGCAGGACCTGGATGCCGTGGGGGCTGAGCGTCAGATCCAGCCCACTGTTGCCCAGGATTGTCGTCACCAGGACGTTGTCGCGCAGGCGGTCCAGCTCGTGCAGATAGAGCCCGCAGATGGTCAGGATGTGGTCGCCATCCAGGCGGTTACCGCGCTCATCCACGAACAGGGCCCGATCGCCATCGCCGTCGTGGGCGATGCCCAGGTCAGCGAGGTGGGTAGCCACCGCGCGGCGCAGCGGCTCGAGGTGCGTGGAGCCACAAGCCTCGTTGATGTTCAGACCATCGGGCACGTTGTTGATGGCGATGACCTGCGCCCCGTACTCCGCCAGCAGGCGCGGCGTGGTCAGTGAGTGGGCCCCGTTGGCGCAGTCCACGGCGATGGTGAGCCCGGAAAGATCGAAGCCCGCCGGGACGGTCTGGCGCACATGCGCGAGGTAACGGTCAATGACATTGGTGCGCTCAACGACCCGGCCCACGGCGCTCCCGGTAGGTCGCAGGTCACCGTGGCTCTTATCCCAGAAGGCCTGCTCGATCTCGCGCTCAACGTCGTCGTCTATCTTTGTGCCATCCTGGTTGAAGAACTTGATACCGTTGTCATCGAAGGGGTTGTGGGAGGCAGAGATCATGACCCCAAGCTGCGCCGACAGCACGCCGGTCAGGTGCGAGATGGCGGGCGTCGGAGCAATCCCCGCGCGGCAGACCGAGACGCCAACCGAACAGAGGCCAGCGACCAGCGCCCCCTCCAGCATGTCGCCGGAGATGCGACCGTCCCGCCCGACAAGGACCGTATCCGCTCCGTAGCGGCGGAACACATACCCGGCGGCTCGTCCCAGTTCGTACACGACATCCGGTGTCATCGGGTACTCATTGGCGCGGCCCCGGATACCGTCAGTTCCGAAAAGACGCTCCATGTGGTCGCCATCACCTCGGAAGGCGGCGGCGCAGGACACTGCGCCCGTTGTCGGACCTACTACGGCAGGCGATACAGGCCCACGTCATCGAAGTACACCTTGCCCCCAGCCGCGAACCCGTCCACGATGGGGATGGGACGAAGCTGGGCCACGGGCTTGCCCTCGAACGTCGCCGGGATATCGGCGCCGACCACGAGCAGCGTCCACCGACCGGCGGGCGGCACGAGGCGAGAGCTGTACCCGGGAAGGTTCTGTCCCCGGTCATCAAGCGGCGTCAGCGACAGCTCCGCGGTGCCCTGGCTGTGCTGGCCCTCCGGCACATATACCCAACAGAGAGCATAGTACTTGCCGGGTCCAGGGAAAGCAGCGGTCTGCACCGGTCCCCCGCGGAGCATGCCATCGCAGAGCAAGGAGTAGGACCCCGTATGGGCCACATCCTGACTGCGTAGCATGCGCCCGATGGGCCGTTCGGGCGGCACATCTGGCTTCAGCCAGTACCACCAGCCATCGGCCGCCTCATCACGCCCCGCCTCGAAGGAGCCGTTAGCCAACAGGCTCGTGGCAGAGCCCTTGGCAATCGCCAGGAGCATGGCCGCCTGGCTGCGCACCGCCGGCATCTGGCTTTGCTCCGCCAGCTCCTGTATCCGGCGCCGCACAGCGTTGTCGCCGCGCGCCACCCAGTCGGCCATGGCCCAGAGGCCGCTGCCGCCCCAGGTCTCCCCTCCCAGCCCCATGTCCGTGATAGGTAGTGGATGGACCAGCACCGGGTCGTTGGGGAAGACGTCCAGCGCCAGGTGCCGACGTCGCTCGGCCATGGTCAGGCCTTCCACACTGCGGTCGAGCACCTGCAGGGCCTGTGCTTCCGTCGAAACGTCCGCCATCTGCAGGTCACTGTTTGCCAGGAAGGCGAGCGCCGAGGCCTCGTAATACTGGAATGCGGTCTCCAGCAACCGCGCCCGTGCGCGCTGTTCGTCCGTCTGGCACTTGGCGAGCACCTCGTCCAGCAGGCGTCGGCTCGCGGCGATGTCCGCGCGCTTCACGTCCGCCAGGTAGCCGGGGCTGCTGAAGTTCAGATACTGCCCCCCCACAGAGAACCACTGCGACTTCAGGATGTCACGGGTCCAGAAGCGCTCCCAGATGGCATAGTACTCCCGCAGCGCCGGCGCCGCAGCCGGCCCCACACAGCGTCGGTACCACTCATCCAACAGCGCGTCCACGTTGCGCTCCGGGTTCCACCAGAGCTTCAGGAAGAGATAGGGCTTGGGGCCCTCGCCCCAGTTGGGGTAGATCTCGGCGTAATGGGCCTTGACGCCGGTGTCGCGAGCGAACCGCAGGTAGTCGCGGGAGTGGTGGAACCAGACCCGCGGCAGGCAATAGGGGGTCCCGTAGATATAGTCGTACCAGCCGAGGGTCGGGCTGGCGGCATGCCAGGCCGCAGTCGCCGCTTGCCCGGCCGCGCAAATCTCGGGATGGATCCATTTCATGCGATCATAGGTCATGTAGGGGATCAGCCGTGGGTGGACCTTCACGGTGGTCGGTGGGGCCGCGACCTCGCTGTACGCCAGGCAGCCAAACCACTTGTCCGGGAACTCTCTCAGCACCCCCTCAATCACCCGGTTGCACCAGTCGTAGTACAGCTCGGAGTAGTTGTCCAGTCCCAGGAAGTTCTTCTCCGCCGGTACCCGCTTGAGGCACTCGGGACAGCGACAGTGGCCGCTGCTGTCGTTGACCCCCAGCGAGAAGGAAGTCAGGGTCGGGTTGGCCCGGAAAGCGGCGCAGATGCTCTCGATTGCCGCCTCCACACTCCCCGGAGCGCTGAAGCATGGCTGCCAGGCCACATAGTCACCATCGGCCGGCAGGTAGCGGTTCTGGCCATCTTTCATGGGGAAGAACTCGGGATGAGTGTCCCTGAACCGCTCCGGGGGCAGCACGGTCTCACCCAGGTTATGGTGGAAGCTGATGCGGCCGTGCATGCGGTTGCGACGGGCCCATTCGCCCTGCGCCGCGCCGCGCAGTCCGCTGAACAGACGTGACATGAAAACCGGCTGGTCCACGACCCTGCCTTCTGGCACCACTATGGAGGTTTGGCCGGGTATGTCTGTTCCGTGTTCTCCGGGCAGCAACCAGCGCACACCGACGAACCGTTCCAGAAACTCGCAGACGCCGAACTCCGTCCCGTAGTCCGTCGGGCCCAGGATGACGATCCGCTGGCCTGTGACCAGGATCACGAACCCGTCATCGTCCAGGCCGGCCGGCAGCGCCGCGGCCTCGGTCGCGACGGCGGTCGGGCCGATATGGATGCTTGCGCCCGCTTCGCTGTCCGGCGCCATGTCGTCAGTGACGGGAAGCTCTGCCCCCGAAGCCTGCTGCACGCAAGTGGCCAGAAGCTGAGCGGCCTGGGTGATCTGCGCCGAGGCGGAGTGGGGCACGACGATGCGCGCCCTGGCCTGGCCGTCAGCCACGATGGTCACAGGGGCGGCGCACGCCAGGCTGATCGCGCTGGCGACGAGGACGGCTGATACGAGGCGCCACATGGCTCGCACCTCCCTGGCTGCGCTGGCGCATGCCGGCACGAAGACGGGCTGGCCCCGTGTCCATTTCGCAGCCTCGGCGAGCCGAACCTGCTTGCCCGGGGCTACCGCACACCGAACCAGAGCATGGTGTCGTAGACGAGCGCGCCCATGGCAGCGGCAGCAGGAATCGTCAGTACCCAGGCCCAGAGGATATTGTTGACGATCCGCCAGCGGACGGCAGTGAGCCGTCGGGAGGAGCCAACGCCCATGATCGAGGAGGAGATGACGTGAGTGGTGCTGATGGGGGCGCCGATATGCGTGGCCGCCTGGATGACCAGAGCCGCGCCCGTCTCAGCGGCAAAACCGTGAATGTAGCGCAACTCCATGACCTTGCGCCCGATGGTCTTGATGATGCGCCAGCCTCCCATGGCGGTGCCCAGCGCCATGGCCAGGGCACAGCAGACCTTCACCCAGGTCGGGACATGGAAGTCGTGGATGATGCCACCCGCCACCAGCGCCATGGTGATGATCCCCATGGACTTCTGGGCATCGTTACCGCCGTGGCTGAAGGCCATGAACCCCGCCGACCCCACCTGAAAGAACCGGAACCAGCTATTGAGTCGCCACATGGGCACGCGGCGAAAGGCCCACGAGAGCGAGATCATCAGCAGCAGGCCCGTCAGGTAGCCCAAGAGGGGCGAAGTGATGAGCGCCACCAGGATTTTCTCGATACCGGCGGCCTGAAACGCTCCGTAATGGATGCTCCAGGTCAGCGAGCCATTCTCCTGCTGCCAACTGAATTGTGACGCGGCAGCCGCACCCACTACCCCACCGATCAGCGCATGCGAGGAGCTGCTGGGCAGGCCGAGGTACCAGGTGATGAGGTTCCAGGCGATGGCCCCCATAAGGGCAGCCAGCACCACGGCCTGGGTGACGGTCGTGGGATCAACGATCCCTTTGCCGATGGTCGTGGCGACGTGCTCCGAGACAAAGGCACCCAGGAAGTTCAGGCCTGCGGCCATGAGGATGGCCCGGGGAATCGTCAGGGCTCTCGTCAGGACCGAGGTCGCGATGGAGTTCGCCGTATCGTGGAACCCGTTGATAAAGTCGAAGATCAGCGCCGCCGCCACCACCAGAATGACGAGCGGGTCAAGCATTCTTCACCACCAGAGCCTCAACCAGGTTGGCGGCATCCTCGCAGTTGTCCAGGGCCTCCTCCATCATCTCGTAGATGTCCTTCCACTTGATGATGTTGCGGGCGTCGGCTTCGTCCCGGAACAGCGCTCCCATAGCCTCCCTGAGCACCACATCGCCCTCATTCTCCAGGGCGTTGATGCTGGGACAGTAGGGATTCTGCCCCGGCTGCAGGCCATCTAGGGCGTACATGTTGTCGCGCAGGAGCTGTGTTGCCTGCAGCAGCAGCCCGGCCACGCGCTGGCATGGCGGTGTGGCGGCGCTGATGTCATAAATGCGGAACCGATCGATCACCGCCTTGATGTGGTCGGTAATGTCGTCAATCAGCTCCGACATGTGCAGGATGTCCTCGCGGTCCATCAGCATCGGTGTGACGAAGGTCGCGTTGAGGCGACGAGTGACCTCGTGGACGGTCTCATCCCCCCGATGCTCGAGCTCATCAATCTTGCCCACGGCGTAGTCCAGACGGGAGAAGTCCTCGGTCAGGGACTGCAGCACCTGGGTCGCCTCCAGCGCGTTGTCGGCCATGCGCTGGAAGAGCACGAAGAAGTCCTCCTCCTTGGGCATCAGGGTACCCAGGATGCGCTGGAAACCGGACAGTACTGGTCGGCGCCGCTGGGCCTCGTTGGGTCCATGATCAGGCATCAGCAAGACTCCTTAACGGTCTGTTAACCTTGCGGTAATATAGCCCAAGATGCGGCCGGAGGGAAGGGCAACGTCTTGCCAGAGGTCGCTCGCTTCCCACGCCGGCCACTCAGACGGGCTGGTGCAGGCCAGGCAGGGCAAGGCGTCGCGTACGTAGAAATGTCATCGGTCGCGCTCAGAGCACGGAGGAGCCCCTCTTGTCGGTCCCGCCCAAGCGTCCGCTGGTCAACCGCTTGAATGACTTGAGCAACAAGGAGTGGCTCAAGTTTCAGAAGAGCTGGTTCGTTCATAACCCCCCACCCCGGGGGAAAGAGGTGTTGCTGCACCCGGCCAAGTTCCCCGAAAGCCTCGTTGAGGAGTTCGTCCGGTTCTTCACCAAGCGGGGGCAAGTGGTCCTCGACCCAATGGCGGGCACTGGCAGCGCCGTGGTGGCTGCGGTCCGCTCCGGTCGTGTCGGCATCGGTGTGGAGCTGCTGGAGAAATACGCCGAGGTGGCACGCCAGCGGCTGCACGACGCGCTTTTTACCAGCGGACTCGCTGCTGACATGGAGCCACTGCGGGAGTCTCGGATCATCATCGCCGACGCCCTGCGACTGGCGGAGCTGGACCTGCCGGAAGTGGACTACTGCATCACCAGTCCACCATACTGGGATATGCTGCGGCGGCAAGGCTTTGAGACCCAGAAGCGCCGAAGAGAATCCGAGGGGCTCGATGTGCACTACTCCGACGACCCGCGCGACCTGGGCAACGTCGCCGACTACAACGAGTTCCTGACCCTCTTGACCCGTGTCTATGCTCAGGTGGCCGCCGTGCTGCGTCCTCGCGCCTATCTGACGATCATCGTCAAGAACATCAAGAAGGGCGGCGTCCTCTACCCGCTGGCGTGGGACCTGGGGCGCGAGGTCGGGAAAGTGCTACGACTGAAGGATGAGAAGATCTGGTGCCAGGACAACCAGCGATTGGCCCCCTACGGCATGGGAAGCTCCTGGGTGTCTAACACCATGCATCACTACTGCCTGAACTTCCGCAAGGAGTAGAGCGGGCCGGCAGGCGCGTGTGGTCGCAGCCGCAGCAGGCCCCTGACTGCAGGCCCGGACACCAGGATGCCCCCGGTACGAGTGGCGTACATAGATCATGCCTCCGAGGTGGGCGGCGGCGCGGAGGAGGCTCTGGCAGACCTCCTGCGCTTTGTCGACCGCGACCGGGTGCAGCCTATCTTGCTGGTTGCCCAGCGCACCGACTGGCTGCGCGACGTGGACTTGTCAGGAATCGACGTCCATCGCCTCTTTGCCACAGCTCCAGCCGTCCTGCAACGCTCGCGCGACACCCTGGGGCACCTCGGTGCCGACCTTCAGAGCGCCCGCGCCAGCCTGGGCCCGGTGTGGCAACTGGCCTCAGCCGTGCGCCGGACAAGGGCCGACATCGTGCACACCAACTCGCTGAAGACGCATGTACTGGGCGGGATCGCCGCCTGGCTGAGCCGTACACCGCTGGTGTGGGACGTGCGGGACATCCTCGACCCCGGACCCGCGCGGCAACTGCTGCAGCGAGTGGCCAAGCTGACCCGGCCGCACATCATCGCCATGTCCGGGGCCGTGGCAGAGTATCTGTCACCAACGGGCCGCCCCGTCACGGTGATCCATGGCGGTCGCAGTCCTGACCACTTCCCCTGCTGTAATCCGTCGCCAGAGTTGCGGGCAAAGCTGGGACTGAGTCCCGAGGACGAAGTGTGCGCCGTCGTGGCGCGTCTGACGCCCTGGAAGGGTCACATGGTGCTGCTGGACGCCTTCGCCGCCGTGCACCGTGAACGCCCCCGCGCGCGACTGCTGGTGGTTGGCGCTCCGACTTTTTGGGAGAGTACTTACGAGCAGGAACTGCGGGACCGGGCAGACCGGCTGGGCATTGGCGAGGCCACTGTCTTCACCGGGTTCCGTGCAGACATCCCGCAGCTACTGGCCGTCTCGGACATCATGGTCCTCCCTTCGCGGCAGGAGCCCTTCGGGATCGTGATCGTGGAGGCCATGCTCGCGGGTAAGCCCGTGGTAGTCTGCGATACCGGAGGCCCACCGGAGATTGTCGTCCACGGCGAGACCGGCCTGGTGGTGCCTACCTGGCAGGTCGGCCCTCTGGCCGACGCTGTCTGTGCCCTGCTGGGCGACCCCCAGACAGCACAACGGATGGGGCGTGCAGGTCGCCTGCGGGCCCTGGAGCACTTTGATGTGCGCCAGGCGGTGCGCAAGGTGGAGGCAGTCTACGACCAGGTCCTGGCGGCCCGGAGGCGCTGATGGCACCAGCCCTGCTCAAGGTCTGTGGACTGACGACGATCGCCGATCTGCGGGTCGCCCAGGCGGCGGGGGCCGACTTCCTGGGCGTCGTTGTCGAGTCACCCCCATCACCCCGGTCGCTCACACTGGCCCAGGCCGGCGTCCTGGCCCGGCTCGCCCCCAACATCGTTATCGTGACGGTCTGTGAAGACCCGAAACGGCTGCGGGCCTGGGCCCAGCAGATGCGGCCCCGGGCACTCCAGCTCCACGGGCCTCATGCCGTGCGCGTGGCTCGCGAACTGGCCGGCGCCACTTCAGTCTGGGTCGCCGTCGGGCTTCCCGCAGCAGGCGGCGATGCCGAGATGGTGCTTGCCACCATCGCCGAGGCTGCCGCCGCAGGTGTTGAGATGGTGGTGCTGGACAGCTCCGTCGGCGGTCACACCGGGGGCACCGGCCAGCAGACCGACTGGGCGCTCGCGGCCCGGATCGTGGCCGCATCGCCGCTGCCCGTGCTGCTGGCCGGCGGCATTGGCCCCGACAGTGCTGCTGCGGCCCTGGAGCAAGTACGCCCCGCCGGACTTGATGCCAGCAGCCGCCTGGAGTCCTCCCCCGGACGGAAAGCGCCCGACCGCGTGCACGCGCTGGCCCGCATCGTGCGGGCCGCCAATGCCGGCAACGCAGGCCTCGCCGGACCATGAGGCGGCCGGCCCGGGTCTCCCTGCGAGCCACAATACCTCGCCAGCACGGGGCATGGTCGGTACTGCTGTTGGGCTACGTCCTTGGGGTAGCGGTTGGCGACGCGCCGGTACCGGCGGCGCTGCTTCTGATGGCTCTGTTGGCCGCGCTTCCTCTCCGCCACACCGCTGTGCTGTGGCTTCGCGCCCCATGCGGGACAGGCCAGCGGAGGGTCCTGGCGTGGTGGCTGGCCGGGTACTGCCTGTTGCTGCTGGCCCCGCTGTTCCCGCTCCTGTTGGTCTATCAGCGCTGGATCCTTGTGCCCCTGGGCTTTGTGGCCGGATGCCTGGGCCTGGCAACCGCTTGGCTGGAGTGGCACGACCGCGACCGCACCCTCGGGGGCGAGCTGCTGGGCATGCTGGGGCTAAGCACCGCCATCCCTGCAGCGGCCTGCGCCGCCGGCCAGGGGTCTGGCAGTGCCCTCCTGGCGCTTTGGCTCCTGGGGGCCATGAACTTCTGCGGCAGCGTTCTGCATGTGCGCTGGGTGGTGAGGGGCGGTCGCACCGACACTGGACGCGCCGGCGTGGTGTCTATGGTGTACCATCTGGCTATCGTCGGGTTGGCGTGGGCGATGGGGGCGCTTGGGCTGGCACCGGACCTGGCAGCGGTTGCACTCCTGCCTGCTGCCGCCAGGGCGGTGTGGGCAGCACTGACGCCCGGGGGGCGGAGTGTCAGCGTTCGCCGTCTCGGCTTTGAAGAGCTGGCATACACGGCTGCCTTTGTGGTGCTGGCCGCACTGGCGTTCTGCCTGTGGGAAGCCTGAAAGCAGCGTTCAGGGCGTCCATAGCAGGTCCGCCAGGCTCGTGATGATGCGATCGGGGACCACGGTGTGGTCGGGCGGCAGGCCGCGCTGTCGGTAGTCGTGCCAGATGCCGCGGATGCCCAGACGCTGCGGCCCGGCCACGTCCCACTCGAGGTTATCCCCCACAGCCCACACCGCGTTCGGTGGCAAACCGAGCTGGCGGAGCCCCGCCTCGTACACCCTCGGGTCCGGCTTGCCAAAGCCCAGTTCGCCCTCTACCAGAAACGCGCCAAAGAAGCGGTCCAGCCGGAACCGCTCGATCTTGGCTCGCTGCGGGGCCGCTGCGCCGTTGGTCATCAGCACAAGAGCAACCCCCCGGTTGACCAGTTCGCGGAGGGTCTCCTCGGCTCCGGGGAAGAACCCGATGGCAGTGTCGCGCCGAGCCGCGAAACCGTGGGCCAGCCGTTCTGCCCAGGTTCGGTCATCGATTCCCAGGCGCCGCAGTCCCATGAGCGTCACCTCAACGCGGGTCGCATCCAGGTTCAGTCGGCCCTGACGATGCCGTTCGGGGTCGCTCCAGTACCAGCACCGCGTCTCGCGCAGCACACGGTCCAGTTCCTCCGCGTCCAGGTGTCGCGCCTCGGCCTGACACACCGCTCGCCAGGCCTCACCGGAAATGGCGTCATAGGTCAGGACGGTGTCATCCAGGTCCAGCAGCATGCCGGCCGGAAGCGTCGCTTCGGGCATGTTCTATTCTCGCACCAGCACGCGTCCGTGCCCCGGCGGCAACGGCACCCGCATCTTGCCGCCCCAGGCCCGGAAGGCCTCGCCGCTGAGCGCGTCGCGGTAGTTCCCGTCCGGTACCGTCACGCGGGCCGTCACGTCGCGTCCCGGCTGCGTGCTGGCCACGATGACCACCAGCCCACCCGCCGGCGTGCGGAAGCTACCCGCCAGCGCCTCCCCCTCTACGGCCGGGCCCTCGCCAGCGGGTCTCAAGTCCTGGAGCAGCGGTGCCAGCTTGCCGACTTCCTGCGCCAGTCTCCAGGTGGGCTCGTACATCGCCGTGGGCGTGCCGTCGGCCGCCACCATGCCATCCAGATAGCCGGGCATGTGGGAGTAGATGAAGTAGAAGACGCCCTGACAGCCTGCGGCCAGGGACAGATACGTCTGTGCCCGCAGCTCCTCCGGCGTGGGATAGCGCCACGAGTTCGGTGCGTGAGAGGTACCAAAGGCCTGTAGCACCGCCCACATGCGGTTGCCGCGCGAGGCGGCCTTGAAGGCAGCGAGGGTCGGCACAAAACTTCCCATGCTCGGAGGGGGGTTGCCCTGGCGGTGGGGGTAGATGTCAAAGACCACCTCGGAAACGGTGGTTTCCTGGGTCAATCGGCCCAGAGACTCATACCAGCAGAAACAGGAGAAGGCCGGGCGCGAGGGATCCACGGCGGCCAGGATGCGCTGCACCAGAACCCAGTTGGGGATGGCGTCCCGGGGCGGCTCATCCCGGACCTGATACCGCAGCAACGAACGGTACTTGCCAATGCGGTCCACCACGCTCTTGACGGCGGTGTAGACCTCGGCCTCGGTCAGCTCTTCCCGGCGGCTCACCAGCGCTACCAGCGGCGCAACCTCCAGGATGATGCCGAAGTCGTGCTCCTGGGCCGACTGCAGCAGCGTCTCCCACAGCGACTCGGGGCAGTTGGGGACTGCCGCACAATTGAAGCCGTGAGCTTTGAGGTCGGAGAAAGCGCGGTCGTAGTATGCTTTCGCTCCGGCAGGGTCGGCCGGGTGGCCGGCGTAACTGGGCGCGCCCTCGAACCAGACACCGATGGGGAAGAAAGGCTTGCTCCTGTAGCGGACCGGAGGCCAGCGGTGGCTGGCATCCACGGTAACAGCTACCGTGGAGGTTCCGGTCTTCTCACCCGCAAAGCTCGCCTGGAGGGTATAGCTGCCATCCGGCAGCCTCCGCCCGCGTACCCGGCCGTCCCACGACATCTGCCAGCGCCCGCCGTCCAGTGGTCGGTCGCTGGCCAGCGTGGCCAGCAGTCTGCTGTTGCCGTCAAGGAGCGTCACCGTGGTGCGGCATCCGCGCGGCCCGCGGGCCTGCACCTGGACCGTATCATTCACCCCGTCCCCATTGGGGCTAATGGCCACCGGCCTGACGACCAGCTTCGGCTCCGGGAAGTCGGCGATGGTCAAGTTGTCCACCCAGGCCGTCCCCTTGGCCGGGCCGAGGTGCCAAAAGAAGAACCCCACGCGCTGGATGTCGCCGAGATCCGCATCGCCTCCTTGAGCCGAGCGGTCGCGCTCCAGCATGACCGTGAGTTTGCGCCAGTCCGGGTAACCCGTGTGAAAGTCCGTGTTGGACCCGTGAGGCCCGTAATTCATGAAGCGTCCCCGAGAGTCATAGAGAAAGAGGAAGACCAATACGTCGTCGCCGGTCCCGCGGATAGTGAAGGAGACGCTCTCCGCTGCGGCCAGATCGAGCTTCATCGAGCGGATGACCATCCAGTGGTTCGTCTCGGCCCCGCGGAAGTCGTAGTCTACGCGCAGAGCCCCCTCCTCCGCGGCAAACCTCGTCGCGGCAACATCGCCGTAGGGCATCGCGGGTTCCCATCCGCTGGTACCCGACTCGAAATCCTCCACAACGGTTTCGCCCAGCACCAGGCTGGACAGGGTGAGCAGAGAGGCAACGGCCAGAGTAATCCTGCGCACAGTTGGTTCCTCTCGGGGTATCAGTACGCTCTAGTTGAGCCGCCAGATGGCATAGTTGAGAGTCGAGGCGAAAGTGACCCAGAGCAGATAAGGCAGGAAAAGGATGCCAGCCACTGTGCTGATCTGCCAGAAGGCGTAGGTGGTGGCGACAATGGCCAGCCAGAGCAGCACAATGTCCGCCATGGCCAGACCCGGTGAGTGCAGGCCAAAGAAGAGCACCGACCAGAGGCCATTGAGAACCAGTTGCACCGCGTAGAGCCCGAGCGGGAGCGCAATGGGAGCCTCCCCCGCCTGTCGCCAGACCAGCCAGGCGCCCACAGCCATCAGCGTGTAGAGCAGGCCCCAGGCCGGTCCGAACACCCAGGAGGGTGGGGTCCAGGGCGGCTTCGTCAGGCTCCGATACCACTCATCAGGCCCGCTGCTGGCGCCACCAATCGCCGCCACAGCATAGGTCAGAGCCAAGAAGATAACGAGCGCGACCGCATTTCTCATGGCCGTTCTACCTTGCTCCGAGTTCAGCTTGCAGCGCCTCCCGCAGGGTGGGGAAGCGGAACTGGTAGCCGCTTTCCGGTAGCTTGCGGGGGACGACGTGTGCACTGCTCAGCAGCAGTTCGCGGGCCAGGTCACCCATAGCCAGCTCAAGAAACGTGCCCGGCACCCGCAGCATGACGGGCCGGTGCAGTACCTGGCCCAGGGCGCGCATAAACTCGGCGTTGGTGACGACCTCCGGCGCGGTCACGTTCACCGGCCCCTGGAGGGAGGGCGTGTCCAGGCAGTGCAGGATGGCTCCGATGGCGTCGGCCATCGCCACCCAGCTCATCACTTGGCGGCCACTCCCCAGCACGGCGCCCAGTCCCAGCCGGGTTGGCGCCACGAACCTGGGCAGAGCACCCCCGTCCCTGGACAGGACGACACCGAACCGCAGATGCACCACCCGAACACCCGCCTGGCGTGCGGCGTCAGCAGCCGCCTCCCAGGCTTGGCAGACGCCAGCCAGGAAACCGCTCCCCGGCGCACTGTCTTCGGTCACGGGCTCGGTGCCAGCATCGCCGTAGTAACCAATGGCCGAGGCCGAGATGAGTGCTGGTCTGGGCGGCGGCAGACCGGCCAAGGTCTGTGCCAGCAGACGGGTGCTGCGCACTCGCGACTGCAGGATCGCCTGGCGCCGGCCAGGCGTCCACGGCCCCCCCGTGAGGCTGACTCCCGCCAGGTGAACCACCGCAGTGGCCCCTGCCAGCGCGGCCGAGTCCAGGGTACCTGCCTCCGGCTGCCAGAGGATCTCATTCGCTTCCGGCAGGGGGCTCCGGCGCACCAGACGTATGACCTCTGCTCCGCGGGCAACTAGCGCGGCAACAAGGTGTGAGCCAATGAGACCAGAAGCTCCAGTGACCACGAACCTGGGGTGCGTCATGGTCGTCATCACCTCGACTGACGCGACGTGCTGGACCGCGGTGTTCGCCAACACCGGGTGCAGCACCTGCCTAAGTGGCAATCGCATACCCCAAAAGGAGGAACCTGAGGGGAACACGGCGCAACTAACGGAGGGCTATCGAGAGCCAGGGTGAGACATGGCCAGGTTTCCTGCATCCGCCAGCTCAGCACTACCTGCCACGCTTCGCCACATGGATGGTCCAATGACAGGGACCTTCGCACGGGCGGGCGACGTCCAACTGCTTCAGTACGAGCACGGCGAGAGCGCGTTCGCGCCAGCACCCGCGGTGGTCAGGCACGGCTACGTGAGCGAGGCCGAAGCAGATCTCATCCAGGATTGCATCGCCGGCGACCACCGGGCGTGGGAGACCCTGATTCGCCGGTACCAGCAACGGGTCTACAACGTCGCCTACCACATGACTCAAGATGCGGACCGAGCCAATGACCTGGCCCAGGAGGCCTTCCTGCAAGTCATACGGTCGCTGCATCGTTTCCGGGGAGAGGCCTCGCTCAGCACGTGGATCCATGGTCTGACCATAAGGGTCTGCCTGCACCACCTGCGCAAGGAACGGCGGCGGCAGTCGGACTCCTGGGAGGATGTAGCTCCGGGGCGCCCCGAGCCGGCCGGGCGCGAGGGACGACCCGAGGACGAGGTGGTCCGGGATCAGGTTCAGCGGGAAGTGCGTCTGGCTATCAGTCAGTTGCCGCTGAAGTTCCGCACAGTCATGGTCCTGCATGGCCTGGGCGGTATGACCTACGAAGAGACCGCTGCGGCGCTGGGACTGCCCGTCAATACGGTCAAGACGCGCGTCTTCCGCGCCAAGGCCCGCCTCAGAGCGTCTTTGCAGCATCTGGTTGGGGACGATCTCGATGCGCTGTGAGAGCAGCGACAATCTATCGCGGTACATTGCCGGTGAGTTGACGCGGCGCCAGCGCGCCCGTGTCGAAGCCCACCTGTCGGTCTGTGCTGCTTGTCGGGCCGAAATGGAGGCGTTGCGTCGACTGGACACGCTATTGCGTGCCGTGCCCACGGCTACTCCTCCGGCTGACCTGGCGCGCCAGACCCTCTCCCGGGCCCGGGTGGCCCTGGGAAGGCGGGAGCGGAGGGTTCTGCAGCCGGGCCGACTGCTGACATCGTGGGGGACCATGGCGGCCA
The DNA here is from genome assembly GCA_013178155.1 of Armatimonadota bacterium. Taxonomy (GTDB): domain Bacteria; phylum Armatimonadota; class Zipacnadia; order Zipacnadales; family UBA11051; genus JABLXH01. Next base: position 2,499 of record JABLXH010000022.1, on the reverse strand, counting down.
GCGCGGTTGCGCTGTGCCTCGTGGTGTGGTATGCGGCTTCGCTGCCGGGCCGTGAGGGCGCACCGCCGCCCGCGGTTGGGCCCACGGAACAAGGCCTGATCGCCCGCGCAGCATCGTCCCCGGCCGTACCCGGGACGCGGCCGTCGCGTGAGCCTGCGGCGCCCGTCCTGCGTGCCATGCAGCGGCCGCAAGCGGGCAGGGAAACGGCGGAAGCTTTGGGACGGCATGCCGCCAGGGCAATGGCGCTGGTGCCGAACGCGCCATCGCCGCAGATGAGCCGCCCACCGGCTGCTGCCTCCTCAGACTCGATTCCGACTGGCGACAGGGGTACCAGCGGACAAGAGGCTGCCATTGCCTTGTGTCGCGCGACCATGCATGCCAACGAGGGGGACGATACGGTGCGGCTGTTGGCGCTGGAGAACGTCGCTGTGGCGCACGCCGGAGCCCCTGAGGCTGCCGATGCCTTGCTCACGGCGGCGAGGTTGCGGGCGGCGCAGGGTGATACCGCTGCGGCCGACGCCGCATACCGTCAGGTTACCGCGTGGCCCTCAGCTCCGGTTCTGGCCCAGGCCCAGGCCTATCGGGCGCTCGGTGACCTTCGCCGCCAGAGCGTCGGTCAGGACGAGCTTGCTGCCTACAACTACCGGAGAGCCGCCGAGTTGCTGCGCGGCGCCGTCGCCCAGAGCCCGGAAGCCGAACGGGCTACGGCGCTCATAGCCCTGGGCGAGGTTCAGCAGTCTCTTGGTGATACGGAAGGGGCGGCCAGTGCCTATGCGCGGGCCGCCGCTCTGGGGGGAGATGCGGGGATTGGCGACGAGACCGGGGCGCTCCTGGCCCAGGTGCTCTAGTGAAGCCATCTCGTGGCCCCAGGCAAGGAGTCGATCCACACTTGCGTAGCTGCGCGCTCATCATGCTGCTGTCTGCGGTCTTGTCGCTGGCTCAGGCCCAGGGACAGGGGCCGGTGCTCTATGAAGCCGACTTCGAGGGACAGGCCGAAGGCACACTGCCGCCGGGCTGGGCGTCTGTGGCCGGATCATGGGTTACGGCCAGCGATGAGACGGGCGTGCTGCAGCAGTCGGAGGCGGGTTTTCGCGGTCTGGCCGTGGCGGGCTCGTCCTGGTCGGACTACGATGTTGCCGCCACTATCCGTCTGATCGCCAAGGCGGAACCCGCGGCGGTGGGAGTGGTCGGGTACTCGGCCGGCTCCGACTGTTACCGGCTGAGCACGTATGGCGACTTGCTGGCTCTGTGGCGCGAGAGCAGTGGCCAGGTCCAGGCCCTTGGAGCGGTCCCCTTTGTGTTGCCGGCCGACCAACCCCACCGCTTCCGCCTGTCGTTGCGCAATACCCCCCAGGGGACGCAGCTATCGGGAAAGGTCTGGCCCGCGGACGGCGCGGAGCCCCAGGCCTGGACGGTTGAGGCGCTGGACGCCGGCGTGCCTCTGCGGCATGGTCGGCCGGGCCTGTTCACTGGCTACGCCAGCGCGGCTTTCACGGATTTCGTGGTCACTGCCGCGAGCGGCGAGGTGCTGGCGGCAGAACCCATGGGTGGAGGGGTCCGCACCGGCGGCCGCGACTGGGAATTCAGCGGCGGAACCTGGCAGCCACCCGGTGACGGCCAGCCTCTCCGTCAGACCGCTCTGGAGGACGATCGCACCTTTGGCACCGCCGCCTACGCCTTGCTCGGCGGCTGGGCGGGGTGCACGACCCGGGTACTGGCAAAGGCCGCACGCGGCGGCCATAACCAGGGATTTGGGATTGCGACGTACTGGCAGGACGACGGTTCCTGCTATCAGTTCGGGCATTTGGCCCGTTCCTCACTCTTCCTGGCCCGTCGCACGCCAATGGGTACCCTCACCCTGGCCACCGTGCCCTTCGCCGTGGACGACGGTGCGTGGTATGCACTCAAGTTGCGGGTAGAGAGCGGACCCGACGGAGTGCTTCTGCAGGGCAAGATCTGGCCTGCCCAGGCCGGCGAGCCCGCAGAATGGCAGATCGAGGCCAAAGACACCCTGCAGCCGCCCTTGCGGAGTGGCGAAGTGGCTGTCTGGTGCCTGGATGACGTGTGCAGTTTCGACGACCTCAGCGTGCAGGGTAACTAGCCATGCCCGGGCGCCCCGCAGTCCACCCACTGCTTCCATGGATGATGCTCGTGGCTTCGGCGCCGCTGTGGGCCCAGATCCCGGCGGAGCGGGCGCTGTTCACCGAATCTTTTGACAGTACCCAGGGCGATGCCTGCCCTTCCGGGTGGTTGCCTCTGGAGGGAGACTGGTTCCTGGCGGAGCGGGAGAGCCGGGTGCTGCGCCAGGGCAACCAGGACCTGACCCGTGACGCCTGGGCGCTGGCGGTCTGGGCCGACTACAGCGTGCTGGTGAAGTTCCAGGCCGAAGAGGGCAAGGGAGCGTGGGGGATAGGTCTTCTGGCTTACGTCAACGACCAGGGCGACTGCTACCGCCTCCATGCAGGGGTGCAGGGGCTGCGCCTGGAGAAGCTCACCGAT
>JABLXH010000211.1 GCA_013178155.1 Armatimonadota bacterium | reverse complement strand
GATCCAGGCTCGGGGTAGGCAATGGTCAACGCCAGGGGGCCCGCCGGATCAAAGCGCGGTTCTGGAGGTGGAGCCAATTCAGGCAGCGGTAGCGGTGGTGGTGTGTGAGACCGCGATTCGGCCTTGGTCTTGGGGGGGAAAGTTGGTTTGGGGGGACTCTTCGGAGCCACTGGTGGCGCCACATAGGGGCGCAGCGGCGGATCAGTCTCGGGTGCCAGGTAAGGAGGGAGGTCTGTGGCTATGGCGCCCCCCCCGACGGTGACCAGGATAGTCGCCACAAACAGGTACCGATAGCCTGCGAGCATAGAAAGGAGCAACCTCGTTGAGCAGCGATGAGAGCTACAAAGGTGACGAACTAGGGCCGAGCCAGGGCCAGTACCTCCTCCCAGGTCGGCAAGCACGACATTTCCGCGGTACGGCAGATGCGCAGCGCGGCAGTGCAGGAGGCACAGCGCCCGGCCTCAACAGGTCCCAGGCCGCGCAGGAGCCCCGCCACGAGGCCGGCATGGAAAGTGTCACCGGCGCCGATATCATAGCGGACCTCCACCGGGCAAGCTGCGACATGCTCCCAGAGCCCCGGTGCCGCTATCCACGCCCCCTCGGCTCCGGCCGTGACCGCCACAACGGAGGGCCCCAGGTCGAGCAGGACCCCGGCTGACACCTCATCAGTGCCGGTGACGAGCATCGCCTCTTCGCGGTTCATCACAGCGACGTCCGCCAGCGCCAGTGCCCGGCGCTGGACATTCACTATGGTCTCCATCGGCTCGCGCCAGGCACCCGAGCGGTAGTTCAGCGCATAGCATACCCGAAGCCCCAAGGCGCGGGCGCGGCGCGCCATCTCCAGCGATACCGACCGCAAGGGCTCAGCCCGGACCACGGCTTCCGAGAAGTCAAGAAGCCTTGCCCGGCGTAGGTCATCATCCGTCAGGGGCTGCTGGGCGAACTCGGCAATGGGGTCACTATACCCCGGGAAACGGTAGAAGAAGAATGTCTTGGCGCCGTCTTGGTCCATCCAGCAGAAGGAGACCGGGGTCAACTGGTCCCGAACTGACAACGCCAGCGACATGTCGACGCCGTAACCGCTGAGCTTGGCCCTCAGCCACTGCCCCAGCTCATCGTCGCCCACCCGGGTAGCCAGCCCCACGCGGATACCCAGCTTTGCCAACGCCACGCAGAAGTTCGCGGTGGCACCCGATGGGAGGGCCTCGTAGCGGTCCGCTATGGTCAGGTTCGCGCCCAGTTCTGTCGGCGTGAGCTCCACCAACGCCGAGCCGAGAGCGAGGACATCCAGGTCAGTCATCGGTCATCTGTGGGTAGTAAGGCTCAGTGATCTCAGCGTACGACTGGGTCGCGAACTGAACCTGTAGCTCGGGTGTCAGGTAGTCGAGGGCGAAGTAGCAGTTGCCGTGCACCCCGTATGAAGCACAAAGCGCCTGCTGGGCCCTGATCAGTTCGGCGTGACGGGGAACGGTCTCCTGCCCCTGCTTGCTGTAGATGGACAAGCCGGGGATGATACGGGCCATCCCTGGGTCGAAGGCCCGCCATTCCTGCAGGGCACTCTCCAACTCCCGGTTGTCATCGGTATAGGCCATCGGCAGCACGTAGTCAATGATCCCATCTAGCAGCCACCCGTACCAATCCTGACAGACGTTGTCCGCAGCCTTCTTGTTGTAGAACACCGCGGCACTGACCCACGCCTTTGGTTTCATGGCCTTGGCGCCCCGGTAGACCTGGCGCACCAGGTCGGTCACCGAGTCGGTCCAGAACTCCGCCCAGCAGTCAGCCCGACGTCTTTCCAGCTCAAGGTCAACGGGAGGTCCTTCTGGAAGCAGGTCCTGGCCGGGCGCCGGGTTGATGGCCCGCAACTCGCTGAAGTATTCGGCAGTCCCGGCCATTCCCAGGACGTCCTGCAGGGCCGGGTGTCTGATCGCAAACACGGGGCCGTCCACGAAGAGAGCATGGCCACCGTGCCGCACGAAGCTGGCCAGCCATTCGGCCGTTGCCTCGTCCAGCAGATACTGCGCGTGCAGCACCACGGTGGCTTGTCCGGGGATGTCGACGAGTTGCGTCTCGTCGCGCGCCTGCACCTGGCAGTTCAGGCCCTGCAGCCAGGCCGCGCCCTCGTCCTGGGCGCCGAGACCGTAGCGTGCGGTTGTCTGACTGTGCCGAAGCTGG
>JABLXH010000210.1 GCA_013178155.1 Armatimonadota bacterium | reverse complement strand
AGGCTCTCACTAGTCTGGTCTCACTATAGCGAACCCCTCGGCAAAACGCAATACCCTTTTATGAAGATTCCTGAAAAAATGCCGCCGGCAGATCACGGGCCACGCCAAGGTGGCATCGGGTATCGCGGAGCGGGGGCGCTGATTACTGCCGTCCTGAACCGGCAAGACCCCTTCGCAAACCACAGGTCCACCTCGCGGGACCGCGGCGGTATCAGTTCCACAAACCGCAAGGCCGCCCGGCCTTCTGCGTTCACACCCAAAGCCCCGCCGCGGGCGTGGAACCGGACCTCATGGGTAACCGAACACGCAGGGAGCAATCCGCATCTCCGCCGCTCCGACTGTTGACCACTCGCGCGCGGTTTTCGCGCAGTGACGCCCTTATTGCGCAGCACCAGGGATCAGGTGTAACCGACCACGTCACTTGGGCACTCCGCCACAGAGTTGGCAGCGGATGCCTTTTCGCGGCAAAGCCCCATCGCGCACGCTAGCACGAGTCCCTGAGACACGAACCCTCCAGCAGCAGCCTGGAGACATCGACAGCTTCCCTAGCAGCCACGCCGCTGACGAGGGAAGGGGCGGAACCGTAGCCAGGGCATCATGTGTCCCTCACTAGCGGCCACGCAGGTGCCGGTCGAAGAACGCGAAGGCCTTGCGGCCGCTGAACTCGTGTCCGCCCTCGAACACATCCTGCTCCAGCATGGTCTCCGCGCCTTGGTCGCGGTAGATCTTCTTCAGGGCTCTGTACGCCTTGCGGAAGCTCTTGAGCGGCGCCACGCCGTCGTTGTCGGCGGTGGTCACCAGCAAGGGGCGGGGACAGATCATAGCGCAGACATCGTCCTGCTCGAAGTGCCGTAGCAGGCCCGGAACGTAGTTGCAGTTGCAGTGCGTCACGTCCACGATCTGATCGGTCCAGTAACAGAAGTAGCCCTGGATACTGGCGGCGTCAATTCGGGTGTCGAGCGCGGTGAGAAACTCGGTGGTATGGCCACCACCGGATAGCCCTACGCAGCCGAGGGGCACCTTGCCCTCGCCCGGACGCGACTTGATCCATGAGATCAGGTGCTCAGCATCCTGCACGCGCAGGCCGATGTCAGTGGTGCCCAGAAGGATCGCCCGTGCGTTGATGTCCAGACACGAGCTGCCCGGCGACGATGCTGCCCGGTCCTCCGGGAAGTCCTCTACCGAGGCGGGGTTGTCGAGGTCGCAGCGCTGCGAGAAGCCTCGCTGCGTCGGCGCGTAGACCAGGTAGCCGCGCCGGGCGAAGGCTTGCCCGTAGTCGTAGTTGCATGCCTTGAGCATGTCGGCTTCGCCGTAGCGCCCCTTCATCACGCCGGCCACGGGGTCCGCCCCGTAGTAACCGTGGCCGTGCAGGGCCAGCATCACCGCCTCGGGATTCTTCATGCCGTCGGGCACTAACCGGTACAGGAAGATGTGGTCGTCGAAGGGCGATTCCACCGCCCAGGTCTCGCGGGTGAAGCCCTCAGCGGCCTCACTGCCAAGCTGCCAGGCCCGTGGCTTGGTCACCGTGGCCGGCCAGAAGCCCAGTAGCTCGCGAAGCTTCCTGCGGGCCTTGCGTTGCCACGCCGCGAAGTTGTCCTTGGCCCCGGTCTCATCATATCCCATGGTCCGCGGCATCTCGGCGGTCCATTGTTGGAGCAGAGCGACGGTACTGCGGAACTGCAGCTTGGGCGGTTTCATGGCGTTCTCTCCCGTCTCGTGGCTTCGGCCCTCTCGCCGACCCTACTCACCCGGTTTCGGCCCCAGTAGTCTCGTGAACTCCTCCGGCGGGACGCTCGCTGTTGGGCGGAAGGCGGGGCTCTGTGCGTACCGCGTCAGGCAGTGCAGCAGGTACCGCGCCTCCCGGCGTTCCTCCAACTTGGGCAGAAGGTTCAGGCTGGTCACCAGGCATCGGCCCTTGCCGACCCGGAACTCAAGCAGATAAGCGAGGTGCTTGTTGGTCTGATAGAAGTCAATGCCGCGGATGATCGGCTCCACGCCGTGGGCGCGTAGTTCGCCCAAGTTCAGCGGATGCACCTTCTTGATGAGCCAGGCGAAGTTCAGGTCACAGGCCGCGCCGTGGGGGAAGGAGGCCAGGGCCGGGTGGTCAGTGATGACCGTGCCGGAGTTGCCCGGTGCGCCATTCCAGGGAATGGTGCGGTAGGTGGTGTAGCCCTGGTAGTAGGTCTCCGGCTCCTCGATAGCCGAGCCTTTGCTCAGCAGCAGGCATCGCCC
>JABLXH010000021.1 GCA_013178155.1 Armatimonadota bacterium | reverse complement strand
GCCCGGGACATCCCCGATGAGTTCCTTGATGCGTCGTTTGGAGGCCCGCAAGTGTTGCAGGATGTGCGGCAGCTTCCTGATCTGTACCGAGGCCACGGCCCCGGCCAGCTCGGTCATGCGTCGGCCCTGGCCCCACATCACGGCCTCCGGTTCCGGCATGGCCAGCCGGCCGCCGACACGGATGACACCCATGTCGTGGGCGGAGAAGGCGCGCTGGTGGAGTCGTTCGTCATTGGTCAAGATGAGGCCGCCTTCGCCGCTGGTCATGTTCTTGTTGAGCTGCAGGCTGAAGATGCCCATGGCACCAAACGTGCCGACCTTGCGCCCGCGAAACTCCCCGCCATTGCACTGAGCACAGTCCTCCAGCACCGGCAGCCCGTGGCGCTCCGCCACTGCCATGATGGCGGCCATGTCGCACGGCGCCCCGGCCATGTGGATCGGCAGGATGAGTCTGGTGCGCGGCGTGATCTTGCGCTCCAGGTCCGCGGGGTCCAAGGTCAGCGAGTCGTCCACCTCGCACAGCACGGGGATGGCGTTGGCCTGCACCACGGCACCGACCGTGGCGACCCACAGGAAAGCGGGAACGATGACTTCACAGCCTGGGCCGATGTCCAGGGCGGCCAGGCTAACCGTCAATGCGCCGGTCCCGCTGTTGACAGCTAAGGCGTGCCGGACACCGTAGTACTCGCAAGCAGCCGCCTCCAGCGCATCCACATACTTTGGCGACCCGAGACCGTAGTAGCGAAACAGGGAGCCGGTCCGCAGGACGTCCAGGACCGCCTCTTCCTCTTGCGCATCCAACCAATAGGCTCCCGGGAACTCATAAGGCCATTGCATGGTCACTGCCCTCCATCCGTGTCTTTACGGTTCAGCGCGGAGGAGCCGTTCTCCTGTCTGGCATGGAACCAGAAACCTCCGGAGTGCCCGGCTGTCCATAGACCTGCAAGTCGCCACGGCCCGATCTGCCCTCACAGCCCTGCTCGGTTCCGTTTCCTCGGAACCTTCTGCTGCCCCTACGGAACTCAAAGCATACGTGGCGCACCCAGGTCTGCTCTGTGGTGTCTGGCTATGCTGAAAACCATTCCGGCACTCAGCATCCTGTTGGCCCTGACGGCACTGGGGGTCACGTTGACGGTCGCGCAGCAACCTGTGGGCCAACTGGCGTTTGTGACCGACCGCGACGGAAATGCGGAGGTCTACGTAGTCAACGCCGATGGGACAGGCCTGAAGCGCCTGACACAGGCCCCCGGCGATGACCTGGAGCCGGTCTGGGCGCCCGACGGCAAGGCCCTCGCCTTCACCTCCGACCGCGACGGCAACCAGGAGATCTACCTCATGGTCGCCGACGGCTCCGGGCAAAAGAACATCACTCGGAACCCTGCAGCCGACTGCTACCCCTGCTGGGCTCCCGATGGCACCCGCCTCGCCTTCGCCAGCGACCGGGTGGATGACTCGGAGGTATTCGCCTGCAACCGGGACGGCAGCGGTGTCACCGCCATCAGTCGCAGTCCGGCCTGGGACAGCCTGCCACAGTGGTCGCCTGCGGGCGACCTGATCGCCTTCCTCACCGACCGCGATCAGAATCAGGAGATCATGGTCTGTCGGGCGGATGGATCGGGGACAGCAAACGTCACGCGGCACGAGGCGTGGGATGGGGACCCCAGGTTCTCCCCCGATGGTCGGATGCTTCTCTTCCGTAGCCACCGGGATGGCAACATCAACCTGTATGTGGCCGAGCTAGCCATGGCACGGCTGTGGAATCTCAGCCAGAACCAGGTCTGGAACGAGGAGGGCGACTGGTCGCCCGATGGGAAGAAGGTTGTCTACGCTTCCTCCCCCCAGGGCAACCGGGAGGTCGTGGTCGCCGATCTGGCGACCGGGGGCAAGGCGAACCTGAGCAATCATTCTGCCAATGACTGGGCTCCCCGTTGGTCACCGGATGGGCGAGCCATCGCCTTCCTGTCGGACCGCAGCGGGGAGACCCGGCTGTATGTCATGAATGCTGACGGCTCGGGCGTGCGCGAGGTCGGCAGTGGGCCGGTCATGGACAGCCCACCGGCCTGGCGGCCACCGCCGCCCACAAAGACTGGCGGCTGATCCCGGGGGCCCCTGGTGGGCACCAGACCCCGCGGGTGACCGCCACTGCCAATGGCACCGTGCCATGTTCGTGTGACGAGGAGACTTACGACCGATGAAGAGAGCAACGGGACAAGGCCGACAAGAAATAGCGCTGATCCTGGCCACGCTCATGCTACCGGTCCTGGCCGGGACCGCCTGGGCCCAGGTCGTCGACCAGGCGGAGAAGGATTTCGCCTTCGCCCAGGGCCTCTATCGCCAGGAGAACTACGGTCTGGCGGCGGAGAAGTTCGCGGCCTTTGTCAAAGCCTACCCGACGCATGCCAACATGTCCCTGGCGCTGTTCAGGGCCGGCGAGTGCCTGTTCCGCACCGGCAAGCACGGCGAGGCGGCGCCGTACTTCGAGCAGCTAACCCAGAAGTATCCGGACAGCGCGGAAGCCGAGCCCGGCTGGGTCTGGCTGGGCGACGCCTACTTCCAGTCCCAGCAGTACGAGAAGGCCGCCAGCGCCTACAAGTCCTACCTGCAGAAGTACCCGCAGGGCGACCAAGGAGGCCGCGCAGCCTACTGGCTGGGTGAGTCCTACTACCACCTGGGCAACAATGCCGAGGCGATTGCGGCCTATGAACAGGCGCTCGGCAAGCAGCTAAGCGAGCAGGAGTCAGCCTACGCCCGCTACGCGCTGGGCTGGGCCTACCTGCAGGCCAGCGACACCGACAAAGCCCTGCAGTACCTGCAGCAGGTGCTGGAGAAGCACGCCACCAGCCCTGTGGCGGCCGAGAGCCAGTACCTGATCGGCACCGCCTACCGCACTCGCAAGGAGTACCCCGCCGCGGTGGCAGCTTTCCAGCAGGTGCTCGACAAGTTCGCGGACAGCAAGTTCGCGGCTTACGCCCAGTCGGGCATCGCCTGGTGTCACTTTGAGCAGAAGGAGTATGAGGCGGCGCTGGCGGCCTTCGGGCAGGTCATGGCCCGCTACCCGGGCAGTGAGCCGGCGGCCGAGGCCCGGCTCCGATCGGCCGACTGTCTCTTCCATCTGCGGCGCTACAGCGAGGCCGCGCCGCTCTATGAACAGGCAGCGGCGGAGAAGGACAGCAAGTGGGCGGACGAGGCCCTCTACTGGCTGGGAGTCACCTACCAGCAGATACCCGATGCCGCAGACCGCGCGCTGGCCGCCCACGAGCGTCTTGTGGCCGAGCACCCGGAGAGCCCGCGCGTCACCGACAGCTACGTTCATATCGGCAGGCTTCATCTGGCAGCCGGGAAGACAGCCGAGGCTGTCACCGCCTTTCAGCGTGCCATGGACACCGCCCGGACCCCGGCGGCCCAGCAACAGGCGCAGGCCAACCTGGCCTGGGCCAGGTACCAGCAGGACAAATCAGAGGCGAATCTGGGCGAAGTTGAAAAGCTACTCCAGCAGGACCCCAAGCAGCCCTGGGTGGCGCCACTGGCGTACCATGTGGCTTTCGCTCACTTCACGGCCGAGCGTTTCCAGGCCGCCCTCAATATGCTGGATCTCATCGTTACTAACCACCCCGAGGCCGCCAAACAGGGCGATATCGCCTACCTCAGCGGCGCCTGCCAGGACCGCCTGGGCAACACCACAAAGGCCGAGGAGCTGTACCGACAGGCGCTGCAAGACCCCCGGCAGCCCGAGTACGCCGGGCTGGCGGGAGCCGGTCTGGTGGACCTCTACGCTCGCCAGGGCGATGTGGAACGTGCTCGCCAGCTCGCCGAGGAACTGACACAGTCGGAGACGACTGCCGAGGCCAAGGGATACGCCCTCAACGCTGTTGCCGAGGCCCTCTACAAGGCCAAGCGATACCCCGATGCCATGGCCACTTACGCCGAGGTGCTGAAGGTGGCCCCGGAAAGTAGCGCGGCGCCGTATGCGCAACTCGGCCTGGCCTGGGCCAAGCTGGAGGCCGGTGCAGCGGACGCGGAAGAGGCCTTCCTGACCGTCAGCCGCAAGTACCCGCAGTCACCGGCGGCGGCCCGTGTACCCGAAGGTCTGCTGGCGATTGCCGAGCGGCTGTTTGAGGCCGAGAACTACCCCGCCGCCCAGGCCGCTTACCAGCGCCTCCTGAATGACTATCCCGCCAGTGATCTGGGCGACGAGGCCGAGTACAAGCTGGCGTGGGCGCTGCTCAGGCAGGACAAGCCTGACGAGGCCCTGTCGCACTTTGTCGCTGTGGTGCCCAGGGCCAGCAGCCCCGCCGTCGCTGCGGATGCCCGCTATCAGGCGGCACGCCTGCTGGTAGTCAAAGGCGAGGTCCCGCAAGCCGCGGCCCTCCTGGAGCCGTTCCGGCAGGAGTACGCGGAGACGGAGGTCACGCCCCTGGCTCTGGCCCTGCTGGGCCGCGCCTGCCTGGACCAGAAGCAGACTGAGCAGGCCGCAAGCGCCTTCCGCCAGGTTCTGGACAAGTACCCCGGCAGCCCCGCGGCAGCCGATGCCTGGCTGGGCCTCGGCCGCGTGCAGCATCTGCAGAAACAATTCGATCCGGCCCTGGAGTCACTGACAAGGGCCCTGGCCACGGCGCAGGGCGCCACTGCCGCCGAAGCGCAGTTCATAATGGCCATGGTCCTGCGCGACAAGGGCGAGACCCAGAAGGCGGCCGAGGAGTTCCTGAAGGTCAGCATCCTCTACGGCGTGCCGGCCTGGTCGGCCCGGGCGCAGTACGAGGCGGGTCAGTGCTACGAGCAGCTCCAGAACAAGGATGCCGCCATCAAGAGCTACCAGGTCGTCGTCCGAGACTACCCGCAGCAGACCGAGTGGGTCCAACAGGCCCAGGCACGGCTGGAGGCGCTGGGGCAGTAGGTGCCGGGAACCGGTCTCCGTGGAGGTGACCGATGGAAGAGTTCGGCCCGAGGCATACACTGCTGATCTACTTTCAGCAGGGCGGCATCGCCATGTACCCGCTGTTGCTGTGCTCTATCGCCTCGGTGGCAATCGCGGTAGAGCGCATCTGGGCTCTGTACCGGGCCGGGCGCGGCACCGCCGAGTTGAAGCCCTCCCTGGCAGCGCTCATCTCCAAGGGACACGTTGGTGAGGTAGTGGAACGGTGCGCCGGAGCCGACAGCCCCCTGGCCCGCCTCATGCTGGCGGCGCTAACCGCTCCGCCGGGCGGTCCTGAGCAGAGACACAAAGCGCTGGAGCGGGCCCTCACCCAGGAGGCCAGCAATCTCGAGCGCTACCTGTCAGTCCTCGCAACCATCGGCAGCGTTTCGCCCTTCGTGGGGCTTTTCGGCACGGTGCTAGGGATCATGCGCGCCTTCCGCGACATCGGCCTGGCCGGCGCCGCGGGCGGGGCAGTGGTCGCCGCGGGCATTGCCGAGGCCCTGATCGCGACCGCCGCGGGGCTATTCGTGGCGGTCATCGGTGTGGTGGCCTACAACCACCTGATGGGCTGGGCGCAAAGCATCGTCACGCAGGCGCAGCTTTCGGCGGAGGAGCTTATCGCCCAGCTTGAGGGCTCCACAAAGGAGCCGGAAGCGGTTCCGACGGTCTCAGCCAGCGCGGAGGTCTCTTGAGCCGCGGGCGGTGGCCGACCGACTGTTGCGGCGACATCCGGGCGGTCCTGGCGCACCGGGGGACTGGCCTTCTGGAGAGTGCACTCCATGCCACAGGTCCGCAAACGCAAGCAAGTCTTCGCCGAGATCAACATCACACCCCTGACGGACGTCTGCCTGGTGCTGCTCATCATCTTCATGGTGACGGCAACGTTTCTCACGCAATCAGCAGGCCTCAACGTTGACCTCCCGAAGGCGGCCTCGGCCCACCAGCTTCCCGCCAGGAACGTGGAACTCACCGTGACCCGCGACGGGGGTGTTTACGTAGACGGCAGCCCGGTGCGGAAGCCGGACCTGCCGGGCGTGCTGGCTGCGAAGCTGCAGGCCACGTCTCTGAAGGCTGTAGTGATCAAGGCGGACGCCGATGTGCCCTACCGCCATGTGGCCGACGCCATGGATGCGGCCTGTCTGCTGGGGGCCGAGATCACATTGGCGGCGGACCTGCAGGCGCGCGTCCAGGCAGGGCAGTAGCACGCTCTGGCGGACGAGACCGAACCGCGCAACCCGGATCTGAGGGTCCATGATGGTCCATCGCAGGCTCAGTTGGACGTTCCTGGCCTCCTTCGGGGTACATCTCCTGGCCTTGGTGGCCATTCCGGTGACTGGGCGCGTCGGGGCCCTGAAGCAAGACACCGTGCGGCGGGTCGTGGCGCGGGTGAAGTTTGCGCGCCTGCCCAGCCCTGAGCCGAAGCGCGTACCCACGATCAAGCCCAAACCGAAGCCGCGCCCGGTGGTCCGGCGACCGCGCCCGGTGCGCTCGCGTCGGATGGTGCGCCGGCTCGCGCCGTCGCGGCAACAAGTCGCCGCGAAACCGCCCAGTGCGTCGTCGCGGCCGTCCGTGCAGCTCAATCCACCCGAGACCAAAGCCACGCCCGAGATGGTGGCCCAGGCGCCCACCCCGGTGCCTGATGAACCCGCGCGCGCCGAGCCGCAACCCGAGCCCACGGCGCCGGTACCATCGGTGCCCGACGAGGAGCCCGAGGAGGTCGCGCCGGCCGCCGTCCCGAGGGGCGAGCCCGAGCCTCCGCCAGTGGCGGCGCTGCCTGCGCCGACGGCCCCGAGCGCACCTGCCGAGGCCCCGGCCCCAGCGGCCTCCGGGCCCGAACTGCCCGAACGCGCGGCGGCTGCGATGCCCCCTGCCGGACCGCGGGCGACCACGGCTGCGACGCCCGGCACCGGCCTTGTGAACGCCCCCGCGACCGCAAAGCCGGCGGCCGTGACCGTGAACCTGCCCGGTGCCCCGTCAGCAGTTGCGAGCCTCCCCGGCCACGGCGAGGGCGGAGGCCCCGTGCGAGCCACGGTCGGCCCGCCAGAGGACGGACCGGGCCCAGGGCCAGGCGCTCTCATCGCTGGCCTCGCCCGCACCAACCCTGGCGATTTCTCCATGACACCCGGGGTCCCCGCAGGGGTGCCCGGCTTTACCCCCGGCCCGAAGGGCGGTGGGCCCGGCACTTTGGCGGCCGGCGCGCCGGTCATTCTGGGAACAGGGGGCGCAGGGCCTGGTGCACTGGGCTCTGGTGGAGGCCCTGCCGGCCCCGGTCGCGGCCTCGGCTCAGGGGCTGGGAGCGGCGCCGGCGCAGGTAGCGGCGTGGGCGCCGGCAGTGGCTGGGGGGAGGGACCAGGGGTTGGCGGCGGAAGAGGAGGCGGGACGGGGGGCGGCATCGGTCCGGGACGCGGCGGCGGAATGGCTCTAACCCTGGCTGGCGTTCCCGGTGGGAGCGGAGTGGGCGGGGGGACAGGTACTGGCACGGGCACCGGCACCGGCGCGGGTTCCGGCTTCGGCTCCGGACTGCCGGTAGTCATCGTACTCGGCGGGGGAACCGGCGGCGGTGGTGGCGGCAGACCAGGACTGGCAGGTGGGGGTGGAGGGGGGGGCGCAGGCGTTGCTTACGGAGATGGCCCCGGTGGGGGCGGTGGGGGCGGTGGAGGGATAGGCGGTCGCGGGACAGGCGTGGCGATGACACTGGCTGGGCTTGGCGGGGCCGGCAGCGGCCAGGGCTCCGGCGGCGGCACGGGCGGGGGGCATGGCTCCGGCGGTGGCGGCATCCCGGGCGGTTCGGGCGGATCGGGTGGGCCGGTGACCATCGTGCTGGGCGGAGGCGGCGGCCGCGGCGGTGGCGGTCTGGGCCTGCAGGGCGCCCCAGGGGGACTCGGCGTCGGTGGCGTCGGCATCGGCCCCGGTGGTGCTGGCGGTGGTACTGGCACCGGCGGACGCAGTTCGGCCGTAATGGTGGCGCTGGAGGGCGTTGGCGGCGGCACGGGTGGCGGCAGTCTCGCGGGACAGGGCGCTATCGGCGGCGATGGCACCGGCACCGGCAGCGGCGGGCCGGTCGTGGTGCTTGGCGGTGGGGGAGAAGGTGGTGGCTGGGGCCTTCCCGGTCTGCCCCTGGCCGTCGCCCTGGGCACGGGCGGCTTCAGCGGCGAGGGCCCCGGCACAGACGCCACCCTCGGCGCCCCGGTCGCCACCGGCGGCAGACAGGGCCCTGGTGGCCTCTACGTCGGCGTCGCCGGCAGCTTTGACCTGCCTATGGGTATCACCAACAGCGACTACGAGGCCGACGCCCAGGGCATGCCCAATCTGCTCAGCGAGATCCGCCAGCGCACCAAAGTACACGTGACTGTCTCCAAGCGTACCGTCGCCCTGCGCTACGACGAGATCAAGGACCTGCCGGTGCTGCACCTGCGCGGTCACCGCCCCTTCTCCTTCACACCCGAGGAGCGGGCGGCGCTCAAGCAGTACGTGGAGAACGGCGGTACCATCCTGGCAGAGGACTCCCACGGTCCCTTTGGCGAGTGCTTCAAGCGCGAGATCCGCCAGATCTTCGGTCGAGGCTTGCGCGATCTGCCCCAGAACCATGAGATCTACCGCGCCCACTATGTGCTGAACTCGGTGCCGGCCGGGGACATGGGCGAACGCTATCCGCTGCAGGGGGTGGATGTCGGCGGGCGGCTGGGGGTCATCTTCTCGCGCAACGATTACGGGGACTGCTGGGAGGGCACGGGTGGCTGGGTCAAGCCCGAGAGCCGCGAGCCGGCCTTTCAGATGGGCACCAACCTCTTTGTCTACATCGTCGCCCACTGGACCAAGCGACAGCAGTAACCACCCCTCCGGCTGTGGCAATCACCCGGCGAGGGAGATGGGAATGAGGCGCGATGTGCCTGGCGCCATGGGTACCCTGTCGCGATGCCTCACCCTGGCGGCAATGTTGAGCCTCGCTGCCGGCGGCCTGGCTGACGGCCTGAGGCCAACCGACCGCCTGCGCGGCGTACATTTCAACCCCGTGTCACTCTCGCCCCCCGGCACTGGCCACTGGCTAGCCGACTACCACCTTATTCGCCCCCGGGTCAGGGGAGAGCTGTCGGAACTGGTCGCCGCAACCGGGCTCAACTTCCTGGATGTGATGGTCCTCATTCCCCTGACCTTGCGTGAGAGGGCGATGTCGCCCGCCGACGATGCGGCTGATGTGACCGCCTGGGCCAACATGAGGACACTGCGGAACCTGGTGGACTTCTTGGACGACTGCCACCGCCTGGGCTTGGCGGTCGAGGTGGACCTGGCCACCAACCAGTGGATCCCCTACGAGGTGGACACGGCCCACCACATCGGCCAGAGCGAATGGTGGCCAGAGCCTGACGACACCCCCTGGACGGAGGCCGCGGTCTGGTATGAGCAGATCATCCGGTATGTGGAAGCGGAGGTGGCCGACCCGGAGGCTATCGCCTTCTGGACCATGATGGGCAACTACCAGCTCGGGGGGGCGGAGCCGGTGACGTGGGATTGGCCCGAGCAACCCCAGGTCGGCGAATTCGCGGCGCGCTTCGTGCGGGAGGTGTGGCCGCGCTTCTGCCAGGCCGCCACGCGGCCGGTCGGCTCGCCCATCATGCTGCCCATCCTGGCGGACACGGAATACTGGAACGCCAAGGGCCCGCGGGCGCGGCTCAGCTCGGTCAGCAACCTGAAGCGCTGGCTGGTGGATGACCTGAAGCTGCCACCGGACTATTGGGTCATGTCCACCTACCCCTGCTGTGACCCGGCCACCGACGGCTTTCACTACCTGCGTGAGATCGTTGCCATCCTCGGCCGGGAAAGCGCCGGGCGCATCATCTCCACGGACTTCAAGGGGGCGGGCCACTCCACGGCCGACACCATCGTGGACAAGTCAGGCCTCTCGGACGCAGACGTCCTGCGCTGGCACTTCGCCAAGGTGGACGAGTACGGCTTTGGGGGATGGTGGATCTGGTCCTATCAGGACACTCCCGACAACCCCACGGGTCTGCGCGACCTCAGCGGGCGCTGGAAGACGGAGTTGGTCAAGGTGCTGCGTGAGCGACCCTGAACCAGGCCCTCCAGGTCTCACACGCGGGCCGCTCGTTCCCCGCCTCGTCCAGCAGGCCCGTATCACGCCAGAGACGGCCCAGGTCCTTGACGTTGTCAGGAAAGATGTCCCACAGCGCGTCGAAGTCGCGGTGGGCCCAGTAGGTCACATACAGGTACCCTTCGCGCTGGGCGCGGGTCAGCAGAGCGCGGACGTAGACGTCCTGGTCCGCCGGGGTGAAGGGCAGGTCGAGCCCGTAGGCGGCGACGGTCAGGCGCTCCGCCGGGCAGCCCGTCTCCGCGAAGGCGATGGGCTTGTCCGTAAAGGTGGGCAAGAAGTCCAGGGCGGCGGTATACTGCGCCTCACGGGTGATTCCCGGGAGCAGCGGGTAGAAGCTGATGGCCAGGTAGTCGTGAGGAGCGATGAACTCCTTGACCTGCGCCTGGTACTCCGCCAGCTTCGGGCTGAGGGGATCGTAGAGTTTGTGCAGAGTGATGCTTTCGGCCAGCGGCAGCTCCGGGTATCTGGCCCGCAGCACGGCCTGCACCGCCCGGGACAAGCGCACATAGGCCGGCCACTGCTCAGGCTTGTTGCTGAGCAACTCGTTGGCCTCAATGCCGGTCAGGCAGTAGTCGGGGCGAAACAGCTCGATCATCCGCAGGCAGTAGTTGGTATAGGCGCGGATGAGCACCGGGTCGTCAAAGGGCTTACCTTCCAGCACGGTGGGCAACGGCGGGCGCTCCCCCTCCCCCGCGCACGGCGCCAGGCCATTGCGCCCCATGTTCAGGGGTGTCAAGGACAGCGCCACCTTGCAGTTCACCGGGCGACTGGCCTTGAGGCCCTCCAGTTTGGCCTGCAGCCACGCCGGGAACGGCTCGTCTCGCACCATTTCGGGCCACGGGACACCGTTGTCGAAGTGCTCGGTCAGCAGGTCGCCGTGGGCGCCGATAAAGTTGTAGGTCCCCTGCACCGCCTCCAGGGTTGCGGCATAGGGCCACGAGGTGAAGCCCATCAGGAAACGGCGCTCAGTGACGCCCTCAACCTGCGCCTGGGCATACCCCACGAGGCAGATCGCGGTGCTCAGCAGTAGCATACGGGCCATCTGAATCGCTCCCACACCTATAGCACGAACTCCTCAAACCCTGCCTCGCAGGGCTGACCCTGGGCCACGAGCATCAGTCGCTCGCGCGGAACGATGACATAGGCCGCCGAACTCCACATGTCCTCGGCACCGTGCTGACAGATGCCGCCGCTGTCCGCGTGGTCGGTGAAGACTCGCACCATGCCCGCCACGCCTGGCTCGACGGTCTCAGCCAGATGGCGCAGGTTCGCGAGCCGGCGCCGGCTGTTGGTCAGGTGGCGCTCCTCGCCGGTGTCGCGGCCCGCGAAGGGGCCCTCACAGAAGTGGTTGGTCGCCACAACGTAAGGCGTCCCCACCGGCTGGCAGACGAAGGTCCCTTCAGGCGTGAACTCCAGGGCCATGGCCCCGCCCTCGGCCCAGCAGGTGACGTTATGCTGCGGGTGGTGCATGACCGGCACCTCGTCCAGCGCGCGCAGCACGGACTCGAGGCTGTCGCAGCGGTCCATCAGAATCCGCAGCATGCAATTGGAGGGCACTCCGGCCTCATTGCGGGCCTTCATGCCGAGGCTGGCCCCGCCCGAGGCAATGCCCGCCGCGTTCAGGAAGCAGCCGCCCCAAACTGTCCCGGGCCAGGTGAACCAGATGGCGGGCAGGCCCTCGCCGGAGCGTCGCCGGAAGAGCTGGTGGTACTTCTCCTGGTGCCGCCCAATGTCATTGGTCTTGCCGAGGACGGGCCCATCCGGGCTTTCGCTCCAGGCCATGGCCGTGCACCACTGGTGAGCCATGCTAACGTCCACAAAGGCGCTGTAAGCCAGGATCTTGCGATACGACAGCCCGCAACCCTCGGCGATGCCCTCCAGCTCCTCCAGCAGGCCAGGCGCGAAGCGCTTCAGGTTGTCCTCGACCCGGGCCAGCATGGGTTCGGCCTTGTCGCTGGTCCAGGTGTCCCAGGGCACGACCTCAGCGATGATCTCCTTGATGGTCGCGCCCACAGCCTCGCCATGCTGCCGCCCCTGTTCGCGGAAGCTGCCGCTGAGTTCAACGACGGCAGGCTCAAGCATCTGCATCCTCCTGGCTGGTTGCCAGCCGTGCACCTACCCCCTCACCCGCACCAGCTTCCCGCCGCCGGGGAGCAGGCGCAGCGTGGCCCGGTCGCCCCGCGCGGCAGGAGACCAGGTGGCCGTGGCGGCGTCGAAAACCTCCAACGGGCCAGGGCCGATGACCGTGGTTGTCACTTGCTGCGTATAGTCCAGGTTCACCACCATGGCGTGGCTGGGTTTCGCGCCCTCCCCGAACAGACCCATGACCAGGCCCTTGAGCTTTGGTCCCTCGGGCTTCGATGCCGCCACCGGCGGGTCAAAGCGAAAAACACTGCTGGCCGGCAGAGGCTCGGCGCCATCCGGGATCATTCCCACATGATACGCGGCCAGGGACCGCAGTGGCTGCAGCTCGGTGGCGATGTGGAGAAACTCGCGGTTGAACTGCCGCAGGGCGTAGTAGCGCCAGGTCGGCGTGCCGTCGGGCGTGGCAATGGCGCCCTGGTGGCCGGGGTAGCCGTAGACATAGTACGAGATGCCCAGACCCCCATAGGCCAGCGTCGTATAGATGAGGAAGCGTTGTTCCTCGCGGTTGGGGATCCGCATGCCGGGGCTCCAGGTGCAGGCCTGCACAATGTTCATGAAGGGGATGCCCGCGTCCTGGGCCGCTTTCCGAATCATGGCCAAGTTCAGGAAGTACTGCCCGCCGTCGTTGCCGTTGATGCCGAAATGGTAGTGATCGTAGCTCAGGAGAGCGGGCTTGACCTGCTCCATGAACAGGTCGAGGTGCTTCTGGTAGGCGGTGACGGTATCGCCTTCGGTCCCCAGTTGCTCATTGTTGGCATAGGTCGGAAAGAGGTTGATGTAGGCCAGATGGGCGGGGTCCTTCTCGCGCAGGAAGGCCACCAGCCTGGCCAGCGCCGGGAAGCGCCCGGCGGTCGGCTCGTCCTGCAGGTGGTACGCATACAGCGCTGGATGGTTCTTGACCCGGGCGATGTAAGCCTCCAGCTCCGCCCGCTTCGCGGGGTCGTCGAGGGCCTCGGGGCTCATGGGCCCGCCATACAGGTAGGCTCGCAGGCCGAACTTGTGGGCATTGTCGAGCTCCTGCTCAGTGCACCACACCAGGTTGAAGCCACCCTCGGCCATCTGTTTGGCCATGGCCTCGGTCATGGGTGGCCCGGCCCAGTAAGTGACAATGGGCGTACCAAGTTGCCAGGTCTTCACGGGGGTGGCCTCCTGGGCACAGGCAACAGCAATAGTGAGCAGGGCGACACAGACGAAGAGAGCATTGCGTACGGACATGGGACTGACCTCCGTAATGACGCTACACTGGCGGCAGCCACGATTCCCCATCCCCGGCCCCTTCCGTTCCATCGAAAAGAGCAGCGCGGTGAGGTTACCTCGACATCAGCCTTGCCGCGACCATCCCCGCCTCGGTCTCCGGCGCGGGCCTGCCGGACATGGCCTCGGCAATGGCGGCGATCCGCTGGCACTCGGCCACCGCGGCGGGCACGTCCAGCCGCTTCTCGTCTCCCACCAGGCGGCGAAGGTTGCCGCCGTAGATCAGGGACAGCACGTCATCCGGCAGGGCCATGCCGCGGATGATGCCGTCCTCGGGCGGCCCCAGGAGGAAGTCCGCTTCCGGCGGAACCCGGAACTCATCCTCGGTCTCAAGCCAGCGGAAGACAATGCCGGCGCGGGCACGCGCCTCGGGCAGGCTGATGCTGCTCCACAGGTCGGTGCCAAAGACGATGCGGTCGGCATGGCGGATGAAGAACTCGCGCCCGGCGTCCGGGTCTTGCGAGATGTTGTAGAGCATCTCGATGCCCGGGGCCAGGTCGAAGTGCACGTTGGGATGGGCCGCAAACAGCCGTTCCGCCCGCGGGAGGTCTGCCGACAGGAAGTAGAAGTGCGCGAAAATGACCTTCAGCCCCGGGTGCCGGGCCAGGACCTCTTCCACCTCTGCGTACAGCTCCTCCTTCTGCACATCGTGCGGCCCATAGCCCCAGTCGCGCTCCCTGGCCCAGCCGGGAATGCGCTGCGGGTCCCAGAACTCCTCGGGGTCGTTGACATGCCAGATGACGGGCAGCCCCAGTTCCTCCACGGCCGCCCAGTAGTCGGCAAAGTACGCGTCAGTCACGGGCACATCCATCCGCTGGCGTGAGGTGGGCTTGCCCTCAATCATCTTCAGCCCGTCACAGCCGATGGCCGCGAAAGTCGCCACCTGCTCCGCGAGGCTGGGAGTAGGCACACGCCCCTCGGTCAGACGCGCCGCATGGTTGAGACCCGCGAAGACGAAAAACTGCCCAGGGTGGCGAGCCTTCATGTACAGCGCCCCGGGCAGCCCCTCGCCGGAGGCAGGGTCCTGGATCGCGACCAGCCCCATGCGGCGGATGCCGGTGGTCTCCGCCACAGTGAGCAGGTTGCTCTCGTTGTCGGGGCCACCCATATGGACATGGGCGTCCAAGATGTCGTTGCAGCGCGAAGACCACAGGTCCATAGGTCTACCTCGAGATGGCTTAGATGACGCGGGTCGGCTTGCCATTTCGCGTCTGGCTACCGCCTTCCCTTTGTCTGGACCGAGGCGCGAGATTCCTCTTGCGGTGGAGGCGGAATCGCGTTAGACTGGCTCGGTAAGCGCTTACTAGCAATAAGTAAGCGCTTACCAGTGCTATGGCCCATTGCTGTGGAAGGAGATGACAACTCATGTTGCACCGTCGCGGCTTCACGCTTATCGAGCTTCTCGTTGTCATTGCCATCATCGCCATTCTCGCGGCCATTCTGTTCCCTGTCTTCGCCAAAGCGCGGGAGAAGGCACGGCAGACCTCGTGTCTGAGCAACTCAAAGCAGATCATGCTCGCCGTGGCGCAGTATGTTCAGGACTACGACGAGACGCTCCCCCCTGACATCTGGGGCAATCCCGATGGCAAGAACCTCGGCTACATGGACCTTCTCATGCCCTACATCAAGAATCGCCAGATCTGGGTCTGCCCTTCGTGGAACATGCAGCCCTGGGACATCTCGGACTGTCCCACCGGCCGCCTCACCGCTACCTACCAGTTCAACTACGGCACCGTGGGAAAGAGCATCGCCACCGTGAGGTCGCCGGCCAGCAAGATCCTGCAGGCCGAAGGCAGCATGTGGTGCGGCTGGTTCTGGCCCTCCTGCAACCAGCCCAACTGCTCGCTGCCGACAGACCTCCACAACGGCGGCGTCAACTGCGGTTACTACGACGGGCACGCCAAGTGGATCCAGCGTGGCAAACTGCTGGCGGCGTGGCCGTTGGGGTACCCGCCCGTGCCCGAGTTTGACCTGACCGTTGACTAGTGCCGCCAGTCCATTCCCGGAGATGATGGAGGCCTTCAGGATGCGCAAACTGCTGACCATGCTTGGCCTTGTCGCTGCGCTGGCAACGCCGCTGGTGTTGGGTGGGTGTCCGAGCGGCGGGAAGTCGGGGGCGAGTGGCAAGGAGCAGGGCATCACCGTCAAGGAGAGTCGCTCACGAGGTCCCGTCAAGCCAGGGGGCGGCTCGGACCAGGGCCAGGGCGCCAATCAGTCGCGGCCCGGCGGTGCTCAGGGGCGCTAGCCTTACTCGACGGACGAGAGTCAGGGACGCTGCCGCCTTCGCGGCAGCGTCCTGTCTTTGCGCTTCTGCTTGTCCCTAACGGGGGCCGATCGGGGGTAGTTCCGTGGTGGCAGCCACGGTCGTCCCGAAACGGGCGAACAGCGGCGCCACGTCCTCGCCCACAGTCTCGCTGATGGAAGCCACGTACTCATCCATGGAGAGCTGTCGCTGCGGGTTGTTGTACTTGCGATGCACGTGGGCCAGCCACCTGGGGTACCAGTCCGGGCCGTAACGCGCGTCCATGATGGACCAGATGAACCAGGCCTTCTCCCAGGCCAGCCCCATCTCGCCCTCGCCGATATTGGCCAGGTCAATGCGGTCGAGCAACGGGTCCTGCCTCGCCAGTCCCGGGCTGTGGTACGGCCAGCCACTGCCAAAGCCCATGTCGCGGCCGATCTTGCGCTGGAACCACCCGGCGTGGGCCTCGCTGAACCAGTCAGGCAGGCCACAGCCGGGTGTGCCATCGGTGGCCTCCGGACCATACATGGTGTGCGCCAGCTCATGGGCCAGGACGCTCAGGATTCCGTTGTGGTCCAGCGAGATGGTGCCCGCCAGCTTGGGCGTAATGGCGTTCTCCGCCCAGCCACCGCCCTCGCCCGCCGCAATGTTGATGTAGAAAGCCGCGCCCGGGTTGGGCGGCGTCGGCAACATCCCCTGGAGCCGCTCGAGGACCTCAGGAACCCGCTTCTTGACCATTTCTATGATGTCCGGAAGCTGATTGTCAGAGTACAGCACGCGTACCCCGGCCACAGCGATCTCGTTGTCGGGGTAGAAGGCTCCGCCCAGGCCGCCATACTCCCAGGGGACGCGGCGCTCGTCAGCCCTGTCCCGGCCTCCTGTGGCCGCTCGCCGGACCATCCAGGTCAGCAGAGCCTGATTGGGATGGTCCTCCCCGCCGGATCTCTCGTGGAGTAGTCCGGGGTCGGTCAGGCACAGGATATTGCCCGCTCCCAGCTTGCGCTGCGCCAGGACGCCGCGGGACGCATCGTCGCCGACAAGCACCTCCCAGCCGTCACTGAACTGCGCGAGTCGGCTCTCGCGCGGAAAGACGAAGCCCTTCAGTCCTTCGACCTCACCCTTCACCCTCACTGGTCCGTTGTCCGGAGTCAGCCTGGCGCCCAGGCTCTCCGCCATCCTCGCGAGGGGAGTGTCCGGGTTGCTCATCTCGATAATCAGGCCCCCGCCACCCTGCACAAAGCGCCGCAGAGCCTGGACCTCCTGCGGCAGGTAAGGCTGGGCCCGGCTGTGCTGGTAGGTGTAGCAGACGTCATAGACCGGTGCGGGAAGCTGCCCAAAGGGCCGATATGTGCCCCATTCGTGGCTGTCCTGCGATCGCGTGCGCATGGCGGTACCCGGCGTGAGGGCACGGTTCAGCGAGGCCTGATTGCCCGTTACGCGGTGCCCCGCGTTGCGCAGGGAGTCCTGACAGCTCCAGTGGTTGAAGAACGTGAACTGGTGGCTGGAGTCATAGAGCACGTTGATCCCTGTGTCCGCCACTCCGGCGGGCAGGGGCTGCGGCTCGACGGCCGCGCAGACCGGCAGCACCCCGACACAGGCAAGAGCAACCAGGGCCAGGAAAGAGTACATGGGGCGTCCTCCCGAATCCGGTCAGGCCCCTGGGCAGGGGGCAGACGACTCGCGGATGATGAGTTGCGGCGGGATGAGCAATGTGGCCGGTTCACCTGCGGCCGGGGCGCCGGCTAGCAGGTCTACCACCACGCGCACTGCCTCACAGGCGATGGCCTGCGCCGCCAGGTCTATCGTGGTAAGAGCCGGCACGCAGTACTCTCCCTGACGGATGTTATCAAAGCCGACGACCGACACGTCCTGCGGGACCCGGCGGCGTATGTCGTGAAGCCCCCGCAGGGCGCCCAGAGCCACCGCATCGTTGTGGGTCACGACGGCGGTGATATGCGGCGCTGCTTCCAGGAGCCGCTGCACCCCCTGGCAGCCGCCCATCATGTTGCGGGGAGCCTCCACAAAGAGGGGTTCACTGCCAGCCTCCACCAGGGCACGGGCATAGCCTGCCTCGCGACCCCGCCGGCGAACACGGTCTGCTCCCACCCCCAGATAGCCGATGTGCTTGTGTCCGAACTCCAGCAGGTGTCGGGCGGCCTGGTACCCGGCTGCCTCCTCGTCACTGGTCACCACCGGTATGCCGACCTCCGGGAGACACCCGACCGCGACCATCGGGGGGCTGTCGGCCCCACGTGCTGCCACGCAGGCCCGCACGGTGTCCGCCCCGGCGCAAAGAAGCATGCCCAGCACGCGCCGATCCTGGAGGTCGCTGGCCACGCGCAGGTAGCTGTCAACATCAGCCCGGGCCGGCAGACCCACGATGACCTCATAGCCTTGCTGCAGGGCGCACTCAGCGACGTGCTCAGCCAGTTGCGAGTAGAAGGGGTGGGAGATGTCGGAGGGAAGCATCAGGCCCAGGGCGTGCACACGGCCTTCCGCCAGCGCGCGGGCCAGACGGTTGGGGCGGTAGCCGAGCCGGTCGGCGGCCTGCAGAACGCGGACGCGAAGTGGTTCGCTGACGCGGTCGCTGCCATTAAGCACGCGAGAGACCGTAGCGATGGAGACGCCCGCAGCGCGAGCCACGTCATAGATGTTGGCCATCGCGTCGTTTGGACCCTTCAGTCGGTCAAGTAAGCGCTTACAGCTGGACCATTCTCCGCACCCCCCGCCCGCACCTGCTGCCTGTCTACGGCAGTTCCGACCCAAGTGTGAGCGCCAGCAGGGCCGGGGCGCCGTACCGGGCACCCTCCGGACCATACCGCAGGTCAAGGCTGCTGATCTCCACGTCCGGCCGGGGGTTGATCCACTGCATCTGGTACAGGACCGCCTCCTCGCCCGAGGGGTCGCCCGGGAACGGCGCATGCCACGCCACCGAGGCGCTCTTGAGGCCCGCCGGCTGCGCGCTGACCCAGTGGGCCACGCCCTCGCCGTAAACGACCGGGATGGTAGCGGTCTGGCCGTCCGCGTAGTGGATGACGTACTCAAACAGCACCGGCGGCGCATCCTCGGCATTACGGGGCCGCCATTGCTCGGTGCGGTTGAGCGTGTGCAGGAAGAAGAGCGCGTCCGCCCGTGCGCCTATCGGCAAGCCCAGCACCTCCTGTGGCAGTTGCCCTCTGGTGCCTGGACCGGCTAGCATGACGCAGGCCGGCAAGGGCGAGGTCTTGAAGTCGCGTATCTCGTACGGTACACCCGCTAGCGTCACCTCGCCGCGCGGCAGGTGACCCAGGTCCCGGTCCCCCTCAAACCAGCCGCGGTCTTTCGTGACATAGGCGTTGCAGCGCTCGTGGAAGGGCACCGGGGTGAATCGCAGGTTGGCCGTGGTCAGGAGCCTGGCTCCGGCGAAGGTGGCGTGGAGGTTGCGAAGCAACGTGGTGACGATGGTGCGCTTCTTCTGCGCGTTTTGCGGTACCGGTTCGCTGTCCTTGATGTTGAGCTGGTTCAGGATGAGCCCGCCCTCGCCCATGGGGTACTTCACCAGGCCCCCGATGTTCAGCAGCGGCACAACGCGCTGGCGCCAGTCGGCCGGACGCTCCACGGTCAGCCAGAGATTGTCTATGCCGGTGGTCTGTCCGGGCTTGTCGAACGCGGCCAGTTCCACGGTCAGCCTCGTGGCCTGTCGCGACTGCAGCTCAAAGTCCTGGCGCTCTCCGTGGGGCTGAGTGGTCAGGACGACTGGCGTCGGGTCGTTGTCGTAGTAGAGCTTGACCTGGGTGGCGACGCTGTAGTGCGTGTTGAGGACGATAGAGAACCGCGTGATGCGCTCCGGTCGCGGCAAGGTCAGGGTGATCCGCGCATTGTCGGTCCCCAGGTAGTGGATGAGTTTCCAGGCATCGGCACTGGTGAAGCCATTGACCACATTGCGGGGCCAGCCGGCTGCACGCTCCTTGGCCGCCGCATGGTCTCCTGCCGGGGCGCCCGGGAACTCGGCAAAGGGCGCGATGTCGTCCAGGTCCACAATGTAGGTGAACTCGTCATCAACGAGGTACATGTCCCCGGCCCACGGGAAGATCTTCTCCCCCGACTCCATCGTGACATCGCGGGCGGTCAGGCCAGCCAGCAGGGGATCGCGAACGGCTGGCAGCGACACCCGCTCCAGCTCGAAGGGCCGCAGCAGGTGCTCCACGCCAACCAGGCGGTTGAAGTCGGCCAGCCCCTCGGGGGTAAGCCCCCAGGCCATGAGCCAGCCGCCGCGGGAGGTGAAGGCCCTGACGCGGTCGGGCGCGTCCGCCAGGTCCTTCAGATTGGCCGGCGTGGCGGCGAAGACGACAATGTCGTGGCTCCCGTCAAGGGCCGACCGCACGTCGTCTACGGCCTGGAACTGCAGCCCGCTTTCACTCAGGAGGCGGTAGGCTGGTGTGTCCGGCGCCATGACCACAGCGGTCTTGCGCCGGATGGGTTCATAGGTGGCGCAGTAAGCCAGCAGGTTGTCAAACAAGCGCTGCGCCACCGGGTCGGTCGCCAGCTTCTGGCCGACGACCATCTGGCACAGCACCATCAGGCCGTCGTTGACGGGACACTCGGCCAGCGCCGTATCGCCCAGAGAATCGTCGCACTGGGCCAAAGACACCGCACCCTGGGTCGCCTTGCGGTACGAGTTGCGGTAGACCACATGGTCGCCGGACCAGGTGAAGAAGTCCTGCTCGTCCAGGCCCGCGAAGGCCGGGTGGGCCGGGTTCTCCGGGAAGGCAATACGGCCCACATGGTTGGTGGGGGTGAGGTCGGCCGGCAGCGCCTGGAAGTGCAGTGGCTGTGCCTGCTCCAGCACCAGCAGCCGCTTGCCGGACGCCGCCAGCGCCAGCCAGCGGGGGTCGGTGGCCAGAGCCGGGGTCAGCGCATCGGCACCCACCACGACCACCCGCGCCTCCTTTGGCACCTCGGCCAAGTCGGCGGCCGTGCTGAAGGGTATGCCCCGGGCTTGCAGTCTTGACCGGACGGCTCCGGCCGGGTCCATGACGACAAGCTCGGCGGCCGCCAGGTTGGGCCTGGGTCCGGCATCAGCCGGTATCAGCGCCACGGGCTTCGTCTCCCGGAAGACTTCCTGGCCGCCCCGGCAGCACTTGAGCACGAACTGCGCCGCCGTGCGCTCGCCCACGGCGGGCGTGGTGATGGTGACCGTGAACTCCTGGGCACCACCCGGCGGCAGAGAGAACGTGCGCGCCTCACGCACCACCGCCTTGTTGTCCATCAGCAGCGCCCATACAGCCTCGATGGGGTCGTCGAGGTGGGTGTTGTTGAAGACCTTGAGGGTGCGGGTCACCTGCCGCCCGCCGGCGAAGGTCCAGTTCCACTGGCGGCACAGCAGCGCCACCGGCCGCCATGAGTTGTGGTGCAAGTCCGTTTCGTTTTCGCTCAGCCAGAAGTGATGCGCCGCGACGCCATGCCAGCGGTAGCCCTCGGCCAGCATCTTCGCCAGGCGCCCCACTCCCACCCGCGTCGCCGGGCCCCAGCCCTGGAAGCAGGCCTCTCCGCCAAACTGGGCATAGGCGCTGGGGGTGGAACCGCGCGCATAGAAGCTCTCGCCCATGAAGATGGGCCGGTCCGGCACCAACTGCCACGGGCACTTGCCCCAGCCCGGCAGGATGTCGGCCTCGTGGGCGCGGTAGGCCTTCTCAAGCGTATAGGCTTCATCCGGGTAGTCGCGCCAGTAGCTCTCCATGTAATGCACGCCATTGACTGGCAGCGACTTGTCCATCAGGCAGTTACCACCATCAACCATGACCGGCCGCGTCGGGTCCAGCGCCATGATCTCGCGGGCGGCGCGGGCAATCTCCGGCTCCACGGCCTCGGCCTGTCCCAGGTTCCGTGAGTTGATGAAGGTGATCTCGTTCTCCAACGACCAGATGAGCACCGAGGGGTGGTTGCGCTCCTCCCTGACCCACGCGCGCATCTGCTCGATCCAGTTGGCGTAGAGTTCCGGGTTGTCGGTCAAGCCGTGGAGGTAGTTGGCCATCTGGCCGTCAAAGATACCGCTGCGCCGCACGACGATGCCGCGGGCGTCCATCAGGTCCAGGGCCTGCTCCTTGCTGAGACCGCCGAAGGTGCGACCCCAGAAGCGCCACATGTTCTGGCCGTTCTCGCGCCAGCGAGCAATCGCTGCCTCGGCGTCGCGCCCACCGTCACCGAGGGTGGTGTCGGCCCAGAGCTGCCAGGGCACGCCATTGATGGTGAACTGCTTCCCGGTCCATCCCCATTCGCGGAAGCCAAAGCGCGTTTGCCGGGCCTCAACGGTCTGGCCGTCAAGGACAATGGCCGTCTCCAGGTCATACAGGAACGGGTCGTCGGGCCACCACAGGCGCGGGTTGGGCCAGGGCTCGGTGACGGTGATCGTCTGCTCGCTTCTTCCCGGAACGGTGACCGCCTGTGTGGCGAACTGCTTGGCTTGTCCACCTGCGCCCACCGGCACCGCTCGGACCTGCAACTGCACCTGGCGCGGCGTGTCGGACGAGTTCCGCAAGGTGATGTCAGCAGTCAGCTCCTTCCGCGACGTGGAGGGGCGCACGAACACATCTGCCGCGTAGACCGGCCCCGTGGCGATGAGGCTCGGCGTCTCCAGGATGCCGGCGCTCTGGGCATAGGCCTCGCTGCCCACCGGGAAGTCGAAGTGCTGATTGATGAAGTTGCGCGATCCCATCCAACTGACCGGCACGTTGAACTGCATCCGGCAGCTCTTGCCCAGCTTCCTTGGGCTGAAGGCGTAGTAGGCGTCCTTGACCACCACGCAGACCTCGTTCACCTGTCCCGGCGTGATCGCCCCGGTGACATCACACTCCCACCGCGCGAAAGGCGCCTTCGTGCCGCCACAGTACTGCCCGTTGACGAACACACTGGCGATCATGCTGAGCGAGGGGAAGCGCAGATAGAACGACTGTCCCGTTGCCGCGGCGGGGATCTCCACTCGTGTGCGGTAGATGAAGCGATGGCACAGACGTAGCTCCGGTCTGACCTCGAACTTGTTGCCGGGAACAGGGATGGCCATCCAGTGGACATCTTCCAGGTCAGGCAGAGACGCTGCAGGCTGGTCACGCCCCTCGATCTCCTGCTCATCCCAACGGCAGACCTGCCACAGGCCGTCCAGCGGCAGCACCACGCGCCCGTCGGGTCCCCTGTACTCGGGATGCAGTCGGAAGATGTCCTGTGCGGCCTTCAGGTCCAGTTCGGTCTGCCACGCCTCGTCAGGCTTATGGAAGCTGTTGGGGCGGAAAGCGCCCTGGTAGAGGCAGAGCGCATCGGAGGCATAGAGGAGGTTACGCAGCGCGCGTTGGCCCTCGGCTTCGGTATAGGTTCGAGGGAGCCGGATCTCCAGGCGGTGCTGCCCGCCGGCGAGGTCCACGTCGCCGAGCTTCAGCCATGCCACCTCGCACCACTCGGCGATCTCCATGAGGTCGGTCGTTAGCGCGTCGGGCGGGACCGCTTGCCAGGGCCCATCGTCAATCCGCCACTCAAAGGGAGACCGCACGAACTCAAAGCCAATGCGGTTCCAGACCTCGTAGCGTCCGGCGGAGGGCGGCGTGAAGTCGTAGGCGATGACAATGCCCTCGGGTGGGCACTTCTGCTCCACCTCGGAGGCCTCAATGCTGATGTGCAGCCAGGTCTGCTGCGAGAGGAACTGTTTGTTGCCCCAGCCGGAGGGCTGTACCTCGATGCTGCACGACGTGGGCGCCTCGCCCTCCAGCCAGACGTAGTCGGCGGCCAGGGCCGGCAGGGCCAACACAGCGGTGGCCAGGGTCATGACCAGGCGTCTCATCGGCCTTCCTCCTGGGGGGTGTTAGGGCTTCCCGACCAACTCCAGTACGCGCGCATCCAGAGCCCGAAATCGCAGGGCAAGCTCGTGGCCATTGTTGCGCAGCGTCTCCCCCGATGTCAGGTCTCGTACGCGCCGTGGCGCGGACGGCAGGGAGAGAACCACGTCCTGGTCCTGGCGCTCAGTGCTGGCCAGGATCACGTAGCTCCTGCCCCGGCCCTGCTTGGTCAGGGCCGAGAGCGTGCCCTCGGCCACGACAACCTGCTGCGCTGCGTCAGGCAGGCTGATGATGGGGACGAGGCCCTGCACTTCCGCGGCGATGCGGTCCAGCTCGGCGAAACGCTCCTCGAAGCGGGGCGAGCGTTGCAGGGAGTGATAGCAATAGTAGATGACCCCGGTTGCTCCCTCGGCGATGGCGGCCATGGTGGCGGCACGCTCCTCGTCGTAGGTCGGCTCGCGTGTGTTGCTGGGTGTGGAGGTCTCGTAGCCGGGGCCAAAGCACTGCACGACGGCCCAGAACGGCTGGTCAGGCCCGATGTTGTCACGCGCCTCACGCCAACTGCGGGCCGCCAGGCCGATGTCGTCGCAGAGCGTATAAGGGTCAGTGCCGATGACGTCGCAGGCCTCGCGGTAGGCGCCAAGGCCCTTGTAGTCATAGTGGACCGCGTAGGTGGGGTGCCAGGGGTCGGCCGCGCGCACGTCGCGGAAGACGTTGAGTGCTCCCTCCCAGAGGTCCGGTCGGAAGACCTCGTCGTTGATGTACCATGAGATAAGCGCCGGGTGGTCGCGGAGCTCCCGGACCACATGGTGGGCCGCAGTCCGCAGGTCCTTCCAAGGCAGGTTCTGGGTGTAGGCCTGCCAGTAGGCACCCGGCATCAGGTCCTTCACCGAGAAGATGGCTTTCAGGCCCCGTGCCTGGGCCGCATCCAGCACACCTCTGGCCTGTTTGATGCCACCCATCGTCGAGCCATAGTCAATGAAGCAGTTGAAGTGGCTGTCCGCCAGCCTGTCCAGAACTGGCAGGTAGTAGTCCGGGTTCAGCCGGCCGGTCAGCCACACGTACGGCTGGTCAGCCGGGAAGACGCTGTCAAAGCTCGAGAGGATGTAGAACCCCATCGGGAAGAAGGGCTTGCCGGCCACCTGCAGCATGCGGTCTGGTCCCAGCCAGGTGGCGTTCGCGGGGCGTTCGCTGGGACCGGCGACGGTGATGAGGGCCCAGGCGGAGGCGACCGTCTGGCTCCCGGCCAGGAGCTCGCCGTTCAGGTCGTAGTTCCCGCGCCTGAGGCCGTCTGGCAGGGGCAACTCCACCAGAGCCGGCTCCCGGTCTGACACTGGCACCACCACCGGCTCACCCACTGGCGTGCCATCACGCGACAGGCTCAGCCGGGCAGTGTAGTCGCGCGGGACCAAGGCGTCCACCGGCAGCGCCGTGACCCGCACGCCCAGACGTGTCTCAGGGGGCCCGTGGAGACCCAGGAGACCAGACGAGTTCGGGGCCACCAGGTCCAGCCGCAGGAGGCGACGCCGCTCGACGGAAAGGTAATCGGCCGTCACCGGACGGCCCGTGGCCCTCTCCAGCAGGCGCACCTCCAGGCTGGTCTCGCCGATGGACAGGGCAGCGGCCGGAATAGCCACCTCGGCGACACCCTCGGTCCATCGCTCGGTGCTGAACTCACGTTTCTGCCCGGCCCAGTTGGCCAGCACCTGCACTGCGTAGGCGTCGGGGGTGATACCCCGGTCACTCGACAGCGCTACCTCCACCCGCGCCTCAGCGGTCTCGCCGGTGCCAAAGACCTTGAGGCGCCGCTGCTCAGTTGGCGCCCCTGCGAAGCGCACCTGTGCCAGCGGCCCGGGCAACTCGGTCACCTCGACATCATCGAACCACGCCGTACCCTGGGTGCCCGGACGGCCGTAGACGACGACGCTGCCGGCGGTCACTCCCTCGGGCAGCGGCATGGTCTCGAAGCTGATCTGCCGCCAGTCCTGCGTGCCTGTGAGACCTAGCGGGTACGAGCCGCCGATGTAGCCGTCAGGGCCGTGCCACTCCATGCAGATGGTGGCTCCGGTGTCGCTGCTGACGATACCCTCGGTCCGTACCCAGACGCTCATGCGGTAACACTTGCCCGGCTGCACGGGGAGGGCCTGGCCGGCCAGCAGATAGGGCCCACCGGGGTCGTTGTGGTAGCGCAGGCTCCTCTGCCCCGTGTGCGCGACGCTCTCGTCCACGGCGTAAAGCTGCGGGGGCAAGCTCCAACCCTCGGCCCCGGCCTCAAAGCCGGGGTCCCGGACCAGGTTCTGGGCCGCCAGAGCATCCGCCATCAGGGCCATAGATAGCACGAGAGTCGCTGCCCCGAACCGCATCAAGGTAGCTGCGAAGGCGTAGTGAACCCTGCGCACAGCCTACCCCACCCCCACCCGCCACAGCCAGGGGGTGTGCGATTCGTAGCGTGGGCCGTAGCGGGCCCCGGCGATAATGATGTCGCCGGTCGCCCGATCCTCGTAGGCCCACCAGTGAGACAGGTAGACATTCTCCTCATCCGGACGCTTGGTGTCCACGGCCAGCAGTGTGCTGCGGATGAGTCTCAGGCTGACAGGGTCCACCTGCCCGATGTACAGCGGGTACCGCGGCTCATTCCCGCGGCAGTTCTCTTCGCTGATATTGCCGATCCAGAAATACCTGCCGCCGGAGGCGGTGAGCAGTTGCGACATGCTGGAGGGCGAGAAGAAGGCGGTGCCGTCGTCGTAGGTCCAGGGCTCCGGCGCCGTCCAGGTGTACCCGCCGTCCTCTGAGACCGCGAACCAGCGGTAGCTGGGCAGCTTGTAGTCGGGGTCCTTGCTGCCGCCATTGCTGCCGCGCATCACGCACAGCAGGCGGCCGTCGGGCATCTCCGCCACGGTCGGCTCGATCATGCCCCGGGTAGAGCGAGTCGGGTCGGCCTCGATGGGGCGGGAGATCTCCCAATCCAGCCGGTTGTCATCGGTCCAGGTGCCGATGACCATGATGACATCGGTGTAGGTGAAGCCGCCACCGGGTGACCAGAGCTTCCCGTCAGGGCCAAGCTTGCAGGCCTGGGCGGGGATGATGATCTTCCCGGCGCGGGTGCGGATGAGTTGCGAGCCCACGTCACCCATGAAGATGCCGTTCTTGCCGTAGTAGACGCCCTCGAAGGGGTTCTCGGCGGTGTGGCCGCGCTGGATGATCTGTTCGTCGAAAAGCCAGGTCTTGCCGTCATCCACCGACACCCGGTAGCGCAGGTAGTAGGTCTCCAGAGCGATCGGGGGCTCGATGATGCTGGGGTCAAGACCCGGCGTGTCCATCGAGGGGACGACCCGCACGATCCTGCCGTTGGAATGGTCCACGAAGATGGGGAAAGACTCGCGGCGATAGCCGTGGGGCAGGTTGCTGTCGAAATCCGGAATATCGGGCAGCGAGGTCCAGGTGACCCCGTTGTCCGGAGAGTATCCGCCCAGCTTCACCATCTCCAGGCCTTCGGGCCGCAGGTAACTGGCATAGATCAGGGGCGACATGCCAGAAAGAGCCTCGCTGCTCTTCAGGGTCAGGGTCACGGGGTTCGTCGCCTCCTGGGCAAGGGCATTGGCCGCAAAACAGGACAAGTAGACGAAGGCTATCAGGCAAAGCAATCGCAACATGGCTCACCTCGTTACGCGGGATGGTGGGCTTAGCGGAACGATATGCGCCCCTCAATCCGCGGGCTA
Source organism: Armatimonadota bacterium (assembly GCA_013178155.1). Lineage (GTDB taxonomy): Bacteria > Armatimonadota > Zipacnadia > Zipacnadales > UBA11051 > JABLXH01. The sequence goes on along the minus strand of JABLXH010000021.1, from coordinate 35,696 downwards.
ACCGTGCCCTTCGCCTTGAGCATCTCGATGAGGATGGCATTGTCGGCGAAGCCGAGATACTCGGGCTCTGCACCCTCTGTGAGCATGGTGTAGCCATCGCCCCCGGCCAGCATGAACTCCGTGGCGGCCAGCGTGTAGGTCTGGTCATCCTGCAGCGGCTCTCCGCCCACGATGGCCTCGGCCAGGTGGCCGTCCGCGATGGTCATGGTCAGCCCCGAGACCTGCAGGAACCCGCCGTGGGGCCGCTCCAGGCCGGCCGAGTACTCCAGGGCCGCCCGCAGTTGCGCGCCGGTAACCTCCTTGATGGCAACCAGGTTGCTGAAGGGGGCGACGCGCAGCACGTCGCCGACAGTGATCGGTCCCTGGGCGATGGAGGCGCGGATACCGCCCGCGTTCACCAGACAGACATCTGCCCGGGTATATTCGCGGTAGAGGTCGGTGACCAGGTTTCCCAGGTTGGTTTCGCCGCTGCGGACCTCGTCCCGCTCGGCATTCAGGGCGACGGCGGCCTGGGCAATGACCTCGCGCAACCTCTCGTCCAGCTTCTCCGCGTACCCGCGGATAAGAGCCTCTATCTCTGGGTCCGGGGCGACGGCCTGATCCATGGGCCGCAGGAAGCCCCGGTACCGGACGACGTCGCCCCCACTGACAAGCATATCGAGTTGCCCGAGGTACCTGCCATAGCTCTCGGCCTGGCAGACGAGCGTCTTGCCGACCCGCGTCGGCTGCTCGACCCGAGTGTGGCTGTGGCCGCCGATGATGACATCCAGCTCCGGACAGGCCCGGGCCAACGCCAGGTCCTCCTCGTAACCCAGGTGGGTCAGGACCACCAGAAACTGGGCCTGGCCCTGCAGCTCGGTCAGCAGCGATTGGCACTCCGCGACCGGGTCGGTGATTCTGAGGCCGGCGAAGTTGGAGGGCAGGGTCTCCTCCGCCACAGAAGCCGTGGTCAGGCCAAAGGCAGCGCCCCTGGTCCCATCGGGCAGTGCGAAGCGCCACACTGCCGGCGTCAGGCGGTCACCGGTGGCTGCCACGTAGACGTTGGCGGACAGAATGGGGAACTTCGCCAGGGCCATCAGCCTCTTCAGGTTGTCCTGCCCGAAGTCGAACTCGTGATTGCCGACGCACATGGCGTCCAGACCCATGCGGTTCAGGCACAGCACATCCGGCTCGCCCCTGTAGGTCATCGAGAGCGGCGTGCCCTGGAGGATATCGCCGGCCTCAAGCAGGAGGGTCAGGTTGTTGTGGTCGCTGTTCCACTCCCGTACCTGGGCGGCGGCCGTGGCGATGCGGGCCAGCCCGCCGACGCTGCCTCCCTCGCTCTCCACGGGCTGCAAGTACCCGTGGAAGTCGTTGAAGTGCAGGATCGTCACATAGCTGTCGGCGGCAGCCGTTACGACAATGGCCAGCAGACCCACCGATAGCACCACAACACGAGGGGACAGGGGTCGGCTCATGCCTGCGCGTCTCCTTCCGCTGTGGACGTGGCCCGCCACGCCGCCATCGAATGAGCGAAGGCTTCCCCCGCTCAGCGTCGGAGACCTCTTGCACGGCAGGGGCGCCAGACACTACCGGCGAAGCTGAGCCGGTGCCGCCGGCAAAGCGGAGCCAGGGGAGGACCCACCATGTGGCGTTGTGCAATGGAGTTAAACGAGGCGCGGCAAGTGACATCGGGCAGCGCCGAGACGCTGGTAGCGGCCCTGGGCCGAGGGGCTGACCTGCGCATCGGCACGACCTTCCGCCATAACGAGCACATAGACACCACCTCGGACAGCAACGAGCTCATTGAGGAGGTGGCAGAGTTCGGCGTGACCTACGTGCTGGACGGGCGCTGGGCAGCAGGGATCATGAGCCTGCGCCAGCCCATTGACCTGCCGGTCGGCTTCGGGCCGCGGCCGTCCATGTCGTTCTTTCTGTACAACCAGGATGGTCAGCAGGCCATTGCCCGGCCCTTCCTGGACGGCCAGCCCGCGACGGGCGCGCCGGGTCCGTCGCCCAACGAACCGCCGGCGAACATGCCCAGGTACCACTGCCTGGATAGCTGGGACGCCGGAACCAACGCCCCAAGTCACAACTTCATCTACGACTTCGGCGTCTTTCGGTACTGTGTGCGCGATGACTGGCAAGAGGTGCTGGCCCATGACGCCATGGGGCAGGTGTTGGCCGGGTCGCTGGCGGACCTGACGGAGGCCTTCGTCTCGGGCTGCGAGCTGAAAGTAGGGGTCAGTGGTCTCTGCAGTGATCTGGGCTCCGGCCTGCGGCACGAGCTGTTCGTGCAGGCAGGGCCGGGCTATCACTATACCGAGCAGCGCCTGTTCATGGTCGGGACCCATCCGCTGGTCCGCGTACGCCCGGCCATCCCGCTGCGCTATCAGAGTGGCAACTGGGATTTCGGCTGGCTCTTTGCCCGCACCGACGGGCATGTGGTCTACCGGCGCTTCGACCCGTACACCTTGCGCTGCTCCGACCACGAGCTGCGCTGCGCGGTAAGGTGGTTTGTCAGGTAGTCATCCTCACTGCCGCAACGTGATCACATACTTGTAGACGCTCGCCTGATAGACGTTGGCGTATTGACCATAGGGTGACAGGTATATCTCGAACTCGTGGGTCTCGCGGTTCTCGAACACATAGAAGTTCGAGAACTGCACCGCCGGGGTATGTCGGGCCGGGTCATAGTCATCGATGACCGTCAGGGTGTCGCGCTTCAGGGCTGGCTTGCTCTCATCCACCTCGGCAACATAGAACGGGTATCGCGGGGAGTTGCCATCGGTCTGGACGGGGCTGATATTGCCGAACCAGTACAGCTTGCCGGTCTGCGAGTGCCGCAGCAGCTTGGCCATGGTGGCGGGTGAGAAGAACTGCTCCCCGTCGTCATAGCGCCAGTCCGTGGGCTCGGTCCAGGTCTGCCCGCCGTCGGTGGACAGGCTGTACCAATGGCGCCCCGGCGCCTTGGGCTGGGTGCCGTAGTTGGTGCCGCGCATGTCCAGCAGGATACGCCCATCCCGCAGGACGGCCAGCCACGGCTCGCAGACATAGCCTGACACCTGCGGTGAGATGCTCACCAGTTCGCTGACCGTCCACTGGTACCGACCCTGCGCCGGGTCCCAGCGTCCGCGAAAGACCCGCACCCCGCCCTGGGTATCGGCCGGGAACATCACTCCGCCGCCGGGAGCGGGGATGATGTGGAAGTAGTAGACGGCGTAGTTGCTGTTCATGAAAGCCGGGTCGCGCAGCCTTGCCGGATCGTACTCCGGCCCGTCCTGGTAGCGCACCATGCCCGCCTCGGTCCAGGTGCGGCCGTTGTCGGCGGAGGTGCGAATGAATGTGTGGTAATTGGTCCCACGCAGGCCGATCTTGCGTGGGTCCCCCTCGAAGGTGGCCAGGCTGTACGGCTGGACCATCAGGCCGGACTTCGGGTCATAGCAGCCCCGTGACGGACCCGTAGGTACGAAACGTTGCAGGGAGTAGTCGCCGGCGGTGCCCAGAGCCACTTCCGGGTCCGGCGCCCAGTCCGTCCAGGTGCGCCCGTTGTCGTCGGAGTACCGGCGCTCAGCATCCTGGTAGACATCATCGAAGACCTGGTAGGTCACCACCTCAAAGCGCCGCAGACCCTCGTGGCCCTCGTAGTCGGTGGTGATGACCGAGCTAACGTTGGGGCGGGGGTAGGGCAGGTAAAGCTGACGTGAGACCGTGCCCAGCGGCCCTTCGCGGGTGTACACCTTCCCAAGCTCCGCCTCCAGCTCCGGCACCTTGATGGCGGTGGCCCGCGAGATGACTTCCTGGGCGTCGCCTCGTGCCAGCACGAGCGCCACCAGGGCCAGGACCAGGGTCAGGGCAAAGGGCTCTACACGCAGCAACATGGACGGCTCTCCTTCAGACGGCCACTGGGATCAGGTCGGGCACATTCCTCGCCTCGCCAGGACCTCCCTGCAACACGCGGTCGGCCGCAGGTGTCCGGCGGGGCTATAGCGAAGAACGCGTTGCCTGCAGAAGCACTGCCGAAGTCCTGAGGCCCAAAGGGGAGGTCACCCGTGGAGTCCATCACCATCTATCGCCTGGATAACACGCCGCCCGCCGAGTTGGCCGCCAAGGAGCTCAAGCGCTGTCTTGGGAAGATGACCGGCCGCCCGGTGAAGGTGCGGGTGGCGAAGACCTACGAGCCCTTCATACCTGGCTTGTGGCTGGGTCTGCTGACGGATTTCGGGCTGCAGGCCGACAGTGGCTCCGACCCGGACTGGGACGACGCAGTTCACATCCGCACCGCAGGCGACAGCGGCTACCTCGCCGGCAGCAATGAGCGCAGCATCCTCCTGGCCGCCTATCGGTATCTGACGGAGCTGGGCTGTCGTTGGGTCCGACCGGGCAAGACCGGAGAGTGCCTGCCGGCCCTGGGCGAGACCCTGCCCGCCGTCGAGGTGAAGGAGCAGGCCTCGTACCGGCACCGCGGCGTGTGCATCGAGGGCGCGGTCAGTTGGGAGCACGTGCGGGACATGGTGGACTGGCTGCCCAAGCTGGGCTACAACGCCTACTTCATCCAGTTCCGCGAAGCCTACAACTTCTTCCAGCGCTGGTATGAGCACGAGGGGAACCCGACCTACCCGCGCCGGGAGTTCACGGTTGAGGAGGCCCGCGAACTGACCGCGCGGCTCCGGGCCGAGATCACGCGGCGCGGGTTGGTGCTGCACCTTGTGGGCCACGGCTGGACCTGCGAGCCCTTCGGTATCCCGGGACCGGGTTGGTTCCCCCATGAGGGACCGTTGCCGGAGGAGGCCGTCCAGTACCTGGCCGAGATCGGCGGCAAGCGCGAGCTCTGGGGACAGATCGCGCTGAACACCAATCTCTGCTACGGCAACCCCCGGACTCGCGAGATCGTGACCGATGCCATCGTGGAATACGCCCGAGAGAATCCCGATGTGGACATCATCCACTTCTGGCTGGCCGATGGCAGCAACAACCAGTGCGAGTGTCCGCTCTGCCGCGACGACCGCCCGTCTGACCTGTACGTGATGATGCTCAATGAGCTGGACGAGAAGCTCACGGCCGCCGGCCTCGAGACCCGCATCGTCTTCCTGGCTTACGTGGATCTTCTCTGGCCGCCGCAGAAGCAGCGTATCCGCAACCCCGATCGCTTCCTGCTCATGTTTGCGCCCATCACGCGGTCGTACTCCAAGGCCTTCACCGAGGTCTCACCCGAGGGGGTCAAGCTCCCGCCCTACAAGCGCAACAAGCTACAGTTCCCCTCCGACCCGGCGGTGAACCTGGCCTTCCTGAAGGCCTGGCAGAAGGGCTTCCACGGCGACGGGTTTGACTTCGACTACCACTTCATGTGGGACCACTTCAAGGACCCGGGCCAGTTCGCCCTGGCGGAGGTGCTGCACAAGGATATTCGCGGCCTGCAGGACATCGGCCTCAACGGGTTCATGAGCTGCCAGGTCCAGCGGGTCTTCTTCCCCACCGGTCTGGGCATGACGGTCCTGGGGCGGACTCTCTGGGACCGCAAGCTGGCCCTGAACGCCATCGCCAGGGACCACCTGCAAGCCTCCTTCGGGGAAGACGGTGAGGCCGTCGGCAAGTACCTGAGACGCCTCTCGAAGCTGTTCCACCCCCGTGTCATCCGCGGCGAGGCGTCGCCGGAGGAGTTGCAGGCCGCGCTGCGTGACTGGCGGCAGATCCCGGCGGTAGTGGAACAGACGGCCGCAATGGTCACCGAGGGGGTGAAGCGCCCGGAGCCCTGCCAGGCTCACTCATGGCAGTTGCTGGGTGAATTCGGCGAGATGGCGAAGCTGCTGAGCGCGGCGCTGGTGGCCAGGCACACGGGGTCAGAGGCGGAGGCCAAGGCAGCCGCGCTGGCCCTGGTGAAGTGGGCCCAGAAGGCCGAGCGGCGAATCCATCACGTGTTTGACATCTTCGAGTTCCTGATGACCATCGGCGGGTACTTGGGTCTGACCCGGGAGGAGATGGGGATACGGCGCTAGACGCCAAAGGCACACCGCACGCACAGACTGTCAGGGGCCCAGCTCCAGCCCCTGCCGCTCGGCCAGCAACTCGGCTACATGCCGCACCGTGAAGCCCTCGCCCCGCTCGCGGCCTCCCCAGCCCAGTTGCAGGATGCAGGCCGGGCAGGCGGTGGCGATGAGTTGCGCCCCGGTGGCCCCGGCATTGTCCAGCTTCCGCCCCAGGATGGCCCGTGACAACTCCGGGTGGGTGATGTTGTACGACCCCGCCCCGCCACAGCACCGGTCGGCTTCGGCCATCTCCCTGAGCTCATAGCCGCCCACGTCCACCAGTAGCTTCCGGGGTTGCTCGCGGACGCCCTGAGACCGCCCCAGGTGGCAGGGGTCGTGGTAAGTTAGCGGGGTGCCCGTAGCGACAGGCCTGGGCAGGGAGAGGGTCGCGAGGACCTCGGTGAAGTCACGGACGCGGGAAGACAGCTCACCCCCTGGCCCCCTCGCCACAGACTGCAGAGGGGCCGCGGATGAGGCGCCGTCTGGGCCGTCGGGCGAGACCTCCCCCAGTACCTCCCCGTATTCCTTCAGGAACCCGCTGCAACTCCCGCACTCCGTCACGATGGCGTCGCAGTCCAGATCGCTCAGCAGCTCCACGTTGCGCCGAGCCAGCAATCGCGCGGCTTCCGTATCGCCGTAAGACCACGGCGGCAGGCCGCAGCAGTTGTTTGGGGCGACGGTGATCTGGCAGCCGCCCAGGTGCAGCAGCCGCAGGGCTGCTTCGCCCGACCGGGGGAGTTGGTAGTTGGTCCCGCAGCCGATGAAGTACAGCACCCTCAGCCCGGTGGCATGGTCGGGTTCCCAGCGGTAGAGCGTGCCCGCTGCGTGGGGCACCGCTCGGAAACCCATGCCAGCCAGCCGGTCACGCAGGAAGGCTTTGGGCATAGTCGGAACGAGGGCGTCGGCCACCTCGAGGTTCGGGGACAGCCAGCGCAGCAGGCCCATCCGTTCGGCCAGCCGGGCCAGCCCCGTGCGCTTGCCGAGGGAGGCCAGACGCATCAGCGGCGTGAGGCGTTGGGGCGCCGGAAGCAGGTTGTGAAAGAGATAGCGCCGCAGCAGCGGGCTGCCGAAGTCCTCGGCATAGGCCTCGCGCGCCCGGACCATCAGGTCCTTGGTGCGGACCTTGCCGAAGCAGTCGTTGGTACAGGCGCCGCACAGCAGGCAATCAAAGAACGGCTCCCGCATCTCCCGCGAGAGTTCCCTCTCGCCTTCCAGCACCGCCCGCAGCAGCCGGTTGCGCCCGCGAGCCACATTGGCCTCACGGCGCTCCGCGCGGTACACCGGGCAGCTTTGCATGCAGTAGCCGCACTTGTTGCAGCGGCTCAGCTCGTTCTCGATGAAGGCCTGGTCAGGCAGCATGGTATCGTCTCAGGTACTCGGATCAGAAACGCGGCGGCGGTAAGACACTCTCGGGGTCCAGGGCGCTCTTGAGGCGCAGCACTACATCGCGCGTTGTGTCGGGCAGCCTCGTCACACTGCGCTCTGGCACCGGGAGAAGCCAGCTCGTCGTGCCGCCGTGGTGTTCCGCTACCATCTGCGCCCCGTGCTGGAAGGCAGCCACGTCGGTGGCGGGCGGGAGGGCCAGGTGCAACAGGCCCAGTCCCGGCCCTGCGCGCAAGACCAGGCCCTCCGCGAGCCCCGACAGCTCATGCGCCAGCTTCGCAGTGGCGCTCAGCGGACAGGAAGCCTTCAGCACCGGCCCCGGCGCCAGGTCGGTGACGCGGTCCCAAAGGCCGAGATAGTCGCCATCCACAGCCTGCCATGGCGGCAAGTGGTGGTCGCGGGCCATCCTGGCGAGATGGTCGGCCATCGCCTGCACCTCGGCGGCGAAGCCTTCCAGCCCCACCAGCAGTGTCCACGCCGCGTCGGCAGTCGCCCCGATGGGCATGCCGTGCACCAGCTCCACCGCCGCTGGTCGCAAGGGCGAGGCGATCAGAGCGGCCAGCAGGTCTTCGGCTCCCGACGGCGCCTCCAGATGCAGGGCCAGCGTGCGCATGGTCTGCGGCCGCGGCAGCGTGCGTAGTGTCACCTCGACAATGGCGGCCAGCGTGCCGCGGGAACCCACCAGCAGCTTCTCAAGGGCATAGCCCGCCACGTTCTTGACGCAGGTGCTGCCGAAGCTCACCATGGTCCCGTCCGCCAAGACTGCCTGAAGGCCGGTGACCAGGTCGCGGGGCCCGCCGTACAGCAAGCGGCAGGGCCCGCTCTCGCCCGCGGCGAGGGTCCCGCCGATGGTAGCCTGGGCCCGAAAGCGGGGCCGCAGCGCCAGCATCTGCCCGCGCTCGGCCAGGACGGCGTCCAGTGCCGCGAAGCCGAGGCCGGCCTCGACGGTCACCGTCAGGTTCTCATGGTCGAAGCTGACGATGCGGTCGAGGGCGGCCAAGTCTACGACCTCAGCCCCTTCCGGCGGTGGGCTGGACTTCGTGCCCTGCCCGCGCAGCACGGCCTTCCGGCCCTCGGTATACGCCGCAGCCAGACGCTCGCAGACGGCCACGGTGGCGGCTGACGGGCCGTTGCCCCGTGGTTTCTTCCCCTCCTCGTCCCATGGCGGGGGGTCGGAGGTAAGGTCGTCTGGCAGCACTTTACCCGGATTGAGCCGTCCCTTGGCGTCGAAGGCCTCCCGCACCCGCCGCATGGCCCGCAGCTCGGCCGGACCGAACATCCGCGTCATGTGTTTGCGCTTGCAGCAGCCGATGCCGTGCTCGCCGGTCAGCACCCCGCCCTGCTGCAGGGCCAGTTGCGTGATCTCGGCGTCTACCGCCTCGACCTTGGCCGCGATGTCGGGGTCGCGGGGATCGTAGAGCACCAGCGGGTGCAGGTTGCCATCGCCCGCATGAAAGACATTGGCGATGGGCACGCCGTGGCGGCGGCCGATGTCCATGACAGCCGCCAGGGTCTCCGGCAGCTTCGTGCGGGGGACGGAGATATCGGTGCAGATCTTGCTGGGAGCGATGTTCACCACGGCCCCGAAGGCGCCCTTGCGGCCCTTCCACAGCAGGGCCCGCTCCGCCTCATCACACGCTTGTCTGAACTCGGTGACGCCGTTGGCCTCGCCGATGCTCCGCACCCGCGCCACCTGGTCCTGAAGCCCCGCTGCCATGCCGTCCAGCTCAATGATGAGCACCGCCCCGGCGTCCAGCGGGTAACCTGCCTGGAGAGCCTGTTCCACGGCGCGGATCATCGGGTTGTCCATCATCTCCAGCGTGGCGGGGATGATGCCAGCAGCGATGATGTCCGACACGGTCTGGCTGGCCGCCTGCAGCGAGCCGAAGATAGCCAGCATGGTCACGACTCGCTCCGGCAGCGGCATCAAGCGGCAAGTGATCTCGGTCACGAGCCCAAACGTGCCCTCGTGGCCGACGATGAGCCCGTTGAGGTCATAGCCGGGCCAGTCCAGGGCCTTGCCGCCAGTCCGAAGCACCTGGCCGTCGGCCAGGACCATTTCCACGCCCAGCACGTGGTTAGCGGTCACGCCATATTTCAGGCAGTGAGGGCCGCCCGAGTTTTCGCCCACATTGCCACCCAGCGTGCACACCGACTGGCTGGCCGGGTCGGGGGCGTAGAAGTAGCCTTGCTGGCCCACGAGGTTCTGCAGGTCCTGGTTGATGACCCCCGGCTGCACCACCGCTCGCTGGTTGGCGTAGTCCAGCTCCAGCACGCGGTCCATGCGGCTGAAACTGACCACCACGCCGCCCTGCACGGGCACCGGGCCGCCGCTCAGGCTCGTGCCTCCGCCCCTCGGCACGATCGGCACGCCGGCGGCATTGCAGGCTCGCACGATGGCCATGACCTGCTCTGTCGTCTCCGGCAGTGTCACCAGGTCCGGCTGACCCTCGTAGACGGTCCCGTCATAGGCATAGAGGGCCAACTGCAGCGGCTCCTCCAGCACCGCTCCGGCCGGCAAGAAGGTGCGCAAGTTGTCGGCAAGGTCAGTGGTCATGCTGGCACAGGTGAGATGACGAGACCAACAGGATGGGCGAGATGGACACGATGGGGTAAAGGCATCTGGCCGTCAGTGTGTTCATCCTGCGCCCTAAAGCAGCGCTCGTAACGCGCTCAGCAGGGCGTTGACGTTGTTGGGCGTGCTGCTGCAGCCCATCAGGCCCACGCGCCAGACCTTCCCCCTGAGACCGCCCAGGCCACCACCGATCTCGATGTTGTAGTCGGTGAGCAGCGCCTTGCGTACCGCCAGGTCATCCACTCCGTCGGGTATCTTGACAGCGTTGAGGCTCCAGAGACGATGCTCAGGGGCGGGCAACAGCTCCAGGCCCAACTCCGCCAGGCCGGCAACCAGCAGCTCATGGTTAGCCCGGTGGCGCGCCCAGCGGGCTTCCAGGCCCTCCTCCAGCACCAGGCGCAGGCCCTCGTGGAAACCGAACAGGGCGTTGACGGGCGCCGTGTGGTGGTAGACGCGGTCCTGGCCCCAGTAGTTCTGCACCATGGTCATGTCCAGGTACCAGTTGGCGACCCTGGTCTTGCGGGTGTTGATAGCGTTCAGGGCAGCCGGGGAGAAGCTGACCGGGGCCAGTCCGGGCGGGATGCTCAGACACTTCTGAGTACCGGAGTAGCAGGCGTCAATGCCCCAGTCGTCCACCCGCACCGGATGTCCGCCCAGGGAGGTCACGCAGTCCACGACCAGCAGCGCCCCCGCCTCGTGGGTCATGGTGCTGATCTCTTCCAGGGGCTGAAGTACCCCGGTGGAGGTCTCCGCGTGGACGATGGCCACAAGCTTGGTCTTGCCCCCGGCCAGCGCTGCTCGCACGTCCGCCGGGTCAATGGCCTGACCCCACGGCGCCTCGACCTTGACCACCTCCGCGCCGTAGCGCCCGCAGACATCGGCCATGCGCCCGCCGAACACGCCATGCACACAGACGACGCAACGGTCACCGGGCTCAATCAGGTTGCAAAGCACCGCCTCCATCCCGGCACTGCCGGTACCCGACACCGGGATCGTCAACTCGTTTTCGGTCAGCATCACCTGCCGCAACTGGGTCTTGATGTGCTCCATCAGGGTGATGAACTCCGGGTCCAGGTGGCCGATGGCGGGCAGGGCCATGGCTTGCAGCACGCTGGGGGCCACATTGCTGGGACCCGGGCCCATGAGAATCCGGCTCGGCAGGTCGAAGACCAGCGACATGTGTGGGTCCTCCTTGGTCACGATAGGCTGGTCTATTTCCCCGGTGTTGGGCGGCTCCCTCCCTCGCCGAGGCAGGTTGCCCGGCTTCGGCCCCGGAACCTCCACTGACAAGTCCATCGCGGTGGGAGGTCTGCCATGTCCCGGTTGCCATGCGCTTTGGCGGCACTGATCCTTCTTGGCCCGGCTCTGGCCCAGCCAGAAGCCAACCTCTTGCCTGACCCCTCCATCGAGGGGCGGCAGGAGAAGAACCAGTTCGGCGTGCCCTTCGCCCCGTGGGGTGGCTATATCTTCGAGGGCGCGCCCCAGTTCCGGAACGGCAAGATCGCCCGGACGGGAGAGACCTGCGCGGAGATCGTCGGGGCCCAGGGCGGCAAGATCCGGCTCTACACGCCGACGGTCACCCTCCCCCCCGGCCGCTATCGCTTCTCGTGTTACATCCGCGGGCTGGACATCGGCAAGCATGCGTGGGGCCTGAGTGAAGACGTGAACTTCGTTGACGAGCAGTACCATCCACTGACCAGGACCGGCACCTTTGGCTGGACCCGGCTGGAGATTGTCAAGGACGTGGCCGTGGAGCAAGAGGTGCAGGGCCGCATCGGTCTGTGGGCCCCCGGTCGGCTGTGGGTGGATGACGCGGCCATCGAGCGCGTGACCCCCGACACGCCGCTGACCGACGGCCCGGTGCTGGGTGAAGAGGAGCAGCCCATCGCCCCTCCCGGCGAGTTGGACGCGGCGACCGCCGTACGCTGCCCAGACTGCGGCTATCGCAACATGGCGGCCTGGGGGAAGTGCTATGTCTGTGGCGAGGCCCTGCAAGCCATGGCCCAGCAGGCCGACCTACCCCCAGTCAAGCCCCTGGCCAGCTTCGAGGACGGCACCGAAGCGCCCTTCACGCCGGCCGCCACCGCCGCCGTCCAGGAGCACGCCACCGACGGCCAGTGGGCACTGCGCGTAGACAGGGAATGGGCCTCGTGGGATGGCGAGATAGACTGGACAGGCTACGACTTCTTCAAGGCCGATGTGTTCAACGCCGCTGACGAGCCGGCTGAGGTCTATGTGGAGATCCGCGATACCGGTACGACAGGCTACTGGACCCGCGTCAACTACATCACGGTGGTTCCGCCCGGGGCGTCCACGCTGATCCTGCCCACCGACCTGTATGTGGGAGAGAAGAGCCGGCCTGGCCGCCCCCTGGACAAGGCCCACATCACCCGCTTCGTGCTCAGCAACAGCCAGAGCAAAGCTCCGCTTTACTTTGACAACCTGCGACTTGAGCGCGACCTCTCCGACAGCGTCAAGGTGCCGGGCCTGCAGGCCTTCAGCTTCGGGCCCGGCACGTCGCCGCCGCTGCGAGGGCTGACGGCCGTGACGCCAGGCACCATCTACTCTCCAGGGCGCGGCTACGGCCTCAAGGATGCTCGCATCTGGCGGGCCTTCGATGTCCTGCAGCCAGACCCGGTCTACCAGACCTTCATCTGCATCGAGTCCGGCGGCTTCGCCGTGGACGTTCCCGACGGCAAGTACCACGTCTTTGTCAACCTCGACAACCCTTCCGGCTTCTGGGGCGAGTATCAGGTCTACCGCCAGCGCGTGGTCAAGGCCAACGGCGTCGAGGTCGTCCGGGATACCATGGACCTGGAGCGCTTCCGCCAGAAGTACTTCCGGTTCGCCGATGTGGAGGACAGCCCGCTGGAGAACACGTTCGACAAGTACCAGCGGGCCTACTTCCAGGAGAAGGAGTTCGATGTGGAGGTGACCGGGGGGCAGCTCTTCCTGGAGTTCGAGGGCGCCAACTGGGCCAACTCGGTGTCGGCCCTGGTCATCTACCCGGCGGAGCAGGCGGAGCTGGGCCGCAAGTATCTGGACAACCTGCGCGAACGCCGCCGGTTCTACTTCGACAACTACTTCAAGCGTGTGCTCCCCGACCCGCACAAGGACGCCCGGGGCATGGTGCCTGAACTGGAACCAACGGCCGCCGAGCAGGAGAAGGGCTACGTGTTGTTTGCCCGTGACTGGATGCATGATGTGACCGTCAATGCTGTTCCCCGTCGCGAGGAGATCACCACTCGCCTGGAGACCTTCGCCTCGGCGGGCGAGATGGAGCCGATCGTGTTCTCGCTCTACCCGCTGCGCGACCGGGGCGCAGTTACGGTATCCGTGACCGACCTGATAGGGCCGGGTGGGGCCTCGGTCCCGGCCTCGGCGGTGCAACCGGGCGTGGTGTCCCACCGCCTGAGCCGCGTGACCATGGAGGGCACGGTCTACACCATTTCGCCGCGCTTTGTGATGCCCAGGGACACCGCCGACATCCGCCAGGGCGTCACGACCACGTTCTGGCTCACGCTGCGGGTTCCGTCGGCAGTGCGGCCAGGAAGTTACACGGGGAAGGTCAACCTCGCCTTTGCCGACGGCACGCAGGACTCGCTGGACCTGACTGTACGCCTCTTCGCCACGCCGCTGGACGAAGTGGATGTCCCCGCCGGCTCATGGGGATGCAACATTGACCTGCCCTGGTACAGCGAGGACCTCGGGGACTACAACGACGAGATGCTCCGCAAGTGCCTGGCGAAGATGCGCGAGTACGGCATGACGAGTTTCTCGGGCATCCCGACCATCCGGATTCGCGGATGGCAGGATGGTAAGCCCGATATTGACTTTTCCCGGGCCGACCAGGAGATGGCCATGGCCCGGGCGGCTGGTTTCAAGGGCACGGTCGTCAACTATAACGGGGGCATCCAGGGGTTCAACAACTACCTAGTTGATACCGCGGCCATGCAAGCGGCGGGCTTTGCGGACTATCGCGAGTTCCTGCGCGTCATCCTAACCGCAGTGGACGAACACGCCCGGGCGGCCGGCTGGCTGCCGGTAGCCTACAACCTGTGCGATGAGCCTATCGGCGACGCCATCGCGCCCACTGCCGAGAACGCCCGGGCCTGGCGCGACGCGGCGCCGGAGACAGTGCTGACCACGGGCGCCACCAGCATCGCAAGCCCCCAGCCCGATGACCCGCACCTGCCGCTGGTCAAGGCGCTGAAGATCGCCAACCTCAACATCCACGACGAGGCGGCAATCCAGATCATCCATGACGCTGGGAACGACTGGGCCTTCTACAACGGCGGCAACCGCTGGACGTTTGGCACCTATATGTACAAGTGCGCCAAGGAGTACGGGATGAAGTTTCGGCTGTCGTGGCACTGGAACGCCAGTGCCGGCGACCCCTACTATGCCCTGGACTGCCGCGAGGACGATTACTCATGGTGCCATACCAACGCCGCCGGCGACCTGATCCCCACCATCCACTTTGAACGCGAGATCCGCGAGGGGCTGGATGACTACCGGTATATGCTGACACTGGCGCGGCTGCTGGAGGCCAAGCCCAACCACCCGCAGGCCGCCGCGGCGCGTCAACTCATCGCCGACAAGCTGGCGGCCTTCAGACTGGGTGAGCGCAACCATGACGCCAAGTGGCCAACCGAGGAGTTCCGCACCTACCGCCGACAACTGGCAGAGGCCATTGAGCAACTGAGTCAGTAGTCGTACCAGGGCTGCTGGTACGAAAAGGCAAGCGCCCCTCTCCGCCTGGCTGGAGAGGGGCGCTTGCTTTGTGCTACGGAGGGCCGACAGTTGCGACGGGGCGACGGCGGCTGCGGGGAAGCGTGACGGGGGCGCAACCCGTCACGCCGGTCCAGTGAGCTAGTTCAGCAGGTCCCAGCACACGTTGTGGATCTCGGTGTTATCCAGGTAGGCGCCGTGCACCGGGTCCCAGCCGGTGGCCTTGGCGGCAAACATCGCGGCACCCGGCCCCTCGGCGTAGAAGGGGACCAGCGAGTTGGTGTGGTCGCCGCTATGGAACTCCATGCCCGGCAGGCGGCGCGGGCCGTTGTTGATGATGGGGGTCCAGTCCGGATCGGAGCCGGGGCCTGTGAGATAGCCGGTCTCGTGGTCGCCGGTGACGATAACCAGGGTCTCCTTCCAGAGGCCACGACGCTGCAGGTAGCGGCACACGGCTTCCACCGCGTGGTTGAAGTCCACCTGCTCCTCGATGAGGCGGCCCGGCTGGTTGCCATGGGCGGCCCAGTCAATGGCGCCACCCTCGATCATCAGCACGAACCCATCTTCATCAGCATCCAGAACATTCAGGGCTCCCAGGCTCATCTCCGCCAGGGTGGGCAGATCCGGGTTCAGCGGCACCACATACGGATCGGCGTAGGCGTCTCCGCTACGGGACTGCTGCAGGGTGGTGTAGACCTTGGGCACACCACAGACACGTTCGGGAGCCCGGCCGTACATCAGGCGGCGGAAGTCGCGGACATCCTCGACCAGCACCCACGGATCCTGCACGCCATCGCCATTGGCGTCAGCGCAGGGCACACCGTTGACCAGGATGTCCCAGGTGTCAGCGCCGATGTAGCTGTACTTGGGCGTCGGGCGGGGCTGGGCATCGTTGTCGAACTCGGGGTGCCCGCAGCCCATGACGACGTCACAGGCGCTGTCCCGGATCATCTCCAGCGCGATCTGGGTATAGTTGTTGCGGCTCTTGTTGTGAGCCACAAAGCCAGCCGGGGTGGCATGGCTGAACTCCACGGAAGTGACGACACCGGTGGCCTTTCCCAGCAGCTCCGCGCGCTGCATCAGGTGAACCAGAGGCTGGTAGTTGATATCCACGCCGATGGTGCCGTCGTAGTTCTTGACCCCCGTTGACATGGCGGTGGCAGCCGACGCCGAGTCGGTGGCACCGGACATCACATAGTTGAAGACTGTCCAGGCCTGGGCCGGGTCGTAACCGGCCGGGTTGTTGGCCGACCAGGTGGCCATGGCTAACCTCTGGGCAAAGCGCTCATAGACCAGCGAATGGCCGCAACCATACATCCAGTAAGCGCCGGCGGCGACATGGTTGAAGCCCATTCCATCGCCGATCAGGATGACGACGTTCTTGGGCTGGGACGCCTTCGGGCGGAAACAGGACTCCGACCAACCGAAGGCCTGACTCGCAACCAAACCGATGGCGAGCGCCAGGCCCAGTCCAACTTGCAGGCTGCGGCGCAACGACTTGCGGGACCAAAGTGACATCCGTTGTGGCTCCTCTCGCGGTTTGTGGGCTAACGGCTTGCAGCAGGCTGTATGCAAAGACCGCCAAACGGTCAGGGCTGTAAATGCTGCGTCAGACAGGGGCGCCTCCTGTACCAGCGAGATTGTAGCCAGGCGCCAAGAAGCTGGGCTTAAGCCGTCTAGAAAGGTCACTTAAGGGGTTCTTGTGTTCTCGTTACGGTCAGGAGGCTTGGCGAGGGCGGACGGCCAATCGCGCGCCAGGGCCTCAAAGTAGGCGCGGGTGAGGTCCTCGTAGCCCAGGGGCCACTGCTGCTGGCTGGGAGCGGCAGAGGGTGGCCGTTGCGGGGGCCGGGGTGGCTGACGCAGTTCGGGTGGGCTGCTGGGACGCGGGTACGGCTTGGGTCGCTCGGCCCGCCGCTGACGGTCCTGGCGGTCCTTGCGGTACAGCGAACGCTGGGCGTCGAGCAGTTTGTGCAGGATCTCGGCCTGCGTGCGCTGAGTCTGCTGGGTGACCTGGGAGCCGCGCAGGTCCTGCTCTACGTCGTCCATCTGAGCCGGCAGCCCTCCCAGCTGCTGGCTCAGACTCGAGCCCTCGCCCTGCTGCCCCAGCATCTGCTGCAAAGCCTGCCGGATGCCGGCCTGCATGTCAGCCAGGTTGGGGCCGCCGGGCTTTGCCAACGGCTGGCCGGAACTGCCCATTTGCTGGGTCATCTGATTGACGCCCTGCTGCTGCTGAGCCAACTGCTCCAGGCGCTTGAGGGTCTCCTGCCAGGCCATCTGTGCCGAGGCCTGCTGCAGGGCGTCCTGCGAGGCCATGAGCTGCTCCACCAGGCGGTTGAGGCCGGCCATGACCCCGCCCTGGGTGTGAACCGCCTGGTCGGGCACCCCGCCGCCGATCTCCCGCGCGGCCTGCGCCGCCTCGGAGGCCAACCCCTGGGCCTCGGCGGCCACCTGGGGATCCATCAGCGGCGTCGTCTGAATGAGTTGCTGCAGACGCTGCTGCAGCCCCTGTATCCCCGCCGCCACGGTCTCCTGGCGCTGTTGCAGGCGTTGCAGCCGCGGCTTGGCCTGCACGACCTGCTGCTGCATCTGGCCGCTCAGAGACCGTGTATCGCGCTGCACGCGCTCCTGCTGCTGCGACAGGTACAGGGCGTCCCGTGTCAGTTGCTGCGCGGCCTGCTGCAACTCCTGACGCTGTTGCTGGTAGACGCTCGCCTGGGCCCCGGCCAACTGGCCGGCCAGTTGCTGCAGGGCCTGTTCAGCCGCGGTCTGGTTCTGTGCGGCCTCCTGGGGCTGCCCTTGCTGGAGTTCCCCCGCGGCCTGCTGCATCCTTGCGGACGGGTCAGCCTGCCGGGTTTCACGGGCCATCTGCTGGAGTTGCTTCTGCACCGGCGGTGCCACCGCGCTCTGCTGGGCCAGTTGGTCGAGCCTGTCCGCCAGTGGCGCGGTGTCGCGGGCCAGCTCCTGCTGCTTTGCTGCCTGCTGGGCCAACCTCTCCCGGTCCGCGGGTTGCGTCTGCCGGGTCTGCTGACTCAGTGTCTGCTGGCGCTCCAGAAGACTCTGGACCTCCTCGCGCAAGCGTGCCAGGGCGGTCTCCAACTGGGCCTGCTTCATGAGCGCCGCCAACTGCTCCAGTTGCTGCAGCAGTTCGCGCTGCATCTGCTCGGCCTGCCTGATCTGTCGGGGCATCTGTTCGGGCGACGCCTGCCTGGCAGCCTGGCGCAGTTGCTCCACCGCCCGGGGAAGTTGCTGCTCCAGCGTCTGGCGCAGCAGCTCGTTCAGCTCGCGAATACGGCCGGCGGCTTCCGGCGCGGCGTCCGGGTGCTTCTCCAGCTCCTCCTCGGCCTCGGCCACAGCCTGTCGCAGGCGCTCGGCCTGGCGCTGCAGGCGGTCAGCGGCCCGCTCCAACGCCGCCCGCGTGGCCGCGTCCGTGGCCCGTGTCTCGCCGCTGCGCAGTCGCTCCAGGATCTCCTGCAGCTCGCGCTGGATCTCCCGTGCTTCCTCTCGCAGCCGCTCGAGCGCCTCGCCCTGTTCGGCCTGGGCCTCCTGCAGGCGCGCCGTCGGCTCGCGCGAACGCGGGTCAGCGATGGTGATCCGTCGGGTCTGGCTGTAACTGGTGCGGCCTCCCGGCAAGCTATTGTCCTGGGCGGAGAACCGCACCAGCACGCCCTCGCGCGGTCGCAGGTTCAGGGGCGACAGATCCCACTCATAGCTGAGCTTGGTCACGCGCCCTGACGCGCCGAGCTCCTGGCGCTGCCAGGCTCGACCACCCATGACCCGATACTCCAGGGCCAGGCTCTCCAGACCGAAATCGTCGCTGGCGATCACGCTCAGCATCAGGGACCGCCGGTTGCGCAACGTCACATCCCGCGACGGAGACGTAAGCCGCACGGTCGGCGGAAGGTCCGGCCTCAGGGTCAGCCACCCGCTGCGCCGGTCACGGCCGCTGGCGTTGGCCGCGACGAACTCCCACCGCACCGGCGACCGCAGCACGAACTGGTACGCCTGACGGCCCTCGGGCTGGCTCGTGAGCGAGCAGGAGTCCCGACCAACGAGCAACTCCAGGGTCGCCGCGGCGGGCGTTAGGGCGCTCAGGGTGATCGTACTGCCGGGCAGGGCGGCCAGGCGCTGGAGGTTCTCCGTGACGACCTGCGCCGGCAGGCCGGTATACTCCGGCGGCTGGATGCGTATCCGGATACCGGCAAGGAGTGGAGCGGCCAGAGGTTCAGCGGTCTTGGCGGTCACTGGCCCTGGCCCGGTCACCCCGGCCACGGGGCGCACCATGGCCACCAGGCTGTCGCGCCAGAGCAGCGCGAGGCTGCCGGCAACCAGAAGCGCCAGGGCTGCGGCAGGCAGCAGCAGCCGGAAGCGACGCAGTCCGAGAACAGGTTCAAGGCAGAGCGTCGGCAACACGGACTCGGCGTGCGCGATGAGGGCTGCGGTCAACTGTGGCGAGTGGTAAGAAGCGCGTCGCTGGGCCAGATCGGCAGCCGTCAGGAGCGTCTCCTGTAGCTGAGGGTGGTGGGCCTCAATGAGCCTAGCAATTCGCCCCACGGGGAGGGGGCGGAGCATTGCGGGAGCGACAAACAGCACTATCCCCACGATTGCCAGGAACGCGGTGACCGGGAGCACATAGGGCGAGGCATGGAGCCGCGCCGCCAGACTGAGTCCGGCCAGGAGGCAAGAGCTCAGGACCAGCCACAGCGACAGGCCGCGGCCTATTGCGGTGAGCCTGAGCAAGCGGCCAATAACGCGCAGTTGTCTCAGCAGGTTTGGGTGTCCCATGGCCGGGACAGTCACCAGGGCATCACGGTCAACGCCCGCCACCCATCATGCCCCCGCCGGTGATGCCCAGCTCCTCCTCGGCCAGGCGGAACTGGCGCTCGATCATCCCGGCATACAGCCCCTGGCGCTGCATGAGCGTCTCGTGGTCGGCCTCCTCCTTCACCTCGCCCTCGTCAATGACCACGATCTTGTCGGCGTTGCGCACCGTGGAGAGGCGGTGGGCGATGACGAACGTGGTGCGGCCGCGCATCAGGTTCTCCAGCGCCGCCTGGATGATCTGCTCGGCCTCCGTGTCCACCAGGGAGGTGGCCTCATCGAGGATAAGGATGCGCGGATCGGCCAGGAGGGCCCGGGCGATGGCGAGGCGCTGCTTCTGCCCACCGGACAACTTCACCCCGCGCTCCCCGATCTCGGTATCGTACTTGTCCGGGAGGTCCTGGATGAACTCGTCGGCGTAGGCCGCCTTGCAGGCCGCCTCAATCTCCTCGTCGGTGGCGTCCAGTCGGCCGTAGCGCACGTTCTCTTTCACGGTGCCGTTGAACAGGAATGTCTCCTGCAGCACCATGGCGATGTGCTGGCGCAAGGAGGCCTGGGTGAGTTCGCGCACGTCATGGCCGTCCACCCGTACCACGCCCTCGAGGGGGTCGTAGAACCGCGGGATGAGGTTGATGAGGCTGGTCTTGCCAGCGCCGCTGCGGCCCACGAGAGCCACCGTCTCCCCCGGCTCAGCGACGACCGACACATCCTTGAGCACGATATCGCCCGTGGCGTACTTGAAGGTCACATGCTCCAGTTCCACCCGGCCCTCGCAGGTCTCCAGGACCTTGGCGTCCGGCTTGTCGGCGATTTCGGGGACCTCGTCCAGAACCTGGAAGATGCGCGCCAGGGCAGCCAGGGCCCGGTTGTAGGTATCGTACACCCGGATCAGACCACCGACGCGCCAGTAGAACTGCTGCAGGAAGCCGATGAAGGCCATGATGGTTCCAGCCGTGACCTGCTCCCGACCGGCGCCGATCATACTGCCGCCGACCCACATCACCAGGATCATGCCGGTGGAAGTGATGAACCCCAGCGCCGGGAAGAAGGTGGACCACAGGCGGATGCCCTTGACGCTGGCGTCATAGTAGGCCTTGCTGGCGGAGTCGAAGTTCTCAAACTCGTACTTCTCCCGGGCAAACGCCTTGATGACCATGATGCCCGCGATGCGCTCCTCCAGTTGCGCGTTGATCTCGCCGAGCTCCGCACGGATCCTCTCGTAGATCGGGCGCACCACCCGAGAGAAGACGATAATGGCGGTCACGAAGACAGGCAGCGGGATGAGCGCCAGCAGAGCCAGTTTCCAACTCATGAGGAAGATGACGCCGACGGTGTACAGCACGCGCAGAGCGTCACTGATGACGTTGTCCGTGCCGTGCACCACCATGTCCTCGACGGCATTGACGTCGTTGGAAAGCCGACTCATGAGGTCGCCGGTCTTGTTGCGATGGAAGAAGTTCAGCGAGAGCTTCTGCAAGTGCCGGTAGGTGTCCACCCGCATCTCGTAGACAAACCGCTGGCCCAGCACATGCATGAGATTCATGCGCAAGGCCTGGAACACTGCCGCCGCCAGGAAGCAGCCCACCATCAGCAGCATGATGGGGCCCAGTCGCTCCATCTGGCGATTGACGAAGACGTCATCCACCAGCGACTTGACCAGCACGTTGGGATAAAGGTCGGCCCAGGCGTTGACGACCATGGCCACTACGGCCACCAGCAGGATCGGCCAGCGTGGCCCCAGATTCTCGGCAAACCAGCGGAGCATGCGCCTGTCGGTCAGGCGCAGCCGCGGGGGCTCCTCGCCCTGCTGCTTGTCGAACCGTCCCTTGTGAGCCGCATGGGGTCCCAGCCCCATGCCACGGCCCCCACCGCCGTGACGCATCTGTGACACCTCTACATAACTGGGTTCAACGATACAGATATGATAGACATAAAATGTTTAGATGTCAAATAGATGTGGCACCAGCCGACACGCTGCCCCCTTCCCGACGGGACGGTAGCCCGCCCCCGAGGGGGCGGGTCGTCCGTTGCGGCCCCGTGGGTCGTCGTCCCGGACTAGTTGCTGCTCTTGGGCAGATGCGGGATGATGGACCGGATCAGAGCCTGGAAGCTGCGGCTCTGCAGGTACAAGCGCCCCGGCCCCACGAACTCGCAGACGAGGCCCTCGCCCGAGAAGAGGGTCTGCTTGAGTCCACCCGCCCCGCGCACATTGAACGTCATAGTGGCCTCGAAAGCCACCACATGGCCGGTGTCGACCACATACGCCTGACCGGGCTGCAACTCCACGGCATGGATGGCGCCATAGCTGCTCACAAACAGGTCGCCCTGGCCCTCGCACTTCAGGAGAAAGAGGCCCTCACCGCCGAAAAAGGTCTTCGCACCGCCCCACGAGGTGTCGGTGCTGACCCCTGTCGTGCTGCAGATGAAGGAGCCGGACTGAACCATCATGGTGCCGCCAGCCATGGGGATGTGCATCATGTCGCCGGGAAGGCTGGGGGCGAGGGTTATCTCGCCCTGACCGTTGGCGCAGGTGAAGGTGTTGATGAAGAAGCTCTCGCCGCCCAGGACAGCTCGCTTGAGCCCACCCAGGATTCCCCCGCGGGCCGCTGTCTCCATCTGAATGTTGGGCGTCATGGACACCATTGCCCCGGCCTCCGCCAGGAGCTGCTCGCCAGGCTCCATCAGGAGCCGGAGCAGTGAATACGACGGTCGGTACAGGATCTCGTTTTGCATCATCGTCCTCCCAGGTCTGAGTGTGGGACATCGGTGCTCGGTGCCTGCTACTGCACGCCTATCTGCACGCCCTCCCGTGTCACCTGGACGGCCGCCTGCTTACCGTTGAGTGTCGCGCCGTCTGCCTGGCGGCCGAAGAAGAGCGCCCCCTGCTCTGGCAGCGGCGCATGGGGGGTCACGTCACTGGTCACCTGGGCCACCAGGCGGCTATCGCTTAGCGCGACTTCGGCTGTGCCTGTCTGGGACAACCGCAGCAAGTCGCGGCCCTCCCAGGACACCAGCGTGCCGCCCTGGATGAAGGCCCGGCTCGGCTGGCCGTTGGCCCCCAGCCCGACGACGGCGATGACCCCGTCTGTCCGGAGGCCGCCGGCCTCGATGGCCTGGCCTGAAGTGTTGCAAAGCACCACATACCGCTTCTGGCCGATGGTCACATCGAGGCCGCTGCTGCCCAGGGGAGTCACCTGCGGCGTGACAGGCTCCTGCACTTCCATATCGGTCTCGATACGCACGTCGTCGAAGTAGCCCACACCAGGCGCGAAGTACTCCAGCGCCAGTGAGACCTGCTCCGTGCCCTCCGGCACCGTACCGCTGATGGTCTGCTCGGTCCATGCCTCGCTGCGGAAGGGCCCGGCGGCGACGTTAGCGAAGGCCGAGCCGCCCTTCCAGAAGTACAGGTGCATCGTTGCACCCCCGTCGGCAGGAGTGCCTACGGTCCGGACCTTGACCCGGGCGGTAACGTGGGTACCGGCCGGCAGGCTGAACCGGTCGCTGTAGTAGTAACCGCTTCTCTCGATGCTGGCGCACTGTTGGCCCTCGGCGGGATTGTCGGTCGCTATCTTGTGGTTGGGCATATCCTCGTTGGCCCGGGGATGCCATCCCGCCATGCCCCGCTCGAAGTCGCCGTTGCGCAAGAACTCCGGGTTCTGGTAGGGCTGAGGGCAGAGGAAGGCGGTGAAGGTCGCCGCGGCAGTGGGCTCCGTCTCCACCCGCAGGAACGGCCCGTAGTCCTCCGCGCCGGGGTAAGTCTGGACACGGGAGCGAGTAGGAACGGAGGAAAGCACGCGGGTGAACATCTGGGCCTGCGTTCGCACGAGCCGGTAGCCGTCACCATCAGTCTCGATGTCACCAGAGCCGTCGCTGTGCAGCAGGAAGCTGTAGGCGTGGGGGTGTGGCGCCGCCAACTGGTCGTGGATGACAAAGAAATGTGGCTTCACGTACACAATCCGGCGGTCGAACTGGTCGAGCACCACGTTATCGCCCTTGTTGTAAGGGGCGGCCGCCTCGCCCTTGACATAGTCAAAGGCGCTACCGGCGAAGAACTCCGTGATGGCGCCACCCGCCCGGTTCACCTGGTCGTGACCGGGCGACGGCACCGTTGTGTCCTGCATCCAGGCCTCGTCCACATCCATCACCACAGTGCAGTGACCGATGCTGCCCAGGCTGAACTTGCGGCGGGCCGGCACATAGAAATCGTGGTACCCGCGGTCGGGCACGATCCACTGCCCGCCGTAGCTGACAACAAAGGCATTGTGGTCATAGTGGTTGTGCCCGATGTTGTTGGTGGTCGGCCCCGACTTGAAAAAGAGCGAGGGCGCCTGGGCGTTGAAGCCGTCCCGCAGCGAGGCGTAGCCAATGTCCACAAAGACCGACGAGGGGTTCCAGGGCGGCGGTTGCGGGTCGAGCTTGCTCTCATCAAAACGGATGAGGTCATAGATGCCATACACCGCGCTTGGGTCCAGATAGCCGATAAGCTGCAGGTAGTAGGCCGCCTCCTTGCTGCCGCGTTGGGCCAGAATGCTCATCAGCTTGGGGACGGCCACCCCCGGGGAGCCGTCCGAGAAGCAGGGGATCTGTTTGGTGTCGGGCGCCAGCAACCCCAGACAGTACCGTGGCATAGTGGCCAGATAGGGGTGCTCAAAGAGATCATGCTCGACGCGGGCTGCCGTCAGCGCATCGAAGGAGAGAGCGAAGGAGTCCAGCAGGTACGTCCCGTACATGGGCCCCTCGAAGGTGCCGCCGTCCTTGCCACCCTTGTCCAGGGAGACCCGTGTCTTCTCCAGGCAGGTCGTCAGATAGCCTCCACCCCGCGCGTCCTCGGGCCGAATGGCGAGGGCAGCAAGGGTTGCCCCTGAAAGCAGTACCGCGTAGCCGTTAGTATCGGGGGGGTAGTGGTCCACAAAGCCCAGGATAGGCTCGATGCCCTTGCCGACCAGTGCCTCTCTCACCTCGCGCCGTTCGGCCTCCGTCAGTCGCTCGTAGCACCAGTCATAGAACATCGCCATGCTGTAGGTACAGTGACCGGTGTCCAGACAGGCCTTGATACGGCCACCGCCGTAACTGGCGTCGGTCCATTGCTCCCACTTGGCGAGATGCAGCGCAATCTCGCGAGCCTTCTGGAAGTAGAGATCCTCGCCGGTCACCAGGTAGGCGAAACTGAGATGGATGAGGCGCGTGGAGATGCTATCGTCCCGTTCCTGGAACATTGCCGTCCAGGGCGGGTAGTTGGGGCTCTTGGGGTGCGGCGGGGGAGTCTGGTCCGACAGCTCGTAGGACCACTCCTCTAGAATGACCCCACCCTCGCCGGGGATCTTCACCGCGTAGCTGTAGGGCGGCAAGGCCGCCAGGCGGTCGGCCTTGCGCTTGATCTCTGCCCAGAAGTCGCCGGTGCGAAAGCCAAAGCGCGTGGGCTGGTCAGCGGCACACTTGGCCCTGAGCTCTGTCAGCGTCTCGGCGGTCACCAGCACACACGGATGGGCATTGATACCGGTCATGTTTGGGGGGCCCTCCTGGGCCTGAGCACTACACCCCGCCAGCGGAAGCGCGAGGGCAACTGCAAACAGCCAGGGTACGACCATACGCATGGGCAAGTCACCTTCTCTACCGACAGCTCGTCCGGCACGGCAGCACCAAACTGAGGGCAGTCTACCTCAAGGAGGGTCGAGAAGTCCAGAAACGGGAAGATGATGATAGCAGGAGATGGGGGCATGACTCCGAAGGACTGAGTAACCCTAGGAAAGGCTGGTGGTCTGCATGGTGCGCTGGGCCGTCATCGGTATCGTGCTGGTGAGCGTGGGTCTACTGACGGGGTGCGGGGGCAATGACATTGGGGGTGGCCAGCAGCAACTGGTCCTGGAGCCAATGGATGACGAAACGGGTATGGGGGCCCTGGCACTCCTGAATCTGCTGCCAGCGGCGGACACCTTCATCAATCAGGGCGCACCGGGCGTGAACTACGGAGGCAGCGGCGCCCTGCACTGTGGCAACTACCCCCGCGGGACATGCCTACGTCCGATGCTCCGCTTCGACCTGACCAAGATCCCCAAGACGGCAACCATCAACAAGGCGCAGCTCAGACTCTATGTGCTGCAGGTCAACCAGGGGACAGACGTGTACAAGATACACCGCGTAACCCAGCCCTGGGACGAAATGGGGGCAACATGGGCCACCCACAATGCCGCCTACGCGGCCGGCGTGCTCAGCAGCCGCACCATCGGCCCGGCACAGGTCAACACCACGGTCAACTTCCCTCTCGTCGGCCTGGTGCAGACGTGGGTGAAGGACCCGGCCCGGAACTATGGCTTGATGATCAAGGGAACCGAGGGGGCGGCACGCATCGGAGTGGTCTTCGCGTCCCGACAGAATCTGGTGGCATTGCGACGTCCACGGCTGTATGTGGACTACACGCCCTGAGCGGCCGATTCCTGCCTCTCAGCCCTGCTGCGGCCCCCGTGGACTAACTGCGCCACGGGGGCCGCGGCTCCTGCTCACAGATCCAGCTCGCCGGCGACCCGCACTTCGTCTTCTTCCCAGTCCCGCGGCCCTCGCACGTGGTGGTACAACGCCGCAACGCGCAACCACAACTCCTTCTTGTCCCTCGCCCGGTCTTCCTGACGCTGCGCCACGTCTCGCACCTGCTCCGCCAGCGCGTCGAGGCGCTCGCGGTGGGCCGACAGGTGGCCATCGGCCACCTCCAGCAGGTCCAGGAGCGCCTCGACACCGTGCGTGGCCGGCGGCACTTCCGGCGTGGGCACCGTCAGCAACGCTTTGGCGGTGTCCAGTAGCGCCGCCGCCGCGGCGTCATAGGCCTCATGGCGGCGCCCCAGGCGGTCTATCATGTAAAGGACGTCATCGAGCAGGACGTTGATCTCGGTCCACTCGTCGGGACTGAGGTCATCTCCGAGGCCCCAGATGGCCTTGATGCGGTCAATCGAGGCGCAGACATCGCTGTACTTCGTGACCCGGCGATTGCTGACAGTCGCACCAGTCGGGTCATCGGCGGAGTGGATGCGCCGCACGTCGTCATAGCGGACCGAGGGCAGCGGGATCATCCCACCGTCCTCACAGGCCAGCAGGGGCGGCTGCGTGGGATCATCCCACACCAGGGTAGCGCGCGCATGGCGCAGGAAGTCACGGACAATCTCATCATGAGGCGCCGGGGGCAGCCACTGCTCCCAGTCACCGGGCAAGTCGACAGGCTTGTGCATGGGCACACCTCCAAATTGGAGCCTCCGGGACTCCTTTCGCCGGCGGGGGACGCAGGACCTTGGCGATGGTCCGGGAAGGCGGGGCGGCGAATATCAAATGATTATTATCAAAGGCCTTGACAACAATGCACTCAACCTATATACTCGTCCCAGTGAAACTCAGGGACAACGGTGTCCCTCACGCAGCCTTCGCACCTCTGAAGGCCGTGACTGCCAAATCCGCGGGCGCAGAGAGCCCTATCGGGCTGCTGGCCTGGCATCGAGGAGACGATTCGAATGGCAAAGGCGATTGGTATTGACCTGGGCACCACCAACTCGTGTGTAGCGATCGTGGAGGCGGGTGAGCCCACTGTCATCGTGAATGCGGACGGGGGCCGCACCACGCCCTCGGTGGTGCACTTCGCCAAATCGGGGGAGAGGCTGGTGGGCCAGCAGGCCAAGCGTCAGGCGGTGCTCAACCCCGAGCGCACCATTGCCTCGATCAAGCGCAAGATGGGGACCCGCGAGACGGTGACCATAGACGGCAAGGATTACACGCCCGAGCAGATCTCGGCTCTGATTCTCAGCAAGCTCAAGGCCGATGCCGAGGCCTATCTGGGCGAGGAGATCAAGCAGGCGGTCATCACGGTTCCCGCCTACTTTGATGATACCCAGCGCACTGCCACCAAGCACGCGGGTGAGATTGCGGGGCTGGAGGTGCTGCGCATCATCAACGAGCCCACGGCGGCGGCCCTGGCCTACGGGGCCCAAGAACGGGACAAGCGCCAGAAGGAGGCGACCATCCTGGTCTACGACCTGGGTGGCGGCACCTTTGACGTGTCCATCCTGGATGTTGAGATCGGCAAGGGTGAGGAGCGCGACTACTACGAGGTCCTGGCCACCTCCGGTGACACCCACCTGGGCGGTGATGACTTCGATGAGCGGGTCATAGACTACCTGGCCGACGAGTTCAAGAAGGAGACCGGCATTGACCTGCGCAAGGACCGCCAGGCCCTGCAGCGGCTCAAGGACGCCGCCGAGAAGGCCAAGTGCGAACTGTCCACGACGCTGCAGACTAACATCAGTCTTCCGTTCATCACCAACGTGGAGGGGGAGGGACCCAAGCATCTGGAGATGACCCTTACGCGGGCCAAGCTCGAGGAGCTCATCGGCGACCTGATCGAAAGGACCGCGGTCTCGGTGGAGCCGGCCATCCGCGAGGCGGGCATCACCAAGGAGAAGATTGACGAAGTGATTCTGGTCGGCGGCTCCACCCGCATTCCGGCGGTACAGGAGCTGGTCCGCCGGCTCACGGGCAAGGAGCCCAAGAAGGGGATCAACCCTGATGAGGTGGTGGCGGTGGGCGCGGCCATCCAGGCGGCGGTGCTGACCGGCGCCGGTGCTCAGGACATGGTCCTTGTGGATGTGACGCCGCTGACGCTGGGTGTGGAGACCCTCGGTGATGTGTTTGATGTGGTCATCCCGCGCAACACCAGTATCCCCACGCGGCAGCAGCGCGTCTACAGCACCGCTTCCGACATGCAGACTACGGTGGAGGTGCACGTACTGCAGGGCGAGCGCCCGCGGGCCAGTCAGAACAAGTCGCTGGGCAGGTTCCATCTTACGGGCATTCCGCCGGCGCCGCGCGGCATGCCCCAGATCGAGGTGACTTTCGACCTTGACAGCAACGGCATCCTGAACGTCTCGGCCCGCGACAAGGCCACGGGCAAGGAGCAGAAGATCACCATCACTGGCTCCGGCGCTCTGGATGAGAACGAGGTCCGTCGCATGGTCCAGGAGGCTGAGGCGCACAAGGCCGAGGACGAGAAGTTCCGGGAGCTGGCCGAGGCGCGCAACCAGGCTGACTCGGTAGCCTACCAGCTCGAGCGCACGCTCAAGGATCTCGGCGACAAGGTCTCCGACAGCGATGCGGAGCCCATCAAGCAGAAGATCGAGGCTCTGCGCGAGGCGGCCAAGGGTGACGACGCCGGCGCCATTCGCCGGGCCATTGATGAGGCCAACCAGGCCTTTGCGGCTGTCTCTCAGCGCATCTATGAGGCTGCTTCGGCTGCCGAGGCCCAGAGTGCCGCGGCTGACGGCACCACCGGGCGCGCTGCGAGCGGCGGAGCGTCCAGTGACCCCAATGTCATTGACGCCGAGTTCACGGCCGAGGATGAGAAGTAAACACAGCCGGGAACCGGCAACGGTGGCAACGCAGGCTGGCGGAGGGGCCGAATGGGGTAAGAGTCCGCCGCAGGCGGACTCGCGGGCCCCATCCGGCCCCATCGTTAAGCTGAGTACACGGAGCGATCCATGCGCTACCAACCTGATCCCTTCGAGATGATGGCTGACTTGCGGCGGCGTCTGTACCGGCTGCTGGAGAGCAGTGCGCTCGAACCCACCACGCCACCGACGAGCTTCAGTCCGCCACTGGACGTCGTCCGTGGCAGCGACGCCGTCGTTATCACCGTCGAGCTGCCCGGAGTTGCCCGGGAGGATGTGGACGTACGTCTCGAGGGCGACCTGCTGACCATCAGCGGCGAACGGAGGTCGGATGCGGTGCCCGCCGGCCGCGTGCATCACCGCGAGCGCCCCACAGGACGTTTCCTGCGCTCCCTGCATCTGGCTGGTGGGGACTACCGTGAGGCCAAAGCCGTCTTGCGCGACGGTGTCCTGACGGTGACCGTAGGAAGGCCTTCAGGGGAGGGGAGCGGGTGCTAATGCAAAGCATCTGGGATCCGCAACGCCAGCGCCGCGAGTTGTTCGCGGAAGTGAATCGAGCTTTCCGCGCTGCCCGCCAGCGGGAAGAGCTGGGCAGCGTACAACCCAACGTCCACCCGCCGCTGGATTTCGTCACCACGGACGCCGCTTACCTGGTCCTGGTGGACCTTCCAGGCGTGACGCGTGAAAACATTGACGTATTGGTCGAGCGCGGTGCCCTGACGATACGCGGCAAGAAGATCGCCGCTGCAGGCAACCATCTGCTGCGGCGAGAGAGGGAATACGGCCCCTTCGCCCGCCTGGTGCCCCTGCCGGATGATGCCGACCTCGCGGACGTGCGGGCGACGCTGAAGGCGGGGGAGCTGGTGGTGCGGATCGGACGCCGTCCCGGGGCACAACCGCGGCGGGTTGAGGTGGTAGAGGAGTAGGGGCCGGTTTCCGTTGGAGGGGCCGGCCTCTCCCGACGGTACAGGGCAGACGACACAGGGCGTGAACATGGCCAACGAACAGGATTTCTACGAGGTGCTCGGTGTCAGCCGTAACGCCTCGGACAAAGAGATAAAGAGCGCCTACCGCCGGCTGGCCCGCAAGTGGCATCCGGACGTCAACCCCGGGAATGCCGAGGCCGAGGAGCGCTTCAAGCGCATCTCGCAGGCTTACGAGGTCCTGAGCGATCCCGAGAAGCGCGCCAAGTACGACCAGTATGGGCAAGCCTGGCAGCAGGCTCAGCAGAGCGGTCAGTGGCAGGGCGGGGACTTCGGGAACTTCGTCTACCAGACCTACGGCGCTGGCAGCTTTGCTGACCTCTTCGGCGATCTGTTCGGTCAGTTTCGCACGGGTCCGAGCCCACGCACCGCCGCCTGGCAGCAGGCCGGACCCGAGCGCGGTCAGGACATCAGCTACGAACTGCCGATTGAGTTTGCCGAGGCGATCCGGGGCGGGCAGAAGACTCTTACGCTAAGCATCGCGGACCGTTGTTCGGAATGTGACGGCGTCGGCGGCAAGACCCAGGCCTGTCAGGCTTGCGGCGGGACCGGCCAAGGGGGCACCGGCTTTCTGGGCTTCGCCAGCAGTTGCCCGCAATGTCAGGGTACGGGCCGGCAGGTGGTCAGTCGTTGCCGGACCTGTGGCGGGACCGGCGAGATGCTGCGCAACCGTCGCATCAATGTGAAGATTCCGGCGGGGGTGGACACCGGCGCGAAGATTCGGCTGGCGGGGGAGGGCGGTCGCGGAGCTCGGGGCGGACCCGCCGGCGACCTCATTCTGACGCTGAACGTGCGTCCGCACAAGTTCTTTCACCGGCGCGGTGATGACATAGACATCAAGCTCCCGCTTTCGATCACTGAAGCAGCCCTGGGGGCCAGGATCCCGGTGCCGACCGTGGATGGCAAGGTGACCCTGACGATTCCGCCGGGCACCCAGACCGGGCAGCGCTTCCGGTTGCGTGGGCAGGGCGCACCCCGGCGCGGCACCAAGGAGCGAGGCGACCAGTATGTTGAGGTTTACATCACTGCGCCCAAGCACCTTACCAAGCGCCAGAAGGATCTCATGGAGGAGCTGGCGGCGACGCTCAAGGAGGACCCGCGGGAGGGGCTGGATGTGAGGCTGTAGGCTGTCAGAAGGGGCCGGCCCGAGCCGGTCTCTCCTGGAGACAGACGCTACCGTGTGGGACGGCAGGCCGGCCAGGGCCGGCCTCTCCCTGACGACAGGACGGCAGGCTCCTGACCGGGCGACAGACGCTGTTCTCGCTGTCAAAGGACATGACCAACATGAGACACAGTGCGGAAGAACCCGTTTATTACATCAGTGTGGCAGCCAAGCTCATCGAGGTGCACCCGCAGACCTTGCGCATGTACGAACGCGTGGGTCTGATCAGTCCCAAACGCACACCCCAGGGTCTGCGGCTGTACTCGG
Organism: Armatimonadota bacterium; assembly: GCA_013178155.1. Lineage (GTDB taxonomy): Bacteria > Armatimonadota > Zipacnadia > Zipacnadales > UBA11051 > JABLXH01. The sequence continues at coordinate 4,353 of JABLXH010000021.1, read as the reverse complement.
AGCGAGACATCGAGAAGCTGCGACAGATCCAGCGCTTGACCCACGACCTGGGTGTCAACCTGGCCGGGGTGGAGATCATTCTGAAGCTGTTGGACCAGATCGCTGAGTTGAAGGCGGAGGTCGAGCGCCTGCGCCATGACCTGGAGCATGGTCCGCGTCGCCTCCCCGCCGGCTCCCCGGAGCCAGTGCGTCTGCAGGTGGAGGTCAAGGAGTAGAGGAGTGCGGCCGTGCGCCTTTGAGGCGAGGTGCCCCGAGATGGCCACAGAACCCGGCGCCGAGTGGACCGTGGTGTGGGAACAGGCCGGACCAGGTGCGGACCTCAACGCCGATCTGGCCGTCTCCCTGTTGCAGGGGAGTGACATTCCGGTCATGAGGATTCCCCCATCAACGGGGCCAGTGCTGTTTGACGGCGCCAGTGGGCCGCTGCTCCCCGTAAGGCTGCTGGTGCCGCCGGAGTATGAGGCGGAGGCGCGGGAGTTACTGCAAGAGACGTGATGAGTGGGGCCCCACCGCGCTGAAAGGTGTCGCTAGCGGCAGCGAGAGCTGCCGGGGACGGTCACGGACGTAGCCAGGGTGATAACGAATGGACTTTGAAAGGCTAACTAACCAGACCAAGCAGGTCTTTGCGACCGCGCAGCAGATCCTGCAGCGGTACAAGCACAACCAGTTGGATACTGAACACCTGTTGCTGGCGATGCTGGAGCAGGAGGGCGGCCTGGCGCAGCGGCTGCTGGACCAGGCGCAGGTGAACCTCAAGCCCCTGGTTGCCAGTGTCGAGCGTGACCTGGGGCAGCGCCCGCAGGTCACCGGACCGGGCGCGGACCAGCAGCAGATCTACATCACGCCTCACACTCAGCGGGTCATGGACCTGGCGTTTCAGATCGCCCAGCGTTTCGGCGACAAGTTCGTGGCCGTCGAGCATCTGATCCTGGCGATCCTGGAGGATGGTCAGACCAGCGCGGCACGTCTGCTGCAGCAGGCGGGCCTGTCCACCGAGGCCGCCCTGAAGGCACTGCAGGCTATTCGTGGCAGTCACCAGGTCACCGACGAGGCCGGCGAGAGCAAGTATGAGGCTTTGGCCAAGTATTCCAGGGATCTCACGGAGCTGGCCCGGGAGGGCAAGCTGGACCCGGTCATCGGGCGCGACAAGGAGATCAAGCGGGTCATCCAGGTGCTGTCACGGCGCACCAAGAACAACCCGGTGCTCATCGGGGAAGCCGGGGTGGGCAAGACCGCCGTGGTCGAGGGGCTGGCGCAGGCCATCGTGGCCGAGAAGGTGCCCTCTATCCTTCACGGCAAGCGCGTGCTGGCCCTGGACCTGGCCGGGATGATTGCGGGCAGCAAGTACCGGGGCGAGTTTGAGGAGCGGCTCAAGGGTGTCATGGACGAGATCCGTGCCGCCCAGGGCGAGATCATCGTCTTCATAGACGAGTTGCATACGGTGGTCGGCGCCGGCGCGGCGGAAGGGGCCATGGATGCCTCCAACATGCTCAAGCCGGCCCTGGCCCGCGGCGAGTTGCAGTGCATCGGCGCGACGACTCTCGATGAATACCGCAAGAACGTGGAGAAGGACCCGGCACTGGAGCGGCGCTTCCAGCCCATCTTCATAGATGAGCCCAGTGTCGAGGAGACCATCGAGATTCTCAAGGGTCTGCGGCCTCGCTACGAAGAGCACCATGGCGTAAGAATCACCGACGATGCCCTGGAGGCGGCGGCGAAGCTGGCCGACCGCTATATCAGCGACCGGCAACTGCCCGACAAGGCCATTGACGTGATTGATGAGGCGGCCAGCAAGATCCGCATCGAGATCTTCGACCTGCCGCCGCGGCCGGAGAAGCTGAAGGCCGAGATTGCGGACCTCACTGCCCGCGGCGCGGCAGCAGCGGCCGACGGGCGCTATGAGGAGGCACAGGAGCTCAAGCGCAAGCTGGATGAGTTGCAGGCGCAGCTTCAGGTCGCCGAGGAGGTCTGGGCGGACACCGAGGGCGTGGATGACATCGTGGATGCCGAGGACGTGGCGCAGATCATCAGCGACTGGACGGGCATCCCCGCCCTGCGGATGTTTGAGGAGGAGGCGCAGAAGCTACTGGAGATGGAGGCCCGATTGCACCAGCGAGTGAAGGGCCAAGACGAGGCGGTGGTGGCGGTCTCCGAAGCCATTCGTCGCGCCCGAGCGGGCCTGAAGGACCCGCGGCGGCCCATTGGCAGCTTCATTTTCCTGGGACCCACCGGGGTGGGCAAGACCGAGCTGGCCAAGGCTCTGGCGGAGTTCCTCTTCGACGACGAAGAGGCCATGGTGCGCATTGACATGAGCGAGTACATGGAGAAGCACTCGGTGTCACGGCTCATCGGCGCGCCCCCCGGATACGTTGGCTACGAGGAGGGCGGACAGCTCACCGAGGCGGTGCGCCGGCGACCCTATCGCGTCATCCTGCTGGATGAGATCGAGAAGGCGCACCCGGATGTGTTCAACATCCTGTTGCAGATTCTGGAGGACGGCCGCCTGACCGACAACACCGGGCGGGTCGTTGACTTCAAGAACACGGTCATCATCATGACCTCCAACGTCGGCAGCGAATACATCCGGCCAGTGGGCGGGACTATCGGGTTCCGACTCGAGGACAGGAGGAAATCGCCTCACGAGGTGACCGAGGAGGAACGCAAGCGCGAGTACGAGCGCATGCGCGACCAGGTGACCGAGGCTCTGCGCGAGGTCTTCCGACCGGAGTTGCTGAACCGCATTGACGAGGTCATCGTCTTCCACGCGCTGACTGAGACCGAGATCCTGCAGATTGTGGAGCTGATGTTAGACCGGGTTCGCCAGGCCCTGGCCGACCGCGACATCAAACTGCAGGTGACTCCGGCCGCTGAGCGGCTGTTGGCGGAGCGGGGCTATGACCCCACCTACGGGGCCCGACCGCTGCGACGGGAGATCCAAAAGACCGTGGAGAACACCATCGCCAGCGCCCTTCTGCGGGGCGAGTTCACCGACGGCGACACGATCCTGTTGGATGTCGTGGACGGCGAGATTCGCCCGAGCCTCGTCGTTCAGGCGGCCTAGTGCCGCATGTGGACTGACTGGCGGGCGTGGCTTTCAGGGCCGCGCCCGCCAAGGTTTCCCCGCTGTCGGCACCGAATGACTCGCTGGACTGTACCCCCGCCAGCGAGGTGCCAAAGCCATGGCTGACCGCCCCAACATCGTGCTGGTCTGCGTGGACCAGTGGCGCGGCGACTGCCTGAGCGTCGCCGGCCATCCGGTCGTGCACACCCCCTATCTTGACCAGTTGGCCCTCGACGGCGTGCGCTTCACCCAGGCCTATGCGGCCGTGCCCTCGTGCATCGCCGCCCGCGCGGGTCTGATGACGGGTCTCACGCCACGCTCCCACGGCCGGGTGGGTTACCAGGACGGCGTGCCCTGGAACTACGAGACGACGCTGGCCGGGGAGTTCACCCGCCACGGCTACCAGACCCAGGCCGTGGGCAAGATGCACGTCTACCCGGAGCGGACGCAACTGGGCTTTCAGAATGTCATCCTGCATGACGGCTATCTGCACTTTGCCCGCGACCGGCGGCGCGACCTGGGGGCCATAGATGACTACCTGCCCTGGCTGAATCAGCAACTCGGGCGCGAGGCCGACTACTTCGAGCATGGCCTGAACTGCAACTCGATTGTGGCCCGTCCCTGGGACAAGGACGAGTACCTGCACCCGACCACCTGGGTGGCCAGCCAGGGCATCGAGTTCCTGCGGCGCCGCGACCCGCGCAAGCCCTTCTTGCTGTACCTTTCGTTCCACCGCCCGCACCCGCCCTATGACCCGCCAGGGTGGGCCTTTGAGATGTACCGCGACGCTCCCATGCCGCCCCCGCCGGTGGGTGACTGGGCGTCTGACTTCAGCGACTACCACGACCCCTTCCGGCCCGATGCCATGGGCGGGGAGATCAACCCGCGGTGGCTGCAGTTGGCGCGGGCGGGCTACTACGGCCACATCACCCACATTGACCACCAGCTCAACCGCTTCTTCGAGGCCCTGCACGAGTACCGTCTGCGCGACAACACCTACATCATGTTCATCGCCGACCACGGGGAGCTGCTGGGCGACCACCATCTCTTCCGCAAGATTGTGCCTTACGACGGCTCAGCCCGGGTGCCCTTCATCCTGGCGGGCCCGCGGGGTTCGGGTCTACCCGCCCGCCGGGTATGCGACGAGCCGGTCGAGTTGCGCGATGTGATGCCCACGCTGCTGGAGCTGGCCGGGCTGCCGGTGCCTGAGACCGTGGAGGGCCGCAGCGTGCTGCCCCTGGTTCGTGGCGAGGGCGGCCAGTGGCGCCCCTACATCCACGGCGAACACGCCT
>JABLXH010000209.1 GCA_013178155.1 Armatimonadota bacterium | reverse complement strand
GGCGCATCATGGACGGGTGAGCCACCAGGATGTCGAAATCCATCCAGCCCTCGTCAATGGCCTGCACCAGGTCCTCTCCACCTACCCGGTCAGCGCCCGCCGCCTCGGCAGCCTGGGCATGCTCGCCCTCGGCAAATACCGCCACCCGCGGCACCTTGCCGGTGCCGTGGGGCAGGACCAGTGTGCCGCGCACGGCCTGGTCACCCTTGGAGGGGTTGGCGCCCAGCTTGATGTGGACCTCCACACTCTCCGGGAACTTGGCGCTGGCAGTCTGTTGGGCCAGAGCCACGGCCTCCTCCAGCGTGTAGTACCGCGTGCGGTCTACCTTGGCTTTCTCCTCTGTGTAACGCTTGCTGTGCTTGGGCATTCGGCTCACCTCACAGCCGGTACTAGCGCAGCCGTGGACGCACTGACGTCCGCGCCGGGCCGCTCCCGGTTAGTCGGGCACCACTTCGATACCCATGCTGCGGGCGGTTCCCGCAATGATCTTGGCCGCAGCCTCAACGCTTCCGGCGTTGAGGTCGGGCATCTTCACCTTCGCGACTTCCATCAACTGCGAGCGGGTGATCTTTCCCACCTTCTCCTTGTTGGGGACACCGGAGCCCTTTTCCAGGCCCAGTGCCTTCAGCAACAGGTTGGCCGCCGGCGGCGTCTTGCAGATAAAGGTGAAGCTGCGGTCGGCGTAGACCGTGATCTCCACCGGGATGATATCACCCATTTGAGCTGCGGTCTTCTCGTTGAAGGCCTTGCAGAACTCCATGATGTTGACGCCGTGCTGGCCCAAAGCAGGACCCACTGGCGGAGCCGGATTGGCCTTGCCCGCCGGGCACTGCAGCTTGATGACCGTCAGAACCTTCTTTGCCATCTCTCAACCGCTCCCCGGAAGACCCCTGCTCAAAGCTTCTCGACCTGGGTGAAGTCTACCTCAACCGGTGTTTCCCGGCCGAAGATGGAGATCAGCACCTTTACGGTCTCGCGCTCTGTGTTGACTTCCGTGATCTTGCCGCTGAACTCAGTGAACGGACCTTCGGTGACGCGGACGCTCTGGCCCACTGCCCAGGCGGCCTTGGGCTTGGCAGCCTCTTCGCCAACCGTCCGCAGAATCGCGTTGACCTCATGCTCCTTCAGCGGTACAGGCACCGCCGAGGAACTGACGAAATGTGTCACACCGGCGGTCTGCTGGATCAGATGGCGCATCTCGTCCGTCATGTCCATCTGCACCAGCACATACCCGGGGTACAGCTTGTGCTTGATCTCCCGGCGCTTACCCCCGGTGGTGCGGATCTCGGTCTCAGTTGGCACCAGGATCCGCCCGAGCAGCGAGTCCAGGTGGCGGGCCTCCGCCATCTTCTCGATGCTCTGCTTGACCTTATTCTCCTTGCCCGTCAGCGTATGGACAACGTACCACTCTTTAGCCATCTTCGCCGCCTCTTACCGGCTGTCACCGCACCCGGGCATGCCTCGCGCCCATCTGACCTGGCGCGCCTCCGGCTAGATGCCGATCAGCGTCATCAGCCGGGTGAAGACCAGATCCCAAAGCCCCACCCACGCCGCCACCACCAGCACCCCCACAATGACCACCAGGGTGAAGCCAAAACATTCCTCGTTGGTGGGCCAGACCACGCGCTGCAGCTCGTTCCAGACCTCGCGCAGGAACTTGGCGAGATTCAGAAAAGGACGCTTGAGCCGCGCAAGAAGTCCTACACTTTGCTGCTTGGTCGGGGCCATCGTCTACCCTCTGTCAGTTTCAACCCGCGGCCTGCCCGTCGGCGGGTCCGATTCGCCCGGGACGATAGGTACAAGACGGGCGCGATATGCGGCGCGCCCGCCGTCGTGGATCTGGCCTGTGGCTCTCCCGTCACGCCTCCGTCTGGTGGCAGGGGCAGCAGGACTCGAACCTGCAACCTACGGTTTTGGAGACCGGCGCTCTGCCAATTGAGCTATGCCCCTAGACGGCCGCCACACACTTGCAACGCCCTATTTGCGCAGGCGCGTTTCGTTGTGCTCAGTATGCTTTCCGCACTTGCGGCAGTACTTGTTCAGCTTCAGGCGCTCGCTGACGTTCTGCCGATTCTTGCTCGTCACGTAGTTGTGGTCCTTACAAACACTGCATTCCATGACGAACTTCGTCTGCGGCATGGTCACTCTCTCCTTCTAACCCACCCAGGCGGGCTCTCCTCGGTGCTACTGCAGCACCTTGGTGACCACGCCCGCACCGACCGTGTGGCCTCCCTCGCGGATGGCGAAGCGCACGCCCTCCTCCAGGGCAATCGGCACGATCAGCTCCGCCGACAGCCGCACGTTGTCC
>JABLXH010000208.1 GCA_013178155.1 Armatimonadota bacterium | reverse complement strand
CCCTACGCCCCGGCCCTGGTGCGTCACCTGGCTGCATGCTTGATCGACGAGCGACGCTATGATGAGGCACTGGCAGTGCTCGAGCACGCGCAGGGGGTATATCCGGACTACGTCGATCTCCGCTACTTGCGCGGTCTCGCCCTCAACCGCCTCGGTCGCTATGAGGAAGCTCTGGAGGTCCTGAGGGAGTGCCTGCGCCTGGGGGACTCCCCCAGCGTGTACATGTTTTCCCAGATTGGTGCCGGAAGCTTCCTCGCGCGGGCAGCGTCCGTCGAGAGCTATCTGGGGTTGGGGCGTCTCGACGAAGCCATTGAAGCCCAGAATGCGGCGGCGAAGGGGATGAGTGAGCGGTTGGGTGGTCTCGTGCCTGCGCTCGCCGACGCGGGGCGCGGGGTGCTCGGCCTATGGGTGCGGGCAGAAGAGCACCTCAGGGGGGGCCGCCTGCGTGAAGCGGTGACAGCGTACAGGCAGTTGCTGAGCGCTGAGGTCAGGCAGGCCTTTTTCACCACTCAACTGGCGCAGTTGTGCCCGCGCAAGGCGGTGATCGAACTGGTGGCGGGCGAAGCCCGGCTTGCCCGACAGGATCTCGACCTGCTCGCGGGCGTGAACCCCAGGGCGGCGCGGGGGGCCCGGCTGCTGCTCGAGCCCTGGCTGACCCCAGGTGGCGAAGCTGGGGCCGGGGAGAACACCGGATCCGAGGAGACCCCTGCAGGCGAGGACTCCCGTCTGGGCTGGCGTGACGTCGCTTCTGTCTTGGTCACTCTGCTTGACGTGGGTCGCCGAGATTGGTTCGAGCGAGCGTGCGACCGCTTGCGTTCAGGCCTGATGGATCCCGGGCAGTTGGACCGCGAACTTGGCAAGCTGTACTTCCAACGGGGCCTGCACGAGAGGGCGGCTGCCCACCTGCTTGCCGGCGTCCAGCAGGGATGCACCGACTCGACTGCGCTTCGCGCGCTGGGAGAAATCAGCCTGGCGCGGGGCCTGCACGCGGAAGCACGTACTTTTTTGCGCGAAGCCGTGCGGCAGCGGCCGGCAGACGCATCCGCCTGGGTTTCTCTGGCGCTCTCGTATCACCGTCTGGGCCGGGATCGGGCGGGCCTGCGGGTGTTGGAACTGGCCAGGCGGTACACCGGGGGCGAGGCAATTCACACGGCTCGTCTGGCTCTCAGCATTCGCCTTCAATTGGCCGGGCGGGACGGACGCAATGGGCCGACGGACATCCGGAACCAAGTTGCCGGGGAGGTGAGCTGATGAGCATGACCTCGCTGTGGAGTGTGTCGGGTCTGGCAACGGGGCTCGACTGGCGCAAGATCATCGATGAGTTGATGGCCATCGAGAGGCGACCGATCACGGCTCTGGAGCAGCGCAAGAGTCGGCTCGAGGCGGTCAAGAAGGCGTGGAGTGACGTCAAGCTTGCCCTGCAGGCCGTGGACACCAGGCTCGACCCCTTGTTCCTGAGCACGACTTTCCGGGCGCGCGTGGCGGTGTCGTCCGCCGAAGCAGTGGTCAAGGGAACCGCTTCTACCGGGGCGCCGACGGGGACGTATGCCATAAGTGTGGAAAAACTGGCGCAGGCGCAGGTGGTCGCATCGGACCCCCAACCCGTGGATGCGACCTTTTCCGGTGATGTCATGATCGGCACGGAAGGCGGTACTACGACCACCATTACGGTGAGCGGCTGCCTGACTGACGTAGCTTCCGCGATCAACAATGCCAGAGTGGGAGTCTCAGCTTCGGTTGTGGCCACCGACGGGACTAACGGAGTGCTGGTGTTGAAGAGTAGTACGACCGGGTTGAACGGTAAGATGGTCTTGGACGGCGGCCTGCTGGTGACCCTGGGCGTGCTCGAACCTGATGGCAACGGGGGCTACGTGCCCAAACATCAAGTCGTGGAGGCCCAGGATGCCAAGTTCACTGTGGACGGAGCGGCCGTCACCAGCGGGAGCAACACGGTGACCACGGCTGTCCCCGGCGTCACTCTGGAACTTAAGGGTGTCGGCTCCGCCACTCTGGAAGTGAAGGCCGACGTGGACAGCATGGTGGCCAGGATCAGGGACTTCGTCAACGCGTACAACGACGCCCTGTCCAAGCTTCGTTCTTACCTGGTCAACCAACCGGGCAACGCGGGGCCGTTTGCAGGAGATGCTACGGCTCAGGCCATTGAACGGCAGTTGCGGGAACTTGTCTACGGGGCCGTTTCAGGGTTGCCCTCAGACATGGACAGCCTGTACGACTTAGGCATCTCGACCACCGATAAGACGGGGGCCCTTGCCATCGACGAGACCAAACTCAGGGAGGCCCTGTCGGTCCGGGCCGGGGATGTGGCCAACCTGTTCTACTCTGCCG
>JABLXH010000207.1 GCA_013178155.1 Armatimonadota bacterium | reverse complement strand
CTACGGAGGCTATAGCGGAGGCTACAGCTCACTGAGCTCCGGAACAGCGCAAGATTCCGATGTCAGCGGACTGGAGATCAGTAGCTTGCGTGACGATCTGGAGCTCAGGTTCGATTTCCCGGGATGGTTGATTGATCGCCGGGTCCGCGACGCCATCACGGGGATGGGCGAACACGACCGTTACTACCCGGGGTTGCGGGCTTGGGTCGGCTTCCGGCAGAAGGGCATCCCGGTCGAGCGACTGGCGCGCTACGATGGACGGCCCCGGGTGAGTATGGGAGGTCTGTTCAAGCTCGCAGCCACCGCTGTCTTTTCGTTTTCCGCCTTTCCCCTGCGCTTCTTCTACATCGTGGCGCTGGCCTCTATCGCGATGTGCGCCTTTGTCTCGGTCTTTACTCTCTACCAGAAGATTGTCACCGACACGGCCATTCCGGGTTGGACTTCCGACCTGCTTAGCATTGGCTTCTTCGGGGCGATCAACTCATTGGGCATCTACGTCTTGGGCGAGTACGTGATTCGCATCTATGACGAGGTGCGTCGCCGGCCGATCTTCGTGGTGGAGAGAACCGTCAACTGCGAGGAGCCCCTGGAGCCACGCCCGTGACCCCTCCTCATCTCGGCCCGATGCTGGCGTGCGTGGCCGTGCTGTACCTGAGCACTTACGGCGCAGGGCGTGTGCTGAGCGTCATCGCGCGGCTGCACCTCGCGTCAGGACCGGAACGCTTCGGCGTGTCCTGCGCTCTGGGAGCGGTAGTCATGGGCTGGGTCGGCTACGCGGCGGCGATGGCGCGCCTGCCGCAAGCCGCCGTAGGCGCGACGTGGTTGTTCGCAGCTCTGGGTGTGGGGGCCGTGGTCTGGGGTTGGGCACGCCGGCGACGAGGAAGCGGGCGGGAGCTGACCGCCGGGCAGTGGGCGCTGCTGCTCGGAGCGGCGGCAGTGGGGCTGTTGTTCGCGCTGGGGATGCAGTACGGTCAGGTACGCTATGGCGCTGATGGCAGCCTGGCGGCGCGCTTTGTCTGGCCGGACCTGCTCTACCGCAATGCCATCGTGGCCCGCTACCTGAACTTCGATGGTCCCCCGGATTGGCCATGGTTGGCTGGGATCCCCCTGAAGGGGATGTCGATTCTTCGCTCCACAGCGCTTGTCCCCACGCTGAAGGCGCTGGGCATCCCCTCGGACCAGTACCAGGTCGCGGCGCTGTGGTTGGGGGCCTATGGCGTGCCGGTGGCCGCTTGCACCTGCTTTGCCTTTTTCCGGACTCTAGGTGCGGGGGCTACGACCGGGGCCCTGGCCACGCTGCTGACTAGCTTTCTGGGCAACCCCCGCTGGCTGTTCAGCGACCGGTTCGCCCACTCGCCGGCGCTGCACTGGGCTGGGTCGGACGTTTTCGCGGTGGCGGTGCCGGTTCTCTTCGCCCTATTGGCGCTGGTGATACGGGCGGTGAAGGAGAAGCGCGCCGGAGTGGTTTGTCTCGCCGTGTTCCTGCTGGTTACCGGCCCTGGCTTTGTGCCCTGGGAGGGGCTGTCGCTGTATGCTGGACTGCCGCTGGCGCTACTTGTTGTACTTGTGCGCCGGCGGGACGCAGGTACCATGGCGGTACTTGCCGCGGGTGGGCTCGCAGGGCTGGTGGTCCTGCGGCTAGTGATGGGGACAGGCGCCTCCGGCGGCGGACCGATCCTCGCCGCGCTGGCCCCCGCCGAGGCCATCCGCAACCTGAGCTGGGCCATCCCGTTTCTCGCCGAGCCGCTGCGACCACTGCTGGCCGACCCCAACCCCATCAATCTGCTGAAGCTGCTTAAGTTCGCGGCCGTGTTCCCGTGGGCTGTGCTGATCTTCCTCCTGGGAAGTCTATGGGTCCGCCTTGTAGTCCTGCTGGATGCGAGGAACTGGCGGTGGAGTCTGGTGCAACAGACAGAGTACGTACTGGTGGCGTCCTGGGTGGTGGCCGGGATCCTGCTGAGCACAATCGTGGACTTCCGTCGGCTGGCTTACGATTTTGCCGGTTATGACGCGCTGCGAATCCTGTGGCCCGCGTTGCTGGTGGCCAATCTCGGTGTCGCCATCCTGGCGGTGCGCCATCGCCATTGGCTGCGCACGCGCGGGGGCCTGGCGGTAGCGGCTCTGTTCGTCTTCTACGGCGCATGGGAGAACACACAACTGTTCGTGTGGTCACGCACGGGACTGGAGTGGTCGGTAGTGCCGGCACCGCAGATGGCCTGCCTGCGCTACCTGAGAGACCACGCGGGCCCCAGGGACGTCGTGCTCATCACCCCGTCCCATTCGCCGGCGCTGGCCGAGGCACGGGCTGGCGAGACTGTGACCTCCCATGCCTGGGGCTATGCCTCGGGGCTGCTGAATGCGAGGTTCTACCTCGACAACCACGACATGGCAGCCAAGTTCGGCCAG
>JABLXH010000206.1 GCA_013178155.1 Armatimonadota bacterium | reverse complement strand
GGGCGTGCTCCGCGCGCGTCAGGAATGGGCGGACCGCGTCGCCGAGGTGTTCACACGCATCCCGCGTCTCGAAGCCTCCGACACTCGCCTGGTGGCCTTCTACAACCGCTCGCTGGTCGGATTGCTGCTGAACCAGTGGCGGGTGCCGGAGTTCGTGGTGAACCCCTACTACTCCACCGGTGGCATCAATGGCGGCTGTGTCTGCTGCTACCTGTGGGACTTCGGCGAGCCGTGGGAACTGCTGACGCTCTATGACCCCGAGGCGGTCAAGGCCCACATCCGGCAGTTTCTGTCCATTGATATCACCCGGCACTTCGCCTGGGTGCCGACCACCGGCGAGGCCTTCGGACCCTGGTATCCGGTGAATCAGGAGAAGATCATCTTCCTGATCTACTACCATGTGCTGCTGCACGACGACCCGGCCTTCCTGCAGGAGCGGGTGGCCGGCCGGACAGTCCTGGAGTGGGTGCTCTACCATGCCCACTACCGCAGCCCGCGCGAGCTGCCGGTCAGTCTCATTGACTACGGCAAGGGCAACAACCACCTGGAGTTGCGTGGCAACTACCGCTATGACAACTACCTGCCGGACCTGAACGGCCGGCGCTATGCCAACTACCTGGCCGCCTACGAGCTGTCGAAGCTGGGCGGCTGCCCGGATGAGACGCTCCCCGAGCGTGCCCACGCCCTCAAGCTGCTCCTGAGGCAAACCATGTGGAGCGCCGAGCACCAGTGGTTCCACCATCTCGACGAGAACTTCGCCCCGGGTCTCTGCTACAACGTCCAACTGTTCAAGCTCATCGGTAGCGATGTGCTGGACGAAGAGGAACGGGAGGGGCTGCTGAGCCACCTGAACGAACAGGAGTTCCTGTCAGACTGGGGCCTGCACAGCATGTCCAAGCTCGACCCGGCCTATGACCAGGTGGACATAGACAACGGTGGTGGCGGCAACTACACGGCCTTCACGCCACAGGTCATCGAGCGTCTCTACAAGGCCGGGCGACCGGAGCTGGCCGAGGACATACTGCGGCGGGTTCTGTGGTGGGGCGAGCGCATGCCGTACTGGGGCGACTCCATCGTCGCCAACAATGTGGACTACCGCCGCGACACGCCCCTGCAGAACACTATCGGAGCTCTCGCCGGGGCGCAGATGGTTATCTTCGGCCTGCTGGGTGTCAGTGTGAGCCCCGACGGCGCCATCATCGTGAACCCGCAGCCGCCGAGCTTCTGCCCGGAGTTGACCCTCACCGGCCTGCACGTGCGGGGCCGTTGCCTGGACATAGCGGTGGCCGACAGCCAGTTCACTGTGAAGACCGAAGAGCAGACGCAGATGTCCCCCCTGGGCGAGCGCATCGTCTGCCGCCAAGGATAGGGGCAGAGGCGCTGGCTGCGGCCGGGCACGAAAAAGCCCTTCTGCTCGGCGGTCAGCGGACCGAGGACAGAAGGGCCGATCCATTGCATCTGGCGGGGCTGACGGGACTCGAACCCGCGACTTCCACCTTGACAGGGTGGCACTCTAAAACCGACTGAGCTACAGCCCCGTATGGCTGCTGCCGTTGCTTGCTTTGGAGCTCGCAGCAACGGACCGCTAATTTACCACATGGCAGGTGCGCTGTCAACAAGATCCTGCACTCCGCCGGCCAAGTCCGTGGCGCTTGACTTGGCTCTGCAGGGGCCCCTACAATGCCCGGCAGACCCGGCCCCACGCGGCCCACGCCGCCGGTCGCCAGGAAGCGCCCCCGGAGGTGACCCGGTTGCTGATCTCAGTGCGCGCGACCCGTATGTCCCGCTGCCTTGCCACGTGTCAGATCGTCGTCGCTGTGAGCTTCTCGGCGGCCCTGGCCGGACCAACCCGCGAGGAGGTTCTGCAGCGGTTGGCCGGGGACGTCCGGGTGGAGGACTTCAGCGAGGCCAATGCTCCCGGGATCTCCGTGGCGGACAAGGACCTCAGCCAGACCAGTTGGCGCAACGCCGACCTGCGGGGCGCGGTCTTCCAGCGGGTCGAACTCGACAGCGCGGTCCTGGCGGGGGCCAGCCTGCGAGGCGCGATTCTCGAAGACGTCTCGCTGACCGATGCAGACCTCACGGGCGCGGATCTCAGCGGCGCCCGTATCCGACTGGCCAACCTGGCGGGAGCGCAACTGGACGATACCCAGATCCTGGGCACCAGCTTCCAGCTCGTGTTGCTTTCCCCCAACGGTGGCACCCACGGGGAGGCCCTCCGGATTGCCCTGGAGCGGGCCTGCGGGCAGACCTTCAGCCGCGCCTGGGTGAGCGGGCTGTCCGGGGATGCTTTTGCCTTCGTCTACAACACCGAGGACGCCGGTTTCTGGCCCGGCATGCCCTTTACGGTCAGTCCCTTTGAGGCGGCGGCCCAGGCCCTCGGCCTCGGGATTCGGATACGTCTCGACGCG
>JABLXH010000205.1 GCA_013178155.1 Armatimonadota bacterium | reverse complement strand
TGGAGATGTCCTTCACGGGCGGGCTCATTCGCACCGTGATGCGCTATCTGCCGCATCACGTCGCTCGCGACGAGAAGGAGCACGCGGCCGGCGTACTGCGGCTGGCGGCCTGGGCCGCCTGGTTGGGCGGCGGGGTCCTTGCGCTGATCATCTTCCTCGCGGCCGACCCTATCGCGTCCAGCCTGCTTGACCAGCCCGAAGCTGCCCAGCCTCTCCGGGTGCTGGCCGTGGCGATGCCCATCGCGGCCGCCAGCGGCGTCGCCTGCGCCACGGCGCGGTCTCTTGGCAGCATCATGTTCATAGTCTACCAGTTCGTGTTCCTGCCTCTAGCCTTCGTCGCCCTGGTTCCGTTGGTGCGGGCATTTGGGGGCGGCGCCACAGGCCTCTCATGGGCCTTTGCAGCATCCTACATGCTCCCTCTACTGCCCCTGCTCACCTACCAGCGCCGTCTGACGCGGTTTCTTCCGCGTCCAGAGGTGCGACCCGTAGCACGCGCAGCTGCGGGGTTCTTTGGCACCGCTTGTCTGGTCTGGCTCGCGGAGTATGTGTCGCGGAACGTGGACATCCTGATGGTGGGTCGGCTGCTGACGACTAGCGACACAGGCGTGTACACGGTGGCTCAGCGCATCTCGACTCTGCCGCCGATGGTCCTGGTGGCCTTCAATGCCTTCTTCTCGCCCACCGTCTCGGCCCTCTATGCCACCGGGCGATTGGACGAGTTGCGGGCCACCTTCCGGCGGGCCTCTCTTTGGATCATGATCGTGAGCGCACCAGTGCTCGGGATATTGATGTCTCTGGCCACACCGGTGATGGCCTTCTTTGGCCGGGAGTTCTCCGGCGGTGCTTTGGCCCTGTGGATACTCTGTCTGGGTCAGTTTGTGAACGTGGGCGTGGGGCTCATCAGCGTGGTTCTGACCATGGTGGACCGACAGCGCACGGTCCTCGCCTGCAATGTTGCGGGTCTGGTGGTTAGCGCGGCTTTGTGTCTGCTCCTGATACCCCGGTACGGCATCATTGGTGCAGCGTTCGGAACGACAACCCTGCAGGTGGTCGTGCCGGCGACGCTGAGCCTCTTAGCCCACCGCTCCGTCGGCGTTAGCCCGTTCTCGCCTTCGTACCCCAAGCCTTTGCTCGCTGCTCTGGTAGCAGGCCTGGCCACCCACTACCTGGCCGCCTGCCTGCCCCCTGTGCTCCCCCAACTCCTGGTGGGCATACCGGTCTTCGTGGGGCTGTATGCCGCAGGTATGGTGGCCCTGGGGGAGAAGGAGGAGGCGCTGCGGGCGATCCGCGCCCTGCGGGAGGCCGCCAGACGCCGGCGGCAGGTTACCACCGACCCGCTGGGTGCCACCCTCGATCCCCCGGAGTAGCCAAGACCGGGAGGCTGCCCATGCCCTCGTCCAGTTACAACACCCGGGCCTGCGCGCATCGGGGCGATAGCTACTGTGCGCCGGAGAACACGCTCCCAGCGTTCGAGCTCGCCTTGGCCAAGGGAGCGGCGCAGGTCGAGTTCGATGTCCGCGCGACCAGAGATGGCGAACTGGTGGTCATCCACGACCGAACAGTGGACCGTACCACCGATGGAACGGGCGAGGTCTCGGCGCTCACCCTGTCCGAACTGAGGTCGCTGGACGCGGGTGCGTGGAAGGACCCCCACTACGCCGGGACACGCATCCCGCTGCTGGCCGAAGTGCTGAGCCTGATGCGCCCAGGGGTGCTGGTCAACTGCCAGTTGTACGTGGGGCCGGAGCACGTCGAGCAGGTCATCGGGCGAATCCGGGCGCACGGCCTGTTAGGCCAGGCCTTCCTTGCCTGTGGTGCGGCTCAGATGACTGAGGCCCGGCGAGTTGAGCCGCGGCTACGCGTATGCAATCTGGAGGGGCAGAGGGGGCCAGACAGCGACTATCCACAGCGTGTGATCGCTTCCGGAGCTCAGTTCATCCAGTTGTGCGGCTGGGCGGACTGCATGGCCGATGTGGTGAAAGAACTGCATGACCATGGGATTACCGTGAATTTCTTCGGCACCGAGGATCCGGTGCTGATGCGCCGCCTTATTGAGGCCGGTGTGGACTATGTGCTTACGGACCATTTGGACCTCATGCATGCGGTCATGCAGGAGTACGGGATCGCTCCGACGCCAGTCGGGTAATGAGCGCTGACACACTTTGGTCACATATTGCCAGTCACGCCCCGTCGCGAAACTAACCTCACGAGTTCCGCAATACCCCCTTGGCGAACGGTGCAGAATGATATAGAATAGTCACGGCCTCAGTGAGAGAGGGCGCCGAGGCAGGAGGACAAATCCGATGGCAGAGCGGAAGTACATGAACCTGGACGAGTTGAAGGAATTCCTGGGCGTGAACCATCAGACGATCTACAACTTCCGTCGCTCCTGGGGCTTGCCCTACATCAAGATCGGCACGACCGTGCGGTACGACCGGGATGATGTGGAGGCCTGGATGGCTCAGTTCCGGTGTGTGGACAGCCAGCCCGAGGGCGAGGTGGTAAGCCTGGTTCGATAGTCACGCCATAGACGATCTGGGGATAGTGCCCTATGCAGCCTTTTCACGGCTTTGTCGTACCCACAGCGACGCCTGTCCCGGACCAATTCTTTGACGAGTTGCTCCCCGTGCTTGGCCTGGCTGAGTTGAGGGTGCTGCTGTTCCTCATCCGTTGCACCTACGGCTCTCGCCGGGTCTCCGCTGACCTTTCCCTGCGCCAGATGCTGACAGGTGTACATGATAGCGACGGATATCTGGTGGCCCCTGGCATCGGGTTGGCTCGCCAACCTGCGTGCGAACTGCGAGCGGTACGACTGGGCCCGGGCCGAGCGCGAGCGCGTTGTGGCCGCGGCGGATCCCTGGGTCAAGCTCAGCGACGATGAGCTATGGCACATGATCCCGGG
>JABLXH010000204.1 GCA_013178155.1 Armatimonadota bacterium | reverse complement strand
GAGATGCAGGGGGCCGGACGGCGCAGCGTCTGGAACGAGACCGGTATCCTGCGCCAGTTCCCGGCCGAGGGGCTGGCGGTGAGTTGGCGCGTGCCCATTGGCGGCGGCTTCAGCGGGCCCGCCGTGGCCGGGGGGCGTGTGTTCGTCTCTGACTATGTGAAGACGGATGACGGCGGGCGGGAGCGCGTGTTGTGCCTCGACGAGGCGACCGGGCAGGTGCTGTGGACCCACGAGAACCCTGCCGCCGATTACAGCGGGTTCGCCTACAACAGCGGCCCGCGGGCGACGCCAACGGTCGGCGGCGACCAGGTCTACGTCCTGGGGGCGGCGGGCGACCTGTACTGCCTGGAGGCGGCGACCGGAGCGCTGGTCTGGCAGGTCAGCTACTTGCGAGACTTTGGGGCCAAGCTGCCGACCTGGGGGTTCTCCGGGGCGCCGCTGGTGGTGGGCGAGGTCGTCGTCTGCGCCGTGGGCGGGGCCGACAATGCGCGGTTGGTGGGCCTCGACGCGGCCACGGGCAAGGAGGTCTGGCGGGCGCTGCCCTCGCCGGGCGATGTGGCCTACTCCTCACCGGTGCTGGTCCACGCCGCCGGCGTGGACCAGGTGATCCACTGGATAGCGGGCGAGGTGGCGGCGGTGGACCCGCGGACCGGTGCGGTACTGTGGCAGCAGCCCTTCGCCAGTGACATCCCCGTGGTCACGCCAACGGTCGTGGGTGACCGCGTGCTGGTGAGTGACTTCTATAAGGGCGCACTGCTGCTGCGTCTGAGAAGCGAGGCGCCGGGGGTGGAGGTGGTCTGGCAGGTTGGGGGCAAGAATGAGCTGAACACCGATGGGCTGCATGCCCTGATGTCCAACCCCGTCATCGCCGGCGATTGCATCTTCGGCGTCTGCAGCTACGGGCAGTTCCGATGTCTGGACCTGGCCACGGGACAACGCCTTTGGGAGACCCTCGAGGTCACTCGCGAACAGGCGCGCTGGGCCAGTGCCTTCATCGTCCAGAACGGCGACGTGCTTTTCATCAACAACGACCGGGGGGAACTCATCATCGCGGCACCGACCGCGGCGGGATACCGTGAACTGGCACGCACACCCCTCATCAAACCGACGACCGGCGGTGCAGGCACGCGCGAACTGGGACTGGTGAACTGGGTCTACCCCGCCTTCGCCAACCGGCATCTGGTTACGCGCAATGACGAGGAGATCATCCGGGTGTCGCTGGCGGAGTAGCGTACCGGTAGCGTGGGGGTTTACACGCGCGAGCGGCTCGGGGCGGTCGGCCGGACGCGGGGGTGAGGGGGCGTCTACCCCAGGTGCTGGCGTAGCAGCGCTCTCAGGGTCGCCTCGTTGGGCACGCGGCCGCTGAGCACCACCTCGTCGTCTATCACCAGTGCTGGAGTAAGGATCGGGCCGAAGGCCGTGATGGCGTCCAGATCCTTGACCATCGTGACGGTTGTGTCGTCACGGCCCATCGCCTTGAGCACCGCACCGGTAAGCTCAAAAAGAGCATCGCAGCGTTTGCAGCCGGGACCGAGAATGACGACCCTGTGGTTGGCGCCAGGACTGGCCGCCGCGGCTTGCCCGGGTACGGTGCCCATGTGCTGTTCGCAGTATCTTGACATGACTTCCAGTGCGGCCGAGAGCCGTTCCACATCGGCCTCCAGCTCCGTCAGCCACTGTTCCAGTACAGCGATGCGGTTCTCGGCTGAGCTATCGGCCGCCGGCGCCTCCGCGGACTGGACCGTCCCCGCGAGACGCGCAATTTCACTCTCAGGTATCCGATGGTGTCCGCCCGGCAGCTTGGTCGAGCGCAGTTTGCCCTCGTAGATGTAGCGCTTGATGGTGGGCACGCTGAGATGCAAGGCCTCTGCTGCCTCGGTGATGGTGTACAGACGCAAAGGGACCGCCTCCGCCCGGGACCGATGGTCTGTGAAGGTCCAGGTCAGGCCCATCATAGGGGATCGAGCTACGGCGTGCAAGGTGGCGGGCCCCGCGCGCCGGACGGGCATCGGGTAAATGCAGCCGGAGGCTCGACCCGACCCTCACTCGCCTGGGCAGGGCGACGCTTGACCTATGGCGAATCGTTCCCGGTGAGTCTACCTGGGAGAGTGACCCGTGTGCGAAGCCTGGTATTCGTGCTTGCTGTTATCGCCATTGGCCCCCTTGGGCACGCCTCCGAAGAGGTGCTGCTGGACCGCTGTGACGACGCGGCCCGCTGGAGCTTGGATCCCGGCTATGAGTTTCCGGGCGCTGCGGGAGCCATCTCGACTGCGGACGACGACGCCGGTGGCAAGTGTCTGAGACTGGACTACGACTTCACCGGCGGCGGCAGTTATGTCACGGCAGCCTTTGGCCTCAGCGGCTTTGGCGAGGCCTCAGCGGTGGCCTTCAGCGTGCGGCAGGAGGGCGACAACCGAGGGTTTGTACGCGTTCGCGATGCTACGATGCAGGAGCACGCGGGTGGCTATGCGGCTGGCGCCGAGTGGACCCGGGTGGTCCTTCCCCTGGACCGCGAGCACTTTGGCGGGTTCTGGCACGGCCGCAACGACGGTCAGTTCTACTTCCCTGTCAATCGCATTCTGATCGGAGTCTCTCGCGGCCCCACGCCCAAGGGCACGCTGTATATCAAGGACCTCGCGATCCTGACCGATGACCCCGCCAGCTTCTACCAGGTGACTGTCGCCACGGCTGATCCGGGCAACGTCGTTTTCTGCGGGGGCAAAGACGCCGTGGTCACACTGACGGTCTTCAATCGCATCGCCCGCACCGCGCGGTTAGCACTGCGGGGCACGGTGCGCGGCTGGCACGGTGAGTCGCGCGGGTTTGTCTTCGCCGAGCGAGAGGTGGCTGGTCAAAGCAGCGCGACCCACATGTTGCGGCTGGGAGCCCGCCGGCCGGGTTACTACGTTGTGGAGGCGGAACTGCTGCAGGGGGCACAACCGGTGGGGGGTGTACAGGGAGCGGTGGTGGTGACG
>JABLXH010000203.1 GCA_013178155.1 Armatimonadota bacterium | reverse complement strand
CTGCTACGTCGGCTTCACCCTGACCCGGGTTGGCCCGGCCCCCAGCCAGGAGGGCCCGGCAGCCAAGCCTGCTACGCTGCGGTGGTCGGGTGAGGGACGTCAGGGCGACCTGACGCTGCAGGTCTTCGCCCGGCAAGCAGACTACGCGCTGCGCACCCCGGTCAGCGACGTCCGTGCCGGGTTCGTGATCGAAGTCGCCCCGCGCTCGGCTTACCCCTCGTTGGTGGACTTTGCGCGGCACTTGGAAAACGGGCGATCCAAGCAAACGGTTGTCGTTCGCCGCGAGCGCCAGCCGGAAAAGGAAAAGCCCCGCGAACCGGGGGTTCTGATGCCCTATCCCACCGGGAAGGACCAGCGTGTCTACCAGGTCTTTGTGGAGCAGACGATTGAGTACACTAACGGTGAGCGCAGCCTGAAGCTGGTGGAAGACCTGCGCGGCGAGACAACCCTCCACAGCCTAGTCAATGGCCAGGAAGTGCCGCGTGAGCTCCTCTGGGACTCCCCCGGTTTCACCCTTGGACCCAACGGCGATGTGGAGACAGCTCTCGCGAAGCTGCTGGAGCCATAGGGATGCTTTTCTGCGGGCCCGCAGCCACACCGTCTCACACCTGTCGCGGAGAGACCAACATGGACAAGCTGCGGTTTGGCGTTATCGGTGTCGGGGGCCGGGGTATCTGCAACGCGCAGGCCGTGAACGCACGCGATGATGTTGAGCTGGTCGGCGTCTGTGACATCCGCCAGGAGCGGTTGGACCTCTGCGACGCCCAGGGGCTTGCTGGCAGGCGCTTCCTTGACTACCGCGACCTGCTCGAGTGCGATCTGGACGCCGTGTGCATCAACACGGATAACGACGTCCATTGTGAGCAGACCCTGGCTGCCGCTGAGCGGGGCATCCACGTATACTGCGAGAAGCCTATCGCCCTGACGGTGGAGGACGCCGAGAGCATGGTCGAAGCAACGCGGGGCCTGGCGACCGTCGTCAACCTGAGCATGCGCGCCGAACCGAGCTACCGCTACCTGCGCCAACTCCTGGACGAGCGACGCTGGGGCCGACTGCTGGCGGTGGGCGCCTTACACCCCAAGGTCAGCGGGCTGCTCTGCCAGGGGAAAGGCCACAAGGCGACACGGGACCCCGCGACATGGGGGCCGATCCTAATGCACGACGGCGTGCACATCTGCGAATGGTTGCGCTGGATGGGTGGGCCCATGACCGCCGCCTACGCCCGGACACTTACCACCGGCGATGACCCGGCAAACGAGGAACTCATCTCCGCCGTCACGACGCATGAGGATGATGTGATGGGCAGCCTCTCCTACCACACTATGCCCTTCCTGCCTGGCGGCCGTTACGTCATCTGTGAGGAGGCCAGTGTCTGGGCTGCCCGCGACGAAAATGGCCCTCACCTGCACGTCGCCCGGGCCGGCGAGGAGCCCGAGAACCTGCCCGTGCCACCCGAGCCACTGAGCGGCGACGCCTTCTACGTGGACCAGTTCATCCGCGCCATCCGCGAGGGCCTCAAGCCCTATGCCACCATGGCCGACGGTCTCGCTGGCCAGCGTATCGTGGACGCCATTCGCTGCTCTGGTCTGACGGGCCAAGTGGTGGCTTTGCAGTCAGGTTAGCTCGCGGGCGTCGGACTACAAGCCGAACTCGGGCAGCATTCTCAGTCCTGCACCGACCTTGGGCCGCGAAGCTGCCTGCCGACAGCCGCTAGGCGTCAGGCGCAGCAGGTGCGTGCGCAAGGCGGCTCGCCGACGGGCCTGCCCCTCGTCTCTCTCGGACCGCACTGGCCTGTCTCCCCACACGCGGCCACGCGACCTCCACATCAAGAGCCGTGGCTCTCGACTCTCGCAACTGTAGCAGACCTCCATGGGCTCCATCGCTCCCTCTTTCCGTCTGGGCCATCAGGGGAGGCATACAACGTGCGAGTTAAGCGCTGGTTAGGGGCGGCCTAAATCTCGCCCAATTGTGTTGCTCCCAGGCCTTGCTTGCCATAGGCCGCCGGGTCGCGCTATACTGCGACCACTCCTCTGCGCCAGTTCAGGTGACCTTCATGTCCGATGCTCGTGTCGCTCTCATACAGTTCCCCGGCTCCAACTGCGAGTGGGAGACGAAGCGCGCCGCCGAAGCAGTAGGGCTGGTGTGCGATGTGTTCCGCTGGAACCGCGATCCGACGGCTCTCAGGGACTATGACGGCTATCTGATTGGTGGGGGCTTCTCCTATCAGGATCGGGTGCGTTCCGGCGTCATCGCCACCAAAGAGCCCATCATGCGGACGGTCTTTCGCGAGGTCACGGAAGAAGGCAAGCCCTGCCTGGGCATCTGCAACGGTTGCCAGGTACTGGTTGAGGCTGGTCTCATCCCTGGCCTTCACCCGGGGAACGTGGAGATGGGCATGGCACCCAATCTCCACGACCCCCAACACCGCATTGCCGGTTTCTGCTGCCGCTGGGTGTACCTGAGGCTCGCCAGTGCCCCGCAACGCTGCCTGATGACCACTGAAATGCCGCCAGGAGAGGTCTTCCCGATTCCGATCGCCCACGGGGAGGGCCGCTTCACCACCCGTGACCCCGAGCTGCTGGAGCAGCTCATCGCCAACGATCAGATCGTATTCCAGTACTGCGATGCCGACGGGAACCTGGATGAGAGCCGCGAGGTGAACCCCAACGGGGCATTGGCCAACATTGCCGGCCTCTGTAATCCAGAGGGCACTGTTCTGGGCCTGATGCCCCATCCGGAACGCGCCTCTTTCCTGCGCCAAGTACCCGTGGAGCTGGGGGGAGCATGGGGCGCGCGCAAGGAGGCAGCGTGGGGCGACGCCAAGGCCATGGCCGGTCCCGGTCCGGGGCGTGTGGTGTTTGAGTCCCTCGCCCGGGCTCTGGGCGTGACGGTGCCCGCGTAGGCTGAGGGGCGCAGAGCAGAATTGCGCCGCACAGGCGCCAGGAGTGAGCTGGATGGCCCTGCCGAGGTGGAGCGCCGTCGTCTGGGGTACCGTGTGGGTGGCAGTGGCCCACGGCGCTGTCCATGAGCACCGAGCCATCTGGGCCAACCACCGCGAGATCCTGACCCCCGACAAGGTCCGCCAGACGGTCGAGCGGGTGGCAGCGG
>JABLXH010000202.1 GCA_013178155.1 Armatimonadota bacterium | reverse complement strand
ACCTCACCAGCCTGCAGGGGCTCGACCTGAGGAACACCCAGATCTCCGATCAGGGACTGCAGCACCTCGCCAACCTCACCAGCCTGCAGGGGCTCTACCTGTTCGGCACCCAGGTCTCCGACCAGGGACTGCAGCGCCTCGAGAAACTCACCAGCCTGCAGGGGCTCTACCTGAACGGCACCCAGGTCTCTGATCAGGGACTGCAGCACCTCGCCAACCTCACCAGCCTGAAGATGCTCTTCCTGTTCGGCACCCAGGTCTCCGACCAGGGACTGCCGCACCTCGCCAACCTCACCAGTCTGCGGGTGCTCGGCCTGATGAGCACCCAGGTCTCAGATCAGGGACTGCAGCACCTCGCGAACCTCAGCAGCCTACAAGCACTCGACCTGTCCGGCACACAGGTCTCCGACCAGGGACTGCAGCACCTCGCCAACCTCACCGGCCTGCAGGGGCTCTACCTGACCGGCACTCAGGTCTCCGACCAGGGGCTGCAGCACCTGCAGAATCTCACCTGCCTGCAGACGCTCGACCTGAGTAACACCCAGGTCTCGGACGAAGGGGTCAAGGCCCTGCAGGCTGCGTTGCCGCAGTGCCAGATCATCCGCTAGGGAACGGCGGGTCGCGGTCTGGTGACCGCTCCTACCCGGCCAGGCGAGGGCGCAACAGGAAAGGAACCGCGATGACCATGATCGAGAGTATGCTGCTGACGCTGTTGGTGACGGTGCCGGGGTTCTCGGTGCCGGAGTCGGTGTGCTGTGACCCGGCGACGGGATACGCCTATGTGTCCAACATCGTGGGCGAGGGGTGGGTGACCGATGGGGTGGGGTTCATCAGCCGCCTGCGGCCCGATGGGTCAGTGGACCAACTGAAATGGCGCACGCGCACCGCCGACCGGCCCCTGTCCGCCCCGAAGGGCATGTGCATCCTGGACGGGTGGCTGTATGTGGCCGACAACGAGGTAGTGCAGTGCTTCGCCCTGAACGGGCGGGAGAGCCGGACCGTGACCCTGCGCGGGGCGGTGAAGCTCAACGACATCGCCACCGATGGCAAGCTCATCTACGCCTCGGACACCGGCACCGGCGGGGTGCTTAGCTTCGATCCAGCCAACCCGCTGCGCACCACGCGGATGCGGGGCGTGCCAGTCATCAACGGCATCACATGGCACGAGAGGCACCTGTACTGTGTGTCCTGGGAGACCCACGAGGTCTATGAGATGGACCCCACCGGGAGGACCGCGCCGCGGCCCTTCGGCCTGGCGGAGCACTTCGACACCCTGGATGGCATCGAGGTCCTGCCGACGGGTGACTTACTGGTGTCCGCCTTCATGGTGGACAAGGTCTTCCGCATCAGCGCCGACCGGCAGCACGTGACGCTGGTGGCCGAGGTGAAGAGCCCGGCGGACATTGGCGTGGACCTGAAGCGCGGGCGGCTGTATGTGCCGCAGTTCTATGGCGACGCGGTGAGTGTGTATCAGATGCATTGATCATTTCTCGGAGGGAGGTGGGCCTACCAGCGCAGGCGAATGATAGTACAGATGGGGTAGGGTTAGGAGTGGTGGACGACGACATGCTCGCGTGGCACGGAGGTACCCTATGAGACCGGTTATCTGGCTCGGTTCGGTTGTCGGCGCACTGGCGGTGCTGATTATGCCGCAGGCGGTTGGCATGGCCTCAAGCCGGTTCCTGGCAAACGGTCTGCTTCCGCCCATGCCCATTCCCTCCACCAACCCCCAGACAGACGCCAAGGTTGAACTGGGCAAGATGCTCTACTTCGACAAGCGGCTGTCGCGAGACAACACCATTTCGTGCGCGAGTTGCCATCGTCCCGACGCTTCGTGGGCGGACACCACGCCTGTTTCAGAGGGCGTCGAGCACAAGAAGGGGGGGCGCAACTCACCTTCGATCTTGAATGCCGGCTACTTTGTTCCGCAATTCTGGGACGGCCGGGCTCTTCATCTGGAGAAGCAGGCCGTAGGGCCGGTAGCCAACCCCGTGGAGATGGATCTGCCTCTGGACGAGTTGATCGTCCGCCTGAAGGGGATTCCGGGGTACGTGGCCGCTTTCAAGGCTGCTTTCGGGACCGAGCCAACCGAGGAGGGCGTGGCCAAAGCGATCGCCGCCTTTGAGCGCACCATCATCTCCTCCAACTCGCCCTATGACAAGTACCTGCAGGGCGACAAGTCCGCCATGACGCCAGCGGCGGTGCGGGGGATGGAGCTGTTCAACGGCAAGGCACACTGCACGAGCTGTCACAGCGGTCCTATCTTCAGCGACCAGCGGTTCCACAATCTGGGCATTGGCTACAAGGACGGCAAATACGCTGATGTCGGGCGGTATGAGGTGACCAAGAATCCGAGGGACATGGGCGCGTTCCGGACGCCAAGCCTGAGGCATGTGGCGATGACACCGCCGTACCTGCACGACGGCTCCGAGCCAACGCTTGAGGCCGTCGTCGAGCTGTACGATCGGGGGGGCATCCCAAACCCGCACCTGGATCCCCTCATGCTGCCCCTGCATCTGACGAGCCGGGAGAAGAGCGATCTTGTGGAGTTCATGAAGGCCCTGACTGGCGATCCAGTGATCGTCGTCGAGCCTGAACTGCCCCGCTGACGGCAACAGGGAGGTAAGCTTGCCATGAAGGTCGGTTGTCTGCGTGCCATCAGCCTATTGCTACTCAGCAGCACCTGCCTCCTGGCGGGACTGCCGACGGCCAATGCCGCGCCTGTCTTTGCGCGAAAGTACGGCTTCAACTGCACGATGTGCCACTCGAACTTCCCGCGACTGAATGACTTCGGCCAGCGGTACCGAAACAACGGTTATCAGTTGCCCGGTCGTGAGGATGACGAGCAAACTGTGCTCGAGGGACCGGCACCTATTGCGGCCCGCACCAGTGCGGGCTACAACTACGACAAGTTCACGAACGATGACGAGGCCGAAGACATCAACCAATTCCAGCTCAACGGCCTGGACCTTCTGTCTGGGGGTCTTATCGCGCGCAACATCGGCTACTTCGCCATCTATGTACCTGAGATGGAGGCCTCCAGCGGCGTCGCGGGACAGACTGGCGCGCTGGAAATGGCGAGTGTCGTCTTCAGCAATGTGGGGCGGACGAACACAAGCGTCCGCGTAGG
>JABLXH010000201.1 GCA_013178155.1 Armatimonadota bacterium | reverse complement strand
GAGGGCCCGCTGGTAGTTGACGCGATTACTGAACTGCGTGCCGGGCAGCCCTGACCGGTCAAAGATCTCAAAGCCCACCTGCCCGGAGGCCGGGAGTCCTTCCCGGGCCAGACTGATGCGCAGCTCGTAGACCTTTTCCTGGGGCACAGCGATGGTACTGCCGCCGTCGCTGAGGCGGTACGGCACTCGCTCTGCCTTGAGCTTCTCGACAATGGCCGCGGCATCTTCGGCAGCGAGACCTGTATAGAGGGCAGTCATCTCCACGCTGGAGCTGAAGCGCAGCAGGCTGATAAGAGCGGCCACACAGAGGGCGGTGGCGCCAAGGATGACCATCCGCGCCCGCAGATCCAGGGCGTTCCATAGCTGTCGCAACTGGCTAACCATAGGCGAGAGCCACTCTCAAGGACTACCGCGTTTTGCCGTCAGAACTGCATACGGCTGATTTCTTGGTAGGCGGCGATGGCCTTCTGGGTGACGCGCATGGTGATCTGAAGCGCCAGGTCCGCCTCGGCCATGGCGATGAGCGGGTCATGAAGGTTGTCAGCTTCACCGGTGGCCACGCGGCGGGCTTGCAGGTCTGCGGCTTGCAGCGTATCGTTCACGCGCTCCAATGCTCCCGCCAGGACCTTGGAGAAGCTGAGCTGCTCCCCAGCGGGCGCCGCCGCCGTGCCGGCCGGTCTCATCGGCACTCCGGCCGTACCCTGCAGCTCCCGCCCGGAGGACACCTCAGGTGGCGAGGCAAGACGGGCAGCCGTGAATGGTTCGACGCGCACGCCGGACACCTCCCTTCGGCGGTCAGGCCAATAACTCCAACGCTCGCTCCTGAAGTCTGCGCTGAGACTGCAGGGCCAGGGCGTTGGCCTCATAGGCCCTGGTGGCGGCCATCATATCCACGACCTCGGCCGGCACGTCCACGTTGGGCATGGCCACATACCCCTCCGCATTGGCATCAGGGTGGGATGGATCGTGAACCAGCCGCGGCGGCGTGGGGTCGGGCAGTACACCGGCCACATGAACGCCGCCCGCAGACCCGCGTTCGCCGGGCTCCCCAAGCCCCATTCCCGAGGCGAGGATGACCTCCCGGCGACGGTAGGGGCCGCCCTCGGGCGTGCGCGTGGTCTCGGCGTTGGCGATGTTTTCGGCGATCACGTTCAGGCGCAAGCGTTCAGCGCTCAACGCGCTGGCACTGACTCGCAGACCCCCAAACAGGCTCACAGCCTACCTCCCTCGGTGGCCACGGAGCGCAGCATCTGCAGCCTCCGACTTAGCAGACGCGTCAGAACCTGGTACTGCAGGCCGCTCTCCACCAGTTCCGACATCTCGGTCTCGAGGTCCACCGCGTTACCATCCCGTCGCAGCGCGGGGCCGGCGTAGATGCTGCGCCGGGGACTGACGTGCTGGAGGTCCGCCAGGTCACCGTCGCTGGCCGCCTCGAGGGCCTCTCTGAGCTGGCTCTCGAAATCCACTAGGCGAGGGCGGTAGCCGGGCGTCTCCAGGTTTGCCAGGTTCTCGGCGGCCACCCCTTGACGGGCAGCAGCGCCATCGAGAGCGTGGCGCAGGGCCAACGAGGTCAGGTCATGGGTCACGCGGTCCATAGGCACTCCCTTGCCCGGCGCTGCCGGTACACCCGGAGTGCTGCAATCGGCGTGCCAATTGGGCCGTCAAGCCACAGCGGGGAGGGAGGGGGAGCCGGCAACGGCGCGGGGGCGCGGTCGCCGGCGTCTGTGGGCGGGCGGAATACCGAGGGCATCACGGTACTTGGCCACGGTGCGTCTGGCCAGCACGTGCCCTCGACCCTGCAAGAGATGCGCGAGAGCGTTGTCTGACAGTGGGCGCGAGGGGTCCTCGGCGGCGATGAGTTCCCTGAGCTCCTCCTTGGCAGACAGCGAACCGTCAAAGAACAGGTCATAGGGAACCAGGCGCTGGTCGGGCAACTGCAGGTATTTGCCCCGTGTCACCCGGCTGATCGTCGACTCATGGACCCCAAGTTCAGCCGCGATCTCTTTGCGGGTCAGGGGCTCCAGGCCGGCGGGACCCTCACGGAAGAAGGCTTCCTGGCGCCGGACAATGGCCTCCGTCACACGCCGCAGCACAGCCTCGCGGCGGGTGAGGTGATCGATGAAGGTCTGGGCCGCGCGGACCTTGTCAGCCAACTGGAGGCGCTCCGCTGGCGAGAGGGGGCACGTGGCGCGGCGCCAGGCCGCATCCAGCCGTGCGTAGGCTTCACTGACCCGCACGCTTTGCGTCCAGGACTGCACGATTCTCACCCGTATCTGCCCGCCCTCCGCGCTCACCGCCGTATCGGGAGAGATGGCCTCTTTGGCAGCGACCGCCGGGCCCAGGTCATCGCGGAAACGATCCGCCGGCCACATGTAGAGGTGCTCACCGATGAACTGCAGGATTGCCGCCAACTGGGCATCAGACAGACTCAGGAAGGCAGCCGCCTCGGCGGGCGAACGGCGGCGCACCGTCTGCAGATAGGTGTTGATGAAATCCTGCGTGTGCGGCGGCACCTGGGACGCCGGGAACCGTTCCACCTGCAGCAGCAGACACTCACGCAGGCTGCGGGCCCCGACCCCTGCCGGCTCCAGAGATTGCAGCGTGCGGACCGCCGCCTCCACGTCAAAGCAGCTCACACCGAACTGCCTGGCAACGCTTCCCGGCTCGATGTCGAGAAAGCCCCGTTCATCGAGGCAGTCCACGAGATACTCGCAGATCGCGCGCCGATCCGGCGGCACGTGAGCTAGCTGGAGCCGTAGGTCGTCAGCCAGCGTGCAGGGCGCCGGCAGGTTCTCCAACACGTCCGGCGTCTCCAGCGACGCCACTGCTGCGTGGCCGGGAGCAAAATGGGGCAGAGGGCCATCGGTCAGCTCGAGCGCGGGGTTGTCCCGCAGCTCCTGCTGGATCCGTTCCCAAAGCTTGTCGGCGGTGAGTTCGAGGATTTCGCTCTGCACAACCAACTGCGGCGAGACAGTCTGAGACAAGGTGGTGTCGGCCACAAGCCCGGTCGTCTGTCCCAACACAAGCGCGCCCTCCCCTGGCACTGGCAAGCGTTGGCGGGGAATCTCCCGGACAGACTATCGGCCGCAATACCGCGCAGCTTTAGCCTGCGAGCCGCAACGTTTCTGTAGCAGCCTTACGTCCTCCGCTTGGAGGAAAGTCAGCGTGTGCA
>JABLXH010000200.1 GCA_013178155.1 Armatimonadota bacterium | reverse complement strand
CGCCGACCTGTCTGGCGAGGGGCCGCGATTCGCGCACGTGAAACCGCACCTGAAGGACGGTACCTGGGGGAACACCGTAACCTACCGCCTGGGTGTGGATCGCAGCGCGCCGGAGGTGGCGGCAGTTGAGCCCCCTCCTGGCACACCGCTGGGCGACCAGCCGGTGTCGCTGCGGCTGACTGACCCCGGCGGTAGCGGTCTCGACCCGAACTCACTCGCCCTGGAGTTGGAGGGGAAGGAGCTTAGGCTTGCTTCCGCCGGCGTGGCGTATGACGCGGGCACGGGGACGGTGACCGTGGACCCGACCGGGGCGGGTGTAAGCAGCAGGAACGGGGCCCTGCGGCTGACTCTCAGGACGCTGCGCGACCACGCGGGTAACGCCCTGTCGGCGCCGGTCCAATGGACCTACCCTGTGGACCTCAAGAACGACAAACGAGCCCCGAGTCTGCCCCAACTCGCCCTGGCGGACCCCTATTTCTGCGACGATGATTTCGAGGATGGCCTGGGAGAATGGGCCAGCTATGGCGGCCCGGAGGGAGCGGTGCTTAGCCGCGATGACTCCACGGCCCACACGGGCGCCAGCAGCCTCAAACTCTACTGCAAGGGCGTCAACCGCCGGTTTGGCGCGTATTGCGTCCAGCGTCCCTTCGATGCCGCCAAGTACCGTCTGGTGCGGTTCGCCTACAAGTGTGACAACCGTCTGCGCGTGGACTTCGCAGTCTATGTCAACGGCGACTGGAAGGCGATCCGGTTCACGGACAATGACAACGATCTGGGCGTCATCGGGGAGGTCCCTGACGTGCGGACCGACGACGAGTGGCACGTCGCCGCATTTGACCTGTACAGCATGCTCCGGAAGGACGACCCGCAGGCCCCCACCCTCATCGTTCGCCAGTTCGTGCTGGCTGACTGGGGGTGGAAAGGTAATCGTGATGGCACGACCTATCATCTCGATGACTTCCAGCTCGTGCCGGTAGTGAGCGGGATCAGACCACTGGCGGCGTCGTGGCAATCCCTGGACAGCGGAGGCCTGGAAGGCGCGGCCTACGCTGTGACTGCGGAACCGACTCCGAACTTACCCGACAGTGTGGTGGTGTCGGCCAACGAGTTTAGCCTTGATTTCGGAGCTTTGACCGGGGCGTGGGTGCATCTGAGGGCGCGCGACAAAGCGGGCAACTGGAGCCCGGTGGTCAGCCGCGAGGTGCTCGTAGACAGCGAGGCCCCGACAGCGAGCGTGGTAGAGCCACCAGACGGCGCCAGGACGGCGGTGTCGGAAGTGCGGCTGCAGCTCACCGATCAGGGCCTGGCGGGTGTGGACCCCACCAGCCTGCGCCTCCGGGTAGGCGGCACTGACTACGCGCTGGACAACCAGGGACTGCGTTATGACCCGTCCAGTGGTCAGTTGGTCTGGAGCTGCGAACAGGTGTATCCGAAGCCCGTTGTCTTCGCTGATGGGCAGGGGATCGAGGTGGCGCTGCTGGCGGCCAGCGACTACGCCGGCAACGTTGCGCGTGAGTTGCCCCGGTGGAAGTGGCTGATGGACTACAGCCAGGACAGCAGGCCCCCGGTCATCTCCGCTATCCAGTCCACG
Organism: Armatimonadota bacterium; assembly: GCA_013178155.1. Classification (GTDB taxonomy): domain Bacteria; phylum Armatimonadota; class Zipacnadia; order Zipacnadales; family UBA11051; genus JABLXH01. Next base: position 1,599 of record JABLXH010000200.1, on the reverse strand, counting down.
TCACACCCCACATTGATGACCAACACCTTTGAGAACGGAGACCTTGGCCTGTGGAAGGGCCGTGATGGCAGGAACGGTGCGAGGGTGGAGCTGGACACTTCCGAGGCGGCCAGCGGCCAGGCCTGCGTGAAGCTGACGCAACAGCGCAAGGGTGGGCACATGCAGGCCAGCATCTGGCAGAGACCCTACCCGGTGGAGCGGTACCCCATTATCGCCTTTGACTACAAGGTGCCCCCGGAGACCCGGCTGGTGCTGAACTTCCTGGTCAATGGCAACTGGTATGCGGTGATGCTGAATGATGCGGCACCGGGCGTGATTGGCCAGGTCCCAGGTTTCACCGCGGACAACGCGTGGCACCATGCCCAGTTTGACCTGCGCCCGCTCCTGCAGCCGCAGGTCAAGCAAGGAGCCCCGGTGGTAGAGCAGATCATTGTCGGTGACCGTGATCCGCTCACCACGCCGGAGGGGGCCGTGGCACGCTTTGACAACTTCATCATTGGTCAGATCGGCCGCTACGCCCCAGTCCTGCGATGGCGGGCTACCGACACTACCGGGGTTGCGGGCTTCAGCTATGCTCTGGACCGCGATCCAGCGACAGTTCCCGATGAAGTGTCCGAGGGCACCCAGCCAGCCAAGACCTTTGAGGCGCTGGAGCCGGGGGTATGGTACTTCCATCTCCGTGCTTTGGACGGCGCCGGCAACTGGGGGCCGCCGGCGAGTTACGCCCTGTTGCACTTGCGGGCAGAGTAACCCCACTGTCGCCGTGGTATCGCTGGCGGCCCCGTCTCCCGGCGTGGGCCGTGTGCTCTTGCCCGGGAGCAGCCCATGGCCTATACTCATTCAGCCGGCAACGCGACGCCTGCTGATGTGTCCCCGTGCGGGGCGGGCGCGCAGGTTTTGAGCCAGGGCACACTGTCATGGGCCAGAATCCCCCCCAGAGCCGCCTGTCAGGCCTCCGCACGGCTCGTCCGTGGCTTCCTCTGGCCCTCGTTCTTCTTCTCGCCACAGTCCTCAGGGTGTACGGGATAGCCTGGGGTCTGCCCAGCGCCACCCATCTTTTCTCGTACCATCCGGATGAGTTTCATTCGCTGCGCGGCGCCCTCTCGCTGCTCCTGCTGGGTGATCCCAATCCACACTTCTTCAACTACGGGAGCCTCTATCTCTACCTGGTGGCCGCGGGAGCGGCTTTGTCGGGCAGCATGCCTCCGGCAGACCTGGGTTTCGCCGGTATGGCGCAGATGCTGCACGACTGGACGCTGGCGGGCCGGCTGATCACCGCACTCTGCGGGCTCTTGACAGTCGCGGTGGTGTACCGGACGGGTGAGCTCGTGACAGGCCGGCGGCTGGGCCTGGCGGCAGCTCTGGCCCTGGCCGTGATGCCCCTGCACGTGCTGCACTCGACGTATGCGACAGTGGACGTCCCGCAGACGCTCTTTGTGGCCCTGGCTTTGCTGGCGGCAGTGCGGATCGCCAGGGAGGGGGCTCCCCGCGATTACCTTCTGGCCGGGCTCTGGGCCGGGCTTGCCGCCTCCACGAAGTACGGCGGGGCTCTGGTCCTGATCGCCCCTGTGGTGGCGCATCTGCTGCCGGCCCGCAGCG
>JABLXH010000020.1 GCA_013178155.1 Armatimonadota bacterium | reverse complement strand
GGAACTCGATAACAGCGTGCGCCTGGAGAACGTGCTGGTGATGGTCGAGGTGGCGATGAACTCGGGGCCAGGCTGAGCTGGGGCGGTGGTACCGGTGGGGCCGGGCACTGAAGTACCCGGCTGGATGGAGACCGTCCCTGCGGGACGGTGAAAGGGCAGTTGCGTCCCGCAGGGACGCTTCCCTCCCAGACGGGGGTTTCAACCCCCGGCAACACCAACCCACCTCACCACACCGCGTCCCGCAGGGACGCTCCCCTTCCAGACGGGGGTTTCAATCCCCGTCAACACCAACCCACCTCACCACACCGCGTCCCGCAGGCACGCTCTCCCAACAGCCGGGGGCTTCAACCCCCTCCAACACCGACCCGCCCCCCGTCTCGGACCAGCTAGGTCCCGGCCTCGTCCTCTCCGTCCACCTCGCCCATCTCACACGACGTCCACAAGTCGCCCCTGGCGTGATGGGCTTCCTGCTGCCGGATGTACGCGGTCACTCGCCGGACGTGCGCCCGACTCACGCTGAACACGCCGTAGCCCTCCTGCCAGTAGAACCCGGCCCAGCCCAGTTTGTCCTTGCAGAAATGTGAGGATATGCCCTTCATACGCTGGGCCAGATCCGCAGGCGCAACCTCCGTGCGCATGGATACCAGGACGTGTATGTGGTCTTCTGTCCCCCCAATCGCCAGAGCCCGGCAACCGTCTGCAGCTACCTGTCCAGCAATGCAGTTGTACAGGGCATCGCGCCCCTCGGCGAGGATCATGGCCTCACGCCTCTTCGTGGTCCACACGAACTGTAAGATGATGTCAGCTCGGGTGCCGGGCATCGAGCAACCCCCTTGGGGTGGCGGGGCACTGAAGTACCCGGCTGGATGGAGACCGTCCCTGCGGGGCGGTGAAAGGGCAGTTGCGTCCCGCAGGGACGCTTCCCTCCCAGACGGGGGTTTCAACCCCCGGCAACACCAGCCCCCTCACCGCCCCGCGTCCCGCAGGGACGCTCCCCGCCCAGACCGGGTTTCAACCCCCGGCCATCCCCCTGCTCCGGCCGAGGTACAGCAACACCCCCGCACAGCCAAGCTGTATCGCCACCGAGAACACGACCAGCGCGGCCACCGACATTTCGTACAGCACTCCCATCAGGGCGCTGCCTGCGAACCATGCGACGCCGAAGACGGCGTTGAAGGTGCCGTAGGCCGAGGCGCGCCGAGTGCTGGGCACCATCCCGGCGATGGCTGCGCGGATGATGGACTCCTGGGCCCCCATCCCCACGGCCCAGCAGAGCACGCCCGCCACAGCCAGCGTCGGCCCGCCAAGGAAAGCCAGGGGAGCGAAGGCTGCCGACAGCACGGTGGCCCCCACCAGCGTCGCGAAGCCCTTGCGGTCATACAGGCGGCCCAGGATCAGCGCCGCCACGGCATCCACGCCCATGGCCAGGGCGTACAGCAGCGGGATCCCCGTGTCGCTGGTAATGGCCGCCCGCTTCAGGTGGTACGCTACCAGGGGGAAGTCGGCGAACCCGGCTGCCAGCAGCGCCATCGCCACCAGGTACATCCAGAAGGCTGACGGCAGGCGCTCATCGATCGGCGGGGCGGCCGTGGTTGCCTCGAAGTGCTCGGGCCGAGGGAAGAGCACCCGAGCCACGGTCAGCACGACCAGTGTCAGGACCGCGGGGATGAGCAACAGCGCGAACCCGGCGCGGTAGTCGCCCCGGGCGTGCACCGCCGCCGCCATCAGCAACGGGCCCGTGACCGCTCCGGTCTGGTCGAGGGCTTCATGCAAAGCAAACCCCCACCCGCGCCCCACCTGGCTGGTGGCCTGCGACAGCATGGCGTCCCGCGCCGGCGTGCGCATCCCCTTGCCCACCCGCTCGGCGATCATCAGCGCCACTGCCACCGGCCAGGCCCCGGCCAGCGCCAGCAGCGGTACCGCCAGCAGGTTCACCCCATAGCCCAGGATCGTCAGCAGCCAGTACCGGCCGGTGCGATCGGCGATGATGCCAAAGAGCAGGCGCACGCCGTAGCCCAGCAGCTCGCCCAGGCCGGCGGCGAACCCCACCACGGCGGCGCTGGCCCCCAGCACGGCCAGGAACGGCCCGGTGGAGCTGCGCGCGCCCTCGTAGGTGACGTCGGCCAGCAGGCTGACGACGCCCAGCAGGACAATGAACTGCATGGCAGAACGCCGGCCCAGGACTGGCCGGGGGTTGTCTGGACTTCGTGGCTCTGGCACGGTGACCTCCGGAAGCTGCTCAACGGGGGATGACGGGCAGGGTGATGCGCGACGGGTAGGTCTCGTCATGATGAATGGTCTGCCGGGCCACCGCCATCCGCGTCGCCGTCGCCGGGTCCTCCCCGGTGTTGAGGTTGCGGTCCCACAGCGGGAAGCAACTGCTGGTGACATCCAGGCGCAGCCGATGCCCGCGCCGGAAGACGTTGCTGGTGGCCTGCAAGTCCAGAGAGAACTCATAGACTTGCCCTGGCTCCATCAGCGTCGGCGCGCCCCACACTCCTTCGCGAAACCGCGCACGGATGACCCCCTCGGTGATGTTGATGGACCGTCCGTCGGGGTGGACATCGCAGAGTCGCGCCACAAAGTCCGTGTCGGGGGCGGACGACGAGGCATACAGCGTCACTGTCACCGGCCCGGTCACCTCCAGGTCCTCCGCCAGTTCGTCAGAGGTGTAGACCAACACGTCGTCCCGGGCCTCAATAGGGCGCTGGTCATAGGGTCCGGGCGGGGCCAGTTCGTACAGACCCGGGTTGTAGGGGCCAATCGAGTGGTTCCCGCCCCGCGTTGGCACCGGGTCGGCGGGGTCGTAGGTGTACCGGTCGGGCTCCTCCTCGCCGGGCGGAGTGGGCGAGAGACCGCCGCCGGCCCGCAGGAAGTAGTCGGTGTAATGCGTCCGCGCCAGCGGCCACTCCCACTCATCGCGCCACTCATTAGCCCCCATGACAAAGAGGCGCAGTGGGGCCGGCAGGATGTCGGCGGGTGCCTTGCCCGCCAGCAGGCCCTCCAGCCAGCGCTCAGTGTGTCCGTTCTTCCGCAGCGCCTCCGGGCCGAAGTCCACCTCACCCAGCGTTGACGAAGCATTCACCCCGTGCGTCCACGGGCCAACGATCACCCGGTGGCTATCGCGCAGCTCTGGCGTTGGCGCTTGCTGGCGCAGGGCGAGGTAGTTGTAGAAGGTCTCGCCGGCGTAGTAGTCATACCACCCGCCGGTCAACAGCATCGGCGCCCGCACCCGGTCGAAGCGCTGGCGGACGTTGAGCACGTCCCACAGCTCACCATACCGCGAGTGCGTCACATAGTCGCGGTACTCCCGCACCGGTGCGGCCCCCGAGGCCTCGTCTATCGTCAGCAGCGGCAGCGACTGCAGGATGCCCCTGACATCGAAGCACGGCATCAGCGCCGCCTCGGAAGTGCGGGCGCAGGTCTCGAAGCACAGCCAGCTCCACGTGAGGCCGAGGCTGAAAGCCCCGTCGCAGTAGTAGGCCCGCTTCCAGCAGTCGCCGGCCATGAAGCGCGGGTTGAGAGCGGCCAGCGCCGGATGGCCGCTGAGGGCAGCGTAGAACTGCGTGGCAGCCAGGTAGGAGTCGCCGAACATGCCAACGCGGCCGTTGCACCAGGGCTGGCTGACCAGCCACTCCAGGGTGTCGAAGCCGTCGCGCTCCTCGGCCGTGAACGGGTACCAGGCGCCCTCCGAGTCGTACCGTCCGCGCACGTCCTGACTCACGAAGGCCATGCCCTTCTGGGCGAAGCCGGTGCCGATGATGGGCACGCGGTTGTAGGCGGTCCGCACCAGGACAACCGGCCATGGGCCCTCGCCCAGGGGCAGGTACACGGTTGTGGCGAGGGTTACGCCGTCGCGCATGGGGACACGCACATTGCGCAGGATGCGACAGTCGCGGGCGAAGCTGGTCATGTCGGTGTCTCGCTCCCCGTGGCCCGCGGTTCTGTCCTATGCCACCGTCAGCCCCATACGCACCTGCCGGGCGAACTGCTCCGCGGCGCTCAGGTCCAGATCTCCGGCACCCACCTGCAGGACGAACCGGAAAGACAGACGGCCCTGCTGGTAGCCGGGGAAGTTGGTGTACCAGAAGTTGTTGCAAAGCCAGGAGTAGATGCAGCCTCTTGTGAGGCGCAGGTGGTCGGCCCATTGCCCAAACGTTATCTGCCCCATCTGGACCAGCGGGGCCTCCAACGGGCAAAGCACTGACCAGCCCTGATCACCCTGGAGGGCCGCGAAGTGCTCGACCGCGTAGTAGTCCCGGCACGTACCGGGGAGCTGCTGCCGCTCAACCTCAAAGACCGCGTCGCCGCTGTGGATGAAGCCGCGCGGGTGGTCCAGGTTGACGGGAAAGGCGCAGTAGAGGCTCTCGTAGGCTGTGCGCGGCTCCTTGTCCAGGCGCACCTCCACGTCAATGCGCCGCAGGCCCCGCCACAGGCGGATCTCGGTCTCCAGGGAGGGCACGGTGGGTAGAGCGCTCTGCCAGAGCACGGCATCAAACAGCGCCCCATCCTGTCGCGACAAGAGCCGCGCCGCAGCCAGCGATCCCTCGCGACGGAAGGGCGCATCCGTGCGGCGCTTGCCGTAAGGGATGGCTGTGTAGCCTCGCTCCCAGACCGCCCGCCGGTCCTGGTGGCCGGTGATGGTCTCATGGATGACCTCGGCAAAGCCCCACGGCGACCACGGGTCAATGAGTTCGGTCTCAGTGTCGCGGTCCACCAGGGAGACGAGCCGCCCGGACTCATCCCAGCGCAGCAGGTAGTGGTCGTTCTGCAGCACCAGGGGGTCCGCGGCGGGCTGAGTCCGCGGCTCGATGTCGGCGGAGACGGCGGCCCAGACCGCTGCCGTACCCGCCGCTACCCGCGGCATGGCCCAGGCCCGCGCCGGGGCCAAAGGCGTCGCTACGGACCGCTGGACCATCGCCAGAGCGCCGTCGGGGCCCTGCAGACTGTTGTGGCCAGGGCTGAGACCAGGAAGCTCCACGGGGCCCGCCCAGTCCACGCCGAGCGGGTTAGCCAGGACCAGCGAGGCCGCGGCCGGCCCGGCCTCCCGCACCGTGGCGTCACGGTAGTCCGCCGCTTCCTCGGTCGGTTGCCTGGCCGCCACAGCGGCGGCTAGCTCCGCCTCCAGGCGCCGGGCATCGTCGTGGGCCCGGTAGATGTGCGCCGCCTTATACGCCCAACTGGCGCGGCTGGCGAAGGAGTAGGGTTCGCTGGCCATGTCCGAGCAGCCCCAGGTATGCTCGTCAAAGAGCAGCAGGTTCTCCCAGATGGGCCAGAGATCGCGGCTTTCACCCAGCCGCGACAGCAGGGTCTCGATGCGAAGCAGGCGACAGTGTGTCTCGCGCGACAGTCCCGCCTCGTAGGCGGCCGAGCCCAGCCCTTCGGACCACCAGTCCGGCCAGGCCAACTGGTACTCCGGGAAGCCGTCGCCGTGCAACTCCTGCAGCCGCCTGAAGAACTCCGCGTTGGTGGAGATCCGCAGCCGTGGCAGGTTTCCCTGCTCATTCCAGGCGCGCACGAGGTCGGCCAGGCCCGTCGCCGGCGGGTAGTTGTCGGCCCCAAAGTGCAGGGCCAGCACCTCCCAGGGGTAACTCTCGCTGTGCAGCAGCTCCAGGTACTCGAGCACCTTGTCGCGGGCCACGGCAAAGCCCTGGGGGAATCCCAGGACATGCCCCTCTCCATACCAGCCCTTGCGCCAGTCGGTGAACCACACCAGCACCCGCTTGCCCTTTGGCCCGACCCACCAGAAGGGGCGCTGCACCTCCAGCGGCTTGCTGACCATGGCATTGGGCGACACGCTCAGATACTTCAGGCCCTGCTCGGCCAGGATGTCGGCCAGTCCCCAGCCCTGGCCGGGAATGTCGGTGGTCATGGCCGTGGTTACGGCGAAGCCCTGCTGGCGGGCGAGCTGCAGAGCCGGCAGCAGCGACATCTCAAAGGCCCGGCGGTCCATGAGCTCTGTCGGGTCGAGAAACAGCCCTGCCAGCTCGCAGCGCCCCTCGCGCAGGCGGGCAAACAGCTCCTCCGAGCGCTCGGGCCGGCGGCGCAGGAACTCTACCACCGGCCAACTGAACTCGCTGATCCAGCGGAAGCGCGCGTCGTCGGGGTAGTCGTCGGTCTCCCGGCACAGGTCCAGCGCCTGCTCCAGGTACTCGACATGGGTGCGGAAGATCACCGGCTGCAGGTCGGTGTAGCCCACATCCACGTGGGTATGGTGTAGGATGTGGATCTCGTTGATGGCCACGGCGCCTCGCCTCCCTGGGTGGCGCTTACACCCCCAGCAGCGCCTCGGCATTGGTGCGCGCGATCTTGTCAAAAGCTTGCTGGCTCAGCCTGCCGGTAGCCAGGCCATCCAGGAGAAACTGCGACTGCAGAACTTCCTGCCCCGGCCAGCAGATGTCGGTGCCGTAGACAACACGGTCCTGGAACTCTTCCAGGAAGGCGTAGCCGAAGTCCGGGTCGCGGGAGATGGCGTTATAGCCGCTGCCAGCCGAGATGTCGGCCCACAGGTTTGGGTACCGGCGCAGCAGCTCCGGCAGACGCCCCCCTTCGGTCACCGGGCCCGTCGGGTATCCCATCCAGTTCTGGGGCGTGACGTCACCGCTGATGGCGCTCCAGAAGGCCATGGAGTGGCCGATGAGGTTGAGCCGGGGGAAGCGCTGCAGCACGAGCTCCAGCCCCGGGAGGCCGAAGTCGTCCACCAGACCATAGGTGCCACTCTCCAACCCCAGGTGAAACAGCAATGGGAGCCCGGCCCGCTCCACATGGCCGAGCATGTTCAGCACTCGGGCGTCATCCCACCGCAGTGTGGCGCAGACCTCGCCCACGCCCTTGCACCCGAGACCCTTGTAGTGCTCCAGCACGGGGGTGAAGTCGTAGTCCGGCCGGTTGCCGTGCATTCGCGGGTCCAGGTTGCAGAAGGGCACGAACCTGCCCGGATGGGCCGCGCAGATGTCCAACACCGTCTCGTTGCTCTGGATGAAGTTCAGACACTCGTGATTCACGATGGGCAGCAGGACCCCCCGGTCAATCTGCAGCTCCGGGAAGCGTGTCAGCAGCTCCTCGGCGGTCGCGAAGTTGGTGATCGCTTTCTGCCGGGGATTGCTGAACCAGACTGCGTGCAGGTGCATGTCAAAGAACATGGTGATCTCCTTGCGCCGTTCGGAGGGGCCGGACCGGCCCGGCCCACCCTTGCCCTCTCGAGGTTGCCTCGCGGAGGGGCCGGGTTCTGGCCGGTCCCTCCAGAGCCAGCACGGCGTCCGCCTCAGTGCCCTGGCCGCCGCTCCACCACGCCGTACTCCACCTTCCGGGCCAACTCCTCGACCAGGCCACGCAGGATGGGCTGCATGCACTCCGGCAGGTGCGCCTGATGCTCGCGGTGGCCGCGAACGCAGGCCACGCAGTCACCCCAGATGGGACAGTCGGTCTTCTCGCACGGGCAATCGGCGGCGAAGCCGGGGCGCTCAGTCGCTGCGGCTGCTTTCGCGGCGTCGTTCTCCATCTTGGCTCCCTCATCGTCCGCGAGGATGCAGACGGCTCACGCCTCCAGCAGCCCCTTTGCTGTCTGGACGACGTTCTCGATCGTAAACCCCAGCTCCTTGAACACGGTCTTCGCCGGAGCCGAGGCGCCGAAGCGGTTGAGGCCGATGACCGCGCCGTCGCTGCCCACCCACCTCTGCCAGCCGATGGTCGCCCCAGCCTCGATGGCCACCCTGGGGATGCCCGGCGGCAGTACCTCGCACTGGTAGCACTCGGGCTGAGCCTCGAACAGCTCCCAGCAGGGCATCGAGACCACGCGGGCCCGGACGCTCTCTGCCGCCAGGACCTCCTGGGCTGCCAGCGCCAGACTGACTTCAGACCCGGTCGCCAGCAGAATGACCTGTGGATCGCCCTCGGGCTCCGACAGGACGTACGCGCCCCGGGGCACGCCCTGGCGCACCGGGTACCGCTCCACATCCAGCGTCGGCAGGTTCTGCCGGGTGAGGGCGATGAGAGCAGGCTCCTTCCGCTCAATCATCAGCTTCCAGCATTGGGCGGTCTCGTTGGCGTCGGCCGGGCGGTAGACCATGAGATGGGGTATCAGACGCAGGCTCATGATCTGCTCGATGGGCTGGTGCGTGGGCCCGTCCTCGCCCACCCCGATACTGTCATGGGTGAAAATGAACAGCGAGTGAGCCTCCTGCAGCGCCGCCAGCCGCAGCGCCGGGCGCAGGTAGTCGGAGAAGATCAGGAAGGTCGCGCCATAGGGGATGACGCCGCCGTGGAGGGCCATGCCGTTGACGATGGCCCCCATGGCGTGCTCGCGGACTCCGAAATGGATGTTGCGCCCGCACTCGGCGTTAGTCAGGCCGAACTCGCCACCGCTCCTGATGTCGCTCTTATTGGAGGGCGACAGGTCCGCCGAGCCGCCCAACAGGTTGGGCAGGACCTCGCCCAGGGCGTTCAGGACGACGCCAGAAGCATTGCGTGTCGCCTGCTCCTTGTCGGCGGGGAACACCGGCAAGGCCTCTGTCCATCCTGCGGGCAGCTCGCCGGCGATGGCCGCCCGGAACTCGGCCATGAGGTCGGGGTTCGCCGCGGCCGCCCGGTCGCACAAGGCGCTCCACTCGGCCTCCAGGCGCAAACCCCTCTCCACCGCCTCGCCCATGTGATCACGGGCCTCGTCCGGCATGAAGAAGGGCTCCTTGGGCCAGGCATAGCACTCGCGAGTCGCGGCCATGGCCTCGGCGCCCAGAGGCTCGCCATGGACGCCCGCCGTCCCCGCCTTCGGGCTGCCGCAGCCGATGGTGGTATGCACCACGATCAGTGACGGTCGCTCCGTCTCCGCCTGGGCAGCCTCGATGGCAGCACAGATGGCGTCCAGGTCATTGCCATCGGCCACGTCCTGCAGATGCCAGCCATAGGCCGCGAACCGGGCGGGCACGTCCTCCGTGAAGGCCAGGTCCGTGGAACCCTCGATCGAGATCTCGTTGTCGTCATACAGGTAAATCAGTTTGCCCAGCCGCAGGTGCCCGGCCAGCGAGGCGGCCTCGGAGGCCACGCCCTCCATCAGGTCGCCGTCCGACACGATAGCGTAGGTGTAGTGGTCCACCACCGTCGCCTCCGGCGTGTTGTAGCGTGCCGCCAGGAAGCGCTCAGCCATGGCCATGCCCACGCCCATGGCAAATCCCTGGCCCAGGGGGCCCGTGGTGCATTCCACTCCCGGGGTCAGGCCGTACTCCGGGTGGCCGGGCGTGATGCTGCCCCACTGGCGGAACTGCTTCACCTGCTCCAGTGACACATCGTAGCCGAAGCTGTGCAGCAGCGCGTAGAGCAGAGCGGACCCGTGGCCCGCCGACAGGATGAAGCGGTCGCGGTTGAACCAGCCCGGGTTGGCCGGGTTGAACCGCAGGAAGCGGTCGAAGATGGCGTAGGCCATGGGAGCTGCGCCCAGAGGGAGGCCCGGATGGCCGGAGTTGGCCGCCTCGACGGCGTCAACCGCCAGAAAGCGCAGAGAGTCGATGCACAGCTGGTCCAGTTCGTTCATGGGGGATCACACCGAGTCGTAGAGTTGGCAGCACGTTGCGCGCTGCGGCTGCGGCGTATATTATGCCAACTGGACCAGCGACACCTTCCCGTCGGTTGCGGAGGGACTGCGGAAGATGGCCGAGGTGCGTGTCTTTCCGGACCTGCAGGCGCTAAGCGCGGCTGCCGCGGAGGCTCTGGCAGCCGTGGTGCGGGAGGCTGTTTCGGGCCAGGACCACTTTGCTGTGGCCCTGGCCGGCGGCAGCACACCCCGCGGGCTGTACCAGGCGCTCGCCACCAGGTACCGCGACAGCTTCCCGTGGTCCGCGGTGCACGTCTTCTGGGGCGACGAGCGCTTCGTGCCCCCGGATGACCCGGCCAGCAACCAGCGCATGGCACGGGAGGCCCTCCTCAGCCGCGTGCCGGTGCCGCCGTCGCAGGTGCACCCGTTCCCCACTGCGCTGCCGGACGCCCAGGCGGCGGCAGAGGCCTACGAGACCGAACTGCGCCGGGTGTTCACTGGCGACTGGCCCCGCTTCGACCTGATTCTGCTGGGGCTGGGTGACGACGGTCACACCGGGTCGCTGTTTCCGGGAAGCCCCGCCGTCGCTGAACGCCGGCGGTGGGTGACTGTTGGCGAGGCCCCGACCGAGCCGCGGACGCGCCTGACCCTGACCCTTCCGGTTCTGAACCATGCTGCCCGCGTGTGGTTCCTGGTGTCCGGGGCGAGCAAGCGTGAGGCGTTACGGCGTGCGCTCTCACGGGAGGAACCCGTCACGGCGTGTCCAGCGACCGGGGTACAGCCCACCGACGGAGGGCTGGTCTGGTGGGTAGACGAGGCAGCGGTCGGTGACTCTCTGCACAGCCTGGAGGTATCGTGATGGTCTGGGCGCTGATCTTCGACGTGGACGGCGTGGTAGCTGACACCGAGGCGCTCAACGCCCGGGCCAGCGTGCTGATGTTTCGGGAGCTCTACGGCGTCACGGTGCAGCCCGAGGACTTCCGGCCCTTTGTCGGGCATGGGGATGAGCGCTACTGCGAGGGTGTGGCCGAGAAATATGGCGTGACCATAGACACCCAGGCGGCGGTGGACCGCCGGGCAGCCAACTTCTTCCGGCTCTTGCAGGACGAGCCCCTGCCAGCCTCTCCCGGGGTTCTGGAACTGGTGACCGCGGCCCGCCACGACCCGGAAGTGAAGCTAGCCATCGCGACTTCCGGCCAGAAGACCAAGCAGTTCCCGGTCATCGCGGGCACCGGTCTCAAGCTCGAGTGGTTTGACGCGGTCATCACCGGTGATGACGTGACCCGCAAGAAGCCTGACCCGCAGATCTACCTGCTGACGGCGGAGCGCCTGGGCGTGACGCCGGAGCGCTGCATCGTCTTTGAGGACGCCCCGGCCGGCGTGCAGGCCGCCAAGTCCGCCGGAATGCGCTGTGTGGCCGTCACCAGCACCGTCACCGCGGGGGAACTCCAGGCCGCCGACCTGGTGGTGGACAGCCTGGCGGAGCTGACGCTGGCGCAACTCCGCGCTCTGGTTGGGGTCTGAGTCCTGAGCGGACTGCGCCAACAACATCAGGGTGGGTCTGGCCGGTCACTAGACCCCAAACCCGTCCTCCGAGTCGGGGCTCCCCAGCCGCGTCACGCTCTCGGGGGCGACCAGGGCGGCGAACTCCTCCTCACTCAGCAGCCCCTGCTCCAGGACCACCTGCTTGATGGTCTTTCCGCTGGCCCGCGCGGTCTCGGCGACCTCGGTGGCCCGCGTGTAGCCGATCCTCTCCACCAGCGCCGTGACGGTTGCCGTGGCTCCCTCCACGTACTGCCGCAGGCGCTCCTCGTTGGGCTCGATGCCGGTGACACAGTGCTGGTAGAACAGGCGACAGGCCCGAGTCAGCAGGTCGAGGCTGCCCAAGAGCGTGTCGGCAATCAGGGGCAGGAAGGCGTTCAGCTCCAGGTTACCCAGGGAACAGGCCATGGTCAGCGCCTGGTCGTTGGCCATGACCTGCAGGGCGGCCTGGGACACCGCCTCGGGGATGACCGGGTTGACCTTGCCGGGCATGATGGACGAGCCGGCCTGACGGGCCGGGATACGGATGTCGCCGAAGCCCGCGTCGGGGCCGCTGGAGAGCAGGCGCAGGTCGCTTGCCACCTTCAACAGGTTGCTGGCGCAGGCCTTCAGGATGCCCGAGACCTCGACGAAGACATCGGTGTTCTGGGTGCACTCCACCAGGTTCTCTGCGCGGGCCAGGCCCAGGTTGGTGATGTCGCGCAGGTGCTCGATGACCCGGAAGATGTACCGTCGCGGCGCAGCCAGGCCCGTCCCGATGGCCGTCCCGCCCAGGTTCACCACCCGCAGGCGCTCCTCGCACTTGTAGATGCGCCAGCGGTCCCGGGCGAAGGCCTCGGCGTAACTGGACAGCTCGCGGCCGAGGGTGGTCAGCACCGCGTCCTGAAGCTGCGTCCGCCCGACCTTGACCACCCCCGCGTACCGCCGTTCCTTGCTCTGGAACTCCTCCAGCAGGGTGATGACCTCGCGTTCGAGCGTCCGGAGGTGCCGGATGGCGGCGATCTTCAGAGCGGTGGGGTAGGTGTCATTGGTGGACTGGTGCAGGTTCACATGGTCCAGGGGGCTGAGAGTGTCATAGTCGCCCAGCGGACGTCCCATAAGCTGGAGGGCGCGGTTGGCCAGGACCTCGTTCACGTTCATGTTGGTGGAGGTGCCCGCCCCGCCCTGAAGAGCATCCACGACGATGTGTTCGTCGAGCTGTCCCTCCATCATCTCCGCGCAGGCGGCGGCGAGTGCCTGGGCCAGCGACGGGTCCAGGTACCCCAGTTCCTCATTGGTCCGGCAGCAGGCCAGCTTGACCGCTCCGAAGGCGTGGATCAGCTCCGGGTAGACCCGGCGCCCGGTCAGCGGGAAGTTCTCCCTTGCGCGCTCGGTATGGATGCCCCACAGGGCTCCGGCGGGCACGGGCCGAGTGCCAAGCAGGTCGTGCTCAGTGCGAAACTCAGGGGCTTCAGACACGGGACAACACCTCGAATGCGGGCAGGAAACAGGGCCCGCCGGGGCGAATCATGCAGCGACCGACGTACTCGCGAACTCAGGACAGCTTACCTATTCCGCGGGACTGAAGCAAGGGAAAGGGGAATGCAGACATGGCCGAATGCCAGCATCTGGTCTTTGGGATTCACGTCAGCGACCGGGCCAAGGAGGCCGCCGACGTGCAGAGACTGCTGACCGAATACGGTTGTCACATCCGCACCCGCATCGGCCTGCACCAGGTTGCCGAGGGCGTCTGCGCCACCGGTGGGCTGATCCTGCTGGAGATGTATGGCTGTCAGGACAAGTGTCAGGAGCTGGCCGACAAGCTCAACGCGCTGGAGGGTGTGTGCGTGAAGCAGATGTGCTTCACGTGTGAGTAGCGGGGCTCAGGGCAAGAGCCCTCACCCATGACAACCGGTAGGAGCGCTCACCAGAGCGCGATGCCCTGGAATTCCGGTCGTGCACTGGTGAGCGCTCTTACCGTGGTCTTTCTCAGCGGTTCTCCAGGAGATGAGCCACCACGTCGTTGGGCTCCGCCAGCCAGACCTCGTCGCCTCCGACGCGGCAGACCGTCGCAAAGCGCTCCTCCAGCTCGGCGAGGGTGCAATCCTTCCACGGGTGCACTGCCTTGTCGGGCATCGGGCAATGGCAATAGTCAATGATCCACCCGCCCAGGTCCATGGCCTGGTGAATCCGCTTGTAGGGGTCGTAAGCCGAGTAGAACGGCGGCGGGTACTGGGTGTGCAGAGGCACCCGGCCCAGCGCCAGCAGGTCGGTTTCCGGCGTATTGACCATGTCGGTGATGGTCATGATGGCTTTGTAACCGGCACGCTCGGCGACCTTCAGCGCCGCCGGGTAGCATTCGTTGCTGCCCGGCACGCAGTACATCGTTACCGGCCTCCCCAGGGCCTCCTCCAGCACCTTGCGGGCTTCCACGACTTCGTACTCGGCGTTGGCGTCTGTGGTTGAGGCATGGGTCATGCTGTGACAGGACACACCCCAGCCCTCGGCGCACAGCATGTCTATCTCCTCCCGCGAGAGAATCATCCAGCCGTCGTAGCTACTGCCCGGAACGTTGCGGGGCACGCCGATCTGGCTGGCGACCAGGGCCACATGCCCCGGAACACCGTACTTGCGGTGCAGGGGCAGGGCGTGGTTGAGTAGCTCCTGACAGCCCTCGTCGTAAGTGATCGAGTAGACCCAGCGCTTGCCATCTGGCCAGTTCATCTGACTCACCTGCGGCCGCCGAAGTGGTTTGGCGGAGACCATTTTCGCCCTCGATGAAGGCGCCTCCTTGGCCGGCCCGTAGATCCTCGGGTCGGGGTTGCCTTGACAATGAGGCGCGTCGGCAACTATCCTCCCTCCACCGTTGTCGTGGTGGGTATCAGGCAAAGGCAAAGGGGTTTCATGGTAGAGCACATCCTGACAATTATTGGCACCTTCGTGATGAACACCATCGCGGGGATGGGGTACTGGGGCATCGTGCTCCTGATGGGCATCGAGAGCTGCTGCATCCCCCTGCCCTCCGAGGTCATCATGCCCTTTGCAGGTTACCTTGTCTTCAAGGGGCAGATGAACCTGTGGCTCGCGGCGCTGGCCGGAGCCATCGGCTGTGTGGTGGGCTCAATCCCCGCCTATTACCTGGGGATGTACGGCGGGCGGCCGCTTATCCTCAAGTACGGCAAGTACGTGCTGATCAACCCCCATGATGTGGACATGGCCGACCGCTGGTTCGAGCGGCGGGGCGACATCACTGTCTTCATCGCTCGCCTGCTGCCGGTGATCCGCACTTTCATCGCCTTCCCGGCCGGCGTGAACCGGATGAACATGACCAAGTTTATCATTTACACTTTCGTGGGCTCGTATCCGTGGTGTCTTGCGCTTGCCTACGCTGGCCTGAAGCTGGGAGAGAACTGGGAGAAGACGCTGAAGCCGCTGTTCCACAAGTTTGATGCGGCCATTGGGGTGGTCCTGCTGCTGGGCATTGGGCTGTATCTCTACCGGCACCTCAGACCCTACTGGGGCCAGCCGCGGAAGCAGGCGGCAGCAACGACCGCCGAGGACAGTGTGGAGCCCTGACGGCCATTCCCGCCGACTGGCCCTGCAGGACTGAACGATGGATTCTGAGCGCCATGCGCTGACTCGCGAACTCAGACGCGCGGCTAACAGCTTTGGCCTCTTGGGTGTCCTGGCGCTGCTGGCCCTCGTCCTGGACGTGGGCGCCCGCCCGCTGAGCGACCGGCAGATGGCCTTGCTCCGCGTGGCGGACTTGCTCCTGACCGTCTACTACCTCCATCTGGCAGTGGTCGCGGGTAGGCTATGCCGGTCTTTGGGGGTGCGCTCGGCGGTCCAGCGGCTCGAGCGCGGCCTGGGGGGAGGATTCGCCCTGGTGAGTGTCCTGGCGGTAGCTGCCTGGGCCCTCCCTGGCAGTGACCAACTTCATAGCCCCCTCATCCCGGCGATCAGCATCCTGCTGAAGTGGTTTGTCGTCCTCTCTGCGCTACGGTTGGCCTTCGTGTTCCGGACCGGGTACCTTCTCCCCGGCTCGCTGCACGCAACGCCGCTATCACCGCCGGCCCTGGTGGCGGGCACCTTCGCCCTGGTGATTGCCAGTGGCACCGTCTTTCTGTGCCTGCCTCTCGCCTCGCCCCACGAGGTGGCGCACCATCCGCTGGACGCGCTATTCACGGCCACCTCCGCCACCTGTGTGACCGGTCTCATCGTGCTGGACACCCCCAACGACTTCACGCTCTTCGGCCAGATAGTGATCCTGACCCTGATTCACGTCGGCGGCCTGGGCATCATGACCCTCTCGGCCTTCTTCGGCGCCATCGCCAGTGGCCGGCTGTCGCTCAGTCACCGTCTGGTGGTGCACGACACACTCGTCCTGACCCACCACCGTGACCTGGGTCGCACGGTGCGTGACATTGTGACCTTCGTGCTGGCCACGGAGGCCACCGGTGCAGCCGTGCTGACCCTGGCTTGGTCGGCGACAGGTCTGTCCCCGGGGTACGCTGCATGGCAGGGGGTCTTCCACAGCATCTCCGCCTTCAACAATGCCGGGTTCAGCCTCTTCTCCGACAACCTGGTCGGCTTTGCCCAAAACCCCTGGATTAACGCCGCCATCTGCGCCCTGATCGTCACCGGCGGGATCGGCTTCCCGGTGGTGGTGGACCTGCAGCGCTTCCTGACAGAGCGTCGAGCGGGCCGGCGGCCCCGGCTGCAGCTCCATAGCCTCATGGTCCTGGTGACCACGGGCACGCTCATCGCTGTGGGCTTCATGGCTGTACTGCTTCTTGAGAGCCGCCAGTCCTTTGCGGGAATGGCTCTATCGGACCGCCTCTGGCCTTCGCTCTTTCAGAGCATTACACCCCGCACGGCTGGCTTCAACACACTGCCCATCGAGAAGCTCACCCTGGCGACGCAGATGGTGCTGATCCTGCTGATGTTCGTGGGAGCCTCGCCTGGCTCCACTGGCGGCGGCATCAAGACCACCACCCTCTGTGTGGTTGTGTCGCAGACGCTGGCGATGCTACGCGGCTCCAGTCGAGTCCAGCTCTGGCGGCGAGCCATCCCCGAGACGGTGCGACACAGGGCCTTTGCTGTGACGATTCTCTATGCTACCGGTGTGATGCTTGTCACTTTCCTGCTCTGTCTTACTGAGCGCCGGGCGCTCCACGAACTGCTCTTTGAGACGGTCTCGGCCTTTGGCACTGTCGGCTTGAGCGTGGCCCTGACCCCACACCTCTCGGCCGCGGGACGCGTCATCATCTCGCTGGCCATGTACGTGGGGCGTGTCGGTCCGCTAACTCTCGCCCTGAGCATTCGCCAGCGCGTGCGCGAGCGTTTGCTGTCCTACCCCGAAGAAGAGGTCATGGTGGGATGAGCCTAGGAGAGGGCGTATGAAACCTGGACCCCAGGCGTCGGAGAGCCGGAAGCGCGGTTATCGTCAGTTTGCCGTCATCGGACTGGGACGCTTTGGGCAGCGCGTGGCCACCGGTCTGTACCAGATGGGCGCCGAGGTGCTGGCCATCGATTCCGATGCTGCCAAAGTGGCGGCAATCAAGCAGCAGGTCACCGCGGCGGTCTGCCTGGACAGTGCCCGCGAAGAGGCGGTGCGGTCCCTGGGGGTGGACAACATGGATGCGGTGGTCGTGGCCATTGGCCGTGACGTGCAGGCCAGCATCCTGACCACCGCCCTCCTGCAGCAGGCAGGCTGCCCCTATATCGTCGCCCGGGCATCCAACGAACTGCACGCCCAGATCCTGGGCATGGTGGGCGCTAACCGTGTCATCTACCCCGAGGATGAGGAGGCCAAGCGCCTGGTGCGGGGTCTCGCCTCGCCGCACGTACTGGACCAGGTGGACCTGGTCGGAGACCTCGAGCTGGCTGTGCTAAAGGCCCCCAGGAGCTTCTGCGGCAAGTCCCTGGTCGAGCTGGGCCTGCGACAGAAGTACACCGTCAATGTGGTGGCGATCCGCACCGCTGAGACCGACACCCAGGCGGCGACGACTATCTTCCCCGACGCGCACTATGTTCTGCAACCCCAGGACCAGCTCTATGTGGTGGGGCCGAGCGAGGGCTTGCGACGGCTCGACGGGCTGGACTGAGCCCGAGGATGGTGCCCAAGCGCACTGATTGCGGGGAGAGTGCAGACTCCGGCGGCCACTACCGACGGAGATAGCGCCCGACGCGCCAGGCTGTCCAGCCGACCTTGCAGCCCAGGTCCCCCCAGGCAGCCACCGCTGCAACGGCCAGAAGTGCCAGCAGGAGCGCATACTCCACGGTGGTGAGGCCTTCTTCGTCTCGCCAGAGATGGGCTATTCGAGGCAACACGATTGGCTGCTCCCGGTGGCGCTCGTTGGGGCCGCGCCTTTGCTAAGATTCTGAGCCCGAGCTCTCCAGACAGGCGCAAGTACTGCGCAACTGGAACTCAGACCCTGACAAACACTCTCTGGCCGCCGCTCGCGACCAGATCCGGGCGGCAGGAACACCCTCCCTGGTCAGGGAACACCTCGAGCGAGCTGGTCTGCCCCTGGAGCTCAATGGGAGGTTACGATGCCAGTCCTGCTGCTGTGCCTCGCGCTCCTGGCGTGCCTGTGGTGCTGTTCTGCCTGGGCGGACGTGCCACTGCATGACTTCACTGACGTGTCGGTGTGGCAGCCCAACGAGGACGGTGGCCATGCCGGCAGCGTTGCTGCCGAGACGGAGCGCCTCGAGCACGGCCCTGCCATGCGCGTGCAGTATGACAACCAGCCCCCGGACTGGGGCAACCTGACGGGGCCTTGTCACGTCCCGCCCGAGGCGCGGGCGCTCCGTCTATGGGTCTACAAGCACTCGGCGGGGGCCCGCGCCGCTCTGCATATCTGGCTCTTTGAGCCTGACGGCGACGGCTGGCTGCAACAGGTGCGTCTGGGCACCCAGTCCGTCGGTGAGGCGGCATCGGGCTGGTATGAGGCGCGCCTGCCGGTATCGGGCTTCCTCTTCGAGCCGCGAGGCCGCCGGACCCGCGAGATGACCACCGTGGACCGCATGCTTATCGGCTGCAACTACGCCGACCTGGAGGTCACTTTGGCCGATATGCGCTGGGAGACCGGCGATGCCCGTCCGCCGATGCCGCTGCCCCGCACTGAAGAGCTAACCCTCAGCCGCGGTCTGCTGGGGTGTGTCGGGGTGCTAGACATGGCGGCCGACGGCCACGACCGTGACGCCGACACCGGCGAGAAGCTTTTCACCGCACATGCCCCGGAGCGGCTGGTCCGGGCTCTGGAGGGCAGCGGCTTTCGCGCGTTCGTTCTCAAGCCCGGTGACCTGGCGGATCCGGACGTCTTGACCACGGAGCGCCTGGACGCCGTCATCCTGCCCTGGGGAGAGCTTTTCCCTGCTAATGCCCGCGAGGCGTTCACAGCCTACCTGAAGGCCGGTGGCAGCTTCCTGGCCGTCGGCGGCTACGCCTTCGATCGCCTGGTGACGCTGACCGCCGAGGGCTGGACCGGTGGCGCCCCGGACCGCACAGCGGCGGAGATGGGCCAGGAGTCGGCGCCCGGCGCGGGCCCCATGAACGCCCGGACGGGCAGGCCGGGCGACGCCATGACCTTCGAACTGGACCAGATCCCTGTCTTCGACCCGCAGTTCCCGCTGGAGGGCGTCACCGCTTTGCAGCCGGCGGCCTGGATGGGCGCCGACGCAACGTTCCCGCGGTACGAACTGACCGAGCCTGCCCAGGGCTTTGCGGCCTGTGTACTCCTGGGGGCCAACAGCCCGGTGTTCCCGCCGGTGTACCGCCGCCTGATCCCGATCCTGGAGGCCTATGACCAGCCCGGCGGGGCCGACCTGGGCCCGGCGCTGAGCGTCGTGCACAACTTCGGCGGGGCCTACCCGCGGTCGAGCTGGGCCGTGAGCGGCTTCACCTCCGACACGGACCTGTTCCTGGACAGCCCGTATCGCGAGGCTCTGCTCGTCCGCGTCATGCGTGAGCTGACCGAGAAGGTCTTCGTGCGCGACCTGCAGACCGACCTGGCCTGCTATGAGCCGGGGGAGACGGCGCACATCTCGCTGCAAGTGGCGAACCACGGGCGGCTGGACGCGGACCGGCTGCTGACCGTCACGGCGGGGGAACAGGAAGTGCTGCGCCGGCGTCTGGCGCTGACCGGCGGCACGACCGAGCGGCTGGATGTGGACCTGCCAGTGACCGGAGACCTGGGCGATCTGGTGCGGGTGACGGCCCGCCTGGAAGAGGACGGGCGTCCCGCCGATGAGTTGGAGACCGCCTTCTGCGTCCGCAGCGAGACCATCCTGCGCTCCGGTCCCGAGTTGCGCTGGGCGTCCAACCAGGTCACAGTGGACGGCCGCCCGACCTTCCTCATCGGCTCCAATCAGACCGGGATGATGTACTATTCGCCCCACGAGACGCCGCTGGTGTGGGACCGGGACTTTGCCAACATGGCCGCCCACAACTTCCATCTGCTGCGCATCCTGCACTTCTCGCCCTATTCCCGGGGCGGGTATGAGGGCGCGCCGACCAACAACCCGCTGGACCTGGCGGAGCGGCCGGAGCGCCTGGTGCGGCAGATGGACGCCATCGTGCAGTTGGCCCAGAAGCACCGTGTGGGCATCTTCCTGTCACTGCATGACTGGATGGGCGTGGGCCTGACCGACGCCGAGCTGGCGGCGCAGGCCGACTGGAACCGCTTCTGGGCCGCCCGTTACCGCGACGTGCCCGGGATCATCTATGACATCCAGAACGAGCCCAGCGTTGATGTGCCCGACCGACCGGACATGGTGGCCCTGTGGAATGCCTTCCTGCAGGAGCGCTACGGGTCTGACGCCGCTCTGCGCGCCGCCTGGGTCCAGCACCCGCCGGAGGCGGCCCTGCCCAACGTGCCGCTGGGCGCCCAGACCGACGAGTGGGATGACGTTCGCTCCGCCGACCGCAAACGCTTTGAGACGGTGGTGCTCAACCGCTGGATCAAGGCCAATCTCGACGGCATCCGTGCCGGCGATCCGGACGCAATAGTGACGGTGGGCTACCTGCCCTCCATGCCCCCGGCCGACAAGCTGCTGGGCGCGGAACTGCTGGACTTCTCCAATATGCACTACTACGGGCCCACGGAGGGCATGGCGACGGAGTTCCTGCTAAGCGACCGCCGTGCGGCCGGCAAGGGGCTGTCGCTGGGCGAGTGTGGCGCTCAGGAGTCCCACGATGCCCGTATCTACGGCCGCTACGACGTGCCGGTGGAGGAGTCCGTCTATCGCTTCCAGAGTTATATCCACTACGCGGCGGGCCTCGGAGCCGCCTTCATCTGTAACTGGTGCTGGAAGGATTTCGACGAGAGCGTCTTCCCGTGGGGGCTGATCCAACGGCAGTCCGATGTGGCCAAGCCGTGGACCTACGCCTGGGAACAGGCGTCGCTGTTGCTGTCGGTGGCCGAGCCCCGGTACGCACCGCCCCCCGTCGTGGTCGTGGCGCCCGACAGCCACCGTATCGGGCCGCGGTTCGGGGAACTGCACGGGGCCCTGAAGCGCTGTTTCGACCTGCTGCTGGACCAGCGGGTGCCGTTTGGTGTCTGCACGGAAGCCGAGGTCGGCGCGCTGCCGGCGGAGACCAGGGCGGTGCTGTGGCCGCTGCCCTACTGCCCGGATGACGCCACCTTCGAGCAAGTCCGGTCGTGGGTCGAGGCGGGCGGAACGCTCTATCTCTCGGGCGACATCCAGTTCGACCGCACCCGCCGGGCCACCCGCGCCGACCGCCGGACACAGTTGGGGCTCCCGGCAGCCGAGGCGCTTTCGCCCTTCGCAGTGCCGGAGCCAAGCTTCGCGCAGCCAGTCCTGCGGACCCAGGTTGGTCAGGGCAAGGTTCACTTCGCACCGTACCCGCTGGAACTCCGCGCCCAGGCCGGCGATCCCGCGGTCTACCGGGATTTCCTGCAGGCCGCGGGAGTGCCGCCGGTGCGGGTGGATCCGGCTGAGGCGCCGGTGCGCGTCCTGACCCGGCCCCTGGCCCAGGGGCAACTGACGGTCCTGGCGCGCACGACGGACGGCGACGACCTGCTGCGTGTGGACCTGCCGGACCTGGACGTGTCGGTGGAACTGACCGGGCAGGGGTTTGCCTTCGTCCTGACCGGCGCGGACGGCGCGGTGGTGGCCGCCGAGAGCCAGGGCGCGGTGCGGGTGGGTGGCAGGCGGCTCGCTGAGGCCCGGGGGCACTACGGCCTGGCGGCCCTCGACGGGCGCGACCTGCGGGATAGCGAGCAGATTGTGGTCTTCCCCCACGCCTGCCGCGAGGTGCGCCTGGCGGGGCTGCGGCAGCTTCGGGACGCGTTTTGTGCCATTGCGCCTCCGGCGGCGCTGTCGGCGGAGCGTGCGGCTCCGTATGACGGGCCCGCAGTGCGCTTCGCCCGCCTGGGCCAGGTGGCCGTCGTCGCCCCCAGTGGCCAACTGGCCCAGGCAGTGCAGCGCCTTCACGACCGGCGGGAGCTGCGGGCAGGACGGTGACCGTCCCGCCTATCGCTGCGGCCGCTGCGCCGCCCGGATGGCCCGCAGGACCGCCGGGTTGCCCGGGTAGGCCTCGTGCAGCCAGGTCACGCGGCGCTCGCGGTCAAGGACCAGCACGGTCGGCACGCGGCGGATACCCAGCGGGCCGCTGAGCGCCCGACGGCCGTCCAGCCGAACTGCGAAGGGCAGCGGGGCCACGCCCAGGTACCGTCGAGCAGCATCGCTCCACTGCCCGTCCACGCTGATGGTCACCAACTGAAAACCGAGTTCGTCCTGCCGTCGCGAAAGCTCCACGAGCTGCGGCAACTGCTTCTTCCAGGTGTCACACCAGAATGCCCAGAAGTTGAGCACCAGAACAGGTGCGGTGAACTCGGCCAAGTGGCGCGGGCGCTGGGCCATGTCCACCAGCGTGGCATTGCCCACGGTCACGCCCAGACGCGGCGGCGGAGGGCCTGCTGGCTCCTCCGCCGCGACTGCGACAGGCCCTGCCGTTAGGCAAAGCAACCACGCCGCACGCACGTCCAAGGCCCTACTCCTCCGTCGTATCGGCGATCTGCATGCGCACCGGCCGGGCGTTGCCCCGTACTTCGGGGAAGTACATGAGTTCGGCCTGGCTGGGCAGGATCCGGAAGGCGCCGGGAGCCTCGGCTCGCAGGGCGTAAGTGAAGCTCACCTCACCCTTCGGCAGGTAGTCGAAATACAGCACCAGCCGGTTGTCCCACACCTCTCGCCGGTCGCAGCCGATGTATGGGATATGGTCCTCCCCGGAGTCCAGCACCTCGCACCCCGCGGGGATAGGCTCCTGCAGCAGCGCGTAGCGCAGGTTCTCATGGCTGCGGAGTGTCACCTCGACCTGGATGACGTCGCCCGGTTTCTGTACCCCGGCGGTGGTGGGGTCCTCGGCGGGCAGGTGGTACTGCCGCGTCATCTCCATCACGCCGGTCGAGGGCTTCACCTGGTCGCTGGGCGTCAGGTACATCAAGTGCGCCGTCCAGTAGACATTGCCCGTGCCCGACTTCTCGATGCGGATGGCGTTGTCCCCGGTCTGCAGGTCCATGGCCGGGATTGCCACCTTGACCGGATCCTTGAAGATGTCGTCTGCTGTGAACCTCGTCTCCTGCACCAGCTTGTCGCCGCTGTAGACGCGGGCGGTGAAGTCCGGCTTGAGTTCGTTGGCGCCCTCCAGGTACTTCGTCAGCACCATGACTGCCGCCGCGGTGTCCTTGGTGCTCGTCCACTGCTTGCCCTGCCGCTGCGCCATGAGCCAGCGCACGGCGGGCAGTATCTGTGGGCTCTCCGGCTTCAGGGCCAATAGCGCCGAGAGGACCTGCGCGGTGACCTCGACGTTGTTGTCGAGCCACGAGTACCGGTAGGTCCCGTCGGCCCCCCAGAAGGCCCCGCTGCCGACGGGCTTGGCGGCCGCTTCGAGGTCGGCAGCCATGGCCGTGGCGTTGGCGGCCAGGACCTGGGTCTCAGCGGCGCTGACCCCACGCGCCCGCGACAGGTAGCGCAGCGCCAGGGCCAGGTTGGCCCGGTTGAAGAGGTTGAGCTTGTCGCGGTCGGCATGCAGGGCCTTGGCCGCCGCGAGGGCCGGGGCCAGGTCCTCAGCGCCATTCCAGATGTCGCAGAAGGCCAGGGCCCACAGCAGGTAAGCCCTTGCGTCGCGGTACTCCTCCTGCGCGAGTGCATCCTTGAGGTACTCGACGCCGCGCTGCAGCGGCCCCCGGGCGGTGACGTAGCCCGCCTGGCCGGCGATCTTCAGGCCGGTGCAGATGTAGGCGCTGATATACGGGTCGCTCTCGTCGAACTCCCACCAGTGCCAGCCGCCGTCGTCATGCTGGTAGCGCATGAGCTTCTGCAGCCCGAAGTTGACGTAGCGGTCCAGCATCGGCGGCCGCGGGCGTTGCGGGCCGAGGCGCTTGAGGGTATCGGCGACCACCACATCGGGCAGGAAGCTGTCCATAGTCTGTTCGGCGCAGCCATAGGGGTAGGTGGTCAGGTAGTCCAGGGCCTCAAAGATCGGCCCGGCCAGCGACGGTGACAGCGTGACCTCCACCATCCCGCTGCCCGGTATGGCGTTGGCGGGCAGGTGGAGGGTCGCCGTGTCACTCTGTTCGGTCATGCCGGCGACAGCGCCAACCTCCTCCATCGCGTCCGCCTGGACGGGCAGCGTGGTCTCCATGGCGTCCTTGCCGCCGGGGCCGCCGTCGGCACTGACCAGGAACCGCGCCTGCTTTGGCCCGGTCACTCTGATCTTCCACGTGAGGCGCTGGATGCCGTCATTGGCGAGGGTGATGGTCCGCTCGGGGGCTTCCAGGAGCTCCGCCCCCTCGGCGCTCAAGGTCACCTTCACGGTGCGCTGCTCGCCCGTGTAGTTGTGCACGGTCGCCGCGGCGGTGGCCTCATCGCCCTGGACATAGAAGCGCGGCAGCGTCAGCCGCACCAGCAGCGGCAGCGTCACGACTACGTCCTTGCGGGTCTCGCCCGCCTGGGTGGCCCTGGTCAGGCCGCGAGCGGTGGCGCGCCAGGTGGTCAGGTTGTCGGGGATGGTCAGCGTGGCCTGGGCCGAACCGTCGGCGCCGGTCACCAGGGACGGTCCCCAGAAGGCGGTGTCGGTGAAGAACTTGCGGATGCGCGGGGCCTCGCCCTCGGCCTCAGCCTTGGCCTCGGCGCGGTCGGCCGCCGCCATGGCTGGTGCCGGCGGCGCTTTGGCCGCCAGTCGCTGATAGGCCCCACCGGGGTACAGGTTCGCCAGGGAGAAGTCGGTCTCCACCAGGATCGGGCGGTCACCCCACCAGGCGTCGAACGGGTCCGGCGTGTTGTCGGCGCGAATCTCATAGACGCTGGCGTCCACCACCCCAAGGCCCACTTCGGCCGGCACGCCCCGGCCCTGGGCGTCCCGCGTCGTAATGGTGTAAGTGGCGGTCTCGGCCGGCTGATAGCGCTCCTTGTCTGGGGCCAGGATGACCTGCAGCCGGCGGTGCTTCGGGGGCACCCGGAGGGTCAGGCTGGACGCCGTGAGCTCACCCTTCCGCACCAGCGCCGCGCGCACCTCGACATTGGGCTCGTAGGCCGCGACCAGGGGAACCTGCAGCCGGAAGTTGTGGTCCTGGAGCCGGCAGACCTTGGACGAGTAGACCTTCTCGCCCTCGACGGTCACCAGCAGCCACGCCCCGAGTTGGTCGGTGACTCCGGTAATGGTCGCCGTGTCGCCGGCCTGGTACTCATAGCGGTCGCTGCTCAACGCCAGCGAGGGCCAGCGCTGCTCGATCTTCTTGACCACGTTCACTCGCGTGTTGGCGTAGACGGCGTTACCTCCGGCGTCCAGGGCCCAGACCTCGATCTCATGGTAGCCCAGGCGTTTGAGGCCAAGCTGTGTGGTCACCACGCCCTCGCTGCTGGTCTCCAGGGTCTGCTTCGTGGTCTCCCGGTACGAGCGGCCTTCGCGGTCCACGAGGTTCTCGGTGAAGGTGAGCTGGACGGCAGTGGAGACGGGTTTGCCGTTATAGTCGTGGGCGCTGATACGCACCTGCGCCTGCTCCCCGGCCTGATAGGTATGCTTGTCCAGGCTGACATTCAAGCGAAAGGCGGCGGCGGTGATGAGGACGCTGCCACTGGCCGTCTGGGGCCGCAGCGCCGTCTCGCTGACCTCGGCCTGCACGTACATCATCCGGTCCATCGGCAGGCGCAGGGTCTTCACCTCAAGGGTGTACTTGCCGTCCCTGTCCAGCCGGGCCTGCCCCTTGATCTCGGACTCGATCTCGCCCATGGCCAGGTCGCCCCGCCCCGCTGCCCGCAGGATCGGCTCGGGCACGCCACCCTGAGGCGAGAAGCTGATGGTGTAGTTCAGCTTGCCGCCGGAGACCGGGCTGCCGAAGAAGTACTTGGCCGCGAAGGTGACCGGGATGGTCTCCTCACCGCCCAGATAGTGGGCCCTGGGGATGGTCACATCCACCGTGAACTCCGGCTTGCGGTAGGCCTCGACCTCGAAGGTGTGGTAGAACTGTGTCTTGTCCTTCCCCTCGCCCACGGTAGTGACGATCTCGTAGCTTCCCAGTGGCGGCTCGGGCCCTAGCTGGAACTCGCCACTGAAGGTCCCCCACTCATTCAGTGGCAGGTCCTGCTCGTACACCGTCATGCCGCCCCGGGTCTTGATCTCGGTCCTCACGGTCTCGATGCCCGGCGGCACCAGGCCGTAGTCACGCCCCTGGCGGGCGCGGATCGTGCCCCGGAACCGCACCAGGTGGCCGGGGCGGTAGATGGGGCGGTCGGTGTAGAGGTAGGCGGCATAGGGGTCGGGAACCCCGGGGGAGTTGGCGAGGGCGAAGGCGGGGTCGCCCTTCTGCGCAGCCACCCACGCAGCCTGGCCGGGCGGCGGCGCCGGCAGTTTCACCAGGCCCTCGCCGGTGGTGGTGGCCACGGTCTGCTTGCCCTGCTCGTTGTAGACGGCCACGGGCAGCCCGGTGGCCGGTTGGCCGGTGGTCGCGTTCACCACCCAGGCCAGGATCTCATTCGGGGAGCGTTTCACCAGCAGCGCTCGCCCCGACACCGCGAACCAGGCGCGCTTCTCGATGCCGCCGCCGGTGACACTGGCGACATACACTCCGGGGGCCAGCGCCGTCGGCACCTTGGCCGGCAGCTCGTTCCAAGAGTCCGGGTAGAAGTCCTTGAGCTTGGGCGTCCACTGCGCTGCCGGGCGACGGCCGCTCAGGTCCAGGCGCTGCAGCAGGTACGGAAGGCTTCCGGGGGTCTTGGGGTCATCGAGGCTGACCGCGCGGGCGTTTGGGGCCAGGCTCTCCAGAGCCACCGGGTAGATGGTCACCCTGACCTGCTTGAGGTTGTATAGCGAGAGGGCCAGTTGCACCTCCTTGCCACTGGCAAAGGAGCGCTGGTAGACCTCGACACTCAGATTCGGCGCCTGGGCCGAGGCAGCCAGGGCCGGCAGGCTCACCGTCCCCAGCAACAGGATGGCAACGACGCTCGGCACTGTCCTGTACATGGCTCTTGCCTCCAGACTGGCATTCACGGCGGCGCGACTGGTGGGTCTGGCGTGACACCGCCTTAGTGGCCTCGTTGTCGGCTATCCTTCCGGCTCGATGAAGCGGACGGCTCGCAGGCGCAGGTAAACGGCCTGCTCCCCCGGCTGCAGGTCGGCGCGCACCTGCGCCCAGCGCACGAAGCGTTCGCGCATCCCGGTCTCGCCGGGCAGGACAACCCCCGTACGCCGTGGCCCGCGGGCCGCCAGGCCATCGGTAAGCGGATCAAGCGTCCAGGGGTCGGCGATGGGCTCGGGCGGGTCCAGCACCGACACGATGACCCGCAGCCCCGGGAGTTCATCGGGTCGGAGCGGGGCGAACCTGAGGTCATGGGCGGCAGCGCGGCAGGCCATCTCGACGATGTCGGCGGCCAGGGTCGCGCCCCTGGGGTAGAGGCTGCCCATGCAGCAGCGCGGGGCCCCGCCGGCCGCTTGGGCGCTGACAAAGACCGCACCCCGCTGGGCCAGCAACGGTGGCAGCCCGGCTGGCACGCTGATGCGCTGGCGACGAAGGCAGTACTCCTCCAGCGCCCGGCGCGCCAGGCGGACGGCGGCCGGCCCCGCTCCGGTCTCGTCAGCCTGGAAGCGGTCCACCAGAGTCATGGCCCGGCATTCCGCCAGGGGGTGGCAGAATGCCACCAGCCCCAGGGACAGTGCCGCAAGCGTCTGACTTCGGACCATGAGCAGTCCCATCCAGACTCCGGCTCTGGGCAGGGATGGGACACCCCGGCGGCGAACGCCGCGCCCATGCTCTCACCCGTGTCCTGCCCTGCCATCCCGGGTATTCTACACCCGTGCGCCAGCAGATGCCAGTGCCCTCCCTGCGCCGCCAGAACAGAGCCTCGCCCAGACGGTGCGTCTCGCCCATGCTAGCCCTGGCCGTCGCAGTGCTCAGCACCAGCACCTTCGCCCTCATCATGCGCCACACCCAGCGCAGTGGCCGCGACCAGATGGCAGTCATGGCGATCAACTACGTGGTCGCCTCCTCGGCCGGCTTCGCTCTGGCGCGGGGCGTCGGGGCCTGGCATGCCTCGCCGTCCACCGTGCAGATCGGCCTCATCGCCGGGGTCATCTATGTCACGACCTACGTGCTCATCCTGCACTCGATGGAGCTGCGCGGGGTAGCCATCGCCAACGCCGTGATCCGGCTTTCGGTGCTGGTGCCGATTGCGGCGGCGGTGGTCATCTGGCACGAGCGCCCAGACCTCATCCAGAAGCTGGGCGCGGCCCTGGCAGTGGCCGCCATGCCCTTCCTGGCCCTGGACGGCACCCATCGCATCGCGCCGCTGCGCAAGCGCCAGCTCGCTCTGCTCATCGGCCTGTTCCTGACCAACGGGGCGGTACTGATCACCTCCAAGTGGTTCCATGTCGCTGCCCCGGCAGCGGAGAACTTCGTCTACTTCGGCATACTCTACGGCGTTTCAGCAGTGATCTCCTGGGGTCTGTGGCTGGGGTGGAGCCGGCGGTGTCGCCTGGCCGATGCCGGCTGGGGGGCGGTCCTCGGCCTCGTGAACATCCTCACTGGCACGACGCTGCTGGCGGCCCTGGACGCCCTGCCCGGGACCGTGGTGTTCCCGGTTTTCGCCGCGCTGGGTCTGGCGCTGACGACCGCCTTCGCCGCCATCGCCTGGCGCGAAATCCCCGGCCGCCTGGGCCGCGTCGGCATCGGCGTGGCCATCTGCGCCGCTGTGCTCATCAACCTGTAGGGAGGGCAACACCATGACCGCGCGCGAGCGTGTCTGGGCCGCCATCACTCATCAGCCCTGCGACCGGGTGCCCACTGACGCCTGGCTGACACCGGAGATTCAGCGCGACCTCCTGCAGCACTTCGGCACCGACGACTGGGGCGTAGTGGAGCGCGAACTGGGGCTGGACGGCATCGCCAGCGCCGGGTTCGTCTACACCGGCCCGCCGCGAACGACGCCGGACGGTGAGCCCTGTGGCCTGTGGGGCGTGCGGGCGACCCGCGAGGTCAAGCTGCCGACGGGCGGGGTGTATTACGAGGCCGTATCGCCGCCGCTGGCTCATGTGACGGAAGTCGCTGAGCTGGATGACTTCAACTGGGAGAATCCGGCGGACTATGACTTCGCCGCCACCGCCGAGGCCCTCCGCCAGCAGCATCCACACAAGGTGACCATGTGCGGGTACTTCGCGCCCTTTGTGGACATCTGGGACCTCTACGGGCTGGAAACCGCGCTGCTGAACCTGGCCCTGCGCCCGGAGCTGATTGAGGCGACCCTGGAGCGCACCATGGCCTACCGCCTGGAGCAGCACCGCCTGCTCTTTGAGGCCTGCGCCGGCCTGCTGGATCTGACCCAGGTGACGGACGACTTCGGCGGCCAGACAGGGCTCCTGATGAGCCGCGAAACCATAGACCGGTTCTTCTTCCCCTGGTACAAGGTCGCCATTGCCCTGTGCCACAGGTACGGCATCAAGGTCTTCCACCACGACGACGGCGGCATGGACAGCCTTATCCCGGCACTGATCGAGATGGGCGTGGAGATCCTGAACCCCATCCAGTACCGCTGCTACCAGATAGACCTGCAGACCCTCAAACGGGAATACGGCAAGGACCTGTGCTTCCACGGGTCGGTGGAGAACCAGGTCATCATCCCCTACGGCACACCGGAGGACGTCCGCGCCGAGGTGCGCAAGAACATCGAGATATTGGCCTCGGATCAGACCGGTCTCATCCTCGGTCCGTGCCACGCCATCCAGTCGGGCACACCGATAGAGAACGTGCTGGCCCTCTTCGACGAGGCCCAGCGCAGCGGGCGGTTCGCCTGAAGCACCCCGGGAGCGGTTCAGTTCGGTCCTTGGAGCCAGAAGTCTGCCAGCCCCTGGAGGACGAAGTGGGTGCCGATGGCGGTGGCCAGGATGCCCATGAGTTTGCTGAGGACCGCGGCCCCGCGCTCGCCCAGCAGATGCATCAGCCGGCAGGTCTGTGACACTACCAGCCAGGCGGCGCCGAGAGCCACGACCATGCTGCCGAGAGCGATGAGGTAGTTGTGGGGGAACGGGTGGCGCTGGACCGCCAGCATCACCGTGACGATGGCCCCGGGCCCGGCCAGGAGCGGGCAGGCCATGGGCACGACGCCCAGGTTCTGGCGGTAGGCCGAGTCGCGCCCCAGGAAGTCGAAGACCTCGTTGAGGCCAATGATGACCAGCATCAGCCCCCCGGCCACCAGCAGCTCCGGCACCCCCACGCCAAAGAGCCCCAGCACCGGCTGACCCACCGTGGCAAACAGCATCAGGATGAGCGCCGCCACGGCCACCCCCATGTTGGCATTGCGGCGCCGCTCGTGAGGCGTCTGTCCGCGCAGGAGGGCCGCAAAGATGGGAACGCCGCCCAATGGGTCCATGATGACGAACAGGGCCACCGCGCTCCGGGTGATGTGCAGGACCAGCTCTCTCGGTTCCATGGGGCCTCCCTTCAGACCGGTGGGGCAGGCACTCCGGCCTGCCCGGACGTGCAGACAGGACTGTCCGCGCTACCGGAATCAGGTTGTCAGCGCTACCACACTGTAGCCGCAAGTACGCTGAATGCTAAGGAGGGAGCGACCCAATGGGGGCGCCGCGGTGCCGGGTGCAGGTCGTATCGCGTGGCCGCGGAACCATGTCGTTCGAGGAGATCGGTGACGAACCAGCTCTGGGAGCCCCTGGCATGACCTCACGCCAGCGACTGCTTGCCGCCTATCAGCGCCAGCCCGTCGATCGCCTGCCTCTGCGTGTCTGGGGCGTGCATGCCCTGGACGAGGCCTGGGTTGCCGGCCGCGACCCGAGCTACCGACCTGTCATCGAGGCCACGCTGGCCCATGGCGACTTCGTCGGTAGCTGGGGACCCGGACAAGGTCTGTTCTACTCGGCGGCTGAGTGTCCCACCAGTACGTCCACCGACGACCGCGGCGACTGGGTCCTGCACCGCACGACCGTCCACACCCCTGCTGGCGACCTGCACTGGGCGTACCAGGCCAGCAAGTCTGGCCTGCCAGGGATGCAGACGGAGTTCATGGTCAAGCAACTGGCCGACCTGGACTGCGTGCTCTCGGTGCCCTATGAGCCGCTACGACCCGACTGTGCCGGCTTCTTCGCCGCCCAGACGGCCCTGGGCGAACGTGGTGTGGTGCACTGTGTCCTCCCCAACGCCATCTCCATGCTGCACGAGCTGATGGGTTCGGAGCGCTTCGCGGTCTGGAGCCTCGACGAGCGCTCGCGGTTGCTGGCGGCGCTGGAGACCTTCCATCAGCGCTGTCTGGACTTGCTGCGATACTTGCTGGACCAGGGGGTAGGGCCGGTCTTTACCATGTACGGGGCCGAGTACGTGGCCCCGCCGCTACACGGCCCCCGGGACTTCCACGAGTTCTCCGCTCGCACCGACTCTGAGATGGCCCGGCTCATTCACGAGCGTGGTGGGCTGCTGCACATCCACTGCCACGGGCCCCTGGGGGCAGTACTGGAGCAGTTCGCGGAGCTCGGCTGCGACTGCCTGCACCCGGTGGAGCCGCCGCCGATGGGCGACGTCACCCTGGCGCACGCCGTCCGGCGCATCGGCCACCGTACTTGCCTGGAGGGCAACATTCAGATCGGCGACCTCTACGCCGGGCGCACGGAGGACATTGTCGCCCAGGTCCGGCACAACATCGAGGTCACCGGCTGCCGGGGCTATGTGCTGAGCCCCACGGCCTCGCCGCACACCCCGGTGCTGGAGCCGCTGACCGTGCGCAACTACCTGGCGATGATCGAGACCGCGGTTGAGTACGGGCGAGTGGAGTGAGGCCGGGAGGTGTGCCCAAAGGTGACGGCCAACTAGCGCCAACCGGCATGCCGGCCACCGATGTCCGGTAATGCGGGACAATAATGACGAGGACTTGCCCATGTTCATTGACATCCATACCCATGCCATCCTGCTGCATGACCCCCGGCAGCGCAGAATCAGCCGCTGGACCGCGCCGGACGAGTTGCTGCAGATGTGGGACGACCTCGGCATCGCCCGGGGCGTTGTACTGCCCCTGGTCCATCATGAGATCGGCGCCATTCTGCAGACCACCGAGAATGTGCTGGACATCTACAACCTCTATCCCGACCGTATCATCCCCTTCTGCAACCTGGACCCACGGTGGCAGTACAACAATCCCAACAACGACTTCACGCCGATCCTGGAGCATTACAAAGAGCTGGGCTGCAAGGGCTTCGGCGAGTTCGTCGCCAACCTGTGGTGGGATGATGACCGGGTGCTCAATCTGCTGTCCCACCTGGAGAAGGTGGGCCTGCCGGTGCTCTTCCATGTCGCCAGCAAAGAGCGCGGCCAGTACGGCCTGATTGACGACTACCGGTTGACGAAACTGGAGTTCGTGCTGAAGACCTTCCCCAGGCTGCAGTTCATCGCTCACTCCATGGGCATCTGGTCCAACATCAGCGGCGACGCCAACGAGGAGAACTGGATGGGCTACCCCACCGGCCCGGTGACGCCGGGGGGGCGGCTCATCGAGCTGCTGCGGACGTATGACAACCTCTGGGGGGACATCTCGGCTGGCAGCGGCAACAACGCCCTGGTGCGGGACAAGGAGTTCGGCTTCCGCTTCCTGGAGGAGTTCCAGGACCGCCTGCTGTTCGGGACGGACATCTGCGGCTTCGGCCAGGAAGTGCCCCAGGTGGATACCATGAACGAAGCCCTCGCCAGCGGCCTGCTCAGCCAGGAGGGGTACGACAAGATCGCCTACAAGAACGCGGTGGGGTTGTTGGGGCTATAAGACGGCCACAGGAGGCACTCTGACATGGCTGAACTGACCATCACCTCACCCCGCCAGGGGGACTATCTCAACCGACACGATGGGGAGTTGAGGGGCGAGACGCTGACTGTGCCGGTGACCGGCACGTGCCCGGCCGGGGCCAACGTGACGGTCAACGGTGTGGCGGCGACGGTCACCGGTGAGACCTGGAGCGCACGCGTACCGCTGACCCGCAACAACTGGGTCATCGAGGCCGCAGTGGGTCGCGAGCAGGTCGAGATCACCGTCCTGCCCGATCTGTCGGGTAAGAAGCGCTATCGCTTCTCCATCGATGACAACATCCAGTTTCTGCGCGACCTGGGCACTGAACCGGACAGCTTCCCGTCGCTCTTCGACCACTGGTACCTGGCCTTCTGGCAGCGGATGCATGAGGAGTACGGGGCCAAGATCCACATCAACACCTACTACCAGACCGAGGACGCCAGTTGGAACACCTCCATGATGCCCGACAAGTGGCGGGACGAGTGGGAGGCCAATGCCGACTGGCTGCAACTGTCCTTCCACGCGCTCATGGACAAGCCAGACCGTATCTACCGCGCGGCGACCTATGACCGCATGGCCAATGACTACGAACTGACGGTCAATGAGATCAAGCGTTACGCCGGCGAAGCGGTGCTGAGCAACGAGACCACGGTGCACTGGGCGGAGGCGCCCGTGGAGGCTTGTCGGGCGCTGAAGGACCGGGGCATCGACATCCTGATCGGTCTTTTCTGGGTGCGCGACGGTCAGTGCACGACGAACTACTACCTGGACCTCGCGACCACCGAGTACTGCAGTACCCGCGACGCCTGGATGGATGTGCGCGAGGGTCTGACCTTCGTCACCTGCGACGCGGTGGTCAACGGACTGGCGCTGGACGAATGTGTGCCAACCCTCGAACAGCAGGCAGCCAACCCACACACCGGTGAGCTGATTGAACTGCTTATCCACGAGCAGTACTTCCGGGAGGAGCTGGTCTACGGGCCCCAGGGCTCGGCCACGCCCGCGCGGTACTACCAGCCCGATGTCCAGCAGAAGGTGGAGACCTGTCTGCGGTGGGTGTCGGAGCATGGCTATGAACCGTGCTTCTGGTCCGATGGGCTTCTGGGGGCCACTAGGGCGGGTCAGTAAAGACAGACCTCGCTGATCCACATGATGTTGGGGCGGGAGGCCGGGCCGCCGCCGGGAGGCTGGTGCAAGCGCAGGCGGTCGGTAACCACGGGGGGCCACTGGTGGCGCGAGACGGTGCTTAGCGACGCGTCCCGGACCTCGGCCACGCTCTGCCAGGCGCCGTTGACCCACGCTTGCACCTCATAGCTCCGCGACGACATGACCTGATCATTGTCAATGGCCCAGTAGATGACTGCTTGCGAGACGGGCATCGCTTGGGGCAGGCGGACTTCCAGCCAGTGCCCCTCCTCTCCGGCGCGGTCAGCGGAGGCCCAGGCGGCTTCTGTCCAGTGCAGCCCCGTGGGGTCCCAGATACCGTCTATGGTCACGGCCGGGTCATAGTCGGGGTAGCTGCTGTCGGCGGCGACGCTGGCCCCGGCCGAGGCCAGCGCCAGGTCACCCTCTGGCGGGACCGGCAGGTTGCGGAACTCGGCCATCGCCTCGGCCAACGGCTTGCCCTCCGGGGTCGTGACAGCGAAGTGGACCTGGCGCACCGTCCCGTCGTCGGCGGCGGCTGAGACCCGGAACTCTGCCGCCGGATCGTCGGCTCCCAGCGTAACGGAGGCAGGCTCGACACTGACGCCCTCCCCCATCGCGCGGACTACCAGCGCCATTGGCCCGGCCAGGCGGCGTGTCTCTACCCGGTAGATGACGGCTCCCCCTGCGGGAGTGGTCTGCCGCTTCACCTCGGCTTCGACCACCGGGGTGAAGAAAACATTGCTGGCACGGATGACGGTCAACGGCTCGGCGCCAGGCACCGGCACCCGGATAGCCGTGCGTACCTGAACGGCCCCGGGGCGCTCAGCGCTGATCTCAGTTGGACGGTTATCCACGGCGCCCGGGATGATGCTGGTGTCGCTCAAACGCAGGATATTGCGGCCGGGCGCCACCCACGTGCCGAGTGTCCGAGCCCCCGAGGTGCCGACCGTGAAACGCACCTGCGTCTCGGCGGTCTCCGACACCGGAAGTATGGCCTTCCCCCCGACCTCGAGACTGGCACCGCCCAGAAGCAGCAGCCATTCAGCCAGCGCCCGCTGTGCGTCCAGCAGTTCGCGCTCCTCGCTGGTCTGCTCCAGGTCGCCGGGGCCCTGCTGGGTGCGGGCCAGCTCCTGACGGAGCCGAGTGACGACTTCCCCCACCCGGGCGTCACCCAACGGCTGCATCGTTCGTATCTGTCGGGCCAGGTCCTCCAGGGGGGCCGTGCGCTCGCTCTTGCCACGTACCCGGGCGGCGTTCTCGCAGTGGTGAGCGGCCCGCTCCAGCAGCCACGCCCGGGTCTCCTCGGCAGAAGAGATGCGCAGGATGGTCAGCACCTCGGCTCCGTCTACCCACGTGATCTCCAGTCCGGCGGCAGTCAGCTTCGAGGGCACCGGCGTAAGCTGTACGGCGTCCATGACCAGCGGGTTTCGCAGGCCTGCCAGCGCCTCCGGAAGCACCGTCAACCTGGCCTGACGCGGAGTGGCGGGAGCTCGAACCGTGAAGTACAGTGGCGGCCTGGTTCCGAAACGCTCAGCCGCTACACCCGTGGTCAGGGGTTCAGGCTCCCACCCCGCCCGGGCCATCTCCATGAGCGGCGGGTAGTAGCTGTGGCAGACGTCGCCGTAACTCTCATATCCCTCGCGGACGAACCGGCCGGTGGACGGGAACTCGCCCCACTGGGCGCTGGCCAGCACGAACTCCTCGGCCGTGGCGCGGTCATCGAGCTTGTGCAGGTTAATGAAGTTCATGGGCAGTACCGGCTTGTGGTAGCCGCCGAACCGGTGGTAGCCCATCAGCGCCCGGTCCCGAAACTGGCTGCTTTCGATACCGATGATGTCCAGGACGGTGTAGTTGGTCCAGGCCTCGGTGGACGGCCCCATGTTGCCGAAGATGGTGCGCCCCTGAGGGTGATAGCGCTCCTGGAGGAACTGCAGCCACTTGAACATGGCGAAGCGTCCGTGCTGGCCGACGCGGAAGGTGGCGGGGTCGTAGGTCAGGGGGTGGCTGGCGGCGGCCAGGTGGTCGCGGCGGAAGTTCATGCTCCAGCAGCACCAGGCGGCCACGGAGTCGATGTAGGCCCCATCTATGCCCGGATGGTCGCGGAACAGGTTGTCGTACATCTCGGTCACACGGCTGGCGGGCGTTGGACGGCCCTCCAGGCCGCGCCAGTCCGGATCTACGTTGCAGGCGAAGCGCAGCAGGCTCAGGGGGCTGTCGGGCGGAACGTCGGCGGAGAGGTTGTCGGTGATGAAGACGAGGTAGCGGTCGTCGGCCAGGGTCAGGGCGTTGTCGCGGACGTACTGGATGTCGGCGCGCTTGCCCAGCTCCTCAAAACCGGGGTTCGCCAGCAGGTTCTCCTCGGGGTGGCTCTGGCGGTAGATGCGCAGGTCATCGAACCATGCGGTGCCGGTATGGTTGCGGAACATGGCATACACCCGCAGGTCGGCCAGGGGCTTGTCCGGAGTAATGGTGATGGACGACTTCTCCCAGTCGTGGGTGCCAGGGCTGAACAGGGCGCACTGCCCGAACAGGTAACCGCCACCCTCGAGTGCGCAGTCCACGTAGATGGAGTAGTCCTTGTCGCTGCCGCCACTGACGTTCTCCGCTTTGCTCCAGGCCTCCACGATGACTGGCTCGGCGATGGGCTCCTCCGGGACGATGACCTGCTGGGCATAGCCCGAACCGGCGGCTTGGGGCAGGTGCGACTTGTAGGAGCGGGCGCCGCTGTGTTTGACCTGATCGTCGAGTGTGCCGCCCTTCATGGACCAGACCGCCGGCGCGATGGCGCGATCCATCTCGTCAAGGATGCGCATGGCCTCCTCATAGTCCTTCGGCAGGCCTGGTCCGGGGAGCCAGATGGTTTCGGAGCTGGTCTCACTGTAGGGGTACATGCCGAGGCCCTTGGCGTGGGTCTCCTCGACATCGCCCAGACCCTCGAAGAAGGCGTAGTGCTGGGGGTTGGGGATCTGGTTGATCTCGTTGGCAAAGAACCAGCCGCCATCGCGTTTCTCCACGCGGGCGAACATGGCCGGGAACAGACGGTAGTACTGGGCCAGGGCTGAGCGGAAGTGCCACTGCGGGTCAGTGGGCATGAGCACGATGCCAAAGGGCGCCCGCATGCGGAGTTCCGGACGGGTGTCATTGCTGAAGCCCAGGGGCAGGCGCATTTCCACCGCCCGCTCGGCCGGGAGGCTGCGGAAGACAAAGCAGTAGGGCTTGTCGGCGGGCATGGCCAGGGCGAGTTGGTCGTGCCCGTTGGCGAGGGTCCGCAGGGGCGCGATGGGCAGCTTGTTGACCAGCGACGAGGCCAGCAGCAGGTCATCCACGCCGTTGCCGGTGGGCAGGGACACGCCCTCCACACGCAGCACCAGGTCAGCGATGGCGTCTTCGGTGCCGCTGGCGGTCACCTCGCCCTGCAGCCACAGCGCCCCTCGGCCCGGGTCGAGACGCGCCGTCAGCGTGAATCTACCGGGCGCTGTCGGCTGGCCGGTGCGCGGGTCGAGAAGCTGGAGCCTCGCCACCACGCCCAGCAAGTCGCTGTTGCCGCTGCGGAGGGCAGTAAGGGTGTTGCCTTTCCAGGCGCCAGCCAGCGGACCGGGGGCGGCGTTCACGACGGTTTGAGCCCCCACGAGCGCCAGGTGCAGGATGATGGTCAGAGCAACAGGCTTCATACCAGGGGCCTCCGCAGGGAATGGGGGTCTGTTTCCGGTCTCAGGCCCATCGGACCTTCCGGCAGGCAGGCCCGGTGCGGCCTTGCGGCGAAGTTCCCGCCGTTCCGGGGGACAGGAGGGAGGCAAGCCCATGACCATCCGGCTGAGCGCGGTTCTGCCTGTCCTGTTGCTGGGTGCAACGGCGGCCCCGGCGCTGTATGAGTACCGCTACATCGAGGGTGAGGCGTGCGACCGCGGCGAGGGCCAGGGCCTGCGGGCGGAGGGCTTCACCTCGTGGATGCGGCACCCCTCCGGGGGCAAAGTCATCGTCTTTGGCAACCCGGCGGGGGGCTTCGTGGAATATGACATCAAAGGCCTGGGCGAGGGGCCCTACACGCTGTTCATTCGGGCCCTGGACATGGCACAGACGCGAACCCGGGTGCTTTGGGATGGACAGGACCTGGGACTGCTGGCGCGTGAGAACGCCAACTCCGTGGCGCTGCGCTGGTCGCGGCCCCTGGGGCCGGTGAGCGGGCCGGGGGACCATGTGCTGCGCCTGGAGGGGTCCGCCGACAGCACTCAGTGGCCCTACATTGACGTCATCCTCCTGACCAACCAGCCAGGCTATGTGCCGTGCAACGATGACCAGGACTTTGCGTCCTACCGCACGCTGTGGCCCATGCTCAGCGGTGGGCCTGAAGGGGCGCCCACCGTGGCGCCAGCGCCTGCCGGCGACCCGGGGGAGCTGCCCGTGGTGGTGCGTCAGGTCGCGATGGCCCCACCCGTTCTCGGGCCCAATCTGCTGCAGATCGCCCTTCGCAACACGGGGCCGCAGACAGAGATGCGTGTGGAGGCCAAGATCGGGGAGGAGGCTGCCGCTGCAGGTACCGTGACCGTTGGCGAAGGTCAGGAGGCGGTCCTGGAGCTGCGGCCGGAAGCCTGGCGCTCGGGACCGACGACGCTGCTGGTGAGGCTGTTGGTCGGTGGGCGCGAGGGGGCGGCCGCAACCTATCCTGTGACCGTCGCCCCGGCGGCGGAGGTGGCTCTCGACGAATACGCCTACCCCAGCAATGTCGGGTCCGGCAAGTGGACCTGCAGGCTGCTCTGCTCACCGGAACTCATGCCCCGGATGACCATCGCCTGGGAGCTGCGACAACTGGAGCCCGAGCGAACCGTGGCCCGCGAGAACCTGGAGGGCGCGGCCGAGGTGACCCGTGCGTTGCCGCTCTCCCGGCTGCCGATCGGCCGCTATGAGACCCATGCCGTGCTGCGCCTCGCCGACCGGGTCGTGCAGGAGGACACACAGGCCTTCATCCGCTTCCCGACCACGGCCTTCCCCGCCTGGGAGCCCGTCCGCGAGGCCAAGGCGGTGGGCGACCGGCTGATGGTCAACGGGCGGCCGTTTCTGGCCCGGCTGCTCTACCACTCCCCCGCCACCCCCGAGGTGCGGACGCGGGGCTTCAACCTGGTCCAGTGCTGGGCCGAGACGCAGGACGACCCGGCCCCGAAGATCAGGCAGCACCTGGACGCCTGCCAGCAGAACGGCGTCTACGGCACCGTCGCGCTGTTCCACAGCTACTTCCGCGACGGCCTGGGGTTCAACCTGGGGCACCTGCAGCAGGTGATCACGGCCCTGAAGGACCATCCGGCCATCATCGCCTGGGACCTCATTGACGAGCCCGACGGGCTCAGCGTGACTCCGCAGCAGGTGGCGGAGGCGGCCACGCTGATCCGGCAACTGGACCCCAATCACCCCGTCTGGGTGAACCTGTGCCAGTACCCCCGGGCCACCGAATACCTCGACAGCCAGGACATCTGGAGCTTTGACTGCTACCCTTTCCCCACCCTGACCGCCAAGGCGTTCCGGGTCTGGCTGGCAATCTCCGATGAGGCGCTTCTGGGTCGCAAGGTCCTGGGGACCTGCCTGCAGACCTATGTCTACAGCCGGCATGACCAGCGCATGCCCACGCCCGACGAGCTGCGCAGCAGCGCCTGGCTGCACGCCATCCACGGCTACACGTGGTTCGGCTACTACTCCTACTACGACGGTGAGCCAGCGGGCTGCCTGGCCAACACACCGGAGCTGTGGTCGCACGTGCGGGCGTTGAACTCGGAGCTGGTAGCCTGCCAGGAGGCGATCCTGGGAACGGGCAACTGGCGGCCCCTGGCCGCGGAGCCCGAGCGCGGAGACGTCGAGGCACGGATGAAGACAGTGGGCGACAAGCGCTACGTGGTCGTCGTGAACCTCGGCCGCGAGCCCTTGAGTGTCAGCGTCAGGCCGGACCTGGCCGAGTTCTGCTCGCGATTGCTCTTTGAGTCGGACGCCAAACCTGAGGCGGCCAATGAGATCATCGCGCACCTCCGGCCGTCGGCGGTGCGAGTGTTTGAGGTCACGCGGTAGTACCCATCTCAGCGAACAGGGCTATCTCCCCGCGGGCTGAAACCACGCCTCCGCGCCCAGAGACAGATACGGGGGTACACCCACCAGCTCGACGCCGATGTCGCCGGCGGCCCACAGGACCACGCTCCACAACTTGCCCGTATCAGCGGGCTCGGGGCGCACGGTGATCTCGCCTCGTTCAGGGTGCGTGGGCGGCACCGGAGGGTCGGGGGCGGCACCCGGGATCAGCGCTGCTCCGGGGTTGATGTCCTGGTGCTGTCGGGCCACCTGACCGCCGGGGGTCAGCACCACGGCCCCGTAGCCGCCCGTATGGACTCCGAGCAGTCTCAGGGCGAACTCGGATGTCCCGGTGGGCACCATGAACCAGTAGCGACCCTTGCCGACACCCCCGATGCGGAAGTCCGGGCCGGTCTGCATGACGATCCGAAGACCGGCCCCGGTCAGGGTCCACACGCCGCGTTGGTCGTCGTTGATGAGAACCCGGAACTGTTCACCGGGCTGCCCCGTCAACTTCACGCGGTACTCGTGGGCGCCATCGGTGCTGAAGGTGTCCTCGCCGATGACGTGCCCGGCGGCGTCTGTCACCTGCAGCGTGCCGGTGGGCGACCGCTTGGTCATGGCCCCGTGGGGGCTGCGGGTGCAGGTGAGCTCTGTCTCGGCGGCCTGGAGCTCGACCCAGAAGATCTTCTCGTCCGGCGCCCGGACCGAGTGCCGCTTCGCAGCGGGGGTCTTGGCCATCATGGCGGCGAACCACGCCGCGTCGCCGCTCAGCGCGCTGGCTCCCTTGTCGGACCGCGTCTGGGCGTAGTGCTCCTGCAGCAGCGCCAGCGTCCCGCCGGCGAAGTGCAGCTTCTGGGCCACGGACTTGCCGAAGCTGTCGGCCCCGCCGACGGCGACGGCGGCCAGGGCCTCCTCCACGATGTGCCAGAGCGCTTCATCACCGGTCAGCTTCGCCACATAGGCCACCGGCTGAATGATGAGCATGTTGAGGCTGGTGGTGGCCGGGTAGAGTGGCCGGCCATCGGGCGTGGCGGAGTACGGCCAGCCGCCGGCGCTCTCGTCCCACGACTTTGCCACCCAGCGCACACCGGCGATCAGGGCCTGGTCCACCGCCGGGTCCTGCGCGGCCTCGGCATAGGCCTGCAGGCCGCCCAGCAGCACCCCGATCAGAAACAGGTTGTTGCCGACGACGTTGGCCTGGCCGTTGGCGTGGTCGAGGGGGAGGACATGGGGCCAGGCGCCGCACCCCGCCAGGTCCTGCTCCTTCAGGGCCACCGCGGCGATACGCCGCGCCGCCGCCAGGTACTCCGGATCATAGGTCTGATTGTAAAGCGCCATGATCCCCTTCAGCGACCAGCCGGCCGAGCGCTCGTGGGTGCCGAGAGCCTTGAAGGTCGGAGACATGGCCCAGGCCACATGCTCGCCGTAGAGCAGGGCGCTTTGCATGACCCCTGCGTCGCCGCTCAGGCACCAGGCGTCCACCATGCCATCGGCCCAGTTGTGGCCGTTGGCGGCGGTGACCATGCTGTCATAGCGCGCCTGCCAGGTCCCGCGCTCCAGTTGCTCGCTCCAGGCCCCCGTGTGCCCCACCGAGTGCGGCACTTGCCCGCCGACGTAGAAGGGGTCCGGGTAGGCGTGCACGACATCCACCTCGGCCTGGTGGCGGGCGGCGGTGAGAGCCCAGCGGTAGTGGTCGCGGTTGCCGGTGCGCAGGAAGTCCTGGAACAGGCCGTGGGCGTAGTCGTATTCGTTGTTGCCCCAGTTGCGGCCCCGCTCGCCATACCAGTCGCCATAGTTCAGAAAGCCGTACTCGCGGTCGCGCTCCTTGACCCGCATGTTGGCCTGGAAGGCGTCAGCGACCCACTTGTCCCATACCGCGAACTGCTTCTCCAGGGGCGGCGCGACACGCCCCAGCGCCTCGGTTCTGGCGTACCACGAGGCGGGGATGACGGCCACGACAGGCTTGTTCACATCGGCGTAGAGCGCCTCCGCGGTGGTCCCGGGGTCGAAGTCCAGCGCGAACCGCTCGGTGAAGCTCATGCCCCACTTGAGGCGGTACTTCCCTTCGCACAGGTTGAACAGGAGGTAGTGCGGGAGGCCGGTGCCGAAGTCCGGACCGGGCTGGCGGGGAAGCAGGTCGAGGGACAGGCGGTCGCCGCTCAGCGACAGGCCCTTGGGCCAGCGCTGCCAGAAATCGCAGACGGCCAGCGTAAGGATATTGTCGCCCGCCTGAACGCGCACCACGCCCGGCGCGCGGCCGATGCCCTCAGTCCCCCGGGTGGTCCGCAGGGAGCCCGTCTGATCATCGGCCTGCAACAGCGAGAACTCCGACACGGGGGCCATCTGCAGCTTCCCCGTAGCATCCGGGACACCCACCTTGGCAGCGCGCACGCGTCCGCCGAGGAAGAGCGGCAGGGACAGGGAGGTGATGTCGGTGAACTCCGTTGCCAGGTTGTCGTTGACGGTCGTCCAGGCGAACTGCACCCGTCTGGAGTCCGCCCAGAACGTCAGCCGAACGACGTAGCGCAGGAAGCCGGCCCCCTCATCGGTGGCATAGCGGCCCTCACCGCGGACCACGGCCTTCACCGGGCCGCTCTGCTCCAGTGTGAGGCCCTCTGGCCACTGGCTGCTCAGGAAGCTAGCGCCCGTCTCGTCCTCCACTTCCAATCCGACGGGGGTCACGAAGTCCGGCCAGAGACGGTCTATGTCGTCCAGCGTCAGCGCAGGTCTCCCCGCGTCCCGCCGGACCTCATGCCCCAACTCCACCGTGACGGTCTTCTCTTCGTTGGCCCGCAGGTCGGTCAGGAGGTCCACCAGCACCCACTTCAGGCTGCCGTCGGGCCAGAAGGCGGTGATGGTAAACTGAGCCGGGACCTCGCGGTCACCCTCCAGTAGACGCATGTGCGCCGGGTCGAAGATGCCACCTTCCGGGCAGGGGAAGCCGAAGCTGACGGGGCTCCGAGGCCGGTCTGTACCCGTCTCCTCCAACAGTGAGACCGGCACCCGGGTCCGGGTCAGATTGCCTCCCTGCCCCGGACGCCTCGGGGTGGCTGTGAAGAGCGGCTTCGGGCACTCTCGGCCGGGCCGGAAGGGTTCGCGCGGGGCCACCTGGTCGAAGCGCAGGCCCTTGTCCGACAGCTTCTCGTACTGCACCAGGTCGTCCACATAACGGAAGTCCTCGGCCGTGCGCAGGCTGGAGCCGCTGCCCCGCGGCAGGGCGGGGACCGTGGCCGCGCGGCGCGGCAACTGCACCACCTGGTGCTGGGTGGAGTCACTCTCGCCGCCGTCGCGTTGCGACAGCAGGTGCACGCCGACGGCCAGCGGGTCGGTGTCCGGCAGGGCCGTGTCCACGGTCACATACAGAGCCGCTCCAACCCGCGCGGCGCGGACGATGGTGTTGCCGGGCGCGTTGGCGGGATTGTGGCTGTTCAGCGAGACCTGGTCACCGACAGCCACCAGCATGAAGTCCACGCCGCCGTGGTACTGGTCCCGGCGGCCCGTGCCGGGGTCATTGTCGGCATCGACGTAGATGATAAACGTAGCGCCGATGAAGTCCGGCCGGCGGGCGAAGGTGACCGCAAACAGCAGCCGCTGGCCGCCCAGGTGGGCGACCTGCACGCCCAGGATGTCCGGGGCGTTCCGGGCGGCTTGCTCCGGGGTGTAGCCAGCGTCGGGGCTGGTCCCGGCCGGCACGAGCTCTGGCAGTGGCCCCTCGGGCATCCC
The DNA here is from genome assembly GCA_013178155.1 of Armatimonadota bacterium. Taxonomy (GTDB): domain Bacteria; phylum Armatimonadota; class Zipacnadia; order Zipacnadales; family UBA11051; genus JABLXH01. The sequence continues at coordinate 23,986 of JABLXH010000020.1, read as the reverse complement.
GAGCCGCGCCCGCAGTTCCGGGGTCAGGTCGTGGGCAATGTCCTGAGCAAGAGCGGGGAAAGAGACCGAGACGGCAGCAAGCAGCCCGAGCGTGACAAGACGGACCATGGCGTGGACTCTCCTGGGACTTGAGCAGACTACCGAGTCCTTCGGCAGACGCCCCTTGCGCCCCTTCCGGGCAGGGCCGGTCCCCCGGTGCTGGCCCGGGTGAGCCTGTTGCCGCGTGTTCCGAGCGGGCCACGATCGCCATTGACGCAGCGGAGCAAGAGTATTAAGATTGGGTCAAGGTCCGTCGCGCCACCCGATTGCCTCCTTGCCGTCAGCGAAGCAGTGGTTTCGTTCCTGGTCACGTTCCAGGCTCCTACCGGCACCGACTATATTGACGTCGGCGATCCAATGCGAACCGAGGTGATCCAGATGAGACGCAAGGGTTTTACGTTGATCGAGTTGCTGGTGGTGATCGCGATTATCGCCATTCTGGCCGCGATCCTCTTTCCCGTCTTCGCCAAGGCTCGCGAGAAGGCGCGTCAGACTTCCTGTCTTAGCAACCTCAAACAGATCGGCCTCGGCCTGCTGATGTACGCCCAGGATTACGACGAGATGTGGCCCTTCATGACCTACTACGACTGCTTCAACGCCCCGGGTCCTGGTCTGTGGCGCCCCGGTGCCTTTCCCTGGCACGTAACGATTCAGCCCTACGTGAAGAACTGGCAGGTCCTGGTCTGCCCCTCCGACGCGCAGCGGGCCTGCATGACGAAGGTCGGCAGCGCCGGCTCCAATGACTATGACGGCATGTTCATAGCCCGCTTCGGCTACGCTCCGGCAACGGCGGCCGAGGCCGCAAGCCTCTGGCCGCTCAGCTACGCCACCAACGTCTATCTGGGCTGGTCCCAGGGCCATGCCACGCAAGCCTCTATCAACAGCCCCTCTCAGTGTATCGTGGCGGGCGAGTTCGGGCAGGGGGCCTATGCCTACGGCACTTGGTACTTCTACTTCGGATACGGCGCCAGCAGCTCGTACAACCCCAGCCGCTGGGCATCCGGACGGCGACACAACGATGGCCGCAACTGGGCCTTCTGCGACGGCCACGCCAAGTGGCTGAAGGACCCGACCAACGTGGAAGTGACGGCCCAGATTCAGCAGGCGTACTACGCGGGTGGCTGGAAGGATCAGCCCACGCAGTAGGCCACCACGCTCGCCGGTCGTCGTATGCTCCTCCCGGGACGCGGCTTGCCTGCCGCGTCCCGGACCTTTTGGGCCCCCGGCAGGACAGGCCGCCGTCCCCAGCGAACTCCTGACCACTTCACCACTGTGCCCGGAGGCCGCCATGTCCAGCCTGCGCAGCGAACTCCTGCAGCTTATGGCCGCGACCCCGACCGTTGATTGCCACGCCCACACTCGCAGTGAGAGTGAGTACTACGATCAGGGACCCTATGACCTCTTCACTCTCGGTTCGTATTTCGACCGCGAGATAGGGGCGCTGTCGGGGCAGTTCCCCGGCCGGTACTACGACCGCGAGGCGCCTGACGAGGAGCGGTGGCAGCATCTCAAGGCCATCGTGGACCGCTGCTTCAACGAGAGCTACTGGCGCCACAACCTGGTCACCTACCGCGACCTGTTTGGCTTCGAGGGGGCGGAGCTGGATGATAGCAACTGGCAGGCCCTCAACGATAGCATCCGGCACCGGACCGCCGACCGCAGTTGGTACCGCGATGTGACGGTCAACCGGGCCAACGTGCGGACGCAGGTCAAGAACATCCCCTGGTTTGAGGATTGGGACCCGGCCTATTTCACACCCATCCTGCGCATGGAGCCGGCCCTGGAGATCTACCGACCCGGGCCTCGCCGGCAGCTTGAGGAGCGCGTGAACCGCGGCATCCACAGCCTGCGCGACTTGCGCGAGGCGCTCACCGCGCTGGTCGAGGAGTTTGCCGGTCGCGGCGCGGTTGGCATCAAGCTGGCCCACGCGTACCGGCGGACGCTGGAATCCCGGCCAGTGGCCGAAGTTACGGCCGCGATGCTCCTGGACCGGGCGCTGCGCGGCGAGGCCCTGCCGTGGGCGGAGGCCCGGCAACTGGAGGACTACGTCATCTTCTTCCTGGCGGGCCTTTGCACCGACCGGGACCTCATCTTTGACATCCACACCGGCGTGCAGGGCAACGGCTGCTGGATCCCCGACAGCAATCCACTGCTGCTGCTGAACCTCATCCAGGCCTTCCCGCGTACCCGGTTCAATCTCTATCACGGCGGATACCCCTGGAGCCGCGAGATTGGGATGATGGCCAAGCATTGCAGCAACGTGTGGCTGAACATGGCCTGGATGTATGTGATCGGCATGGAGGTGTCGCGGCAGTCGCTCAGCGAGTGGCTGGACCTGGCTCCGGGCTACCGCATTCTGGGCTTCGGCTCGGATGTGGGGTTCCCTGAGTTCGTCTACGGCCATCTGGTGATGGCGCGCTCCTGCGTGGCGGATGTGCTGGCGACAAAGGTGGAACGCGACTTCCTGAGCGAGGCGGGTGCGCGGCGCCTGGCGGTAATGCTGATGCATGACAATGCGGCCGAGTTCTATCGCCTTGAGGCTTGAATGACACGGAGGTGCACCATGAGAGCACTGGTACTGGAGCGGGCTGGCGAGTTGAGCCTGCGGGACATTGACATCCCCCAGGAGCTGGGACCGCGCGACGTGCGCATCGCCGTGCACACGGTGGGCATCTGCGGCAGTGACCTGCATTTCTACCACCACGGCCGCATCGGGCCCTTTGTGGTAGAGGCGCCGATGGTCCTGGGCCACGAGGCCTCGGGCACCATCATCGAGGTCGGCACCGCGGTGAGTGAGCTTGCAGTGGGCGACCGGGTCTGCATGGAACCGGGTGTGCCCGACCCGACCAGCCGCCCGGCGCGGCTCGGCCTGTACAACCTCGACCCGGGGGTGGAGTTTTGGGCCACACCGCCCGGCCACGGTGTCATCCGCGAGTCCGTGGTCCACAGCGCTGACTTCACTTACAAGCTGCCGGACAGTGTCTCCTACGGTGAGGGCGCCATGGTCGAGCCGCTGGCCGTGGGCATGCACGGGGTCACCAAAGCCCGTCACAAGCCCGGCGATGTGGCCGTGGTCACGGGCGCCGGCACCATCGGGATGGTGACGGCCCTGGCGGCGCTGGCGGGCGGCTGCAGCCAGGTGATCATCTCCGATGTGGTCGCACCGAAACTGGAGCTGGCGGCGACGCTGGGACCGATCACGCCGGTCAACGTCACCGAGCGGTCGCTGCGGGAAGTCGTCATGGACGTCACTGGCGGCTGGGGGGCGGACGTGGTCTTTGAGTGCAGCGGCAGTCTGGCGGCGGCGCAGGACATCTTCCAGCTCCTCTGTCCTGGTGGCTGCCTGGTTTTCATCGGGATGTTCCAGGAGCTGGTGCCCTACGATACCGTCGCGGCGATGATGAAGGAGGCGCGAGTGGAGCATGTCTTCCGCTATGCCCACCAGTACCCGCGCTCACTGGCCCTGCTGGGCAGCGGCAAGGTGAACCTAAAGCCGCTGATTACTGACGTCTTCCCCTTCGACCGGGCCATCGAGGCCTTCGACTACGCCAGCCACATGCCGCCAACGTCGGTGAAGGTGCAGATCGAGGTGGCGGGGTAGCAAGCAGCCGACCGCGGGCGCGCGTGTGAAGATGCAGGCAACGAGGCCGGGGGTGGCCCGGCTGATGAAGGGATGATAGCTGAGTGAGCGCAGAGCAAGAGTTGCAGAAGATGATGGCTGAACTGCAGGTGGCGGAGGGGGAGCACCGGCGCTGGGTGGATCGTTTCCGGGCGGAGTTTGACTTCGCGCGGCGACTGCTGGCGGCGCAGCCGCAGAATGCCGCCGAGTGGGCACCGATGCTGGAACAGGCTGCGCGAGCCGTACTCGAGGGCCTGCGGGCGGGCGGCACGCTGCAGGCGGCGCTGCAGCAGGCCGAGGACATCCTGGCACCCCTTGGCGCGGCGGCCAAGGAGTACACCATCTACTGCGCGGGCCACGCCCACATTGATATGAACTGGATGTGGACCTGGCCGGAGACCGTCGCCGTCACCTGCGACACCTTCGCCACCATGGACCAGCTCATGGACGAGTTCCCGGAGTTTCACTTCTCCCAGAGCCAGGCCTCGGTCTATCACCTGACCAAGAAGTACGCGCCCGAGCTGTTTGCACGGGTCAAGCAGCGCGTTGCCGAGGGGCGCTGGGACGTCACCGCCAGCCAGTGGGTCGAGGGTGACAAGAACCTGGCCGGGGGCGAGATTCTCTGCCGGCACCTGCTTTACACCCGCCGGTGGATGCACGAGCATCTGGGTCTGCCCTATGACGCGGTGAAGATCGCCTGGGAATGCGACACCTTCGGGCACTGCTGGACCCTGCCGGGCATCCTGCGGCGTGGCGGCGTGACCCGGTACTACCACCACCGCAGCTCCGGTCCGCAGTTGCGCACCATGAGCAGCGGCGAGACCTCGCAGCTCTACTGGTGGCAGGGCAAGGACGGCTCCCGGGTGCTGGCCTATGATGACTCGCCCAACGGCTACAACTGCGAGATCAACCCCGGCATGACCCGGCTGCTGTTCGACCTGGAGCGGCACACTGGCCTCAAGAAGCTGCTGTGGGTCTATGGCGTGGGCGACCACGGCGGCGGACCGACGCGGCGGCACCTGCGGGCGGCCCGGGAGATGGCGCAGTGGCCCATCTACCCGGTGGTCAAGCTGACTACGACCGACGACTTCTACAGCGCCTGCGAGCAGGAGATCGCGGCGCGAGGGCTGGAGCTGCCGGTCATTGACGCCGAGCTGAACTTCGTCTTCGAGGGCTGCTACACGTCCGAGAGCCGCATCAAGTTTGCCAACCGCAAGGGCGAGTGCGACCTGGCCGACACCGAGGCGGTGGCTCTGGCGGCGGGCGCACTGGCGGGCTATCCGTACCCCCGCGAGCAGCTCAACGAGTGCTGGCAGCGGGCCATGTTCCTGCAGTTCCACGACATCCTCCCCGGTTCCGGCGTCAAGGAGACCGTGGAGCACGCGATGGGGCTCTTCCAGGAGAACCTCGCCCACACTACGGCCATCCGCAGCCAGGCGCTGCGCGGGTTGGCGGCGCGGGTGGATACCTCGGCTCTGGCGCCGGCAGACGGCGGCCCGGACCTGGGGCTGGGCGGCGGCGTCGGCGAAGGCTCATGGTGGGGCGGAGTGTCGTCGGTGGGGGCGGGCCAGTCGGGTGCGGACCCCTTTCTTGTCTTCAATCCGGCTCCCTTCGCACGGGATGAACTGGTGACGGTCAAGGTCTGGAACCGAGAGCTGCCGGATACGGTGCTGGTGCGCGACAGCGCTGGCAACCAGGTACCTGGTCAGGTCACCGAGCGGGGCCACTACTGGGGTCACAATTTCGCCGTCGTGGTCTTCCCGGCCCGCGCCCTGCCGGCCATGGGCTACCGTTGCTACACCATCGAACCGGTGGCGCCGGCAGCCTCCGCCGGGGCTGCCTATGCCCACGAGACCGGCAGACCCACCTACGGTCTGGGCTATGTGCAGGCCCAGCAGACGAACCCGGTGGTCCTGGGCAACGAGCACCTGGAGCTGGTCGTCTCGGCGGAAGCCGGCGGTATCGTTAGCCTGGTGGACAAGGCGACCGGGTTGGAACTGGTGGAGGAGGGCGAGGTGCTGGGGGCCATCCAGCGCGAGCAGGAGGCACCCCACGGAATGACCGCCTGGATGCTGGGGCCCATCGTTGAGCGGGTGGAGCCCCTGGCGGGCGCTGTTCTCGACGTACTGCGGATGGGACCCAACGAGGCCGCCGTGCGGCTGCGCGGACGCCACGGGCAGTCGGATTATGCCCTCACCATCTCGCTGGCAACCGGCAGCCGGCAGGTGGATTTCCGGCTCGATGTCAACTGGCTGGAGCGCGGCGACCCTGCCACCGGCGTACCGACGCTGCGGGCAAGCTTCCCTCTCAATATCATGTACGGTCGGGCCAACTTCGAGATCCCGTGCGGGATCATCGAGCGTCCGGCCGATGGCGAGGAGTGTCCAGCGCTGAACTGGGCCGACCTGACGGGCCAGGCACTGGACGATCCTGACGCCCAGGCCGGAGCCACGCTACTGAATGACTGCAAGTACGGCCACCGGCTCTCCGACGACACCCTGAGCCTGACCCTGCTGCGTTCCAGCTACGATCCGGATCCGCTGCCAGAACTGGGTCATCACAGCATCCGCTTTGCGCTGGTGCCGCACGTGGGCGAGTTCGACGCCGGTGTGGCGACGCGGCAAGGGTATGCCTTCAATCACCCGGTCATCCCGGTAGGGACCACCGTGCACGCGGGTGATCTGCCGGCCGAAGCGGCGATGCTGGAGGTCCTGACGCCGAATGTGATGCTATCGGGCGCCAAACGGGCCGAGGACAGCGAGGCGTTGGTGCTGCGGCTGTACGAGATGACCGGACAGGAGACGCGAGCCGAGGTGCGCATCGCGGCCGGACTGTTCGCCGCCGACGCGCCTGTCGTCGAGACGGACACCCTGGAGCAGCCCCTCGCCGAGAGCACAGCCAGCATGTCCGGCGGCGTGCTAAGCGTCAATGTTCCGGCCTTCGGGATCGTGACGGTAAAGATCGGCTGACGTCCGGCCGGCGTTCGCTGCACCCGGGAGGTCGCGATGCGCGCGTCACCGATGCTCCTGGCAGCACTCACCGTGGTTGTCACCTTGTTGGTGACGGATGCCGCCGGGGCCCAGGCGGAGGAGAACCTCGTCTCCGCCGGGCCCTGGCGGTCTGGCTTCTGCTACAACATCTACACGCCGCACTATGGCGGCCAGATCCCGGAGGTCAGGCGCGACACCAACTTCGCGGGCCAGCCCCTGACCCTCGATGGCCGCGTGTATGAGCACGGGTTCGGCTGTCGGGGCTTCTCCATCGTTGAGCTCCGTGTGCCGGCCGGGGTGACGGGGCTCTCGGCCCGCCTCGGCATAGACGACCAGGATACAGGCTCCGGCAACGGAACTTACTTCTCGGTCTGGGCGGACGGTGAGATGGTCTGGCGCAGCATGGCCCTCACCCGCGACGACCCGGCCCTCCTCGTGACCATCCCGGTCCGCAGCGCCACGGGTTGGCTCAAGCTGGTCACCGACGCCCAGGGCTATGGCAACCCGGACCTGGCGGACTGGTGCGATGTGCAGTGGCTACGGGCCGCGCCGCCGCCGCAACCGGTCTGGCGCTATGCGGCGACAACCGGCTGGCATGTGCGGCCTGAACTGCACCCCTTTGGCCTGCTGTACCGCGGCGAGGCGCTCCTGGTGACCGTGCTGGGGCCGGAGCCGGGTCAGGCGGTGCTGGCCGGCCGCGTCACCTCGGACTCGGGACGGACCGTCCTGGAGACCCGCCAGACCGTGTTCCTGGAGCCAGGCAGCACCGCGGCAGCGCTCGGCCGCGCCCGCCTGGACATGCGTGCCCTGCCAAACGGCATCTACGACCTGCACCTCACGGCTCTGGCGGGAGGCAAGCCGGTAGCTGAACGGACAGTGCGCTTCGGCCTCCTCGAGTCCCGTGCCGGGAAGCCCTCCCAGGGCACCATCTTCGGCATCAACCACCATGAGTTTGCCGCAAGCTACGAGGCGCTGGAGGCCATCGGCTGCGAGTACAGCCGGCAGTGGTTCGTCTGGGCCTGGATTCAGCCCGAACGGGGGCAGTGGAACTGGAACTGGCACGACGAGCGCATGGCTGAGGCGCGGTGGCACAATGTCAAGACCATCGGTGTTCTTGGCGGCCTGGCGTCTCCAGCGTGGAGCTCGCCGGCCAACGTCGAACCAGGCCAGGTGACCACCCCCGGCTGTCCGGCCGACATGGCCGACTGGGAGGCCTACGTCCGCGCCGTTGCGACCCGGTACCGGGGCCAGATCAGGGTCTGGGAGAGTTGGAGCGAGATCATGGGGCTGGCGCAATCGGGGCGGCTCGGCTGGAGCGTGGCCAAGTACGTGGACCTTCATCGCCGCACCTACCGCATCCTCAAGGAGATAGACCCCGAGAACAAAGTGTTGCTGAGCGCCGACTGGCTGAGCTTTGTGGGCGAGTGTCTCGACGCGGGTCTGGGCGATGCCTTTGACGGCATCGTACCGCACCCTTACCGCCCGGGGGACCCGCCCGAAGCCTGGTCGCTGAACTACTCGGTGCATGAGATGGGCAACGTGGGCACCGTCTTTGAGACGGCGCGCCGTTGGCTCACGGAGCATGGCCACCCGCAGGCCGAGGTCTGGGCCACTGAGCTGGGATGGGCGGTATCGGGACGGGACTGGGTCACGGTGCCGGTGGCGACGCACGGCCAGTACGTCCCCCGCAGCTACCAGTTGGCGCAAGCCTCCGGTGAGGCGGCGAACCTCTCCTGGCACGACTTCGCCCACGGCATGTTCGGGCTGGCGGACCCCACGGGTGTCCCCCGCCCTGCTCTGCTGGCCTACGCGGCGATGGTGCCCAGGCTCAGCGGGGCCAGGTTGGTGCGGCGGTTGGAGGTTGGGGGCCGGCTGCACGCGCTGTGGTTTCGCCGCGATGACACTGACTTGCTGACGCTCTGCGCGGAGACGGGCACGGACTTCGCCTTCCTGAAGCCGCCGCGGGCCATGCGCCTGCGGACCTGCGACTGGTATGGCAACGCGTCTCCGCTGGACCTGCCGGCGGCCGGGCGGGCTCTCGCCGTGGATGGGCGCATCCAGTACCTGGAGGCGGACTCCCTGGAGGGGCTGGAGGTCACGCAGCGTGAGCTCGTCACCCTCTTGCCGGCGGAATCGGAGGTGTTGGCGGGAGCGTCGCTGGAGCTGGCCTGCAGTCTGCGCAACGACTTCGGCATGCCGGCGACCTTCACGGTGCGTCCCGGGAGGGCGGATGGTGTTGTTCCGGCCGCGGCGGTTGAGCGGGTGCGGTTGGCGCCCGGAGAGGAGGCCCAGGTGCGGCTGGCGCTGGCGGTCACCCGTGACGCTGCTCCTGGGCTGAGGGAGATCCCGGTCAGTGTGACCGTGCCCGGTGGCCAGGAGATCACCCTGCGGGCCTTTGTGCGGGTGCAGCAACCCCTGCGGCTGACCGTACGGCCTTTCCGCACAGACCAACTCGGGCCGACTGTGACCCCTGTGGAGGTCGAAGTCCACAACGTGGCGGGCTCGCCGCTGACGGGGCGACTGGAAGCCGCCGTCCCGGAGGGCTACGTGGTGGACCCCAAGACGCAGACCTTCAGTGACCTCGCCGGCGGCGGTACGAGGGTGCTGCCCGTGGGGCTTACGGCCACGCGGCCAGTCGTCTCGACCGACGCGCTGGCTCTACGGGCAACGTGCACCGATGGAGCCCACGCGGAGCGGACGATCAGTCTGTCTCCAACCATTGCTGACCGTGACGGCGACGGTGTCGCCGATGGCTGGCGCCTCAATCCGGAGGGCGGTCCGCCGGAGCGCCCCAATCTCGCCGAGGCCAGCATCGAAACGGGCGACAGCGAGTTCTGCTGCCAGAGGATCACCTGCACAAGGTTCGGCGGGGGCTGGATCATCCTGCACCGTGACCGGCAGGACCACATCACGCGGGGAAAGCGCTACCGGGTCACCTACCGTGCCCGCTGCCAGGGGGTCACTAGTCTGGTCGGCGTGGCTGTCTACAACATCGTCCCGTGGGAGAGTTGCGGGCTGCAGAAGGAACAGCGCATCGGCAGCGACTGGGAGACCGTCACCCACGAGTTCACGGCGACCCGCGACAGCGATGACGTGCGGTTCGAGGTCTACTTCATGTCCGTCGGCACGCTGTGGGTCGAAGGCCTCAGACTTGAGGAGCTGCCCTGAACCGACCGAGGAGGACGGACATGCCAAGCCTGGACTGTCCACGGTGGACCGTGTCGCTGGCCGGCACGTTGTTGCTGGCGATCAGCGCCCTGGCGCACGCCCAGGGCAAGCACCAGCGGCTCTACGCCTACTGCAGCACTGGCGACAACCAATGGGTCAGCGAGTGGTTGCCGGTGGACAGTCCGGCCACCATTGATGCCATGTTCGAGTGGCTCCGCGACACCTACGGGGTCCAGCGGATGTACTGGCGCGGTGAGCAGGACCGCATCTGGCTGGAGAACCACCTCATCCGGCGCGAGAACCCGCTGTACCACGACTGGTGGACCAACTGGATCGGGCATCTGACCCGCGACGTGCAGACCGACAAGCTGGCGATAGAAGCCGCGCGGCGCCAGGGCATGGAAATCTACGCCATCACCGGCATCTTCGAGCACGGGGCTCAGGGGGACGTGGGTGGCTGCGCCTATTTCCCCTATGCGACAGAGGACCGGTTGCGCGTGGAGCATCCCGAGTGGTGTCCGGTGGACCGCTGGGGGGAGCGCCGCGCCCCAGGGCCCATCGAGTGGTGCTACCCCGAGGCGCGCAAGTTGCTGGTGGACCGCTACGTCCGCCACACGGTGCAGCCCGGCTACGACGGCATCGCCTTCTACACCTATGTCGAGAACATGGGCATGCGGTACATGGACGAGTTCGGCTTCAATGAGCCGATCGTGGCGGAGTTTCGGCGCCGCTACGGCGTGGACATCCGCACCGAGCCCTTCGACCGCGAGGCCTGGAACAGGCTGCGCGGGGAGTACTTCACCCAGTTCCTGCGCGAATTGCATGCTGCCCTGAAGCCGCGCGGCAAGAAGCTCACCATGCTCCTGCGTCCTGACCAGCCCAACCTGGCGCAGCGCTGGCTGGCGATGCCGACCGACGTGCTGTGCCAGGGCGGCATCCACCTGGACTGGGAGGGCTGGGTGAAGGAGAGACTGGTAGATGAACTCTACATCTACTGCGGCGGGGCGCTCTATGCGCTGGCCGAGCGGGTGCTGGAGGTCTGCCGCGGCACGGATGTGAAGGTCGTGGCCTTCTCGAGTTCCCCGTTCCTGCCTGACTGGCAACCGCTTCTCGACCAGGGCCTGGCTCTCTGCACGGTCCCTTCGCCGGGGTACGGGATTGACCCCCTCAGTCTGGAACCGACCAGCCTGGAGACGCTCAACAGCGACGACTGGAAGCTCCGGGCACAGACACTGGCCGACATCGGCGCCGGGAAGCTGAGCGCTGACCCGTCACAGGTGGCTGGGCTGCTGCGTGACCGGCATGTGCTGGTGCGCCGGGAGGCCGTGCGGACGCTGGGGAAACTCAAGGCTGAGGAGTGGATCGGCGAGCTCGAGCGTGCGTTGACTGACTCCGAGTCGTCAGTCCGCATCCAGGCAGCCACGGCGCTGGGACTGGTGCACGGGCCCGGGAGCGCCGAGGCGGTTGTGCGGGCCCTGGCGCGGGACGCGGGCTGCCAGTTCAAGCAGGAGTGCATCACGGCCCTGGCGGCGATGGGCGAGGCGGCAAGGCCGGCGCTGCGGGAGGCGCTGGACTCGCCGCACTGGTGGGTGCGCGACGTGGCGACACGGGCCCTGGGAACAGGCAAGGTGCCAGACCCTGAGAACGCGCTCCGCGTGGCGTGCACGGACGCCGATGACCGCGTGCGGTACTGGGCGCTGGCGGGGCTGACCACGGTGGCCGGTGCCGGAGCCTTTGACGCCCTGCTGGCCGGGTTGGCGGAGGAGAGTGCCACGGTACGGGTCCGCGCGGCCACTGACCTGGCGACGCTGCTGCGAGGCAACCTGCTCTCCTCCCAGCAGGCCGAGGCGGCCTATACGGCTCTGCGCCGAGGTTTCCGCGAGTACGGGGACGGTTGCACGCGCAGCGATGCCGCCTGGGGCTGGCGACCGGTGGGCATGGCGTTGTTGGCCTGCGGCGACCGGGGCCGGAAGGCGCTGGAGGCGTTCCGTGACCAGCGCGAGGACGGCTGGCTGGCCTGGGCGGCTTACGAGGTGTTGCACGTCCCCCAGGACCCGAACACCCATATCCTTTGCGACGAGGCTGAGGCGATCCGTATCCATGACAAGTTCGCCCCGCCCTTCCCGGGTATGCGGGCCGGATAGAGGCGAAGGCGTCCGTACAGGGGACGCCGGTGAGCACGGCGCCTGGGTGAGCGGCCGTCGCTGGTTACCCGACATGGAGACCTGTCATGGAGCAGACACATCTGGGCGCTTACGACCTGCCGGAACGTGTGGCCTCGTATGACGCCGACATGGCGATCATGCACCCCAACCGCGCGAAGATGGTGGAGGTCGCCCTCGAGGTGCTTCCCTTCGCGCCGGAGACGCCGCTGCGGGCGCTGGACCTGGGAGTGGGCACCGGTTATTTCACTCACTGTCTCCTGCAGCACTTCGGCGCGAGTCAGGTGGTGGCCGTGGATGTCGCTCGGGCGATGCTGGAGATGGCCCAGGCGCGGCTGGGGTTGCTGGCGGGACGAGTGGATTTTCGGCTGGGCGATTTTCGGCAGTTGGCGAGCCTGCTGGCCGCGGGCGAGGAGTTCGACGTGGTCTTCTCCTCCTACGCCCTGCATCACCTGAACCGGGACGAGAAGTCGGCGGTGGTGGCGCAGTGTCTCAGGGTTCTCCGCCCGGGTGGCTGGTTCCTGAACGCGGACCTGATCGTGGCGGAGTCAGCGATGATGGAGCAGCGCATCCAGAAGCTGCGCGTGCAGGGCATTGTCGCCCGCGCGGCCGGTTCTGACGACCGTTTCCGGGACGCCACGGCGACCCGCCAGTTCCTCGATGGGCTCGAAGCCCGGGACGGCGACCAGCCCAGGACCATCAGGGACGAGCTCGCCCTGCTGGAGGCTGCCGGCTTGCGTGACGTGTCGCTGCTATGGCTGGAGTACCGAGAGGCCGTGTGGGGCGGCCGCAAGTGAGAACCCCGCCGCGCCCCTTGCCGTCGGCCGTTCCGGGCTCTGAGGTGGTCCGTGCGGCCCTAGCCCAGTAGTGGCACCTCGCGCCAGTTGCCGTCGCTCATCGCGGACTCATGGGCAACGATGCCGGGGACCGTGAAGTCCATGGCCCGGACCACGTCAATGGGCGGCGCGACACCGTTGTCCAGGGCGTAGAGGAAGTCGGCCAGCATGTAGTACTCGGACGTGCCATGGCCCCCGTGCCGGGCCTCCTCGGGCGCGTCCGGGTCTGAGGTTGGGCACCAGATGGTCTCGGCCTGGCGGTGGCCGTGCTCGCTCTCCGGCGTCTCCCCCTCGATCCACAGGAAGCCGTTGGTATCGCTGCCGTCGCGGCCGTTCTCGACGTAGCCGTGAGTGCCGTAGAGCGAGTAGTAGACCGTATGGGGGTAGCGCGGGGCGACCTGGCTGCGGGCGATCTTGATGAGCGCTCCCTTCTTGGTGCGGAACAGCCCGACCTCCATGTCCAGGAAACCCAGGTGGTCGGCATACTCCGGCCGCTTGTGGAAGCCCGCGTGACTGCCGGACGCGGCTACGATGCGGTCATCCATCAGCGTCAGCAGCGGTCCCAGGCAGTGGGCGCAGTACCAGATCGGCGGTCGCTCATGGCGCCAATGGAAAGCGCCGGTGGCTCGGTCCACCAGCAGGTCCTCGATCTCGTGGATGTACTCGGCCTCGGCGTAGTAGATGAAGCCCAGCTTGCCCTGGTCCACCAGTTGCCGCCACTGGCGGATGTAGTGAAAGTAGCAGTAGTTCTCGGCCATCATGTATGTCCGTCCGGTATCTCTCACGGCCTGCACGATTCGCGCACAGTCGTCCACGGTGTAGGCGGCGGTCTGCTCGCAGAGCACGTGCTTCCCGGCCTGCAGCGCCCTGATGGTCTGTTCAGCGTGGAAACGGATGGGCGTGGCGATCATCACAATATCGGTAGGGGCGGCGAGGAACTGCTCGTAATCGGTGTACAGGGCCGCGTCGGGCAGTGCGAAGGCGGCCCCCAGGTCGGAAAGGATGGCCGGGTTCACATCGCACAAGGCGGTGACACGCATCCGGGGATGGGCGGCGAAGAGGGACAGGAAGCCCCGCCCTCGACTGAGCCCGACGATGCCGACATTCCACGTGTGCATGCTTGACCGTCCTTCCGCAGTCTGGCGTTTTCTTGAACTGGTTAGCTCGGCCCCGGCTCCTGCTGACCGCGCATGAAGGCCGCCATATGCTCGATCGCCTCGCGGGCCTCCGGGAGCAGGGGCTCGTGAGACTGAAACACATGGAACATGCCCTCCCAGACCTCAAGCGTCACCTCAACCCCGTCCGCTCGAGCCCTCGCGGCCACAGCCAGACTGTCGTCCAGGATGATCTCGTGCTCACCGACCTGAATGAGCAGTGGCGGCAGCCCGGTGTAGTCGCCAAAGACGGGCGAGGCCAGCGGATCCCGCACATCCCCATCGCCGATGTACCGGCTGACGAAACCCGGCAGGCAGTTGGGGTGCATGATCGGGTCGGCCTCGGCCTGGGACACCAGGGATTTGCCCGACAGTGTGAGGTCGGCGAAGGGCGACAGGGCGATGGCGCCACAGGGCAGCGGCAGGCCACGGTCGCGCAGAGCCAGGAGGGTGGACAGGGTAAGTCCGCCACCGGCGGAATCCCCGGCGATGAAGGTGGCGGTCGCCGGCGCGGGGCCTCCCGGGCCGGTGTCGGTCAGGGCCTGATGGGCGCGGATGCAGTCCTCCAGCCCCGCCGGGAAGGGGTGCTCGGGGGCCAGGCGGTAGTCGGCCAGAAAGACGGCACAGCCGGCAGCCGCCGACAGATGCCCCCCGAGGGGCAGGTAGTAGGCCCCGGCCCCGGACACGAAGCCTCCACCATGCAGGTACAGGAGCCGCACGTCGGGGTCTGCTGTGGGCGTCAGGACCCACTCACCGGGGACACCGCCCAGTTCACCGGGATGGCAGCGCACCGTCGGGTCGGCCGGCTCCCGGCGCGTCGCCATGCCCAGTCGCAGACCCTCGAAGTCAAACCCGTCGCGGCCAAAGGCTGGCGTTTCGCGCAGCATCTGCAGGTATGCCTGGCTCTCCGGTGATGCCATCGGATGCTCCTCCTCCGGGGCCCGCGTACCACGGGCGGCTACAGCCGGGCGATGACTTCCCGGGCCGTGCGCTCGAAGATCTCTTGCCATTCCGGGGCCAGAAAGCACTCGGTCACTTCGTATCCGCCCCTGGGGTAGTCGCTGGCCGGTGGCCCATAGTGGATGTACCCGTTGGAGAAGGCGGCGAGGAAGGTGTACTCGTAGGGCGACTGGCGCTTGATGTTGAGGCCCACCTCCACCAGCACCTCGGCCGGTGAGGTCACCAGCACGCAGTCGCCGATGCGGATGCCCTGGACTTCCGTCAGGACCGTATCCTCACCACTCGCCCGGTTGATCTCCCGGTGGCGCTCATAGGTCGCAATCCGGTCCTGGATGCGCGCCAATCGCTCCATGGCCCGGATGTTGCTCAGGTACTTGGCGATGTTGCCGCGGTTCTCCTCGTCAAGGGCCTGCAGGTCGTGACTGCCGATGGACGCCTCATGCAGGTAGCGGTAAGAGTAGTCGGCAGGGTACTCGGGGTTCAGGGCGCACTTGAGATAGAGGGGCAGGAAGGCGCGGAAGTTCAGGCTGGTGAAGCGCAGCGAGGCCAGAAGCTCCTCCTGCTCCCGGCGCAGTTCGGCGATGCGCGCGTCGCTGTCGGTGCGCCGCGGCAAGCGCACCTCCTGCCGCGCTACAGCCAGGTCGGCCGCCCCGGTCTGGACCTGCGAGAGGGCCCGCAGGGCACTCAGACCCAGCACGACGCCGACGGGACGGGCGTCCCGAGGGCGGTTGGCGTCCTTGTAGAGGACCTCGGTGACATCGCCGCCGGCACCCTGCAGGAACAGGGCCGTGGCGCCGCCGAGGGCCGCTTCGATGACCGCCGAGGCAAAGCCGGGGAAGTTGGCGGTGATGGCGCCGCCGGGCACACCCAGGAGCGGGTGGCACGCGAAGTTGTAGAGCACCGCCAGGGCCCGGCCATCCAGCCGGTCCACCCGCAGCAGGCCGATCTCCGGGTCCACCGGCCCCAGGCCAGCGACCTCGTCGTCCGGCGGGCACGGGTTGGCGTGGCGGATGGTCCACCCGCTGCCGTCCCGCAGGCGCAGCGTGCGGTTGATCATGATCCGGTCTTCATATCCCCGTCCAGCGCCCACGGTCACCGGCTCCAGGCTCTCGACCGCCTGGCGCACCGCGTCGAAGGTGCGTTCCACCTGCTCGTCATCATCGCACAGCATCCGGCCGGGGGGATGGGTGTGGGAGGCGTTGACGAGCACGTTGTCGCCGGGGATGCTAAGTTTGGCTTCGATCCGTGCCCGGAGGCGGGGCAGGAAGTCGTCGCTCACATCCCCAATGCCGCCGATGGCCACGGCATCCATGGCGATGATCGCGACCCGGGTCCGGCCATCGTCCAGCACCAGCGCCTTGGCGTAGAGCGGGTCGTGCACCCGCACGCCGTCGCCACTGGCAGTGATGTCAGCCCTGCCGACGCCAGCCCGCAGTCCCTGTCGGTCTTGCACGTGACTCCCCGTTCCTTTCACGCTGCCGCCCTCATTCAGCCAGCAACAGCAGTACCCGCGAGCGGTGCTCGCCCAGGCTCACCGCGATAGTCTGTTGACCCGCCGCGAGTTGCCCCAGCCGCTCGCCCGTCTCCGCATCGGTCACGACGGAAGCCGCCGGGACCTCGAGGGTCACCAACAGCGTGACCGGCTCGTGCCCGTAGTACTCACCCACGAGCAAGGCGAGGTCGTTGCCGCGGATCATCGCGCTGACCCGTGCCGGTGGGGCGACCGAAACAGCGTCGTAGAGTTGGCCGTCAATGATGATGTCCTCCGCAGCGGCCACGGCCCGCACCGCCTGGTTGTAGCCCAGGAACGACTCGCCATCCCAGTAACGATTGCTCCAGAAGTGAATGCCTCGCGACCCGTTGAGGAAGCACTCCAGCATGGCGCAACGCAGTGCCTCGGCGGTGAACACCCCGGCGTCACCGGGTGAGAGCCACGGCAGATTCTCGGTGGTCTCCATCAGGCGTCGGTCACCACGCACCTCATCACCCAGCAGTCCTATGTGGTAGGGGAAGAGGGGGGTGTAGGTGGATACCTGGGCGTTGTGCACCAGGCCGTCGCGGTAGAGCCGGTCGAAGGGCCAGAAGAACTGGTAGTCCTTTCCGGGGCGCCAGTCGTAGCCTCCGATCTCCACCGGCTCGCCCCCGGCCGCCGCTACCGCCGCCTGCACCGCGTCGTGGAGGTCCCGCCACATCTCGTAGCCTTTGGCCAACCTCCACTCCTCCCACGTCGCGAGGCCGGATGCGGCCTTGTCAGCCTGGCAGCGGGTGCATTTGTCCACATCGGGCGGTCCCGCCCAGCTCCACAGCTCTACGTCCTCCGACAGGAAGTCTGGGCGTAGTCTGGCATTCTCGGCGGCCACACGCTTGATCTCCTCGGCATAGGCGGGACCGCGATACGACGGGCAGAAGGAAGCACCGGTCGTGCCGTCGGCGAACTGACAGAAGAGGTCGGGTTCGTCCTTGTGGCGGCTCATCATTACGTGCCAGGCGGAGTCTACGTTCATC
The DNA here is from genome assembly GCA_013178155.1 of Armatimonadota bacterium. Taxonomy (GTDB): domain Bacteria; phylum Armatimonadota; class Zipacnadia; order Zipacnadales; family UBA11051; genus JABLXH01. The sequence continues at coordinate 6,553 of JABLXH010000020.1, read as the reverse complement.
AACCGGAAGCCTGCCTGCCGCGCTTCCCGGGCGAAGTCCCACAAGGCCTGGTCCTCCGGGTCCATCCACATGGTGAAGGTGGCCAGCGTGTTAAGGCCGATGGTCCGCGCCGCGTGGAGGCCGTCGGGCCAGGCGCGGGTATCGGCCAGGGGCCACCAGCCGAGTCCCATCGCCAGGCGCTGGCACCGGGGTGCCGGTGGGATCTCGGCTATGGTTACCGGCACGGTCACCACCCCCGACCGTCCGCCCTCCCATTCGATCCACGCGCGCAGGCTCGTCTGCGTTCCCGGCGGAAGACTGGCCTGCATGGTCAGCTTCGCCCAGGGCAGGCTCGACTGGCCCGAGATCTCGCTGGTCATGGCATAGTGCGTCCCGGCTTCGCTTCGCTCGGTCCGGGCGTCGTCCACCTTCACCCCCATGCCGCCGCCTGGCCCATCCATCAGCTCGATGCCGGGCGGCATCTCCAGGTGCAGCTTGATCGTGCGGGCGATGCCCGACTCGTCCAGCAGCAGTATTGGCTGCGGGGTGGCGATGTTGCTGGTGACGGTCAGAAGGGGCTTGACGAAGGCCAGTTGTGGACGGGTGACCGAGAAGTCGGCAACGCGGGCCGGGTCCGGCTGGTAGGCCGCCGGGTCGTGGCGCCCCCGGTAGACATACAGTTCGTCCGAGCATGTGACCGCTGTGCCGCCGATAACCAGACCAACATACCGACCGCGTGTGCGCAGGTCCGCGAAGCGCAGGGGGGCCACCCAGGCCTTGCCCTCGGTGGCGGGTATAGCGAAGCGGACGTCGTCACCGGGGTTCCGGCGCGAGTACTCCGCGACCTGGTAGTAGGTCTCATCGTCATCACTCACCAGCAGTCGGACGAAGCAGGGGAAGTCCAGGCCCGGTTGCGCCGAGCCGCCCAGGAAGCGCATGACCACCTCGCCGATGGGCTCGACCTGTCCCAGATCCACTCGCACGTTCATCTGCGGCAGGTAGGTCCAGCCGACCACGTGCGGCTCGAACCAGATGCACTGATCCTCGCGCTCGCCGAGACGACCATCAGTCAGATCGGTGGCGTCCCCCTCCGTAGTGGGTCCGTAGTTAGGCCGCGGCGAGAAATCACAAGGCCGCCCGGCAGCCAGATTCTGGGCGACCGAGGGCGCCGTCAGGGCCAGCGCAAACACAAGCGGCACTACGATGAGAGGAGACATCGGCACAGGCGCACCTCCCGGCACAGGCGTAGCCGACACTCACTGCGCCTGCCGCAGGTCTACCACTTCGCGCTCGAAGTGCTCGAAAGTGTTGCCCTCAAGGACGGGACGCACGACACCGGCCGCAATGCGGATGCCGATGCGCGGGTGGTCGGGCGACGCCGGGCGCGTGTCGGTAAAGCGGTTGCCGCGGATCACCAGGTCGGCCACCGTGCCGGTGATGTCCATCGCGACCCAGTCGCCCTCCTCCGTGCCACTGTTTTCAAAGGTGTTGTTCTCGATCACGCAGCGGTCAGGCGCCCGGCCAGGTCCGTGGTCGGTACGAAACAGCAGCCCGTTGCGGCCGCTGCGACGCACCGTGTTGTTCCGCACCACGTTGTCGGTATCGCGGTGGCCAATGGAGATGCCATAGAGGCTGCAGTCCTCGATGATATTGCCCTCCGCCAGGCCGTAACGCACCCCCCAGCAAAAGAAGATGCCCTGGGCGCAGCGCTTCACCGTGTTGTTGGTCATGGCGGGTCGCTGGCAGCCACTGCCCGGATGGATGCCCAGATCGGTGCAGTCGCTGATCCGGCAGTTGTCCACGGTCAAGTCATCGCAGATCTGGGCGCTGATGCCGTCGCTGTTGTACTCGCGGATGGTCAGGTCGCGAAGGACGATGCGATCGCAGTCCTGGATGAAGACCGCAGCGGTGTAGTTGTCATCGAGGTGGGGATTGTTGGCGCGGTTGCCGTCAATCGCCAGTGATTCCACGGTGGCGTCGTTGACATACTCGGCGGTCACCACCGGAAAGGCCGTGCTGGCCGTGGCGCCCGGGTCGAGCCAGTAGTCGTCGCGCACGGCCTTGTCGAGGTACACGCGGTTGCCCTCGATGGCGATGACCGTGCGCTTGGCGATCTGGTTGCGGCCCTGGTAGAAGGGGGACTTGCCTTCGATCCAGATGCCGCCGCCGAGTCGGAAGATGGATGCGTCCGCAACCGGCACGAATTCCTCGTACCAGTCCACGTTGTCGGTCAGCGGTGTCGTGGCAGCATCGCACTTGCGCAACACGGTCTCGTCGCCGGAACCAACGATGCGCACGCCCTCGCGCAGGAACAGCGAGTTGCCCATCAGGTAGACGCCGGGCAGGATGCGGACCGTCCCGCCGCCACGGGCTGCCACGTAGTCCACCGCCCCCTGGAGGGCCAGATGGTCGGAACCGATGAAATCGGCCTCCGCCGGGCCGACCGTAACCTGAAGCTTCGGCATGAGCGCTCCTCCGTGGGGGGCGTTGTGGTTGGCAGGCTGTGCAGCAGCGCTGTGGGTCAGCCCTGCCATGGTGGTGAGGGCCACCGCGAGCGGCAGGAACCGGCGGGCTGAGTGTCTCATCCCCTCGCCTCCCTTGGGCCGCTGCCGACCGTGCCCGGCGCGGCTGCCTGGTCGCCGTGGCTTCGCCGTTGGCCCTGGGGAGGCCTCCCTGCCGGCCCGAAGTCATGCCCTGCTCAGGGCTTGTCGGCGTCGGCGACCTCGTAGGCCCGCAGGGCGTCAAAAAGGGCGCGGTGTCCGGTCTTGGGCTGGTAGAGGGCGTCCACGCGCACGGTCATCGTCGCCGCGGCGGCGGGTGCGGGTAGGGTCAGCAGCGCGTGGGCGCGCCAGACGTCGGTGTCACGGAAGCGGTTGCTGCGCACGGTGTCAGGCAGGGCCTCCCCCCGGGCGTTGTGGAACTGGGTGATCATCTGGCAGACAGTAGCCACCCCCGGCTCACCCTCCCAGCGCCCGCGCAGCACGAACAGGTAGCGCTTCCCCGGCTGGACCGGCACATCGGTCCGGAACACGCCACCGTACCCGTCGGCGGTTCCCGTCACCTCGACGGCATGCCGGCCTTCATAGGGCTCGTACTCGGTAACCCGGCACGCGCCCGTGCCGAAATGCATGCCCGACCACCAGCCGTCCAGCGGGTCCTCCGCCTCAAAGCCCGAGTTTGGCACCAGGTCCGGCGCACCGCCGTCGGCCACCGCCAGCACGGTGCGGGCGAGGGCGGCAAGCCCGGAGTTCGGTCCGTGACTGAGCTCAAGCAGTCTTCCGGCCAGACGCGCGTCGGTGCTGTCGAGGTAGGTCTCCACCGCGTCCAGGGCCGGGGCCCGCTCAGCGTCGCTGTAGGGGTACGACGACTCCCAGGTGAAGGTCAGTACCGGGTCGGCCATCAGCTCCTGGTGCAGCGCCCACAGCGGCTGCGCGAGCACCTCGCTGTCGCCACCCAGCAGGTCCAGGGCCTGCTCCACGGACAGCCGGCCGTCGGCGCCCCGGCGGGCCAGGTAGGTCTCCATGACCGCCCGGTAGTACTCCCAGGAGCGGGCCATGACGGCCACGCGAGCCCGGGTCTCCGGCGTGTCGGCCCGGCGCTGGGCCGCCGCGATCCACGCGTCGGCCTGCTGAATGTCGGCAGGGCGCAGGGCCTCCAGCCAGCCCGCCCCGCCCATCAGGTACTGCTCGTGGCGACACCGGCGGAAGTAGTCGGTCCGGGGCACGCGGCGGGTCCAGTAGTCCTCCCAGTGGGCGAAGTACGCCTGCATCGGCGGCGCCGCGGCCCCGAAGGCCAGGCGGTACCACTCGTCCAGAAGCTGGTCCACGTCCCGGTCGGGGTCCCACCAGACCTTTGCCATGACGTAGTACTTGGGCCCTTCGCCAAAGAAGGGGTAGGTCTCGGCATACCAGGCGCGCACCCGATGGTCGCGGGCCCAACGAACATAGTCGGCCCAGTGGTGCAGGTACAGGCGCGGCGGTACGTGGTGGTCGCCATAGGTGTAGTCATAGCGGCCCAGGAAGGTGCACTTGTCGGCCCAGGCCTGAACCAGCGCCTCGTGCTCCCGGCGGCGCTCGGGATCCAGAAGCTGCATGGTGTCGTAGGTCAGGAAGGGCACCACCCGCGGATGCACTCCGACGTTCACCGGCGGCTTGCCCACGTGGCTGTAGGCCAGGCAGCCGAACCACGCGTCCGGGTGGACCTCCAGAACCCGGTCAGCCACGGCGTTGACCCACCGGAAGTAGGCGTCGGAGTAGCAGGCCATGCCCAGGAACTGCTCGCCCGGGATGTACTGCGCGCGGCAGCGGTCACACTGGCAGTAGAGGTTGCTATCATTGACGCCGAAGGAGTAGCTGCGTATGCGCGGGTTGGCGTCCAGGGAGCGGATGATGTTGGCGGCAGCCTCGTCCACCAGCGCCGGCTCAGTGAAGCACGGCTGCCAGTTGTAGTCATTGTCGGCAGGCACGTAGCGCTCGGTCGTTCCCGGCTGGACGACCGGGAAGAACTCGGGATGCGTCTCCCGGTATCTCGCCGGTGGAAAGAGGTCCACGAGGCTGTGGTGGAAGTTCAGGCGGGTCCAGAAGCGCATGCGGCGCGCCCAGGTCTGGTGGGTGGGCTTGGAGGCCACCAGCGGGACTTGCATAAAGGCCGGCTCGTCGCGGATGTTGGTATTCCCCGGCACCGAAAGGTCGCGCGCCTGCGGCACATACTCCCCCACCTCGGTCGGGAACAGCCAGCGGACGCCCAGGAAACGCTCCAGGAACTCATAGGTGCCGAACTCGGTGCCCTCAGACGTGGGCCCGGCAATGATCAGCCGCCGGTTACCCACGGCGCGGATGAGGTAGCCGGAGGGGTCCAGGCCGTCGAGTTGGTCGCCGACCACCTCGTCCGTATACTCGCTGCGCCCAACATGCACGAGGCATCCCTCGGCGGGCAACGGCTGGGTCGCCAGGTCCACGATCGGCAGCGTGGCCCCGGTGCGCTTGCGGACGTACTCCACCACCGTAGCAGCGATGTTGGCGATGGTGCGTTCCTCGGTCGCCCACTGGTTGGTCAGGTCTTCGCGGAGTGGGTACCGTCCGGAATCGATGACGACGGTTGCCCGCGGCTGGCCGTCGCGTACCAGCTCCAGCCTCTCGGCCGCCGCGACAACCGAACACGCCAGTATGGCCAGCAACACCGCACCCAGACCAGGCTGCATCGGCATCACCTCCGGCTCGGCCGCCTCAGACCCGTGCGCACCCGGCCGCGCCGGTCTGGCCCCAGCACCGGTTCCCTGCCACCGGTGACCGCTCTGGAGCCGTGGCTGAAGCGCGCGTAGTAGCCTGTGGAGAGGGGCGCGAGGGGACTGGCGAGGCAGGCGCTGGTCGCCCCCTCCTCCGCAGCACGTCCGATCCCGGAGGGGTCCGCGCCGGGGGGTACCGGGGCGCTGATGGCCGGGGCGGGGTTGGGCTGCATCACTGCTCCCACTCGGCTACTCATCCAGGCCCGGTACGGGATCGCCCGCCAGCGCGTTCAGGTAGTTCTCGACATTGGTGTAGCCGTTGTCGGCATAGGCGGCGCCGTCGCGCGGGTCCTGCGGGTCGAGGCCCTGCGCCACCTCCCAGGCATCGGGCATGCCGTCATGGTCCGCGTCCGGCGGTGGCGCCGGGGCGCCGGTGCCCAAGTCGGGCCATTGGTCCAACAGCTCCGGCCGGAAGGTGTCGCCGCCATCCCGCACGCTGGCGACAATGCGCTCGTCTATGGGGTCGCGTGTGGGCCGACAGGCCCCAACCGTCGCCAGCACCCGCTCCAGCAGCTGCGGCAGGGGGTCCAATACCACCTCGGGCGCAGGGAAAGGCTGTTTCGCGCCGTACTGCGCCGGGTCCACCAGACGGGTCTCACCGTTGCCATCAAGCTCCCAGTAGTCCCAGGTGTTCACCCCGAGCCCGGACCAGTCATCGGCGGTTCCGGTCGGGCAGTCGGGCCCACCGTTACCGGCCAGGTAGATGCGTGTACCCCCCTTGTCAGCCTCGGTGCCGTCAATCCGCACTGGGCCGCCATTTCCAAGGCTCACGTACGGCCGTCCGCTGCGCGGGCCAGCGCGCCAGAGGTTGCCGACGACGTTGCCGAAGGCGGAGCTGTTGAGGGCGAACTGCCCGAAGACCGAGCCGTTGTTCCCGCCCCAGTTGTAGATGACGTTGTTGCGGAAATCAAACACGTCAGCGTGCTGTATCAGCGGGGTCCGCGAACCGAGATTGGCGTAGAGATTGTGGTGGAGCGTGATGTTCCTGGGGGCCAGCGTGCCGCCGATGTGGCTGCCCATGTAACACTCGCTGATGAGGCACCACTGGAAGGTGGCGCGGTCCAGGTACGAGCCATACCAGTCGAGCTGGGTGTCAGATCCCCAGGCCACGGAGCAGTGATCCACGATGACGTCGTGGATCCCCGGCTCCGCGGTGCCGTAGAACAGCAGGTTGTTGCCCGCGTCGTGCTGTAGCTTGCTGCCCATGCGCACCCGCAGATGGCGGATGACGATGTCATGGGCCCCGTTCACGCACCAGACGCCCCAGTCACCCTCGGGGTCGCCCGCGTC
>JABLXH010000002.1 GCA_013178155.1 Armatimonadota bacterium | reverse complement strand
CCCAGCCAACCAGCCTGCCCGCGCCTACCCGCCTGGTCACCCCTAGCGCCGTGGTTATCGGGCTGGCTCTGGCGGCACTCAACGCCTATTGGGTCGTGCTGGCAGAGGCGCGCTGGGGCATCATGGACGGGTCGTGCCTGCCCCTCTTCATCACGCCCGTCTTTCTGCTCTTTGCCGTGGGTCTGCTGAACCTGGCGGTCCGGCGCCTCCATCCGGCGCTGGCGTTGTCGCAGGTGGAGCTGCTGAGCGTCTATATCATCATCGTGACCGCCGAGACCCTCGCCGCCCACGACCTGGTGCAGAACCTCTTCGGGGCCATCGGTCACGCCTATTGGTTTGCCACGCCGGAGAACAAGTGGGCCGACCTGTTCCACCAATATCTCCCCCAGTGGCTGGTGGTCTCCGACATGCGCTCTCTGCGGCTGTTCTACGAGGGCGGGGCCAGCTTCCTGGAACCGGAGGCCAGCGGGCCGTTCCTGGTCCCGTTGCTGGGTTGGGCCGTGATGCTGGCCTCAATGATGGGCGCCATGCTGGCCATGAACGTCCTCATCCGGCGCCAGTGGATGAACAGCGAGCGACTGACCTACCCGCTGGTTGTGCTGCCGGTGGAAATGACCCGCAGCCCGGCCGCCAGCGCCGCACCCTTCTACCGGGATAAGCTCATGTGGGCAGGCTTCGCGGTGGGGGCTGCGATTGACATCGTCAACGGCCTGAACACGCTCAACAGCGCGGTGCCGGTTGTCCCCCTGGTGAAGCTGGTCTGGCCCCCTTTCGCTGAGGCGCCGCTGAAGTGGATGTACCGTTTCGCGTATGGGTACTACCCGTTCGCGGTGGCGCTGGCCTTCTTCATCCCCTCGGATCTGTCGTTCTCCTGCTGGTTCTTCTTCCTAATGAGCCAGGTGCAGCTCATCGCGGCCGGGTACTTCGGCGCGCTGGGCGCACCCCCCCAGGGGTTTCCGTACCTGGCGGACCAGGCCTCCGGAGCCTGGCTGGCCCTGGCCCTGGGCGCCTTAGCCACGACGCGCCACCATCTGCGCCACGCTTGGCAGATGGCCTGGAGCCATGGCGCGGAACGGCAGACCGACGAGGCCACGCTCTACCGCAAGGCCATCGTGGGCGGAGGAGTGTGTATGGTGGTGCTTGCGGTGTTTTTCATGGCTGAAGGCATGAACGGCGGCATCATGGCCGCTTTCATGGTCGTCTTCTTCCTGCTCTCCATCGCCATGACCCGCGTGCGGGCCGAGTTCGGCACACCGCATGAGATCTACTACATCAACCCGCAGCGCATCCTGGTCTCCGTCTTCGGGGCCCAGGCCCTGGGCCCCAGGGGTTTGACCGCCATCTCCACGGTCTACTGGTTCAACCGGTGCTATCGCAGTCACCCCATGCCCTTCCAGCTCGAGGGCATGAAGATGGCCGAGCTATCCGGTATGAACCTGCGGTCGCTCATCAAGATGCTGATTCTGGCCGCGGCGGCCGGTATCCTCATGGCTTACTGGGCGAACCTGCAGATCACCTTCCGCGAGGGCGCGGCCGCCAAGTGCATGGCCTTCAAGTCCTGGGTCGGCGCGGAGAGCTTCACGCGCCTGGACAGCTGGATGAACACCATGCCACCGCCCAACTATGCCTCGATGGTGGCGACCGGTGCCGGCGCGGCCATCTTCTGGGCCCTGCGCCACATCCACTTCACGACGCCCCTCCCGCTGCATCCTGCCGGCTACGCCTTGGCCAACAGCTTCGCCATGAACTACTTCTGGTTCAGCTTCCTGGTGGGCTGGCTGGTGAAGATCGTTGTTCTGCGCTACGGTGGCCGTAACGGACACAACCACGCCTTCCGGTTCTTCCTGGGGCTGCTCCTGGGAGACTACGTTGTTGGCTCGCTGTGGGGCGCGATCGGCCCCCTATGGGGCATCCGCACCTACAAGAACTTCATCTGACCTGCTGGGTATGGCAACACAGGCCCCAGGGCAGGCTGGTGGCGCCCGCAGGGAGAAGCACAGCCCCATATCCAGCCAGGGAGTGCAACAATGCCTGAGACCCTCCTCCTGATCCTCTGCCTCGTGCTGCTGATTGTCCTACCCGTCGCAGGGGACGGCGGCCCCGGACGCCAGGGTGTCACCCTGTATGTGTCGAAGCTCGGTCGCAACACCGACGGCCTGAGCTGGGAGACGGCCTTCACCACCATCCAGGCCGCTCTCAACGCCATCCCCGACGATCAGGGCGGCCACCGCGTCATCATTCGCCCCGACACCTACTTCGAGAACAACCTGTTCGTGCCGCACAAGGGTGCCGCCGGGGCGTACAACGAGCTGGTCGGCGACCACGATGGGAGCCTCGGTTCGGGCACGAGCGGCTGGGTAGTGCTGGATTCCGGTGACCCGGGGCAGAAGGGCTTCAAGAGCTATGACTGGTGGGGCCCCATCAAGTCCTATTCGCAGGGCTGGTCGCCGGAGCACACGGAGCCCACATTCTCGGCTACCTGCTGGGACCGCTGGGCCTTCCGCCACCTCTATGTTACCGGTGGCGACGGCGGCCTGTTCTTTGACGGCACGGACCGGGTCGAGCCCTTCAGTGTTCTCGTCGAGGACTGTGTCAGCATCGGCCGCGCTTTCGGCGGCGGCGTCGCCAGCGTCCTGTCGCGCCACGACGAGCCTATCACCTTCCGCCGCTGTCACCTCTGGGCGCTGGACTTCTGGGGCGACACCGCCGGGGCCTACGTCCGCGTGGAGAACCAGACCATGCCCGAGCAGCCCGATGCGGTCTTCGAGGACTGTGTCATGGTCGGACCGCAGTGCGCGCTGAAGGCCAGCAACTTCGGCTTCACTACCTCGACCCGCGTCCGCTGCCTCCGGTGCCGCCTGGCCGCCCTGAACTTCTCCCAGCCCGTGGGAACTCCCACCGACGGCGTCATCCAAAGCGTCCAGGAGGGCCGCCTCCTGCACGTCGAGCTGGAGGACTCCCTGGTCATGGGCTACAAGGTCTTCGGTGTGATGGTCAACAAGGAGACCGCCAGGGACATCGGCTACACGCTCAAGGGCGATGTCCGCGCTTACGTCCAGTTCCAGCAGGAGGTGCCGAAGGGTTTCCACCGGCTCGCCGACTGGCCCATCGAATCCTTCGCCGCCCTGTCGCCGCCCGCCAACCAGCGGCCCACGCCCTTCACCAGCCGCGAGCTTCTCACCCGCGACATGTGCGAGCTGTCACCCTTCATCTGGCAAGGCCGGCTCTGCCACATGGAGTGTGTCCGCCCCGCCTCCGGCGGCCAGGCGCACCAGTACTACCTGCGCTTCCTCGACGCCGAGACCGGCGAGGAGCTGGGCCGCGCCGCCAAAGGCTACGGCCTCGCCTCCATCCTGGTCCACGACGGCCGCGCCTACGTCTTCGCTTCCCGCTGGAGCGAGTCCGGCTGGCAGGACGTCACTCTCTTTCAGTCCGCGGACCTCAAGCACTGGCGCTCCAGCCTCGCCGTCCAGGGTGAGAACGAGGGCATCTTCAACACGTCAGTCTGTCAGGGTCCTGACGGCTTTGTCATGGCCTACGAGTCCAGTGACCCTGCCTACCCTGCCTTTACCATCAAGTTCGCCCGCTCCAGCGACCTCGTGACCTGGACCAAGCTGCCGGCGGCGACCTTTGGCACCAACCGCTACACCGCCTGCCCTTGTCTACGCTACGCCGACGGGTACTACTACTGCCTCTACCTCGAGCACCGCACCCCGCGCTGGCAGTTTGAGACCTACATCAGCCGCTCTCGAGACCTGAAGCACTGGGAAGTCAGCTCCGCCAACCCGGTCATCTACCCTCAGGGGCTGGACGAGGGCATCAACGCCTCCGACCCGGAGCTCGTGGAGTGGCAGGGCCAGACCTACCTGTACTACGCGGTCGGCGACCAGCTCACCTGGATGAACCTCAAGCGCGCCCTCTATCCGGGGCCGCTGGCGCGCTTCCTGCGATCGTTTTTCACCAGGCCCGGCATCCCGGACTGGGGATCTGCTTCCGCCCCACCCCGGTAGTGTGCCGCCCTGCGGGTCGGGGGGCACGAGACCTCGAAGCCATGCCGTGGCCCTTCTCTCCCTCTCCATGCCATGGAGAGGAGCTGGGGGGTGAGGTGGCTCGCCCCTCCGGCTGTCTCACACCACATCTTGACGCCACATCGGGCATCGCGTAACATGTTTACACATGACCGTGGGGAGGAGGCCGAGAACATGTGCCTGAAGGGCAAGAAGAAGACGCCCGAAGAGCCGGGTAACTACCGGTGTAAGAAATGCGGCGCCACCGCGTCAAAGAAGGATAAGGGCGACCTCTGCAAGCCGGAGAAGATCGGGGGCGACAAGGCGAAGAAGAAGGCAAAGAAGGGCAAGTGACGCTGGTCAGGAACCCCCAACTCCCGGGTAGCGTTCTACTCACCAGACGATTCCGAGAGGTCTGTCTTGCGCGATGGCTGCCCGTACCTGCTGTGTTCCCCTGGCGGTTCTTCTAGCTCTGACCTGTGGCGTGGCGAAGGCCTCGGATCTCTCCTGGGCAAGCCCTGAGGCGATGCCTCCGGTGCTCCAGAAGCCACTCACGCTCCTTGCCACCACGGACCCCAAGCACGAGGGATCAGACTACCGCCTGCTCCCCCCCGGGGGTAAGGCCACCATCGCCACGATCACTGGTCCGGCGATCATCTTCCGTGTCTGGTCCACTTCCAGCGACAACTCCAACCTGCTGATGGACATGACCCTGGACGGGAAGACGGAGCGGCTCTACGGCAAGGACCAACTCGGGCCCACAGCGCAGGAGAATGACCCTCTTCGCTCCCTGGATGGCCAGGCTTACTGGTCCTATGTCCCTCTGGCCGTGCGCAAGCAGGTCACCTTCACTGCCCGCAACCTTGACCCCAAGAACGAGATGAAGGTGTATCTCCAGGTGGGATACCGGAAGGTCAGCCCCTCGGAGCTTGCCCTGGTCAATAAGCGCAATGTCACCGAACTGCGCCATGCGCTGGCGTTCGTGCTGAAGGACCCCGTCCTGAGCGGCAACACCCAGGCCATGAGCGGCTCCGTCACACCGGATCAGCCCTATGAAACCACCTTCAACGCCCCGGCGCTGATTCGCCCCCTGGTTCTCGACACCGGCGGCGCTCCCTTTGAGCAGGTGGCGACCACCCGGTTGCGGCTCTCCTGCGATGGCGAGGTCACAGTGGACGCACCCCTGGGAGCGCTGTTCTGCCAGTACTGGGGGCCCAGCGACTACACCTCTGCCGCCACCGCCGTTCGGGGCAGTCAGTTCATCCTGCGCTTTCCGCTCCCCGTCGCCCAGTCGCTCAAACTCGAACTGCTGGCCTTCGGGGGGAAGCCGCTGGCCAGCGCCAGTGTTGCCCTCTACTCCCAGCCACTCAAGGCCGCACCGCGTTACCGCTTCTGTGCCCAGTACTTCTCCGGGGTCAGTGTGCGAGGCGAACCTCTTCACCTCGCGGAACTCAAGGGGCCTGGCATCTTCCTGGGCTCCAATCTCGCCACTGAGGGCACGGGCCGCCGCACTTTCGCCTTCCTGGAGGGGAATGAGCAGATCTACGTGGATGGGGCCACGAAGCCGACGCACGAGGGTACGGGCACGGAGGACTACTTCAACGGGGCCTGGTACTTTGAGTCCGGGGTGCTGACGCGGGCCTTCCACGGGGTCACCTACAAGCAGGACACGGAGCCACCGCGGGTCTCTGCCTACCGCTACCTGATCCCCGACTGCCTGCCCTTCAGGTCCAGCCTCAAGCTCGATCTGCAGCACGGAAGCCGCAACGGAGCGCCGGACGTATCCTACCGGGCAGTGGTCTTCTGGTACCAGCAGCCCCCCGTCACCATTGCCGAGCCGGTTGAGGCGCAGGCCCCGCCCGGCCCGAGCGCCGCCGCTGCCGACGAGGAGCCCGCGCCGAACCCGTTCCTGGAGCCCGCTCTCCTGGGTGGCGTAGCCGCGGCAATAGTCATTGTGGTCGTAGCGATCGTGCTGCTGCGCCGGCGCTAGCCCCGTCGCTGCAGCGCGGGGGCATGGACCCCGCCGTTCGGCCTATCGCTCCTCCTCCCAGGCCAACTCGGCCTCGGCCTCCTCCGTGCGGCCGACCGCCAGCAGTGCCACACCGTAGGCGTGGTGAGCCTGCGTGAGCAGTTCACCGTCACCCGCCGCCATGCCCACGGCTCCCAGCAGCACCTCCACCGCCTCCTGCGCGCGGCCGAGCTTCATCAGCGCCACGCCTTCAGCCACGGCGTACTTGGCCGTTGCCGGCGCCAGCTCCCGCGCACGCCTCACCGCAATCAGAACCCCCTCCCAGTCTCCCATGTCCTCCCGCATCGCGCCCAGTGACGCCCAGGGGGCCGGTTCGGCAGGCTGTAGCTTCGCGAGCCATTGCCCAAAGGTCTCCGCCACCTCCGGATGCTGGGAGAAATCGGGAGCCTCCCCACTGAACAGCTCCGCCAGACCCAGACCCATTTTGCCCAGCAGCCCCATGGACACCGCTCCATAGTCCCATTCCCCGCGGGCGACGGCCTCCTGCGCCACCCGGAAGGCCGCCTCGCCGTCTCCCGCCAGCAGCCCCAGGGTGGCCAGCGCTCCAGCCATCCCTGGCCGCTGCTCCGCCGGGAGTGTCAAGGCCTGGCGCAGGTGGGCGCGCGCTCGAGCTAACTCCGCGGCATCGAGGGTCGGCATCTTCGCCTCAGCGTTGGCCATGCCTTGAAGGACTTGCATCACGATTCGCACGGTCTGCAGCGCGCCCACAGTGCCGTGGAGTTGGGCATCCGCCGGCAAGCTTGCACACACCTGTTCACCCATATCCACAGCGTCAGGCAGGTTGAGCAGACTGAAGAACGCCTGCACCTGCAGGCCAGGGGTTTCCTCCGTCTGACCCGCCGCCAGTGCCTGGGCCCACCATGAGGTCAGCCAGTGAACCACCTGGGCATCCACATAGGCATAGTAGACTTCCGGCGCTGGCGCTTCAGCCAGCCGTCGGCGACAGACCTGGTTCACCCGCTCCAGCAGGAGCGCCGAACGCTGGGCCGCCGCACTTGAGCGCTCCACCTGCTCCGGGCTGCCGAAGTCTGCCAGTATCCTCTGAAGCTCGGACGCCAGTTCCGGAGCCTGAGCGCGCACTGTCGCCAGAGCTCGCTCCCGCTGCTGGGGATCAGCGAACTCGACGTCGCTGACTCCGATGCGCAGCAGCTCGTCGCCGTGAGCATGAAAGAAGCCCTGCAGGCGACCGATCCAGGGGTTGGCAACCCACAGCAGCACGTTCAACAACTCGCTGTAGGCGGGCAGGTACTCCGGGTCCAGGGCCACCGCTTGCTGAAGCTTGCTCTCTGCCAGCTCGGCCTGGCCGGCGGCCAGGAGAGTCTCGCCCCAGCTCACCAATAGCGCCACGTCATTCGGTCTGGCCTGGGCTTCCGCCGCGAAGGCGGCGAGCGCCTTCTCCCGGGCCTCGCGGGCGGCCGCAGCGTCACCGGCCTTGGCTTCCAGGTCACCCAGCCGGGCCCAGTCGGCGGCGAGCATCTGCCCGGCGTCAACCCTGGGCTGCAAGGCCGCGATCTCTGCCCGCGCCTGCTCTGCCGTTTGTGGCACGTCGCGTCGGGGTGGGTGGAAGGAGAACTCGAACTTGAGCTCGCCGATGGCCGGCAGGGTCAACTCGTCCACCAGCGTCGCTACGTCCCGTTCGCCCTGTGCCGCCGCCATCCAGGACACTGCCAACGCCGCCATGGACACCACGACCAGCATCGCTCCGCGCATGCCACTGGCCTCCTCCCTTCATGTCTCACCCACTCATTGTCGGCCCGCCATGGCTCTGTCTTGACCGCCGGTGCTCTCGGCCCGCAGCACAAACAACGCCACCTCGGCCGGGCAGTTCAGCCGCACCGGGCACGCCGGGTTGACCCCCACCCCACGGTTCACGTACATGCTCGCCTGGCCCTCATGGTACCATCCCGCCGGGTACCGGTAGGTCGAGACTGCCTCGAGGCGTCCCCTTCGTGCAGCCACGCCCACCACCTCGTAGAACCGGGCAAAGGCTTTGACCCCGGGCAGCCCGATCGTTCGCCGGGGTCCAAGGAACGGCAATGAAACCTGGCCACCGTGGGTGTGCCCGGCCAGGACGAGCCACGGCCGGTTCGCCACTTCGGGCAGCACCATCGGGCTGTGGGACATCAGCGCGACCGCAGCATCGTCCGGGATGCCCGCAGCCGTTCCGGGCAGATCCGGCTTCCCGGCGACCAGGTCATCAATCCCCGCCAGCCACAGGTTCCCGGCGACCAGAGTGCTCTCGTTCACCAGCACGCGGATGTTTGCTGCCGCCAGCGCCTCCAGCACCGGCTCCACGCCCTCCCAGTGTTCGTGGTTGCCCAGGCAGGCGAAGACCCCATAGCGGCTGCGCAGGCCCCGCAGTTCCTCAGCTCCGGCGGCCAGGTGCTGCATGGACCGGAAGCTTACGAAGTCGCCGGTGATGACCACGAGGTCCGGGTTGCAGCCGTTGGCGATGCGCACGGCCCGGCGCACCTGCCCGGCGCCGACCAGCAGGCTGCTGTGCAGGTCGGACAACTGCACCAGCCGGAAGCCGTCCAACTCCGGCGCCAGTCGCGCCAGTGCTGCCTCATGGTGGGTCAACTGTATGCGCCGCACGGGCACCATCGCTCCATAGATGAGTGTCCCCGGGATGAGCAGGAGCGACAGCTTCAGGGCTGGCGCCCACTTGGAGGGGCCGAGCGGCAGAGACTTGCGTTCGCGCAGCCGGCCCCAGTCGGCATCGCTCACGGCTCCAGCCTCACGCGGTAGACGGAGGTCGAGTTGCCGACGACCCACAGGCCCGGCCGGGGCTGCGTAAGGTAGATGCAGCCCGGGGTCTGAGCCACCGGTGTCAGCGTGTTCGTGGCCAGGTCCCACCGGTAGAGCATACCGTTGGCCAGGCAATACCCGTGGCCGTCCTCGCCCCACAGAACCCTCCCCGGCACACCCACTGGCGACGGTCCCCGGTACAGCACCTCCCCTGTCGCCGTATCCACGAGGGCGATCTCCGCGCCACTGGTGGCGATGAGCACCCCTTCCGACGATACCCCGAGCACCCCCGTCACATCCGCGCCCGGCCACGGGGTCAAGGTGGCGACAACCTCACGCCAGGCGGGGTCGAAGGCATAGATAAGCGAGCTTTCTTGAGTAGGTGGACAGCTTCGCATCTGACCCCAGCGGTCGGTTCCGCCCCAGAGCAGACGGTGGGTCCGGTCGTAGGCCAGGGTCGGCAGGTTCTGGTCGGGGATAAGCTGGTGGTAGACATCCACCTTCCCGGTCTCCGGCTCGATGATCGCCAGGGCCCCGCCCAGGCAGCCGTAGTCACTGTCCGAGCTGATGTACACCAAGTCGCCGTCGGTCACTGCGGCCCGCGGGCGCGTCTGCTTGTAGGCTGCACCCAGCTCCGCCAGCTCCCGCGGGTTGGCTCCATAGACGAAGGGCTGGGTTGGGTCATAGACGGACAGGACGGAGGAGACGTAGATGCCCAGGTAGCCCTTCCCGCCGTGGCCCACAGCGCACATCGGTTCGCCAGTCACCCTGGCGATGACCGTCGGCGACTGCACCACTTCGCCCGTGCCAACGTCCAGGCGCCACAGGTTCTGTTGGCTGTAGTTGGCGCCGATGACCCACTGCGGCGTCACGGCCTCCACGAACATGATGCCGTTGCCCCCCGGTGCCAGGTTGTCCAGTTGCGACCGCTGGTACTCCCCGGACTTCAGGTCATACCGAAACAGTCCGCCGAAGTAGCTGATGCCGAGGATCTCGCCCTCGGTCGCGGCCAGCCACCAGTGTGGCTCGCCACCCAGCTCCGGGTCACCCAGCAGGTGCAGTTGCCCGTCACGGACCTCCCACAGGCGCCCTGACGGCTGGCTGACGGCAAACTGGCGCCCACCGGCGCCGAAGCGGCCGAAGTAGCCCGTGTCACCCTCGGGCAGCGCCGGCGCCGGGGTCCCGCCGACGCCCCCTCCCAGCGCTGGCGCCTCCGTCCGCTTCAGCTCCCTGCTCTTGGGGTCAAAAGACATCCAGACCGTGTCCGGTCCCCAGGCCCGGAAGTGAATGACGCCCTCGGCGTCCTCGCTGAAGTGGGTGACGTAGGTGGTGTTCGGTGCCACCTGCCCCCAGAGCGCACACTGCCTGGTAGCAGGGTCATACTCGCCCAGGTACGTGTGGGGATAGGTCCCGAAATAGATCTTGCCGTTGGAGGCTCCGAACGCCTCCCAGGCGTACTCGCCCTTCGGCAGTTCGGTCTCGATGGTGCTGAATGTCTCGCTGGCCAGGTCGAACTCGTGCACACGACCGCTGCCGTAGGGCATGATGTAGATGTTGCCATCCGCGCCCAGCGCAGCCCCATGGGTAGCGATGTCGTTGTGCGGGATGCTGTAACGCTTCACCGACAGGTCTCGTGAGTTCACCAGGAACAGCCAGTTGGCCGGCGCCGAACTGCTGAAGGAGAAGATGCCGAAGGTGTGCCCGTCAGGTAGCTTCAGCAGCCGTCGCGTGTACCCCAGCAGCACCCGCACGGCGGGCGTGGCCAGCAGTTCCGCCTGCGGCAGCTCTCCGGCCGCCTCGACCAGTCGCGGGGTCGCCCGCAAGGGGCTAGCGGCCGGTACGTCGGCCATGGTAGTCCCTCCCAGCGCCGTTGCTGCCAGCAGCAGAAGCAGGTAGCGGTATGCCAAAGCGTGCTCCTTCTGACCGCGTGACCGTGCCCTCACGGCACCGGTGTCGCGTTGTTGCCCTCATACAGCTCAGGGACCGCGTGTTCTGCGTCCACCACGACACGCCAGCCGCCGGTATCGCCTTCGGGCAACGTGAGCCGGAACTCCGCTCGCTTGGGCTCCAGGTCCACCGGCGCCGCCAGTAGCCCCACGTCCGCTGTCGCCCGGACCTGGCCCCCCGCGTCCAGCAGCGTTACCCGGAAAGCCGGAGCATCGCCCCCGCCGATGTTATGGACGATGCCCACGACCGGCCCGTCCGCTACCCTCAACTCCCTTGTTGCCACGGCCAGGTCAGGTCGCAGCCGGATGTCATCCAGCTCCTCCTCCTGGGTCAACTCCAGCACCACCACCTGACGTGATGGCAGCACCACCGGCAACGCCGTGGCGCGGGCCACCTCCGCGACCTCCTCCCGCGCGAGGCTGTCGGCCCTGCCATCGTCGTCACCATCTGGCCCCAGGGTCACCCGGTACCGGCCGTGCGACAGGGTCCAGAAACGGGCCTGCCCGACCGCGGGCTCGTCCCGGAAGTTGTACAGCAGCGCTCGAAACCGGTCTGACCTCGCCTCAAGCACAAAGGCCGCATAGTCCGTCCCGAAGCCCTCCCAGCTCACGGCATGAGTGTGATTGTACTTGTTCCGGGTCGCGAAGCCGCCCGTGTAGCAGGTGGTCGCCCGCTCCAGGCGGTCCAGGAAGATGCGGTCGGTGAAGACCTCGGCCGTGGTGTACATGGGCCAGAAGCGCTGCAGCTCCGCGATGTCAGCCCTGAGCGCCTCCAGCAATGGCCTGCGGTCGCCCGCTATGAGGGCCTGAGCCACCGGGTTGCGGCCTGCCACGCCGGCCAGTGCATCGGGAGACAGATTGTCCAGGAATCCGGCTTGCCACAGCTCGGGTATGAACCTGTTGGCCGGGTAGACCGCCTGCCCCTGCGCGAAGCCGTCCAGGTACGGCTGCAGATACGTCGGGTCACCGGTAATCTGGTACAGGAAGCCGTGGGCCGAGCCCTGGCCGCCGTAGCCTGCGTAGAGGGGACGCTCACCCTTGCTGGTCACGGTCTCGGTGGCTACGTCCACGCTGTAGGCGTACTCTCCTGGCCGGTTGTGGGCAAGCCATCCCCGGGCCCATTCGTCGAGATACCGCAGCACCGCCGGGCTGCGGTTGTACCAGGCCACTTCCAGGGCCGGGTGCCACATCAGTGGGTGGCAGTCGCCATCCACGCCCAGCGGACGTTCAATGCGCAGGTCCTCGGCCCCGCAATCCTGGTTCCGGAAGTGGCGGTGACCCTGCTCCGTGACAACGGTCAGCGCGGGCAGGTTCTTTGCCGCCAGCAGGCACCGCTCGAAGTAGACCGGGTCGCCATAGTTCCACCACAGCATCAACGCCTCGTGGTTCAGCCCCTCCTCGTAGGCATGGAGGGGGTCCATGGTGTGCTTGTTCAGGCCGTTCTCCAGCGTCGTCTGCTCGGCCAGTTCAGCCAGCAGCGCCGCCGCCTGCTTGCAGCGAGCTCCCACACCATCGTTTTCCAGCATCGGCAGGTCCGCCAGGTTCTGGTAGAAGTCGGAGTCATCGCCCACCAGCCCGCCCAGTTCGCCAGTGGGCACCAGTCTGTTGTCCAGCCACCACTCCGCCACGGCCCGGCTCTGCAGCCATGCCTGCCGCGCCAACACGGCCCATTCTGGCGCTCCCGGCGACTCGTCTATCCGGGGCTCGAAGGGAGGCAGGTCTCGCGACCGCGCCCAGATCCACTCGTCATAGCATCGCACCAGGTCGTCATTGGGGCCGAGGTCCTTGCAGTGCGCCAGGGCTTCCGTTAGCTCGCGGATGGCGGGCCCCCAGTGGTTTTCGCGGTAGAATTGCTCCAGGTCGGTGTTGCGGTTGAGGGTCATCCATTGCCGGGCCTCGCTGAGCTGGCAGAACAGGCCGCGCATCTGCAGCTTGCGGTAGGCCAGCGCCTCGGGTACCGCCTCTTCGCGGGTGAGCCTGTGAAGCTTGACCTGAAGGCCTTCCACCGTCACCGGGGCCCCAAAGCTCAGTGTCAACCACAGCCGCCGGCCGGCCGGAACCACCTGGTCCGGAAAGTCCAGCACCACCTCGCCACTCCCGCCCTGCAGCGTCACGTCCACCCCCATGAGCTCAGCGCGCGGCTCCAGGGGGTCCTGCACGGCAATCGTGGCCGGGCACAGGTCCGGCAAGCCTGCCAGCGTCAACTGCACACCGATGGCATCCAGCGGCGTCTCCGCCGCCAGTGGCTCAGTGAGCAGGTGAGCACTGCGCCCCTTCTCCACGGCCAGGGTGCCGGTCAGCCCTGCCCCCAGCCCAAACACCGCCCGGTCCTGCTCGGGGAAGCGGTCCTCCGCGACTGCGGCCAACTCCCCAAAGGCCCCTGGTCCGCCGACTCCCAGCGTCGTGTCCGGCCGGCCCTTCACCGTCCCTCCCATACGGAAGAAGCTGACATCGGCGATGAGGCCGTCGGTCCGGTTGAAGAAGCTGAACCGGTCGCTTCGCACGCGCTCCTGGAAGAGTGCTCGCGAGCTTTCGGCGCGACCATGGAACTCCCAGACCAGGGGCGCCGACCCCGGGTCGTCGTAACGCTCAGCATCGGCATACAGCTTCACCGCCGCCCCGCGCCTGATCTGCACGGCATCCACGCCCTCGCGGTCGGCCAGCGTGATGTGTAGGCCGTCGTTGTTGCGGTACGCGTAGCCCACACCGGCCCCGGCGCCAGCCATACCGTACTCCCAGACGTTGACATCCCAGTCGTAGGACCGCAGGCGTCCGTCCACGGGGCTGGTCACAAAGCCGCGCACCACGCGGCAGTCGGAAACCAGCAGCTTCTTGACCACGGTACGGCCCGCCGCGGCGATCGGGATCGCCGGGCCATCGGCCTCCATATTGACGTCCTGGACAACTCGCAGTTGCGCGATCCGCACCTCTCCCTCGCCGTAGCCTTCAAGGGAGCCGATGATGATAAGCGCCTCTCCTGTCTCGCCGCTGGGAAAGCGAACTTCAACTTTGCGGTACTCGGGCGACGGCCTCGCTGTGACGTCGTAGGGAACCGTCGGTTGCCCTGCCACGGGGGAGGTGCGGGCCCGCAAGTTCACCGACGCCTCGCCCTTGACCCACGCCTCCAGTCGGTACCAGGTCTGGGGCCGCAGCTTGAGGCTCTGCGAGGCCGTGGCGTAGCGATTGGGGCTCTGCAGCACAATGACCGCCTCGTCGCCCTCAACCTCGGAGCTGAACAGCTCCCGGTCCTTGCCGTCGGCGCCAAACGACCAGTCGGTCGGGCCGTTGGGGCCCTGCTGCGCCATATCAGGGTTGCGAAGGTGGTTCGCGGTGCCAAAGTAGATACGTCCGTAACCGCCCATCGCTCCATAGGCCGCTCCCTGGGGCCAGTTGGTCAACACCGGCTCGCCTCCGGTGTGATCTTCCCGTCCCAGGGCCAACTGGAACATCGTGCCTGGTTGCGGAGTCTCCACTACCAGGACTGCGAACGGGATTGCCGCCTCGACGGTCCACTCGGCTGCGTCGACTCTGCCGGCGGCCTCCCATGCGGGCGCGAAAGCCGGCTCATAGCGCCCCGCGCGTATCCGCTCAGCCTGTCTGACGCCAGCACTGTTGACGATGAACTGGTCCACATCCAGCGCGCTCTCGCCAGTACGCAGGAAGATCTCCAGGCAGTCGTCCTGCCAGACACTGCGCATTCCTTGCCGGGCCAGGGACTTGATGCGCTCCGGCCGTGGTTCGGCGCAGGTCGCGCCCACGTAGAGGGCATCGTCGGTGTAGGCCAGCAGCACGACTACGGGCTTTTCGGCCGCAGCGAACTTCCCCGGCGCGGCAAAGCCCGTGAGGCGGGCGGCCCCGCCCCAGCAATCGTCATCCAGCACACCGTCCAGTCGGGGAGCGGCGGCAACCCCTGGAATGACAGCCTCCGCGGACTCCGGGACCGGTGGTGCGGCGGCTGCGATGCTGAGCCATGCGAGGATGAAGAAGATTATCCCAACATGGTACTTTATCACTATACTGACCCCTCTCCCGCGCTACTCGCCCCCGGTGTACTCGTTCCACAGGCCGTTTGACTTGGCCTGCCGCAGGGCATATAATCTAGCCTACACGTACCGGACACGCAGCAGGGCATCCCTGACGGCTCCCACGTGGGTCTCGCAGCGGGTTGCGCCGGCTGATAACATACAAGAAGAACAACATTGAAATCCGAGATCATCTCTGTCGGCACCGAGCTGCTGCTGGGCGAGATCGTCGACACCAACGCAGCCTATCTCTCGCAACGCATGGCCGAGATCGGCGTAGACGTGCACCAGCGGCAGACCGTGGGGGACAACTTGCAGCGCCTGACCGCGGCCATCGAGACCGCTCTGGGCCGCGCCGACGTGGTTATCCTGATCGGGGGTCTGGGCCCCACTGACGACGACCTGACCCGCGAAGCGATCAGCGCGGCCACAGGTCGTCCGCTGGTTCGCGTCCCCGCATCTGAGCAGCGCCTCCGCGAGTTTTTCGCCGCCCGCAACCGCGTCGTTGCCGAGAGCAACCTCAAGCAGTGTGACGTCCCCTCGGGTGGGCACCATCTGGAGAACGTCTGTGGCACGGCCCCCGGGGTGTTCGTCGAACACGAGGGCAAGCTCATTTTCGCGCTCCCCGGCCCGCCCCCCGAGTTTCGGGAGATGCTTCAGCGCAGCGTCCTGCCAATGCTGCGGGAGCGGCTGGGGCCGGCCAACGTGTTGTACTCACGTAGCCTCCTCTTGACAGAGATTGGGGAGTCGCAGGTCGCCGACATGCTGGGCGACCTCATCAGCGCTCAGACCGATCCCACCATCGCCATGTACGCCTCGCCGGCACTGGTGCGGGTTCGCCTGGCGACCAAGGCCGCCGACCAGGCTGAAGCCGATCGCAAGTTCGCCCCCCTCGAGGCTCATATACGCCAGGTCCTGGGCGCGCACGTCCTTGGCGCCGATGATGAGACCATGCCCGTGGTGGTTGGCAAGCTCCTCCGCGAGCGCGGGGCTACGCTGGCTGTGGCCGAGAGCTGCACCGGTGGCCTCATCGCCAGTCGCATCACCGACGTGGCCGGCGCCTCGGACTACTTCATGACCGGTGTAGTGGCTTACGCCAACGAGACCAAGCAGCGGCTTCTGCGGGTAAACGAGAGCACGCTGCGCGACCATGGCGCCGTCAGCGAGGCCTGTGCGCGGGAGATGGCCCAAGGCGTGCGGAAGCTAAGTGGCACCACCTATGGCCTCGCCACGACCGGCATCGCAGGACCCGGAGGCGGCACGCCGGAGAAGCCCGTTGGTCTGGTCTACGTGGCCGTCGCCGACGATAACGGCACTGTTGTCATCGAGCAGACCTGGCCGTCCACACGGGAGCAGTTCAAGGCCCGTGTCTCGGAGATGGCGCTGGCGCTGCTGCGCAAACGCTTGCTGGGAGCGGTGTGAGAGAGGGGCCCGGATTGATGACGGGCAAGCCGGGCGAGATGCTTCGCCTGTTCTACGCGTTGAGGCTTAGTCCAGAGACGCAGACTGCCGTGGGTGCCTTGATTGACCGGCTGCGCGGCGTCCCGGCCCGGGTGTCATGGGTCCAGCCGGCGAACCTGCATTTCACTCTCAAGTTCCTGGGGGACGTGCCCGAGCGCCTGCTGCCGGCTCTGGTGGAGGTAGGGGAGGAGACGGGCCGGCGGAGCGCCCCGGTGCGGGTCGAACTGGCCGGCGTGGGGACCTTCCCCCATGGCCGCAGCCCGCGAGTCATCTGGGTCGGCTGCGGGGCCGGTGTGAATAGCCTGGAGGGGTTGGCGGCGAACCTGGCGTCGGTGCTGGGCGAACGGGCGCTGGTACTGGGCGACAACAAGCCCTTTGCTGCCCACTGCACCATCGGTCGCGTCCGGGATAGCCACGGGCTTGGCGAACTGAACTCCGCCCTGACCCGGGAGGGGCATTTCACCGCGGGGTTCCTGCAGGCCGAGGAGTTTCATCTGGTGCGTAGCGACCTTGCCGGCACCGGACCGACTTACACCAACCTGGCCAGCTTCGCGCTGCAGCGCGAACAGGCGTAGACACCGAGACCCAGCATGGGAGGGTCACAACGTGGCAACCGCGCGCGACGAGAATGACAAGGACAAGCGAGCCAAGGCCCTGGATCTGGCGCTGTCTCAGATCCAGAAGCAGCACGGGGAGGGCGCGGTCATGCGCCTGGGCCAGGAGCCGAACCGGCTGGCTATCGAGGCGATCCCGACTGGTGCCCTGACCCTCGACATTGCTCTGGGTGTGGGCGGTCTGCCCCGCGGCCGCATCATCGAGATCTATGGCAACGAGGGATCCGGCAAGACGACCCTGGCCCTCAGTGTCCTGGCGCAAGCCCAGCGCATGGGCGGCACGGTCGCCTTCATTGACGCGGAGCACGCCTTTCCGCGCGAGTTGGCCGAGACCATGGGCCTGGACCTCGACGAGCTGCTGGTCTCCCAGCCTGACACCGGCGAGCAGGCCCTTGAGATCGCTGACACCCTGATCCGTAGCGGAGCGCTGGACGCCATCGTCATTGACTCTGTGGCGGCCCTGGTGCCTTCGGCCGAGCTACAGGGAGACATGGGCGACTCCCATGTGGGCCTGCAGGCGCGACTCATGAGCCAGGCGCTACGCAAGATCGGGGGGTCGGTCGCCAACACCCGCGCGGTCTGCATCTTCATCAACCAGATCCGTGAGAAGATCGGTGTCATGTTCGGCAACCCGGAGACCACCCCGGGCGGCCGTGCGCTGAAGTTCTGGTCCTCGGTGCGCCTGGAGCTACGGCGCGCTGAGACCCTGAAACAGGGCACCGACATCATCGGCGGACGCTGCGCCGTCAAGGTGGTCAAGAACAAGGTCGCCCCGCCCTTCAGGAAGTGCGAATTCGATATCATCTACGGCCGCGGCATCTCCCATGAGGGATGCCTTCTGGATGAGGCTGTGGAGCGCGGCATCGTTACCAAGACGGGCTCTTGGTTCAACTTTGGCGACGATCGCCTGGGGCAGGGGAGAGAGAATGCAGTCAACTTCCTGGCTGAGCACTACGACGTCGCCCGCACTATCGAGAACCTCGTGCGTGAGCAGGCTGGTCTCGGTCCGCTGCCCGAGGCGGTGCCCCGGGAGACCTTGGCCCTGGAGACTGAGAAGGACGAATAGCACTTGATATTGCTTCACGACCTGCGCCTCCGGCGAAGCAGTCATTCCCCGGTGCGGCGCTGGCGGGCAACGGGAGGGGGTGAGAATGCCCGAGGAGCATGTGATTACCGACATCAGGCGGTCACCGCGTGGTGCTCGCCTGGAGGTGTATGTGGACGGCGAGCGGGCATGGCAACTGACACGCAAGTACCTTGACAAGCTGGGGTTGGCCGTCGGACAACGCCTCTCCTCCGACGCGCTGACAACACTACGCCAGACCATAGCCCTGCACGAGACCAGGGATGCCGCCTTGCGGGCCCTGGGCCAACGGGCGCGGACCCGGGCTGACCTCGGGCAGCGGCTCACTACTCGCGGGTACCCCGACTGGGCGGTCACCGCGACCCTGGACTGGCTGGCGGAACGAGGCCTTCTGGACGACGCGCAGTATGCACAGGACCGTGTGGTGTCCCTGCGGCAGCGCCGGTTGGGAAGCCGGGCCATTGAGCTGAAGCTGCAGCAAGAGGGGGTACCGCAGGACCTGATCAGAGAAGTGATGGCGCAACGGGCCGAAGAGCTCCATGAAACCGAGCTGGCCCGGAAGACCGCGGAGCAACTCAATGCGCGATGGAGTGCGCAGGAATGGCCGCGGCGACGCGCCCGCATCTACCAGTACCTGGCCCGTCGGGGGTTTGACGGCGAGACCATCGCCGACGCCCTGGAGCGACTGGAGCCTGGAGACGAGTCGTCGGAGGTGATGTAGGAGAGGCACTATCCCGGAGGTGAGTGTCGAGCATGTCATCCGTTGACATAATCATCATCGTTGCTGTCTCGGCCCTGGTGGCGGCCATTGCCTGGTATATCGCCAGCACGCGCATCACGCGTCAGGCCGAGAAGCTGCAGACCGAGATCAGTGAGGCGCAGAGGCTCCGTGCGGAAGCGGAGAAGATCCTGGAGGCCGAACGCCGTGAGATGCAGCTAGCCGCGAAGGAGGAGGCCATCCGCCTCCGCGCGGAGGTCGAGAAGGAGAACAAGCAGACAAGGGCGGAGCTGGACCGGGCCAAGAAGCGCCTGGAGGAGCGTGAGGACGCTCTGGAGCGCAAGAAGGCCGAGTTGGACCGCCAGACCCACAAACTGGAAGAGAAAGAAAGAGCTCTGGAGCAGAAGGCCGCCGAGGCTGAGGAACTGCTCGCCGAGCGCCGGCAGGAGTTGGAGCGTGTGGCGAGGCTTTCCACCCAGGAGGCGCGGGAGATCCTGCTGGACGAGGTGCGCAAGGACATCGCCCTGGAAAGCGCCCAGCTTATCGAGCGGGCGGAGCGTGAGGCGCGGGAGGAGGGCCGTCGCAAGGCAGCGTGGATCATCGGCCAGGCCATCCAGCGCTGCGCGGTGGAGCAGACCACAGAGACGACGGTCTCGGTGGTCCCCCTGCCCAGCGACGAGATGAAGGGGCGCATCATCGGCCGCGAAGGCCGCAACATCCGAGCCTTTGAGCAGCTTACGGGCATTGACCTGATTGTAGATGACACCCCCGAGGCGGTGGTGTTGTCTGGCTTTGACCCGGTGCGGCGGGAGACTGCGCGAGTGGCCCTGGAGGGCCTGATCGGTGACGGTCGCATCCACCCCGGGCGCATTGAGGAGATGGTGGAGCGGGCCCGGGAGAACGTGGAAGAGCGGATACGGGAGGCGGCCGAGAAGGCCACCTTTGAGACCGGTGTCTCGGGCCTGCACCCGGAGATCATGCGGCTGCTGGGCAAGCTGCACTTTCGGACCAGCTATGGTCAGAATGTGCTGAAGCACTCCATCGAGGTCTCACATCTGGCCGGCGCCATGGCCGGAGAGCTTGGCGCACGGGTAGGTATCGCTCGCCGCGCCGGACTGCTGCATGACCTGGGCAAGGCCATGGACTTCGAGCGGGATGGCTCACACGCTCAGATCGGGGCTGACATCGCCGCGGCGCGCGGCGAGCATGCAGCGGTTGTCGAGGCCATCCTGGGACATCACGAGGAGGTCGAGATCAAGTCACTGGAGGCGGTGCTGGTGCAGGCCGCTGATGCCATCTCGGCCAGCCGGCCCGGCGCTCGCCGTGAAACCCTGGAGAAATACCTCAAGCGCCTGGAGGAGCTGGAGGCTATAGCCCGCAGCTTCGACGGCGTGGACAAAGTGTACGCCATCCAGGCCGGGCGCGAGGTGCGCGTCATCGTCAAACCCGAGCGTATTGACGACCTGGAAGCGCACCGCGTGGCCAAGTCCATGGTGGAGCGCATCGAGAGCGAGATGGACTATCCGGGCCAGATCCGCGTCACGGTGATCCGTGAGACCAGAGCCATCGAGTACGCGAAGTAACCGTACGCAATCCAACCAGTCCCTGCATGGGGGGCTCTCGGCTTGCCCGGGCGAGGGCCATCTGTCTAGCGGCGACCTCGCCGCGAGTCCGGAGCTCCTCGTGCGGGCGGCGGTAGGCCCGGGCCGCCCGCACCCCTCCCCATAGCCCTGCGAGAGTGAGGCCAACGCGTGAGAGTGCTGTTTATCGGTGACGTCGTGGGCCGGCCCGGTCGAGCGGTTGTGTCCCGGGCCGTGCCGCGGCTGCGTGAGGAACTCGGGGCCCACTTCGTCATCGCCAACTGCGAGAACGCTGCCGCCGGCTGGGGCATCACGGCCCGCACGGCCGACGAGCTGCTCTCCGCCGGCGTGGACTGCCTGACCAGCGGCAACCACATCTGGGCCAACCGCGAGGGGCCAACGCTCGTGGACAGCCACCCGCAGATCCTGCGGCCAGCCAATTTCGCTCCCGGAGTGCCCGGGCGTGGCAGTGCGCTTTTCGAGGCCGCCAACGGTGTAACAGTGGGCGTCATCAATCTCGTTGGGCGCATCTTCATGGACCCCAATGACTGCCCCTTCCGCCGCGGCGATGAGGAAGTCCAGCGGCTGTCCGAGCACGCCCAGGTCATCATTGTGGACTTCCACGCCGAGGCCACTTCCGAGAAGCAGGCCCTCGGCTATCATCTCGATGGGCGAGTCAGCGCCGTCCTGGGCACCCACACCCACGTCCAGACCGCTGATGAGGGCCTGTTACCGGGAAGCACTGCCTTCATCACCGACGTGGGCATGACGGGTCCCACCGGCACCATCATCGGGGTGGACCGCCGCGTGGTCCTGCGCCGATTCACGTCAGGAATGCCGCAGCGCTTCGAGGTGCCCAAGGTCACGACCGGTCAGCTCAACGCGGTGCTGATCGAGGCCAGTCTTGACAATATGGGCGCTAAGGGTATACAAAGGATTTCGCTACCGGTCGGCGACTAGTCGCTGACACGGGCAGTGTGGTCTGTCGTAAGGTGCCAGTCTAGCTGCCATACCTATCATACTCTCATGGCCGCTCCGGCCCCGACAAGGGCCAACCGTCTCAGTACCGCCACAGTGCCTGTTGTGGTCTGATAGCATCAACGAGCGTCCTACGCCGGGCGAGAGCTGGGCGCGCTTTCGTCACGGCATTCTTCGCAACTGAAGGGGGCACCAGGATTGAGCGTTCTCAAGGTCAAGTCCACTTCCGACCCCAATAAGGTGGCAGGGGCGCTAGCGGGAACCATCCGTGAGACAGGGCGGGCTGAGGTCCAGACCATCGGGGCAGGCGCTCTGAACCAGGCGATCAAGTCGGTAGCCATAGCGCGAGGCTTTCTCGCCCCCTCCGGCCTCGACCTGGTGTGCTATCCCGCTTTTGTAGACGTAGAGATCGAGGGAAGTGAGCGCACCGCCATCAGGCTTTTCATCGAGCCACGCTAAGAGAAGAGAACCCTGAAGGCGCCCGGGGGTGGCCTATTGCGTGTGTTACCGTCTACGGCCCTGCTGCCAGCAGGGCCGTTTTTCTTGCCGTGGCTATCGCTCGCATCCGGGGTGGGGCTGAACTCGCCCCCGACACGCCGGCGACGCCAGACGTGCTGGCGCTCCCGGTGACCCGGTCCGGCGGACGGGCGCGTCGCGCACAGCTTCAGCCGAACGCCGCTATCGATTCCGCGCCTGTGGATGCCGACCGGCGACGACCTGCACCTCCAGCTTCTCCGCCCCGCGCTGCACGCTGAGCGTGATGGTGTCACCGATGCGATGTTTGAGCAGGGCATCCCGCAGCTCGTCGCTGTTGCGCACCGGCGCGCCATCTACGGCCACAATGACGTCGCGCGAGCGCAGGCCCGCCTTGGCAGCGGGCCCCCCAGGCACCGGTTCCACCAGGACCACGCCGTCGGCCGTCGCCAGACCCAGGTACTGCGCCAGACCCATGCTGTTGGGCACCGTCTCGCCCAGACCGATCCAGGGGCCTCCCTCCGACAGGTAGTAAAGCATCTGCTCTGCCGTGCTGATGGGGATGGCGAAGCCGATGCCCACCGTCGCGCCGGTCGTTGAGTAGATGCGGTAGTTGACCCCCACCACAGCGCCGGCCAGATTGACCAGGGGCCCGCCGCTGTTGCCGGTGTTGATGGCGGCGTCGGTCTGAATGACGTCCTGGTAGCGGTCTTCACCCACCGGCCGGTAGCCCTTGGCGCTCACCACGCCGACTGTGACGGTGTTCTCATAGTCAAAGGGGTTGCCGATAGCGATGACCCACTCACCGATCTGCAGGGCCTCGCTGTCGCCCAGGGTAGCGCTCTTGAGCCCCGCCGGCGGGTCCACCAGTTCCACGACTCCAATGTCCGAGCTCTCCTCCGACCCGCCGTACCTTCCCTCGATCTGGCGGCCATCGGTGAGCTTGACCACCAGGCGCTGGGCCCCCGCGATGACGTGGTGATTGGTGAGGACGACCTGTCGCCCCTTGTAGGTGACGATGAAGCCGGAACCGATGCCCACGCGCGGGCCCCCACCATAGAAGTACTCCCACGGGCTGACCGGCTCCTGGGCGGCAACGATCTTCACCACTGAAGGCCCCGCCTTCTTCACGGCCTTCACGATGGCGTTCTCATCGCTCGTTACGACCAGCTTGGTGGTGTCAGTGCTCGGGGCGGTCGACAGGGTCTGGTCCGCTGGCTGCGTCCGCGCGAGCACGCGCTGGCAGATCACGTACGCCCCACCAACGCCGCCCACCACCCCAAAGGCCAGGGCCAGCGCCAGTAGGGCGCAGCCACTCACACCCGCCCGCTGCTGCATGTTAGTCTCCCTTCGGCAACTGCTTCAGCAGGTTTGCCATCTCGATGGCCGTCATGGCGGCCTCGGCGCCGCGGTTCGAGAGCTTCACACCCGCCCGCTCGATGGCCTGTTCCAGGGTGTCGGTCGTCAGCACGCCAAAGACGATGGGCACCCCAGTCTGCAAGTTGGCCAGCCCGATGCCCTTGGCCGCCTCGCCGGCAACGTAGTCGAAGTGCGCCGTCCCGCCGCGGATGACCGCCCCCAGGCAGATAACGGCATCGTAGCGTCCGCTCTCCGCCAGCCGCTTGGCGACCAGGGGCAACTCAAAGGCGCCCGGCACCCAGGCATAGTCGCACTGTGTCGCATCGCCACCGTGCCGGTTGATGGCGTCCTGAGCCCCGTCCAGCAGTCGCCGAGTGATGAAATCATTGAAGCGGCTGACCACCACTGCAAACCTCAATCCAGCCGCCTCGTAGGTGCCCTCATAGTTGGCCATCTCTAA
The DNA here is from genome assembly GCA_013178155.1 of Armatimonadota bacterium. Taxonomy (GTDB): domain Bacteria; phylum Armatimonadota; class Zipacnadia; order Zipacnadales; family UBA11051; genus JABLXH01. Next base: position 179,459 of record JABLXH010000002.1, on the reverse strand, counting down.
TCTCCCTCATCGGTATCGCACTGCTGCAGCAAATGCCCCAGCTTGTCCCGTTTGGTGACCAGGTACCGCAGGTTGTACTGATTGCCCGGGCACTCCAGCGAGACGCGTTCCACAACTTCCAGGCCGTGCCCAATCAGTGCTGCGTACTTGGCGGGGTTGTTCGTCATCAGCCGCATGCGCGTGATCCCCAGATCGGCCAGTACCTGTGCCCCGAGGCCATAGTCTCGCAGATCGGGCGGGAAACCCAGTGCCACGTTCGCCTCGACCGTGTCCAGCCCACAGTCCTGGAGGTGATAGGCCCGGATCTTGTTGGCCAGGCCGATGCCCCGGCCTTCGTGTCCGGGAATGTAGACCAGCACGCCACAGCCTTCGGCCTCGATCATCTGCAGCGCGGCCGAGAGCTGCCAGCCGCAGTCACACTTCAATGACCCCAGCAGGTCGCCGGTCACACAGCCAGAGTGCACGCGCACCAGCGGTGCCGCACAGGCACTCAGGTCGCCCTTGCAGATAGCGATGTAGTCAGCGCCGTCCAGCACACTGGAGTAGATGATGACTCGAAACTCCCCAAACACCGTCGGTAGCAGCGCCTCGGCCTGGCGGATGACCAGCTTCTCGGTGGTGCGCCGGCGAGCGATGAGCTCGGCGATTGAGACGATGGGAAGGTCATGGCGGGCCGCAAACTCTCGAAGCTGCTGCAGGTCCGCGGGCTGGCCATCGGGAGCCAGTATACGGCACAGAACCGCCGCCGGGTAGAGGCCGGCCAGGTGGGCCAGGTCCAGCGCCGCCTCGGTGTGCCCAGCGCGCACGAGGCAGCCGCCCGGGGCTGCCCGCACCGGCAGGATGTGACCCGGTCGCAGCAGGTCGCGGGGGGTCGTCTCCGGGTTCAGCAGCGCGGCGATGGTTGTCGCCTTGCCCACGGCACTATCGTCGCCGCCGATACGGGCGTCCACGGAGACGGCAAAAGCCGCCCGGTCGCTGTCCACCTGCCACAGGTCGGAGACCATTGGCGGCAGGTCGAGTTCGTCCAGGCGCTCCGGGGTCAGCGCCACGACCATCAGGCCACGGGCCTCCCGCATCATGAAGTTGAGCCGCTCAGCAGTAGCCTCGCTGGCGGCCAGCACCAGATCGCCGGACGCCCCTGGCTCGTGTTCGTCCACCACGATCACGAAGCTGCCGCGTCGTAGGGTCTCCAGCGCTGCTTGTACCGCATCGTCTGCGTCCATGGTCGTCTCGAGGCGGGGCATCAGTCCCCGCCGACGCTCCTACATGTAGCCGTGCTCCGCGAGAAACTCGGAGGTGATGCCGCCTGCGCGCAACCCCAGCGCACGGTGCACATACTTGGCCAGGATATCGACCTCGATGTTCACGTCTTGGCCGGGTTGCATGTCCTGCAGCGTGGTCTGGGCGAGGGTGTGGGGGATGATGGCTACCCCGAACACGTCATCGCGGACACCTGTGACGGTCAGACTGATGCCGTCCACGGCCACGCTGCCCTTTTCCACCAGGAAAACGGACTGCTCAGGAGGCAGGCTGAACTCAAAAAGGACGGTCTCCCCGCGGGCCTGTCGTCCCACACATCGGCCTACGCAGTCCACATGGCCCTGCACAAAATGCCCGCCCAGACGGTCCCCGACTCGCAGCGCCGGCTCCAGGTTCAGACGCCGCCCGGGCTCCCAGGAGCCAGCAGTGCTACGGCCAAGGGTCTCAGCGCCCGCGTGGCAAGCGTAGCCGTCGCCGGTCAGCGCGGTTACGGTCAGGCAGACACCGTTGGCGGCAATGCTGTCGCCCGTCAGCGCCTCGGCGGCCAGCAGCGGACACCGAACGACCAGGTCGCGCCCCGTGGCGGTCGGCCGCACGCTTAAGATGGTGCCGATTTCGCGAATCAGTCCGGTGAACACGGGTACGCCGTCACCAGCAGGTCATCTCCGAGTCTTCTTACTTCCTCGAGCCGCAGGGTCGGCGCCTGGGCCACCTCGTCAAGGCCCAGCTCCCCGACCGCTGACAGCCCCTCACTCCCCAGCAGCTTCGGGGCATAGAAGAACAGGCACTTATTGACCAGTCCGGCGGTAAGCAGCGACGCCGCCAGGGTGGGGCCGCCTTCGCACAGCAGACTCATCACGCCTCTGGCGCCCAACTCTGTCAGCAGCGCTCGCAGGTCCACTTGGCCGTGGTCAGAGGGCAGCGACAGCACTTCAGCCCCTGCCGCCACCAGCTTCTGCACCCGGTCTGGGGCGGCGCCAGTGGTGACCGCCACGACGCAGGGAGCGCCGGGAGCCAGGACTCTGGCCTCCGCCGGCGTCCGGGCGCGCGAGTCCACCACGACCCGCAAGGGGTCGCTCGTCCCTTCGCGGTCGAGGCGCACATTCAGTTGGGGGTCGTCGGCCAGTACCGTCCCGACTCCCACCATAACAGCGTCAGACCGATCCCGCAACTCATGGACGAGGGTGCGAGCCTCAGGCCCCGTAATCCAGCGCGACTGGCCGGTGCGGGTCGCCACCTTCCCGTCCAGACTGCACGCCAGCTTCACGGTGACGAACGGTAGCCCGGTCCGTTTGTGCTGCAGATATGCCTCGTTGAGCCGTTCAGCCTCAGGGGCCAGCAAGCCCCGATGGACGGTGACACCAGCGGCCCGGAGCGTCTCGGCGCCCTTGCCGGCACAGCGCGGGTCCGGGTCGTCGGCCGCGTACCAGACCGCACTGACACCACTCTGGATGATGATGTCAGTGCACGGCGGCGTGCGTCCGTAGTGGCAGCATGGTTCCAGGGTGCAGTAAAGCTCAGCGCCACGTGCGCGTTCGCCCGCCTGCAGGAGCGCCAGACGCTCGGCATGCAGCTCCCCAGCCCGCTGGTGCCAGGCCTCGGCAACCACCTCGCCCTCGCGCACCACCACAGCCCCCACCGCCGGGTTCGGAGAGGTGCGTCCAAGGCCGCGCTCCGCCAGCTCTAGGGCTCGCCGCATCCAGAGTTCGGGGCCCTCGCTCAGCGCTTGTCTGCCCCCTTGTCGCGTAACTCGCTCTGCAACTGGGCCAAGTGTTGGTAGAGTTCAGCTTGGCGCTGGTGCCGAACGCGCTGGATCTCGCGGAGGTCAACCAGCGCCAGAATGATCACAGCCACTGGCAACACGGTCAACACAGCCCATAGCAGCAGGGCCAGCCTCAGGTCCTGCGGGCGATAGGCCGAACCCGCAAAGATCATTGCGACCGTGGTTAGCAGCAGAAGCCCATTGACGATCCGCAGGACGAACTGGCGGCGTGTGATCAGGCTGTGGCCGCGGGTGTAAAGCCAGATCTGGTGAGCCATACCAATGACGACGGCCATGGCTCCGCAGGCCAGTATTACGCCTGCCGTGTAGCTCAAAGGGACCAGTTCCTCGCTCGCGATTGGCCGCCCGGGGAATCATAGCACAATCGCTCACTCAGGGGAAGAACGGCCAGGAAAGAGCGCCATCACCCCCAAACGGGGGTTTGGCAGATGGTGCGAAAGGGAATGCCCCTCGAAGGGACGAACCACACCAAGAGCCACCTCCCATAGAATCGAAAGGGTGATTTCGCATGCGAAGCCAACCGTTAGGGCAGAGGCTTTCGCGGTCGGTCGGCCTCGTGCTCGCCCTGCTCGGCATGACCAGTAGCGTGTTTGCGGCCTCCGTCGTCATCAACGGCGCGCCACTGATCACCAGTCGGTCGCCCGTCAATGTTAGCGGGAGCATCCTGCTGCCCATGCGCGACGTCTTTGAGGCGCTCAATGCCGAAGTGAAATGGTTTGCCGCCCAGCAGATGATTCTCGCCATTCGCGGCAATACCACCATCGAGCTCACGATCGGTGTACGCACCGCCAAGGTCAACGGGGCGTCAGTGCCGCTGCCGGTGGCGCCGATGCTGATCGGGGGCAGCACCTACGTCCCGCTACGCTTCCCGGCCGAGGCCTTCGGCGGCACGGTGAAATGGGACCCTGCCTTGCAGACCGCCTTCATCGACATCCCGCTGGACGGAACGTCTGGTGGCGCGACCGCTCTACCGCCCACCGAGGGGCCCCCAACCGTTGTGGGTCCTCCGGCAGTGGTAGAGCCGCCGGTTCCGGAGCTCACATCGCTGGAGGGCACGGTGGTGCAGCTCTTCCAGGGCGCGGTGCCCAGTGTCGTCCTGCAGCTCAGTGGCAGCGACAACCTGCGCCTGCTCCAGCTCCCACCCGGCACGCCCCTCACCCGCGGCCCCGCTGACGGAGGAGCGGCGCCCGCGCAGGCCGCCGACCTACAGGTCGGAGACCTGGTCCAGGCTCAGGTGGATGCGGAGGGCAAGGTTCAGCAGCTAGCTGCTTCGTACGGCGAGAAGACGGGCAAGATAGCCGCCGTCGCCGCCAACACCTTGCTCTTTGAGGATGGCAGCGCCCTATCCCTGAGCAGCAATGTGCGCGTGAGCATGGCGGATGGCAGTGCGGCCAGTCTGCAACAGGTCACGGCCGGCAGCGAAGTCACCGCTCGCTTCCAGCCCATGACACGCACCATATGGCAGATCGAGCTGGCGGCTGCGCCGACACCACCCCCTGCCAGCGAGAAGGTTGAGATCCTGACCATCGGCTTGAGCAACCCGGGAACAGCCTTCAAGTCGGGTGATGTGCTGTCCATCCAGTTGCAGGGCACTCCGGGCGGGGAGGCCAGTGCCAGCATCTCCAACCGTGTGGCTCCGTCGGTGGCTCTGCCGGAAGCGGAGCCGGGGGTGTACCGGGCGGACTTCACTGTGCCCGCAGGCGTGGAGGCCAAGGGCCTCCGACTGGTCGGGAATCTCACCAAGGGCGGCAAACGGGCCCGACCGGTCATGGCGGTCCAGACCCTGACCATTGACAACACGGCCCCGGTCTTCGCCGACAGTATCCCCGCGCCGGACAGCGTGGTTGAGAACAGCAGCCCCAGCATCGAGATCGGCTACAGCGATGGGGAGGGCTCCGGCGTTGACGCCGCCAGTGTGACGCTGCATGTGGACGGGGAGGACGTAACCGCAGACACAGCGGTCGGTGATGGGAGGGCGATCTACAATGCCCAGGACCTCGCGCCCGGGAAGCATCGGGTGCAGGTCCGCCTGCAAGACCTGGCGGGCAATGAGGCCACCAACGAGTGGGCCTTCCGTGTCTCGGCTCCTGCGGCGGCTGCCATCGCGGCCGTGTGGCACAACGCGCGCGGGGTGCTCTTACTGGGCCAGACAGTCACGGTGAGCGCCCGTGTGGCGGAGCCAGGCGGGGTGGCGACGTTTAGCATCGGCGACTGGAAGCGCGGACTGCCCATGACGCGGGACGGCAACACCCTCAACTACCGCGGCACCTACACCGTGCAAGCCGGCGATCAGGTTACAGACGCCGAGGTTACAGTGCGCTACCGCCCACCGGGGGGCAAAGCCGCCACCATGGCTGCAACCAACCGCCTGACCATTGACGCCACACTGCCCAATGAGCTGCAGATTGCCAGTCCGGCCGACGGCAGTGCGGTGACGGACCCCATCGTCGTCGAAGGGACCGCGCCCCCGGGCAGCACCGTGCGCCTGACTATCAGTTTTCGCACCCGGCTCATTACGACGGTGACAGGACAGCTCTGGCAGGGCAATCTCAAGGCCGACAGCGAGGGACGCTGGCAGAGCCCGGAGGTGAGCCCTGAGGTCTTCCTCGGCAAAGCCAACGAGTACACGGTCCTGGCGCAGCTACTCGATGCCTCGGGCGCAGTGGTGTCGGAGCAGACCGTGAAGCTCACCAAGTAGCGCCCATGGCGGCAGACAACACAGGGCCGGCCCCGCGAGAGAGGCCGGCCCTGTTGCTCGGGGACGACATGCCCCCTATCCGCCGCTGTAGAGCGCCTCGGCTGCTCCCCAGAAGAACTCCTCGACCTGCTCCTCCGAGAGGCCCATCTCGTTGACCAGGATGTCCGTATCCTTCCTGATGTGCCACGGAGCATTGCCCGCAATGCTGCCGGCCGTGCAGTCTGTGCCATACATCAGCCGCTTCGTGCCGCAGAACGGCACGGCCTTCCGCAGCGCCTCCAGCCGCCAGGCATCCGGCGTGCCCCGACAGGTGTCTATCCACATCTGGCAGTCCGCGGTCTGGTAACGGACGGCGGCCCGGAACCGCCCGAAGACCGCGATGCATTCATCCACCCACGGCCAACTGATATGTGCCAGCGAGAACCGTACCCCGGGAAAGTTGACCAGAGCTTCATACAGCACCGGCTGGCAGAAGCGTGAGCTGTCGCCGAAGCCGTAGAGAATGCCCGAGTGAAACTGGATGGGCTTGCCGATCGCCTGCATCTTCTCATACAACGGAAAGAGCAGTTCGTCACACGGTGACCAGTGGTTCGGGATCATCTTGAGCCCCCGGAGCCCCTTATCCAGCAGTGCGTACTCAACCAGGTCCAGGATGCCCTCGCTGCGGGGATCCGGCCAGAAGAGCCCGTAGATGCGGTCCGGGTCCACCTCCTGGATGGCAGCGACTTCCTCGATGGCCGGTCGGTACGCTTCGGCTGGTGGCGGACCGTGGCCCTCGATGTCGCGTCCAGGATAGCGGGCGAACAGGCAGATGCGCGTGATGCCAGCCGCGTCCATGCCTCTCAGGATCTCGTCCGCCGTCTCGCCGCCCCGCATGTGCACATGGCAGTCCCAGATGTTCATCCTCGGCCATCCCTTCTCGGTATCCCCGTGGCTGCCGCATGGGCAACGCCCGGGTACCCGTCGGTGGCTTTGGCCCTAGGGCCAGAACGAATAGGTTCGCGTGTTGGTGAACAGCCCGTAAAGGATCCACAGGGTCCCGGTCATGATGTCAGACAGGATCAGCCCAAAGGCCACCGACCTCAAGACCCGCTGCGACCGTGCCCCGGCGTAACGCATGGTGACGGACTTGGTCAGCCACGCCAGGAACATCGGGAACCACATGTGGGCCATGTAGTAGGTTGTAGACAGCGCGAAGCCCGCGGGATGCAGTGGCCACGAGACCCAGCGGGTCCGCACCAGCATCAGGCCAAAGTAGACGAAGAAGCCGATGATGCTGGCCAGGATCCGCCCCCACTGGAACCCCTGATTGGCATTAAGCCAGTTCGCGAGCTGGTTCCAGGCCTCCTGCGCCGACCAGGGGTACCAGCCGGACTTGTAGTAGCCGATGCCATGCTGGTAGCCCAGCATGAGCGTGAAGAAGAAGGCCAGAGCGACAGCGAAGGGGACCATGGCCATCGTAGCCCCCAGCATGCGCTTCATGCTGGCCCCCTCGCGCTCGGCCAGGTACAGGCCCTCGAGCTGGTGCGGGAAGGGGATGTTCCGCAGTCCGCGGGTGAAGCCAAAGAAGAGCGAAAGCGACGTCAGGTTCTGCACCCCCAGAATGCGGGGGCCCAGCAGGTTGCCCTGCATCACCGTGGGGCCCAGCCGCTCCAGTTCGTGGGTAGGCAGGCCCATCTCCGCCCGGATACGCCCCACAATGGCAGTCATGGCGTAGTACTGCACAAAGAAGGCGATCGCAACCCAGGGCGACATCTTGATGGAGGTGCCGATGAGCACAGCGCCCGTCGCGCATAGCACAAACAGCAGCGAGGCCTGGCGATACGAGAGCGCCTCGTTGCTGTCATCTTCACCCCGGACGCCCGTGACAACGCGGGTCCAGACCCCGGCGAAGTACCGCCGCGCCGCCCACAATGAGAACCCCAGAATGGCCAGATAACCGCCGAAGGACTGCTCCTTCATGTACGGGAACTCCGGCAGGGTAACGCCCAACCATGCCGCCAGGATGGCCTCGGCCTTCCAAAACAGGTAGAAGAACCATAGCGACAGGCTCAACTCGGTGGGCAGCAACAGCCCCAGGCCGATGACGAAGGGGTAGAGACACATCTCGAAGGTGCCGATGGCGTTCCAGGGACGGCCCACGAAGAAGCGTCCGATGTTGAGCGTCTGACTCTGCCAGATCTTCAGGGTGATCAGCGGCACGCCGGGGTAGAACTCGTGCAGGCCGTTGATGAGGTTGATGGCGGCCACGACCCCGGCCGCCACATAGAAAGCTGTCGTCCTGAAGGCCGGGGTGCGCGGCTGGGCGAGCTCGTAGGGCAGTTGCACGATGGGAAAGCTCATGCGCTCCTGCTCCACCCAGCGCTTGCGCAGCAACACGGCAAACCCCGCCGGGGCGGTCCAGAGGAAGAGATACAGCAGCCACCACATGAACACCGGCCCGATCCAGGCGCGGTAGTTGCGCGGGTCGAAGATGCTGGAATCCCCCTCCCACAGCCGCTCCAGCACCCGCTCGTCGTTGACCGTCATGGACAGCGGCAGCTCGCGCCCGAAGAGCTGCTCCCAGTGGTTCACCTCGCTTGCGAACCGCGCCACGCCCTGCATCGTGGCGAAGGTGGTCTTCATGGTGTCCAGGCCGGAGGGCGCGGTGGACACGGCGGTGAGGATGAAGAAAGCCAGAATCTCCGCCGGGGAGAAAGCGATACGCGGCGCGTAGCGCTGTAGCAGCCCATTGACGAGCCGGAAAACGGTAAGCAGGAACACGACGTTCCAAAAGAGCGCTACAACGGTGGGGTCCTCGATGCCGCGGGGCCCCAGCAGGTAGGCCATGAAGTAGGTGTTAAGGGGGGCGATCAGGAAGGCGATGATAACAATGCGCCACGTGATGCCCCGGGCACTGCTGGCCGACCTGGCCGACAGCGCCAGGGGGTCAGGTCGGGAGCTTTGCCCGGCAGGTTGCTCGTCCACTGCAGCACTCCGGAAACTCGGGTAGGCAACGACGGAGCGACCACCAAGGGTCGCTCCTGGATCATCGTAGGCACTTAGCTTACAGCGGACTTCACCGCTTGTCCAGCACCCCAAAGACAAGCTCCAGTGGCGCCAGGGTCAGCGGCCACGTCCGCCTTGTCCCCGTGCGCAAGTCCCGGATGCCACCTTCGGCGCCGCTGACCATCAGCGTCACCGGCGCCTTGTTCATGTTGAGCGCATACGCCAGGACGCTGCCGTCGTGCGTCGCCGTTCGGAACTCCACCCCATCCACCGGCTCGCCGGCCGCACCAACCACTCGCAGGGCACGGGTCACTCCTGCCTTGCCAAACATCGCCTCGCCCAGGCGCCGGTACACGCCCGTATCACGCCGGTCCACGGTCTGCACCACCAGCCCCTGGCCCAGGTCTGCACGTTGGATGGTCTCGCCCTCGAGCCGGGCCGGCTCCAGGTCAGTGAGGGCCGCCAGCGGCTGGTTGGCCGTGTCATGCGTCAGGCAATCACCGACCAGCCACAGGGTGCCCCCGGCCTCCACCCACTGGCGGACAGCCGCTACGACCGGCGGTGGCACGTGCGAGGCCGCGGGCACAATCAGCAGTTTCCTGCCCGCAAGGCCGTTCTCCAGAGTAGTGCGCTCCGTGACAAAGCCCACGTCCGCGTCAAGGAAGAAGGTGCCCTCATAGGCCGACCGCAGCTCCGGCAGGTGTTGGGCGTTGTAGGCGATGGAGGTCAGGGAGTAGAGGATCGCCACTTCCTCCCGCGCGCGCTGGAAGGCACGCACCGGCGCCACCAGGCGCCTCAGGTCCAGCCCGGTGCGCAGGTACTCTTCCATCACCCGTGGCTGGAAGGTCAGCATGGAGTCAATGCCCTCGCTGCGCTGGTAGACCCACAGACTGGATGCCGACAGCCCGTGCAGGAAGCCCTGCCACATCGCCGCCCGGATGTACTCGGGCGGATAGAGCTGCTTGAGATTCACCATGTGCAGCTCGGGGTCGTAGTTGGGATGGTCGGGGTTGAAGGCGCGCAGCAGCTCCTGGGGCATGGCGAAACCCGTGATGGAGTTCATGGCCCATTGCTTCCCGCCGTAGTCCAACGCCGCTGTATCAAAGCCGTTTACATCGAAGACCCGGCACAACGCTTCCATGTCAATGCCGGCCGAGAAGTCCGAGGAGTCATCCCAGCTCAGCAAGGACGGGTAGCCGGTGCAGAGAGCCTGCGGGTCGTTCTCCTTGGCGGTCCGTACCAGCCAGGCCGACCAGTCAGTGAAGAGCTTCTGGTTGAAGATCCCCCGGTCGTACCAGGCGACAGGCCCGGAGGCGTCCTCGCCATTGCCCACCGCCGTGAAGTCCGGGTAGGCCGTGCCCCAGGCCGCATTGAGGGCGGCAATGCTGCCATACCGCTCCTGCAGCCACGTTTGGAAGGCAGCCACTTCCAGTGGATGCCGAGAGAGAGTGTGGGTATTCTCGCCGTACAGCACGTACACTCCCGGTGAAACGTACTTCGCCGCGGCACCCGTGATGATGCTCAGGTAGCGCCGCTCGAAGTCCCTGACCGCCGGTTGTAGGGTCGAGACGCCGCCCCAGCCCCCACCCCCGGCCTCCGGGTACTTCTCGCGGAAGCTGGCGGGCAACTGGTTGCAGGCGACCATGCGGCTGTAGCGGAAGCCCTTTTCGTCACCGCGCTCCCACGCCCACTCGTTAGCCTCCAGCATCGCCTGCGGTGGGTCCCCGTCCGGGGCCGGCAACAGCGCGAAGGGGGCCACGATGCTTTCCTCGGCGTGGTTCATCCCGTAGTCGGCCAGACGTCGGCATTCGGTCCACACCTGCCACCAGCCGCAGAAACCGATGAGAAAGACCGGCTGGTCGCCTTCCCAGAAGCCGCCCTCGCGGACGGTGAGGCGTTCGCGAACCATCGGCGACATGGGCCAGTCGGTGGCCTGGCCGGCTTGCAGGGCGTTCAGTTCGGACTCCGCCTCGTCCAGCATGCGCTCCAGATCGGCCATCACAGCTTCGGCACGCTCGCACAGGCGCTTGTCCAGGTCATCGGCGGTGTTCCGGACGAACTCGAAGACCACGCCCAGAGTGGCGCGGGGATACCAGCCGTGGCCGCCCTGCGCTCTCCATGCCTCGCAGCGCTGCCAAAGCTGCTCCTGCCGCGCTCGCAGGCGCTCCAGCCGCTGCTGCAGATCCGCGATGGCATAGCGGGCGAACGGCAACTCCGCGGTCGCGACGGTCTCCGCTCCACGCAGCAGTGCTGCTCGCAGCGTGAAGCGGCCCTGCCCGATAGCGCTCAGGTCCAGTTCCAGCGGCACCTGGTCGGCCGCAGCGTTGAGTTCAGCCGCTCGCTGTGCACGGGTTAGCTCCCGGTCGTCGGCGCGAAGAACCCACTCCACGGTCACCGGGCCCAGCGGCCGGGGACTGTTGACGTTCAGCACAAAGCGCGACTGTTCGCGATCGGACTGGTCGCTCTCACCCGCTAGCCAGGCGATGACCTCGGTGGCCGCGGGCGGCTCATCTATGAGGGTCAGCAGACCAAAGGCGCTTGGGTCTTTGGGTCCGGTGATGCCCGGCGTCCACTCCAGCCAGCTCTCCTGGGCCGCCTCGCCGTCGTTGTCATCCACCACGACGGTCATGCCGCAGGATCTCGTGGTCGGCGAGAAGGGCAGCAGCTCGGTCCAGGGGATGCGCACCTCGTAGGTGGTGATGGCCCGCCCCTCGTCCCGCTCGACGCCCACCGTTACTGTGGGCACGTCGCCGAGCACCAGGTTGTTGCCGGTCACCCAGCGGTAGGCCCGTGGTCCGCTGGCGGTCTGGCCGAACCCGTATTCGTAGTCATCGTCGTCGTAACCGGGCGTGCGGGCGTCATGGGCCGCGTCGAAGGCCATCTGGACGCAGTCGTATTGCCAGAGATCACCCAGTTCCCTGGGGTCAGGCAGGAAGGTGGCATGATCGTCCTGCACCTGAGCTGCGAAGTACAGCGCCCGGTCATCCCAGGCCCAGCGGCAGAGCGCGGTCAGGTCACTCGAACCGCCGTATCGGCTCCCCCGGGCCACGCCGGGGCCAAGCGCCAGGGCCGGCACCTGCGCCCATTCGCTCAGTTCACCATCAATCGCGGGCGGCGTGGGGAACCGTGGGGCCAGGACGCGCTTTATCTGGCCGGGGTCGGGGTCACGGATGGCCGCCAGCGGGACGGGCACCAGCTTCACCCAGTCCACCATCAGACCACCGCTACTCCAGTCGGACACGCGCGGCGTGTAGGACCCGTCCCAGTAGAACGTGCCGCAGTAGATCTCGGCATACTCCGGGGTGGTGACCTCGCCACGCTGCGTGCGAGATACCGGGTACAGCGGTGGGGCGTCCTTGCCGGATTGGCACAGCACGAACTGCAGAACACCCGCCGCGCCCACCGTCCGCGCCCGGGCAACCACCTCGAAATACCCGGGCTTCAGGGCCGGGCCGTCCCACCAGCAGTAGATTCCCTCGGCGTCCAGCCTCTTGGCCTCGCCGCCGGTAGCCGCCGGATCGGGGGTGCCGAGGAGCTTGTAGGTCAGGACCTCAGCCGCGGGCGCCGCGCCCCACGCTCCAGCCAAGGCCAGGGTCCACAGCACAGCGCCAAGCGCTCTCATGAGTTCACCTGCCAGATGGGTCGATCGTGACCGGCCAACTGGCCCGCAGGGGGCTGCGGTAGCAGCCGATCTTCTCGGTTGGTATGGGCCGAAAGCCCATCTGCAGCGCGGGCGACTCCGGGCGCAGGCGATAGTCATCGTGCGCGGCGTCTACGAAGAGCGGATCGGCGATCAGTGAGTGCCGGTCCATCCCCGCTGCCTGCCAAGACTCCCACTCGGAGAGGGCCTCCACCTCCCGCAGCGACAGGTCATCCACCCAGACTTTCCCTGGACCGGCGGTGAAGGCAATCCGCGGCAGGAAGGTAGCCATTGTGGCCCTGTAGTCGGGCGACGTCCGCTCGGGCAGTCGGAAGACCAACTCATAGGGTCGCCATTCTGTCGTCGGCGACACGGTTTGCGATACAGACCAGTTATGTGTATCCCGCTCCCAGGAGTAGGCCTGCAGGGCGACACCAATCGGGCCGCCCTGGGCTCTCATCCAGGCTGCAAGGCGGTACGCCTGTCCCGGCCGGAAGGTCTGGGGCGCGCCGGGAGCGATGTAGCCCGTGGGAGGGACCGTGCCTGAGGCCACCGACGCCGGCTCAATGAGCAGCGAACGGGTGCCGGTATGTGCTTCGCCTTCCACTACCTCCAGCCGCGTCCGCTCTGTCGCCTTCAGCCCCCACGCCCACTGGGCGGGCAGCTCACCGACCGGTCCCTGCTCCAGGCCCGGGTTCACCAGCAGGTTGGGTCCGCACTCCACCCGAGCTCGCAGCACACCCGTGGTCAGGGGGCGGCCGGAGTGGTAGTAGAGGTTCCAGTCCGCTTCATTATGATCCAGAGACACGTCATTGACCTGCACCAGCGCCGCTTGCGGTGAGCGGAAGAAGACGATGTTGTGCCGAAACACATTGCCGTGCATGACGCGTCCGTCGGCCAACGGCACCGCGCGCGGATCCCGCAGAGTCCTGACCCGCTGCCAGGCCGGGCTTTTCGCTGCGGTCTCATAGTTGCGGATCCAGCCGTCCACCATGCTGCTCCAGAAGCCGGTCCCGGTGGTCCAACCGGTCCACGTCAGTTGCTGCTGGCCCCCCTCGATGAGCACGTTGTTGTCGATGAGGTTGTCTCGGCCGCTATGGAGGTACAGTAGACTGACGGGGGCGCGGACGAGGATGTTGCCCACAATCCGCACGCCGCTGGCTGCCCAGTCCGGGTAGAGCGCGTGGGCGAAGTAAGGTGACCGCCAACATTGCGCCTGCTGGTCATAGCCGAAACCTACCGTGTCCTGGATCCAGTTGTAGCGTATCACGGCGCCCTGCCAGGAAAGCCAGTCTATGGCGCCTCCGCCGATGGCGCCGCAGTCCTCGCTCTCCAGGCAGGTGCGAACCAGCCGGTTGTACTCGATGGTGTGTGCCGGCCCCCACATCAGGATACCCGAGTGGGGGATGTCGTGGATCAGGTTGTGCGAGACACCATTGCCCGCCCCCCAGTACAACTGCACACCATTGGCCTGGCGGCCCACGCGCCCCACGTGGTGGATGTGGTTGTTGTCAGCCTCGTTGCGGCCCAACTCCAGCCGGTACGCGTCGCCGCCGCCCAGTCGGATGCCACTGGAACCGGTGTCATAGATGTCGTTACCCACTATCCGGTTACGACTGCCGCCCTCGACGCCCACCCCGACACCGTCAACGCCGCCCACGTTCCGGATTGTGTTGGCCGCGACGGTGACCCGGTGACAGTCCTGCAGCACCACGCCTGAGCCGGCACAACACTCGATGGTGAACCCCTGAAGCGTGACATCGCTGCAGTGGGTCAACGTCACCGCGTGGGTTATGACGGGTATGTACACCGGTCGGCCAGCCAGGGGTTCTGGCGGGCAGAAGTATAGCTCTGAGGTCCGCGGGTCCAGGTACCACTCACCGGGACTGTCGAGGTCTTCGAGGTGTCCGCGGACGAAGTAGCGGTCCCCCGGCCGGATCTCGTAAAAGGACCCCTCCCCCAGGTGCATCGTGCGCGAAGCGGCATCGAAGGACTCAATGGGCAGGAGATAGTGCGACCAGTTGAAGCGGGGGAAGATGGAGACTTCCCCGTCCTCGGGGTGCTCCCAGGGCAGGACATCCTCCGGCCGCATGGGCAGCAGGCGCCGGTAGCGGGGGATGTTGCGCTGCCAGAAGTCCAGTTCCGGGTGCTGGGCCAGATAGCCCTCCTCGTCGGGCCGATCGGCATACATTTCCATCCGCTCCCCGGCCGCAAAAGCCCAGCGCCCACCATTGGGGTCGTCAGGATCACGGTTGGGCGTGCGTGCCATCTCCTGACGCTGCCCCGCAAAGACCAGCAGCTCCGGACGCTGGCCTGGGGGGATCTGAGCGCTCACGTCTGTCCTCAGGATTTGCCCCTGATAGGGCACGAAACCGCCGACGGCCTGTCCCCCCGTTAGGGTGGGGGTCTCGCCCGGGTAGGCGCGGTAGATCACCGGGGCTCTGGGCGTGCCCGAGTCCTCGGGGCCAAGCACCAGCGTCTCAGACAGCACATGCATGCCGTCCCGCAGGTAGACCGTCACGGGTCCACCGATACGACCGGCGGCGCGGAGTTCGCGCAGAGCGTCCCGTGCTCGCTGCACGCTGGCGAAGGGGCGGTCATGCGTGCCCGGCCAGTCGTCGCGCCCCTGGGGCGACACAAAGAGGGTAACCGCTCCTCGAGCGTCAGCACAGCCGAGGGCTGCCAGGTAAAGAAGAGCCACCAGTCTCACTTGGTGCTTCCTTTGGCGACCACAGGAGAGCTACGCGACGCCGCCGCGGGCTCGGTACCCCTGACGGCCCCAGTCGCCCACGTCCTTTGGAAAGATGACTCCACCGCCACCGCGCATGTGGCCGCCCTGCCGCGCGAAAGCGACAAGCGCCCGCCGAAGGCTCGTGTCCTGGGGAGCGTTTTCCCAGTCGGGCTGGCTGTGGCCGAACAGGTCAAAGACCCGCTCCCAGGTCTGCTCCTCCGCCGCGCGCTCAACCGGGTGTAGGTACCACTCCTGCATGAACGCGCAGATGTTGGGTGGCGCGGGGTCCAGTTGCTCGAACTGAGGGTCCAACAGCCACGACTGGCAGGTAAAGGCGCGATAGGGAACATCCGGGTAGTGCTCCCGGTACACGGCCACCGCGCGGGCGAAGGACTCACCACACGAGGCCGGGTCCATCCGGCCCCGCGACGGTATGTGCACCGTCATCACCGGGTCACCACGCCGCAGCACCTCACACCATTCTGCCGTGTCCAGGGTCACTGCCTCCGGCAACACTTTCCCCTCGGGCGTGACCGGCTGGCCCGTTACGCGGCTGACCGTCTCCGTAAAGCTCGACCGCCAGAGACCTCGACGGACCGAGCTGCCGTCAGCACTGGCGAACTGCCCATCCTCGCGGAAGAGCAGGCCATCCTCAGCCAGAGCGATGACCCGGCCGGTAGAGGTATGTCGGTACCAGCGAAAGGCGTGGTGGTAGGAGCCCGGCAGGTACTGCAGCCGACCGAGTTGCAGCAGTTGGCCGCGAAGGTGGTGCTGCATCCAGCCGAGCGCGGTGAAGCGGTAGCCACCCTCCCAGGCGTGCCAGTCGCGGGTCCAGGTGTCGAGGTCGGACATGGTGTCCAGAGTGATCTCCAGGTCCAACCCGCGTGCGGCGTGGATTTCCCGCAGGTGCGGCCAGCCGGAAAGCACGACGAGCCCATAGAGCATGGGCCCTGCCGGGTGGTCATCGGAGAGACGCGGCCAGGCACTCACCTCGGGCGACAGGCCCGACAGGCACAGCAACCAGTGCAGGTGCCATGCCAGGCGCTGCATTGCGGGGCTCTCCCGCACCGCCGCCGCGCAGTCCTGGAGAGCAGTGGTGACTTCCTGGCTGACGCGGAGGGCCTCGCAGGCTCTCGGCACCCAGTCTTCTGTCAGAAAGAACACCTCGCCCGCGCCGAAGGAATCGGCCGACTGCGGCCACGTCCGCCGCCATATCTCGGGTGCCTCCGGTAGGCCGACGGCCCTCGCCACGGCGTTGGCGTCGCGCAGGTCAGGC
The DNA here is from genome assembly GCA_013178155.1 of Armatimonadota bacterium. Taxonomy (GTDB): domain Bacteria; phylum Armatimonadota; class Zipacnadia; order Zipacnadales; family UBA11051; genus JABLXH01. Next base: position 163,083 of record JABLXH010000002.1, on the reverse strand, counting down.
GTCACAGTCATGTCCTTGCCTCCAGGGTAGTCAGGCTCAGCGCACTGGCATGCGCCACAGACAGGCCTCCTGCGGCCCCAGGTCCACGTCCCCCACGTATTCCTCGGCCCTGAGTTCCAGACCCACGCTGTCGCGCGCCCAGTGTCCCCGCGGTCCCAGGCGGAAGCCGTACAGCGTGGAGCCGCCCACCCGCGGCAGCCGGATCCGGCAGCGCTGTGGGGTATCGGTCCAGTTCGTCGTCAGCACCACCAGATCGCCCTGGGCATTGGTCAGCGCCGTCGCTTCCAGGTCGGCGGAGGGCAACTGCTCCAGCACCCAGGGCTCATGCCCGCAGGCGGCACGCAGGATGCGGTCGAAAGCGGCGGCTGGCTCTGCCGCGATGGGGTCGGGCTGGATACGCTCCGCTCGCGTGCGCTTCTGGTTGTCGCCGTGGGCAACCAGCCGATAGCCGAAGTCATCCCGCAGAAACCACACGCGGCCCCGGCCGAACCGCCGCCCGTTCGGCCCCTCTGCGCCCTGGACCATGCCGGACAGCGCCGGCCGCTCGCGCAAGGCGCCAAAGTCATCCAGTGGGCCGTTCTGCGAGACGACAACGGTCCGCTTGCCACTCCTCGCCAACTGCTGCAGCAGGGCCGCCTGCTGGTCGCTGATCGCCAATGGGAAGGGCACCACGATGGCCTGGTAGCCGCGTAACTGCTCTGCGGTCACACTCTCCAGGTAGTGCAGGGCAGTCGGCACTCCGCGGCGGAAGAGGTAGTAAAGCACTTCCTTCTGCGCCACGTTGGCATGGCGCGCATCTCTGACCGGTGGCTGCAGGAAGGCCGTGGGTTCCGGCTGCGAGTAGAACCGCCACCAATCGTCGCTGGCCCGCGAGTACAGCAATGCCACCGGCTGGTATGGGTGCAGGCCCCCAAGCCAGGTGTCCGCCTGCGCGAGCAGGCCGTAGAGCCCTTTGAGGCAGGCGTAGTACACCTCGGGGCGGCCGGTAACACCACTCTCTCCGGTCAGGTTGGTGTAGTACCACCAGGCCAGCTCCTTCGCCCCGTGGCATACGGCGCTGAGCGCGCTCCCGTAGGCCTCCACCGGGTCTATCTCGCGGTACTCCGGATAGAGCCGGCTGGCCTCCAGCACAATCCCGCACTGTCGCTTCGGTGTCGCCGCTGTCAGATGGGCGGCCGTCTCGGTCACATACCAGTGGGTGCTGTCGCCGAGGTAGTTGTGAAGCTGGATGTAGGGGTCGGTTGTCGGAAAGTCAATGCCCGTCTCGCCCAGGCGGTCCCAGGCGATGCCCGGTCCCCACCAGTCATCGTGACAGATGGGCGACACACAGAGGAGGCTGTCCGCCCGGATGCGGGGATTGGCCCCATGCACCGCCTGTGCCCCCCGTCGCAGCCACTCCGTGGTGCTGTCGTAGCGCAGCCGGAGGTAGTCCCGGTACGCCTGGCTCTGCTGGGGAAAAACGGTGTCGAGGGGCAGGGTGGGCATCTCAGCGCCGAACTTCGTCCGGTAGAGCTCCCGACAGACCGGACAGTCGCACATCGCCGGCAGCTTCTGGTAGAACTCCGCCACTCTGGGGTCAGAGTGCTTGCTGTAGGCGTCCCTCAGGCTGTGGTAGAGCCAGTTGTACTCATCGGGCACCAGCGAGATGCCCGCGAAGTCATAGGCCGCCGCCAGCCCCAGCGTCTTGACCCAGGCCTCTCCCCACGGACCATTGACACAGGCGTACTGCGGAAAGTTGGGGTCATCGGCGTCGGCGAAGCCCGGCGTCTCGGGCCCGCCGGTCGTAACCCACACGCCGGTCCCTCGCTCCCTCATGAGCTTCAGGAAGTCCCACACGGTGGCGTTGCCCTGGCCGTTGCTGCCCTGCCAGTAACCCGGACTGCCGGACAGGTAGATGTGCAGGGCGTTGACCCCCAGGTCCTGCAGCGTGTGCAGCATGGCGTCGCGGGCTGCCACGTCCACCCGGTCCTCGGGCTCAAAGCCGGGGTTCCGCACCAGGTTTGGCCCGTCCACCGGCCCCAGGAAGATGTCATCGAACCAGACCCTCCCCGTGGCCTGACGGAGGAAGACGTAGAGCGCGACCGTCGTGACCGGCGCCTTGGGCTCGACGACGGTCTCGGCGTATTCCCAGTCGTGGGTACCGCCGCTGAAAGTGGCAATCTGCATGTAGATACTGCTGCCGTCAGCGCAGCGCACGTCGGCGTAGACCGAGTAATTCCAGGCCCTGTCAGCACCGACGACGCCTTCGGCCTTGCTCCAACCTGAAATCCTCAGCGGTGCAGGGGCGATCTGGCCGACCTTCACGTCCTGCGCGGCTCCGACCCCCTCGACGCCCGGCCCTGGATGCACGCACTCGATGCTCGCTCGTCCGCTGTGCGCTGACTCCTCGGTGAAGCTGAAGCCCTCACCGAAGGCCGTCCAGTGCCCGGTGCTCATCAAGGGAGCCGGGTTCAGGTAGATGCCGCGCGTGATGTTGGTCCCCGGGTGATACGCCAGGCCGAGCGATGGCAGCAGGCACAGCGCGACCGCCGAGACGGTCCTCACGGCGAAGGCCCCTTTCTGGCGCGTGGGACAGGCATCTTGCCTGTCGTGGTGTTGTCGCGCACGGATGCCCGACCTATGTGAGGTACGGCCCACCTATCCTGCTATCCCCGTCTCCCAGCCCCATCGGCATGTCGCGGAAGACGCGGGCGTCCATGTCACGCAGATCGGGCGCAACGTCTGGTCGGAAGTCCATCTGGGCCAGCACCTGGGCGTCCACGTCCACCCCCGGAGCGACCTCGGTCAGCAAGAGTCTCCCGTCCCGCAGCTCAAACACCGCGCGCTCGGTCACATAGAGCACGCTTTGGCCCTTCTCCCGGGCATACTCACCCGAGAAGGTCACGTGTTCGACCGCCTGCACGAACTTGTGGTACTTGCCCTCCTGGGTGATCTGGAGGCGGCCGTCGGTCACCGCTACCTCCAGCCCGCCTGCGGTGAAGGTGCCACAGAAGACCACCTTCGCCGCTGTCTGAGTGATGTTGATGAAACCACCGCAGCCGGCGATCCTGGGGCCAAACTTGCTGACGTTCACATTGCCCGCCGCGTCAGCCTGAGCCATGCCCAGGAAGGCCAGGTCCAGGCCACCGCCATCGTAGAAGTCAAACTGCGCCGGCTGGTCCACGATGGCCTCGGGGTTCGCGGCGGCGCCGAAGTCCAGACCGCTGGCGGGGACGCCACCGATCGGCCCGGCCTCCACGGTCTGTGTCAGGCTGCCGACGATGCCCTCCTCATTGGCTACAGCGGCGATGCCCTCCGGCATGCCGATACCCAGGTTGATCACCGCGCCTGGACGCAGTTCCAGTGCCGCGCGCCGTGCGATCACCTTTCTCTCGTCCATGGGAAGCCACTCGATACTGTCGAACGGCACCCGGATGGCGCCCGAGAAGGCCGGATTGTAGGCGGTGCCGAAGGTCTGGCCGTGGTGCTCTTCGTCTGCCACCACCACCGCATCCACCAGGATGCCAGGCACCCTCACCTGCTGGGGAGGCAGACTCCCCGCGGCGGCGATGCGTTTGACCTGGGCCAGCACGATCCCCCCGCTATTGCGTGCGGCCTGTGCCAGCGCCAGCATGTCGCCAAAGAGCGCCTCATGCTCCATGGTAATGTTGCCGCGCTCGTCAGCCGTGGTCCCCCGGATCAGCGCCACGTGCACGGGGAAGGCATGGTAGAACATCCACTCACGCCCCGCGAGGTGCACAATCTCCACCAGGTCCTCTGTGGTCCGCTCATTGAGCTTCCCGCCGCCATGGCGCGGGTCCACGTAGGTCTTCAGGCCGATATGGGTGATGGCTCCCGGTCGTCCGGCGGCGATGTCGCGCAGCAGATGGCAGATGACGCCCTGAGGCCAGTTGTACGCCTCCACCTTGCCCTCGACCGCCAGCCGTCCCAGGGCCGGACACAGCCCCCAGTGGCCCCCGATGACCCGCTTCACGAGCCCTTCGTGCGCCAGGTGGTTGATGCCCCGCGCCTGACCGTCACCCTGTCCGGCGGCGTAGAGGACCGTCAGGTCGCGCGGGCGGCCCTCGTCCAGGAAGCGCCGTTCGATGCCCTCGGTCAGCGCCTCCGGATGCCCCGCCCCGACGAACCCGCCCACCCCGACGGTCGCGCCATTGGGGATGCGGGCCACGGCCTCTTCCACCGACACCAGTTTGCTGGACAAAGCGGCCTCCCGATCGAGCTAGCTGCTAGTCAGCGGCTTCGTCGGTGCCCCACAGCACCGGCGTGCCATGCTCCACACTCACCAGCTCGGGGTCGTTGGTCACCAGGACGGCGTCATGATGCTGGGCACAGGCGAGGGCGAAGGCGTCGGCGTAGGAGATGGGATACTGCGCCTTGAGTCGCGCTGCCGCCCAGACGAGGTCATCCGAGGCCGGCACGACCTGCCAGGGGAGCTTGCGAAGCATCTGCAGATCGCTATCCGCGTTGGTGGGGCCCTTCTCGCGACACGTCCGGTAGTACACCTCGCCCAGATTAATGCTACAGACTGCGCCCCAGGCCCGGCCCTCGGCCACCTCGCGGAGTAGCTCGGAAACCAGGACAGCCCCCCTCTCACCCCAGAGCCAGGCCAGGATGGCGCAGGCGTCAAAGGCGACCTTCTTCATCGCGGCGCACCTCCTCCGCGTGCTCCGCAATGAGGTCCTTCAGGGGAGACGGAGTGCCCTTGTACTTGCCAGCCAGGTACTTGATCAGATCATTCGGGATCGGCGTCAGCACCACGACTCCGTTGCGCACCTCAATGTCCACCCGTTGCCCAGGCTGCAAGTCCACAGCCCGCCTGACCGCAGCAGGTATGACGATCTGGCCTTTTGGTCCCATCGTCATCGTCGTTCCCATCTTACTCATTCCCTTCCTACATAAATGTAGGAAGTATAACAACAAGTACAATGTATTACAATATGCCTACATGTACATCCCGCCGTTCACCGATAGCACCTGTCCCGTGATGTACCCTGCCTCCTCAGAAGCCAGGAACAGCGCTGCGTTAGCCACATCCTCCACCGTTCCCATCGCCCCCATCGGGATCTGAGCCAGGATCTGCGGGATGACATCCTGGGGGATGGCCCGGGTCATCTCGGTGTCAATGAACCCCGGCGCAATGCAGTTGACGGTGACGCCCTTACGAGCGACCTCGCGGGCCAGCGACTTGCTGAAGCCAGTCAGCCCCGCTTTGCTGGCCGCATAGTTGGCCTGGCCGAAGTTCCCCATCAGACCCACCACGGAGGCGAGGCTGATGATCCGGCCATAGCCCTGCTCCAGCATCGGCTCCAGCACCGCCTTGGCGCAGTTGAAGGCGCCGGTGAGGTTTACGTCCAGCACTGCCTGCCAGTCCTCGGGGGAGAGCTTGCGCAGGGTGCGGTCTCGGGTGATGCCCGCGTTGTTGACCAGGATGTGAAGCCCCCCGAGTGCCTCCACCGCCGCCGCCACCATGGCCTGGACCGCGGCGAAATCGGTGACATCGGCCTCCAGGCAGAGGGCCTTGCGGCCCAGACCCCGCACTTCTGCCGCCAGCGCCTCGGCCTCGGCGGCGTTGTCGCGACCAGCCTCGCTCACGTAGTTTAGTGCGACGTTACAGCCCTCGGCGGCGAACCGTCGGGCGATCGCCCTGCCGATCCCGCGCGAGGCCCCAGTAATCAGTGCCGCTCTGCCCTGCAGTCGCATGGAACAGGCCTCCTTGCCCTAGTCGGTCGTGAGTTCGGCCCGGAAGAGCTGCTGCCCTGCGGGGAGGCTCCACTCGCGGGCCAACGAAGAGGCCTACGCCGCCGTGTGTGAGCGCTGCCCGGAGGCCACCTATGACGCTACGGCCCGTATCATTCGCCTGGGCGAGCCCGATCCGCCCCGTCCGGGCATCCCGCCGGCTTTGGTCATCACTGCCGGGACTTCGGACATTCCGGTTGCCGAGGAAGCGGCCGCCGTCATCGAGGCCGCTTCGGTGCCTGCCCGACGCCTCTTTGACGTGGGGGTCTCCGGCCTGCATCGGTTACTGCGGCATCGTGACGAGCTGGTAGCGGCGGGGGCCATTGTGGTGGTGGCGGGCATGGAGGGCGCTTTGGCCAGCGTCGTCGGTGGGCTGGTGGACAAGCCGGTCATTGGCGTGCCGACGAGTGTGGGATATGGCGCCAGCTTTGGCGGGGTGGCGGCGTTGCTCTCAATGCTCAACAGCTGCGCCGCGGGACTGGCTGTGGTCAACATAGACAACGGTTTTGGGGCCGGCTACATGGCGGCCATGATCTGCCGCCTGGCAGCCCCGCCGGCCTAGTCCTTGCGCACCTGAAACGGAAACGGGGCGGCCACCGCCGTGACCGCCCCGTTTGGCTTCTTCCAGTGCCGCGCCCGAGCCCTCAAGCCACCTCGATCTCCTCACCCGCCAGGATCTTCTCGGCTCGGTCGGCGTAGGCGACCTTCTCAGCCTGCGGCACCGTGCGCCAGATCAGGAACTGCTTGCGAATGCCCGCCAGGAAGAGGGTGTTGGTCTTCTTCCAGGACGTGATGTCGCCGGCGAGGCGGTCCAGACGGATCACGATGGCGAAGATATCGCCGTCCTCGGTGGGTTCACAAGTCAGGCGGAACGCCTGGCTCACGCCCAGGTCGTAGGGCGCCAGCCACATGCGCAGCGACACCTGCATGCCCTTGCCGCGCTCGCAGTCCACCGGCTCCAGCTTGACGTCCTCGGCCAGGAACTCCCCGCCCGCGTAGCCCACATACTCGTCGAAGAACTCCTTCAGGAACGCCGACACGCCCCACGCATCGCGACCGGTCACCGTGAAGGGCAGCACCACCGTCATCAGGTCGCCCTCGGGTTCCGGCAGCGACCACTTGCGCTCGATGCCCGGAGAGGCGATCTCCCCCGCCTTCTTGGATGGGTACAGCGTGGACAACAACACCACCAGAATAACCACGATCGTCACCGATACCGCCGACATCGAGCTGTAGTTGAGCTCAATGCCATGCATGCTGCCGGTGGCGTAGAGTACCTTCGTTACGATCTGGCCCAGCAGGTAGCCCACGATGGCGCCGAGGTTGGCAAAGACCGAGGCCTCAGCCAGGAAGAGCATGGAGACGTGGACCGGAGCCAGGCCAAGCGAACTGTAGATGCCGATCTCTCGCACGCGCTCATGCACCGCTCCCAGCATCGTGTTCAGCACGATCAGGGCAGCGATGAGGATCGGGATGACCAGCGCCTCCAGGCCAGAGAAGGACGTCACCCCCACGGAGCTGAACAGCAGGGTCTGGTCCTTGTATCCGGCATAGAGGCTGAGGGCAAAGCGGTTCATCATCTGTCGCACGTCGGGCAGCACTTTCTCGGGGTCCTCGTAGCGGACCGCGATCGAGCGCAATGTACCACCCAACTGCAGCGTCTGCTCATAGGGCAGGATGATGAGTTTCTCCGGGCCGAAATGCTTGTACTCCTGCAGCAAGGACTGGGCATTGGTCTGTCCCAACTGCGACCGCTGCTCGGCCTGGCGCTGGAGCTCCTTGAGCACCTCCGGCCGAAGCAGGGCGTAGTTCACAGGCATCATTGGTTCGCCGTCCAGGTCCCGCATCTTGCGCATGGCATTCTCGCTGACGATGCCGATGACACGGAACCGCGTACCGAAGACCAGGACCTCCGCGGACCCAAGCTGCTGCTCACTGATACCCAGGCCAGAGGCCACCGTGGCTGGCAGCAGGCAGACATCCTTGTCACCCGGCTTGATCCAGCGCCCAGCCATCACTGCCCGGTTGATGTCCATCACGTCCTCTTCCTGCGGCGTCAGCCCCAGGATGCAGCTCACCACGTATTTCTTACTGGTGTCAGCGGCGCTGGTGACGTCTATCATCGCCTCCTTGTCGATCTGGCCGGAGGTGTACCACGACCGGGTGGCGACAGTCCCGACCTTGTGCAACTCGTTCTTCAGAATGTAGGCCGTAGGCTCCTCCAGCGACAGCCAGGCGCGGTCGCGCAACATGACACCCTGATAACCAGGCTTGTGGGGCAAGCGTATCTCGTTGGTACGCAGGCTCTCTCGGACCGAGGTGAAACTCAGCACCGTGAAGGTGAGAAGCACCAGCGTCGTCGCCGTCAGCGCGGTGCGCAGCTTGCGCCGCCGCATGTTGGCGATGCCCAGGCTGAACGCCGCAGAAGCGGCGGACAGCCGTCCCACATCCGCCTCGTGCACCCCACCCCGCGCCTGCTTCATGGACTTGAGCTCCTGGTTGAACTTCATGGTGACGATCGCGATGACCATCACCGCCAAGGCCATGATGATGAATGCCAGCAGGATGATGGGGGGGTTGGCGGTGAGAGTGAAGGCCGGGTGCACCATCGCCAACCCGAAGAACACCACCAGGAAGACACCCAGCGTGCCCAGGATGGTGCCGACGATGGTGCGCGAGGCGATCAGCAGGCGCTCGCCAAAGTAGGCGAAGGGCAACAGCATCGCCAGATAGAACAGCACACCCTTCACCACGTCAATCGCCGTTTTCTGCACATCCGGGTAGGCCCGGGACTCATAGCCCCACGCGTGGCGGGCCGCCGAGACCCCCAGGTCATAGCGTCGGGCCTTCAACTCCTCCTGCGCGACCTTAAGTGATTCTGCGGCAGCGGTATGCAGTCGCTCCAGCCGGGCGTTCTGGATGCCCCGTGCCCGCAGTCTGGCCATGCGGAACTCGTCCAGTTGCCACATGTCCTTCCCGACCTGAAGTGGGGTGAGAGCGATCCGACGTGTCGTCCGCGCCGGGAAGCCCACGCCCGTGGGGCGGTCATCGGTTGAGTTGATGAGCACCAGGCGCACACCCAGCAGGCCCATGGACATGGTGACCTGGACATCCACCTCGGGCATCGAGAAGATCGTCCCCACTGGCTCGACGAACGATGGAAACTCCGAGGCCGACGCTCCCATGGAAGACAGACTGTAGCCGAAGGAGATCGGCTCCGAGTAGTCTTTGGCGTCGTAGATGAAGACCTTCTGCAGGGTCTGGAAATACCGCTCATCCACGAGGTCGAAGATGTCAGTGGGGACGCAGTTGAAGACGATGATGGGGCGCTTCAGTCCGGCCCGCCCCTGGACCGTCCGTGGGTACTTCTTGTCGCCGTCCGGACCCATATCCGGGGCATAGATGACGTCCCCGGTACCATTGTCAAAGTTGTAGGCCTCCAGGATACTGCCCCCACCGACTTCGCCCCGCATCAGGAACTCACTGGTCTCATTGGCCATGGCCAGCACTTCGGTGTGCACACCCATCATCATCCGATAGCTGCCCTGAATGACCACCAGCGAGCCGGGAACCGGGGTGTTAGGCACAAAGCTGTCGCGGCGACGGAACTCCAGCACGGTGCCCAGGATGTCCTTGAGGTCGTCCATCTTCTTCAGCGCCCGGATGCGCTTGAGCGCCTTGTCTCCCAGCGTCTCATCGCTCAGGAAGCTGGTCAGCATACACGCCAGCATCCGCACCTGGGTCTCCAGATTGGCCAGGTCGAGATTGCTTACGGTGTCCAGCGGCGTATCCACCAGGGGTCGCCCGTCGTTGACGGTAGCCAGAACAATGCCCGGCCGCCCTCCCCTGATGATCATCTCGTGGTCAAAGGCCACCTTGCCCGGGAAGAAGGTGTGCCACTCGCGGCCCTTGACCGGGTTGATCCCATCTACGAACACATCCGCCGTGTTGTACCCGAGGGCCTCGGCGGCCGCCGAAGCGTACTGGGCGAATTGCTTGCCCAGAGGCGAGTAGAACCGCAGCAGATGGGACTGGTTGTAGTACCAGCCCGACTGGAAGGGGCCCAGAGCGCCGCTGCGGGTGCTCAGGTCCAGGCCGATGAACAGTTGGATCTTGCCCAGCGAGTCCAGCTTCTTCCAGATAGCGATATAGTCTTGCTTGCGCTTGATGTCCCGATCCAGGCGGGCCAGACGAAGCTCCGCGACCTCGGGTGACAACTCCAGTTGCCCAACGTTAACGACATTCTTAAAGAACGTCGTCTCCGAGGTGATCTGGGCCCGCGCCTCGCTGAGCTTGGCAAGGTCCCTGGTGAGCTTCTCCTTGAGCTTGTTGAGCTCGTCCAGCTCCTCTTCGAGCTTCCTGAGCTGGTCCAGGCGATTGCGCTCCTTGCGGGGCTCCCGTCCCCAAAGCGCCTGAAACTCCCGCGTACCGGCGAGCGCCTGGAAGTGCCCACTGGTGGCCAGGAAGATGACCGTGCGCTGCGGCCGATACTCCGGGCGAGTGAGCAGCCGCGCCAGCTCCAACAACGCACAGATACCCGTGGCGTTCTCCGCTCCGGGCGCCAGCCTGGGCACTACCGAGACCGAGTCATAGTAAGCCTGCAGGACGATGGGCTCTTCCCTCAGCGTTCCCCCCTTGCCAGGGAGAATACCGATGATGTTGCGGTTGACGGTGCTGCGCCAGCGGAGTGGTTCGTCGGCGCTGATGGTGCCGGTGACGGGCTGCTCCGCCACCTTGGCGAGCACCTCCGCTGCATCGGTGCCCCGGAGATAGAACCGGGGGACATTGATGGGCGCCCGGACGAACTTCATCTCCGCCTCGCCGCGGGTCATGCTCAGGGGCTCAACGAAGATCACCGCTGCGGCGTCCAGCAGGGGCACGTTCAGCCAGTTCTGTTGGGTGTTAAAGTCCATCAGTACGATGGCCCCGGCCGTGTCCTTACCGTTAAAGTCGGCCAGCGAACCGGCGCCGACGTAAATGACGGGGCCGGTGAGACCCGCGGCCGGGACCTGGCACGTTCGGACATGGTTGGGCCAGAGGGCCGACAGATCGTATTCGCGATCACCCAACCGCAGCTTGCTGCCGTAATCCACGGGCGACGGCAGATCGTACTCCTGGACCATCGTCTCCAGACCGAGGCGCTCGAACTCCTCCTGGATCATCGCAGCGGCGCGTGCATTGCCCGGGTATCCAACTACACGCGATCCAAGGGCCTCCATGGCCCGCAGGTCCCGCACGAGGCGCCCCATATCAATCTGCGAGGCCAGGGCCTCATAATCCATCGCCGCCGGCGCCAGGCTGGCTAAGGCCCCGACCAACGCCAGACAGGCCATGCTCCACCCCAGGGTTGACTTCCAGCAGTTGCGTGCAGCCATCGTATCTCTCCTGTGGACGACACCGCCGCGAGAGACCGGTCCGACCTGGTCCGCCTGTCGTCCCGGCCACCGCCTCTAGCCGAAATGCACGACGTAGCGACGGTACATCTCATTGATGATACTCAACCAGCCCCAGATGAGACCAGCCACGAAGAAGTGGCCCATCACGATCCCCAGGAAAAACGGAATGCCACGTCGGTAGGCGCGCATCCCGCCGATCCGCAACACCACGGTCTTGACGATCCACACCAGCAGGAACGGCCCCCACAGCGGTCCGCCGTAAGAGGTAACCATGGCGAAACCCAGCGGGTGAAGCGGAAAGCGCAGCGAGTACGTGCGCACCAGTATCAGCCCCAGGGTGAAGACCGCGCCAAAGAGGCCCGCCCACGTGCGCGCCAGGTCTGGTGGGCGCTGGGCCTTCAGGAAGCTGGAGAGCTCCTCAAACTCCTGGCGAGCCAGCATCACCCGATAGCCACCCTCGGTGCTGCCCCCCTCCAGGATGTTCGCCCCGTGGGTGTAGTAGGCGTGCAAGTGGGTCACATAGGCTCCCAACAACCCCAGCACCAGCGCGCTCAGCAGCCACACGACCATTGTTCGCTGTCGCAGCCGCGCCTCCTGCGCGATCTTGGTGCTCTCCATCTGGTAGGCCATCAGGGACTGGAAGAAGCCCCGGGAGATGAACATGAAGGTGGAGAGCATGGTCAGGTTGCTCCAGTTACCGCCCCGCGAGAAGGGCTCCGACCCGGCCACGTGGATCATCATCTGTTTGTGCAGGTAGAACGGAAACAGCCACACCATGGCTGCGCCCGCTTCCGCCCGCGCCCTGGCGTACACCAGCGCAAAGAGCAGCACGAGACCAAAGTAGATGAGTGCGGTGCCCAGCCACATCCCGGCCTTGAGGGCAATCGCCAGCATGAGCGCCAGCCCTCCGAAGGTCGCCAGGAAGGCCATTCGATACGACATGGGCTCGCCGCGGTCATCAAGCGGCCGATGCGCGGTGAAGGCGGTTGCGAAGGCGGCCTTGAGATGGTCCCGCGCCACCCAGATCAGAAAGAGCGCCAACACCAGGTACGATCCCGCCGATTGCTCCCGATCAAACGGGAAACCGGCAATCTCGTATCCGCCCGCCGTCGCGATAACGTTGGAGATGCGCAGGGCCAGGTAGAACACCCACACCGACAGCGTGATCTCCGTCGGCACCAGGTAGCCCAGTCCAATGTTCTCGGGTCGCCAGGCGATGCTGAGCGGGTTGATCGCCGAAAGCGGCCGTTCGGTGAAGAACCGCCCGATAGCGTACTCCCGACCCATGGCCGGCACGGCCGGATTCCAGGCGTTCAGGATGTTACCAACGTTGTACAGAGCCGCTATGCCAAACCCAACCCACATGAGCGGGTTGCCAAAGAAGCCCCCCACTACCCGTCGCCCCTCCTGGTCGGCGATGTCCAGGACGAGCTGCACGATAGGGAAGGTCAGGCGCTCCTTGTCCGCCCATTGCCGTCGGAAGAGTGCCGTCATCCCCTGCATGGACACGAACAGACCGCCCAGAAACAGGGTCCAAAAGAAGAGGGGCCGCAGCCAGGGCTTCCACGGCACCTTCTCGTCGGCAGCGCCCTCGTACATCTCCTGGATGACCTTGGGATCCTGCGGGGCCAACCAGGTGGGCATGTACTTCTGCAGTGTCTCGAAGTCGTTCTCGGGCGTGGCGAAATAGTAGACCGCCGTGGCTTCAGGAAACAGCATCCGCGCCACGCCCACCGAGTTCATGGTCACCGCCACGCACAGGAAGCAGTAGATGTAAAGGACCTGGCCCGGTGGCACGCGCCAGCGCCAGCCCAGCCGCCGGAGCGTAAGGCCCAGCACTGTCAAGACTAACAGCGCCCCAACCGCCGGCACCACCGGCACGCTCTCGCCCAACTGTACCCCGTGCGAGATGATCCCTGCCTGCAGCATCCAAAACAGAGACAGGCCCAGGAAACCCACCGCCACAATGACGGTAGCAGCTGACAGACGCTCTCCGCCTCCCAACACTACCTGTTCGTGGGTGGTATCGATGCTGGCTTCAGCTTCTGCCACTGCCCCGAGAGGCCTCCTGACCGCGTGTTGAGAGTTTCAGTTCACCGGCGAGCGCTTCTGGACCTCCCTCGGCGCCGGGCTTTTCTGGCTTGGCCGGCAAGGCACCACAATCCCTGTTGGTCACGCCTTCGCTGTCTGCTATAATCGCCTCCCGTGGGAGACATTCTTCCTGTGAGGCTGTGTCGATGCGTGTCATGAGCAACTGCCCCAAGTGCGGGGCCAAGGTCAGCCAGACTGATACCCAGTGTCTTGACTGCGGTCTCGATCTCGTACAGGCGCGGGTGGATATCGTCAAGCAGGCCCAACAGAATGCTCGCACGGTGGCCAAGCCAGCCACTGGAGCGGCCGCGGCGGCCAATCCGGCGGCTGCGGGCCTGGTTGCACCGGGTGAGAGCGCCGAGGAGAAGCGTCTGCGCGTCTTTGACAAGCAGCAGGCCCAGGAGCTGCGGAAGCAACGGCCGGCGATCGTGGTGGCAGCCATTCTTGCGGCGGCCTTCACCGGCGGCCTCGCCGCAGCGGCCAAGGGTTTCCTGGGCAGCGCAGGTGGCTTTGCCACCATCAAGACGCTAACCTACGCCCAGTTCAAGGCACTCGGCTTCGGACTGTTCTCCGACCCGCGCATCATGTTCATCGTCTGTGCTGGGCTGGCGCTGGCGGCCTTTCTCTGCCTCATCGGCGAGGGGCTTCGTCTGTGGGCGGTTTCGGCGGCCATCACTGCCGTGGCCCGGGGCCAGGTGCCCAATGTCGTCGGCGTAGCAGTCTTCACCATGATCGGCCTCGTCATCGGTGCCTTCTTCTGTCCCCCGCTAGGTCTCATCATGGGCATACTGTTCAAGCTTTCCAAGGATCAGGACACCAACTCGCTGGGCTCCATGATGATCTACGCTGCCATCCTGGCCGCCGCAATCGTCGTCGTCAACACCATCTGGAACCTGGCGGGGGCCCATCTCAAGACCGCCCCGGCGGCCAAAGTCACGCCGGCTGTGTCGCTGCCGGTCCCCTGGCGCACTGCCTGAGCAGGCCAGCAGACCGAATCGATGGGGCGACGGCTCACGCCGTCGCCCCAGTGCTTCGTGCTGATACGCGCAACGCGATCAGTCGTCGGCTAGCCCCGCGAAACTCGCAAACTCAGACTGCTCCACAACCTCGCCCACCTGCCCCCACGCCACACCCGGCATCTCGGCCAGTAGCTTCCGTTCCTCGGCCGCGGCATCCATTAGCTCGCGCAGGCCAGCGATGTCGTCCCAGGTGCGTCGCGGGATGCTTCCGGCGGAGACGTAGGCGCCGTTGACGGTCATTGTCGCCTTCACCGCCTCGTCTGCTGGCGCATACAGGCGCTTCTCCAGGCCACGGATGCAGGCCAGCAGGTTTCGGTGAATGGCGTCCCGGTCGCTGGGCGCGTCGAGGACCACCTCGTCATGCCCCTCACGGTGGACGACCGCCCGCTCCGTGTCCCAGCTCGCTCGTCCCCTGGTCCCGACGATCTCCAGGCTGGTACGGTAGTCGGCATCACAGCAGGTGGTGGCATACAGGTGCATCGTGGCTTCGCCCAGGTCGGCACGGATGGAGGCCAGGTCCTCGCACTCGATGTCGTGCACCCGGTACATTTCGGCTTGCAGACGCTTTGGCACCGCGAAGCCGGCCTCTGTGGTGCCCAATTGCAGGGCTGAGTTCACCAGGTGGACCGCCTGGTTCATCAGGACGCCGTCCCAGCACGGCAGGTCCTCGTAGTATCGCTTGCCGGACCAGTCGGCGCGTTCGTAGTAGCTGTCGGCGCGGAACCACTCCATGACCCCCACGACCTCCCGGAGTTCACCCAACTCGCCGCTGCAGATGAGTTCCTTCAACTGCTGGGAATGCTTGTAGCTGGCAAACTGGAAGTCCACCGCCACGAAGCGCCGACGCTGAGCTGCCGTCTGGGCCACTTGCAGACCGTCGGCGGCCAGGACCGTCACCGGCTTCTCACATAGGACATGCAGGTTGCGCTCCAGACAGCCCAGGGCGTAGGGCGCATGGAACGGGTGGGGCGTGGCGATGAGCACCATCTCCACGTCCACGTCGTCCAGCATCGCCCAGATGTCCTCATAGAAGGGAACTTCCCATTCCCGCAGCTTCGCGAGCGCCTCGGCCACAGGTGTTCGCTCCGGCCAGCGGTCACATGCCGCGACAAGGTCTACCATCTCAAGAGAGTGCAGCAACTCGCGATGGTAGCCTCCAATGCCCGAAATGCCGACCAGCGCCGTCTTTACAGGCTTCAACAAGAGCACCTCCTGTCAGGTTGGCCGCATGGCTGCGGTGGCATGCACTAACCGGGTCCAGACCGTCTGCGGCGGCCGTTGGCTCGCTCGATCGCCCACTGATAGACTTCCAGCATGCGCTGCACGACTTGAGGCTGGTCAAAGCGCTGGGAGCAGGTCCGCGCGTTGGCGCTGAGCCGGGCGAGAGTGTCAGGCGACGTCAGTAGCTCGATGGCAGCGGCCGCAAGTCCATTCGCCCCCTCTTGCGGGGGGACCAGACGCCCAGTCACACCATCCTCGATCATGTCGTTGTTACCTGGTACGTCGTAGGCCACAATCGGCGTGCCCGTGGCGAAAGCTTCGGCAAAGGAAAGCGGCTGGACCTCCATCTGGCTGCCGGTGATGAACAGGTCCAGTGCGGCCTGGTGTTCGGGGACGCGATCATGCGGCACGCGGCCCAGGAAACGAACGCGGTCCCCGTTGGGCAGTGCCCTGGCCATCGCCTCGATCTTGGGCCGCGACGGCCCATCGCCGATCACGATCAGCCGCGCCTGGGGGAGCCGCTGCAGGACCAGGCCTGCCGCTTTGATCAAGTCTGGCAGGCCCTTCTCCGGGGCCAGCCGCCCCACGTAGCCCAACAGCAGTTCGCCATCGCTGGTACCGAGCTCCCGCCGCAGAGCCCGGCCATCGGCTCGGAAGCACTCCGAGAGGTCAGTGGGATTATAGACTACCTCAATGGGAGCCTTCACACCGCGGGCCAGCAGCCGGTCACGGGCACTGGCGGCCGGCGTGGTTACCCAGTCACAACTATTGCAGTACGCCCGCACCTGAGCGCGCAGATAGGCGTCCACCAGTGCATTGGGCAGAGGGATCAGCCGGCTGTAAGTCTCGTACTGGGTGTGGATGGTGGTGACAAGGGGTCTGCGGGTACAGCGCGCATACCAGGCGCCCCAGGACCCGACCCACATGGGGTGTTCGGTATGGACCAGGTCGAAGTTCAGTTGGCGCAGCGTCCGTACCACGGCCCGCGAGCAGGGGACGGCCAAAGGGTAGTCAGCCTCTACCGGTGCGGCCACCGCCGGGAAGCGCACGACCCCGGGCTCATCCTGAGCTCGATCAAAGCCCGGCGGTGAGGGGGCAAAGACCCACACCTCGTGGCCGGCCGCCTCTAGCCCCCGCTTGAGGTTGGCAACTGAGATGGCAACACCGTTGACGGTTGGCCAGTAAGTGTTGGTGAAGATTGCGATCCGCAAGCGAGGCCTCTGTCCCGTCTGCCACACCGGTTGACCCGCGGTTACCGGGCCACCTACTGTCCGCCCAGCTTCGACGCCCGCTCCCGTAGCAACACCGCCAAACGTGGCGCACCGAACCAGTCGGCAAGCGACTCGTCAGCGGCGTCAGGCATGGGCATATAGATCTTCGCCAGTTCCGTGGTGAACCCGGGCAGCTTCTGTGCATACTCCTCGGCACTCAGCTTGCGGGCTTCCGAGAAGATGCGGAGGATGGCTTCGGCATTCAGACCCACCTCCGGGTCAGCCAGTTCCTGGGCATTGGCCTCGGCTTCCTCGGCATACTCCGCTTCAGGTAGCTCCCGGATCCAGTTCAGGAGTTCGGCCGCCTGCGTGGCTGCCTCGTCAGCACCGGTGATGATGGCTGTCTGCTCCGGACTGAGCGCCTTGCGGAACTCTGCGGCGTACTTGCTCCGGGTCTCGACCTCCAACCCATAGGCGTCGTCGGCGCGCCCCTGTACTTCCCGGATCTGGTCCTCCAGCTCTTCCCCCGGCTCCTTGTCCTCAAGCAACGCGGCTCGCTTCTGGCTCAGCAGCGGCGCCAGTTCCTTGAGGGCGGCCTCGCGCTGGGCCTGCGCCGGCGCCACCTCCGCCGCCATGCGGTCAATGATCCCCAGTAAGGTGGTGTATTGCTCGGGTTTGAGATCGAGACGGTTGAGGGTGTAAAGGATCTGAATGTCCTGGCTCAGGACGTCTACCTTAGCCTCGGCATCACTGGTGGTGCCTTCTAGGCCGGGCTGTTGGCAAGAGCCCACCAGGCAGACAAGCAGCGCCAGGGCGCTGGGGAGAAGCAGAGCAGGCAGACGGCGGTAACCGGTCATGGCGGTGCCTCCGGGTTGTGTCAGCGGCTGAACGTGTCTACAGCCATCGCCAGGAATTCCTGGTTGTTGCGTGTCTTGCGCAGCCCCGATAGCAGGATCTCGGCAGCTTCGACCGTGTCCAGCGAATGCAGCGCGCGACGCAGTTGCCAGATCGTCTGCATCTCCTCGTCGTTGAACAACAGCTCCTGGTGCCGCGTGCTGGAGCGCTGAATGTCAATGGCGGGGAACACGCCTCGCTCCGCGCATTCACGCGTCAGGACCAGGTCGAGGTTGCCAGTCGCCTTGAACTCCTCAAAGATCATGTCGTCCATGCGGCTTCCCGTCTCTACGAGGATGGTGGCCAGGATCGTGAGGCTGCCGCCGTTTTCGATATTGCGGGCTGCCCCCAGGAAGCGCTTGGGACGGTACAGCGCGGTGGGGTCCAGACCTCCGGACAGCGTCCGGCCGCTGGGTTCAACCGTCAGGTTACTGGCGCGCGCGAGACGGGTGATGCTGTCCATCAGGACGACCACATCCTCGCCAAGTTCCACCAGTCGTTTGGCACGGGCGAGGACCAGGTCGGCCACCTTCATATGGTTTTCCGGCATCTCATCGAAGGTCGAGGCGATGACCTCGCCGTCCACCGACCGCGCGATGTCAGTGACTTCCTCCGGACGCTCGTCAATCAGCAAGACCATCAGCAGAATGTCATCGTAGTTCTTGGTGAGAGCATTGGCGATGTTCTTGATGATCGTTGTCTTCCCGGCCTTCGGCGGAGCCACGATGAGGCCGCGCTGGCCCCGCCCCACCGGCGTGACAATGTCCATGAAACGCCCGGTGATGCCGCTGGGCCCCTCGGTCTCCAGATACAGCCGCTCGTCGGGGTAGATAGGTGTCAGTTCCTCAAACTGTGGCCGGTTCCGCATCTCCTCAGGAGACGCGCCGTTGATGGTCTGCACCCGCAGCAACGACCAGTATCGCTCCGTGTCCTTGGGGGGGCGCACGGGGCCACTGACCAGATCGCCGGTTCGCAGCCCGAAGCGTTTGATCTGGGTGTCAGCGACGTAGATATCCTTCTGGGGGTCTGGCGAATAGCCATCGGCGCGCAGGTAGCCACGGCCGTCCGGCATGACCTCCAGGATACCGTAACCATACTTGTGGCCGTTTTGCTCGCTCTGCCCCGACAGGATCTTCATGCACAGATCCTGCTTGCGTAGCGTGCGTACGCCCTCGATGTTGAGCGATGCCGCGATATCGCGCAGCTCATCCACCGTCTTGGATTGCAGCTCACTCAGCTCCAACATCATCCAGCACCTCAGAAGATTGCTCGTCCTTGCCCTGATAGGCCTCGGCCTTCAGGGCTGCCACATAGGGCAGATGGCGGAAACGGCCGGCATAGTCCAACCCGTAACCAACCAGAAACTCATTGGGGACGGAGAAGCCCAGGTACTCAACCGTCACCGGCACCTCGCGGCGCTCCGTCTTGTCCAGGAGACAGCATACGGCGACTGACCTCGGGCCTCGCCGCGCCAACTCCTGCCGCAGGTGCGCCAGCGTGTGCCCACTGTCCACGATATCCTCAACCAGGAGCACGTCGCGTCCACTGAGCTCCGGCCAGAGGCCCTCCAGCACGGTCACCTGGCCGTTGCTGGCAGACTGTTTGCCGTAGCTGGAAGCACTGATGAAACCAACCTCAAGGGGCAGATCCAGAGCTCGCACCAGATCGGCCACAAAGACGAAAGAACCGGTCAGCACACCCAGCACCAGCAGGTCCTTGCCCGCATAGTCCGCGGCGATGGCCTGCGCCAGTTCCCGGACCCGTTGCCGCAGGACGGACTCGGGCAGCAGCACGCGGTCCAGGTCAGCCAGCCAGTCAACCCCGTCAGTCATTCCCATTCGATGGTTCCCGGCGGTTTGGTGGTGACGTCGTAAAGCACCCGGTTGACACCGGGCACCTCATTGACGATGCGGGTCGCGATGCGCGCCAGCACGTCGTGGGGCATTCGGAACCAGTCGGCCGTCATGAAGTCCTCGGTGGTCACCGCCCGCAGGACCACTGGCTGTGAGTAGGTGCGGCCGTCGCCCATCACGCCCACACTGCGGGTGTCCAGCAGCACGGCGAAGCACTGCGCGATGGCCCCTGTCAGCCCGGCCGCCTCCAACTCCTCCTGCAGGATCGCGTCAGCTTCCCGCGCTATGTGCAAGCGCTCAGGCGTTACTGCTCCGGAAACCCTTACGGCCAGTCCAGGGCCCGGGAAAGGCTGCCGTTGCACGATCTCCGCGGGCAGCCCCAACTGGACCCCTAGCTGTCTCACCTCATCCTTGAAGAGGCGGCGCAGAGGTTCCAGATTCTCATACTTCATATCAGCCGGTAAGCCGCCCACATTGTGATGCGTCTTGATGGTGGCCGTGGCGCCTCCGCCGCTCTCAATGACATCCGGATAGAGGGTGCCATGGGCGATGAAGTCAAACTGCCCCAGCTTGGCGCTCTCCTCCTCAAAGACCCGGATGAAATTCTCCCCAATGATGCGCCGCTTCGCCTCGGGGTCCAACACTCCGTCCAGGCGACTGAGGAAGCGCTCGGAGGCGTCCACGAACACGAACTGCTCCCCAAGCATGCGCCCGAATACCTCGCAGATGCGCTCGGCCTCATGCTTACGCAGCAGGCCATGGTCAATGAACATGCAGGTGAGCTGGGGCCCGATCGCCCTGCGCAGGAGCGCAGCAACAACCGAGGAATCGACCCCGCCGGACAGCGCACACAGCACGCGCTTGTCCCCCACGCGTTCCTGCAGCTCGCGAACCGACTGCTCAATGAATGATCCGGGCTGCCAGTCGCCGGTGCAGCCACAGACATCGTAAAGGAAATGCCTCAGGATCGCGTTGCCGTCCGGTGTGTGATGGACCTCCGGGTGGAACTGCACCCCGTAGAGCCTGCGACTGGCATCTCCCATCGCCGCAACCGGGGCGTTTCCGCTACGGGCCAGTACCCGAAAACCTGGGGGCACAGCCGTCACGCGGTCGCCGTGACTCATCCAGACCTTGAGGGGGCTGCCCAGCCCCGAGAAAAGCGGCTCTGGCTCCAGGACCTCCAGCTCCGCGTGTCCATACTCCCGCTCCGTCCCCGGGCTGACCGTTCCTCCGGTCAGGTGGGCCATCAGTTGCTGCCCATAGCAGATGCCCAGGATCGGTAGCCCGGAGGCGAACAGCGCCGGATCGACGGTCGGCGCCCCTGCCTCGTAGACGCTGGCAGGACCGCCCGACAAGATCAGGCCCTTCGGTTGCCGGGCCATAAGCTCCGACACGGGCGTGTCATGGGGAACGATTTCCGAGTAGACCTGCTGTTCGCGCACCTTCCGCGCGATGAGCTGCACGTATTGGGCGCCGAAATCCAGGACGAGCACGGTCTCGGGACTGGCGGCAGCAGTCATTGGCTCCAACCATGAGGTAGCACGCCCACCCGGAGGGCAACCACCGAGTGCCGGGTCGATGACCCGGAGCGGGCTACGGAATCTGAACCCTGGGGACGGTGTGAACTCACTGTGGGGTCGGTCAACGTAAAGGCGCGCCGACGAGGCTTACGCCTCAGTCATGTCTGCATGCGCGTCAGGGAATTCTGAGAAAGACGCCCCGGTGTCTAGACTCGAACCGACCACTCTCTGCGCCGGGGGCCGTGGGGTCCACCAACTCGGTGGAAGTATACCAACCCCCTGGCAAGCTGTCAACGGTTTGTGTGACGCAGCACACCACAAATCCGCGATCTGGCACCGAACTTCAGAAACTGAAGTCATACCGTGCGCCGAAGCCGGAGGATGCCCCCAGGCTCAGCCGGCCACGGTCAGCCAAAGTGGCCTGTTCGTCGCGGTGGCCAAGCAGTCGCCATCGCCCGCGCCCAGTCTGGTGTCCGATCAGGTAGCCCAGCACTGCCCCGCCAATGACCTGGTCCCAGTCATGCCGATTCAGCTCGACCCGCGACCACCCCACGGCCGCCGCGTAGACGTACAGCCAGGGCCTGGCCTTGGGCTCGCGGGCCCCGACGGCCTCCGCCAGAGCAAAGGCATAGGCGGTGTGACCGCTCGGGAAACCGTCCACCTCTGTGCTCGGGCGGGGGCGCCGGGAATGCACGACGTCCTTCGTCAGCAACACCGTTCCCGTGGTGATGATCATCGTGTCCGCCATGCGGCGACCCGTTTCGCGCCCGTAGGGGTCGTCCTGCAGCAGCTCGTACCCCGTCGCAGCCAAAGACAGCGGCAAGAGCGCGTCGGAGATGCGGTCCCAAGGCTGCTCTTCGGTACCGTCCCCGAAGGCAGGGACACAGGCCAACACGCCAGCTAACAGCGGAGCTACCACCGCAAAATGAAGCTTCATGAACTGGCCTCGGTCAGTGGTGAAACTCAGGTCCGTTTCTCGTTCTGCAGAGCCGCGGCCACCTTGGCTCGCGCCTCGTCAATGAACACCTGGACTTCTGCGGTGCAGTAGGTCCGCTGCTCGAAGGTTCGGGTCTCCAGCGTCCTCAGAAACCCCTCGAAGTCCGCAAAGTAAGAGCCGTAGATATGGAAACTGTCCACCACGTGGTTGTACTGCCCCACCTTGATCTCTCTGCCCAACCCCTCGCTGACCCTCTCGGCCACAACGCGCTGCAAGTCGGTGAAGGCGTACATGTTCATGAAGGCGGCCTTGAAAGCGTCATTGCTGCGCATGTGAGCCGCCAGCAGGAGACGGTCGCCGAAGATGCGGAACCACAGCCGTTGCATACACGCCGGGTCATCAGAGGCGGGATCTACCCACGGCTTCCACAGCACACACTGCGCACGGCGGGTGTGCGGCGCTTGCACCAGCGCCTCTACCACGGCGTCGAGCTGGTTTACCGGCTCGGGCAGACCCGGCACCGAGTAGGCCGTGATGCGTTCGTGGTAGGTGTACTGCCACTTGCCCTCCTCAGGCGCGATCCAGTGGTCGTGGATGCCATCCACCACCTCCTGCCGGTAGACCTCAAGATCGTCAAAGCCTCCGGGCATGGCGCGGTGGATGCGCGGCTCTGCGAAGGGGTCCTTCACAGCCAGGAAGAGAGACACATCCCGGCTGGGCTCATCACCCTCCCGGTCGTACTGGGTTGGGATGCGGGCTCCCTGTTCCCAGCACGCCACCACCGCCTGTTCCCATCCCGCAGCCAGGTTATCAGCAGTGATACAGACGACGGGCAGAGACAACTCCATTGGGTGTTCCTTACCTCCGACTGTGACTGGGGCAACTTGCGCAAAACGGCGGCTTCTGGTACATTTGCTTGGACTGCACTGCCAAGTGGCGTTCGCCCCCCGAGGCGACCTAACCTTCTCCAGCATAGTGGACAGCCCACGATGAAGCCAAGCTCGCCGCCCACCTCGTCCCTGTGGCCACGCTTGCTCTTCGTTGTCTTTGTCGCTGGTCTTGGCTACCTGACTCTGCAGTTCTCTGACCTGATGCTCCTGCGGTCGCTGGCCGCAGCCGCCACACCTGGCTCCCGAGCCGCTGTTGCCCCCCTGCGGCCGACGGCCTACGTCCCGGTGGCCAGGGGTACCGCAGCCAACCGTGGCCCCACCACCACGCCGCCGCCGAACCTGGCCGAAGTGGGCGATGGCGGCGACCTGGGTCGGCGCGTGAGGCGCGTCCTGGAGCGTTACCAGCCCTTTGTGATGGCCTCGGTCAGAGGCAATGTCTCATATGTTGCGTTCGGTCCGCTGCTGCGCCTTATGGGAGGAGAACTGCACTGGTCGGCGGGACAGCAGCGAGCCGCCGTGGTGTTGCCCGATGCCCTCATCACCTTCGCCCTGGACGGGTCAGACGCCCGGCGCAACTACCGGGAGGTGCCTCTGCAGGCGGCGCCGCTGTCTGAGTATGGCCAACTCAAGCTCCCTGTCAAGGCCCTCGGGCCGCTTTTCGGCATTCAGGTCGAGCTGCTGGACCAACAGCACCAGGGCCTGTATCGTCTCGTCGCGTCTGGCACGACTGCGTACGTGATCGTCCGGGAGCGCATGTACAGCCTGGAAGCGAGCCGCTCGGGGCGCTGGCTGCAGGTGTACTTCCTCGGCCAGCCGGTCAAGCGTTACCCGATCTGCACGGGCGAAGGGAACAACACACCAGTGGGCCAGTTCCACATCGCCAACAAGGCGGTCTGGCCTCCGTGGAACGCCTATTGGGGCGAGTATATGCCCGGCGGCAGCAGCCGTAACCCCCTGGGCGCCCGCTGGTTGGGCACCACCGCCCGGGGGCGAACCACCGGCCGGGTGATTGGCATCCATGGCACCAACCAGCCGTCCTCCATTGGCCGGCGCATTTCCGGGGGATGTATGCGCATGTACAACCATGACGCCATCGAGTTGTACAACAACATCCCTGTGGGGACACCCCTTACTGTGCACGAGTAACCAACCTATGGTGGTCGGCATCGGAGTAGACATCTGCAGCGTCGAACGCCTCGCCCGCCTGCGGCAACGCTATGGCCACCGCTTTCTCGACCGGGTCTTCACCGGTGCCGAGCAGGCCTACTGCGGCTTCGGCCGCGGCTGCGATGAGCGCTACGCCGCTCGCTTTGCCGCCAAGGAAGCCTTCTTGAAGGCGCTGGGAACTGGGTTCTCCGATGGCATGACGCTTCGCGATGTGGAGGTTGTGCCCTCCCCCAGTGGCCGTCCGGCACTGGTGGTGACCGGCCAGGCGGAGCAGGTCAGTCGGCGGCTGGGCGTCGAAACCATCCACGTCAGTCTCTCCCATGAACGCGACCACGCGATCGCCTTCGTGGTCCTGGAGCGCTGAAACCAGGGAGCGCCCATGCGCCGTTGCGACCGCTATCTCTTCTCTCAGCTTCTGCTCCCCTCGGCCATCGGGCTTCTGACCTTCGCGGTGATCATGCTGGGCGATGTGGCGCGCCAGATGGGTGCGGTGCTGATGGGCAGCCGCGTGCCGATCTGGCTGCTTGCCCAGTTTCTCTCGTGCTATATCCCCCATGCCCTCTCCTGGGCCATGCCCGTGGGCGCTCTGGTGGGCGTTGCCATGGCTATGACCCTGCTGACGAACCATGGCGAGATCACGGCCCTGCGCGCCGGTGGGCTCGGCTTCCCGCG
This sequence comes from Armatimonadota bacterium, assembly GCA_013178155.1. Lineage (GTDB taxonomy): Bacteria > Armatimonadota > Zipacnadia > Zipacnadales > UBA11051 > JABLXH01. Next base: position 138,476 of record JABLXH010000002.1, on the reverse strand, counting down.
ACTGTGCCGAGCCTTCGTCCTCATGGGACTACTCGGAGCCGTCGCCTCCTTCGTCCTGGGCGAGTACGTGGCTCCCCCGGCTGTGCGCCGAGCCCGCGAGCTATTCGCCCAGATCGGTCTCACGCAGCCGGTCATGCAGGAGCAGCACAATGTGTTCTTCCGCGATGGACCTTCCCGCCGGATCTTCTACATCGGCCACATGAATCCCGCGTCAAACCAGTTGGAGCGCGTCACCATCTGGCAGCAGGACGAGGCCGGCCGGGTGCGGGGCATCACCACGGCGGAGTGGGCTGAGGCGCGCGGTGAGGTGTGGTACCTGCGACAGGGGGCCTCCGTCAGCCTGGACGTGGACGGGCAGCAGACCGGGCCGCCGGTGACTTTCGGCGAGCAGGAGGTGACGCTGTGGCGGGCCCTCCAGGACTACTATGCCAGCCAGCGCACCCCCGTGGAGATGAGCGCGGCGGAACTGGGCGACCTCGTGGCAACGGTCGGCGGCGCCGGGCGCGACACTCACCGTGAACTGGTGCAGTTGCATTTCAAGTACTCGCTCCCCCTGGCGAGCCTCGTTTTCGTGCTCTGCGGCGCACCCATCGCCTTTCGTTGCGCCCGCTACGGCAGTTTCGTGGGAGTCATCGTGGCGGTGGGGATCGTTTTCCTCTACAACGGCGTGCGGTCCTGGACCCTGGCCTTCGGCCTCGCAGGCACGCTGGACCCCTTCTGGGCCGGGTGGATCCCGGACATGGTCTTCGGTGCTCTCGGTCTGGCTCTTCTGACCGCCACCCGCTAGACGACACGCGGACGGCGGCGGCTTCCCGTGGGGGAACCTTAGCCGAGCACCCAGATGACCGCCTGGCCGCAGATACCAGTGGGCACCGTTTCCTTGCTGTACAGGTTGCCGACAGTCCCCGCCACTTCCAGCACGATCTCGTTGCTGCCGGCGCGGGCAGCCGAGGTGATGTCCACCTCGTAAGGTGGCCAGATACGGGTGCCGACCACCTTCCCGTTGACAATCACGCGTAGACAGCCCAGGACCTCACCGGGGTCCAGCACTACCCGCGTGTCACCCAGCAGTCGCGCCGGGATGTCCACTGTCTGCCGGTACCGCGCGATGCCGGCGAAGTGGGCGTAGCCGTGGTCAGTGTGCAACCCCCGCATCTTCCCCCGCTCCGGCGCGAGGACGCCCGCCTCGTCCACCGCGAAAGCGCCAACCAGGTAGACCGGCTCACGCAGACCGTGCATCGGGTTCAACAGAGATATGGTGGCAATCTCGATGAGATTCGACCCCGGCTCCAGATACGGCCCGATCTGCACCCACAGGTAGTCAGGGTCCTGCCAGCGCGAGGGCTCCAGCGGCGGCACCTGCTGACCGTTGACGAACACCTCGAGGCTTCTGATGCCGCTGAGAAAGCCCACGTGCGACGGAATCCACTGCTCGATGTCATCCAAGACGAGCCGGACATCATCCAGTCGCCCGGCGGTCTGAAAGACCGTGCGGTACGTGTTGACCTTCTCCGGCACATGGAGCGCGTTGCCGGCCTCGATGTCCCGCGCGGTGAACTCCCACCGGTCGAGGATCGCCACGTTGCCGCCTACGGCCTCAAAGCCCCACGTCGGCTGCAATGGCAGGTTGTCCAGAACGGTCGGCGTCGGCAGTTCGGCGATCTCCTCCGGCATGGCGCCCGGGGTGATGATGAGTAACCGCGCCTCCGCTTCCTCAAACTCCAGCTCCACCTCCAACCAATCTTCGTCATTCACGCGCGTGACGACCGGCGCGCTCTCGCCGGTCTCCAGGGACCACTCCTGGACGCGCCCCTGCACAGGGCAGGCAAACACACACGACTGCGGTTCCTTGGTGCGGTTGACCAGGAGATAGCTCTCGCCCACGGCACTGGACCGATGGCAGCAGATGATGCTGTCCAGGTTGCGGCCCTCGGCATTACGGATGGTGACGTCCGCGGCGGCGACTTCCGGCAGATGCCGTTCCAGCCACTCCTGGACCCGCTTGGGCCGGCTGTGCAGGGCATGCCCGCCGGCGGGGTTGGTGCTGGCCTGTCCGTCACGTTCGGTGAAGATACCGGCGATGATGCTGCGCAAGGCCTCGTCCTGCCCCCGCTCATCAGCTTCGGATGGCAGCTCCCCCAGCGCGATGATGCTTCCTCCCGCTTCGTGGAACTCCCGCAGTCGAGTTGCGGCCGCCAGGCTCATGACCCGCGCTCCTGGCAGCACCACCACCATGTAAGTCTCTTCAGAGCCCGGGAACGCCAGCTCTCCGTCCCGCACCTCTGCCAATGGCAGTTGTGTGTCGTCAATGAAGTCGTAGTCGTAATGCAGCGACAGCAGGGCTTCCGACACCTGTTCCATGAGTTGCTGACACTCGGGTGTCTCGTTGGCCTGCCCCTGCCGGAACATGTCAGCGTACATGGTCTTGTTGGGGCTGAGGACCGCGGCCACTGACACGTGGTGCCCCAGGGACTGCACCAGCGAAAGCCGGCCCAGGTAGTCGGCGAACTCCTTGTAGAACTCCCAGTATGGCTGATGGTAGAACTCGGTTGGCGGCCAGTCCGTTTTGCGGAAGCCCTCGAAGGAGTAGTAGAAGGCATGGGGGATGAACATGTTCACGCCGAGGGCGGCCATGAAGTTGGCGTCCAGGCGCCGGTCCAGCAGGGTATGACCATGGCCGCTGCCGCCAAAGGCCTCGCACATCACCCGTGGTTTGCCCTGGGTGTGGGCCACTGAAGCCGCGCACTTGCCCGACAGGATGCGGAACGGGTTGTCCCTGGTACCCACGCCGTGCCCGAGGTAGTCAAGCCCGGGCCGGTCCATGGTGGTCAGCACCCATGTCTGGTTCCCCTGCGTGCGGACCTGCTTGAACAGCGGCTCCTCCAGCGTGTGCCCGATGTACTCCAGACCTCGCTCATGGCACCAGAGGCTGAGCTTGCCGTGATAGCTCTCGACATACCACGTGCCGATGGCGCGGAAATAGTCGGCCCGCAGCTTGCCCGTGTCGGGTCCCACATCATAGACCAGCCCCAGCAGATGGGGGCGCAGGTCATAGCCATGCATGGCCCGGAACTTGGTCTCGAAGTCGCGGGTCCAGGCCAGCACCACCCCCGGCAAGACACGCTGCAGGTCCTGAACCGTCGTGCGCATGGCCTGGGTCTTGAAGAACCCGTCATGGATCATCAGACCTGGCTCATCGGTGAAGACGCCCTTGATGGTCTGGCCGAACTCGGCGGACAGCCGGTCGTAGGGATCGTAGGCCAGTCGGCGAAAGGCCTCGACGGCCTCCTCGTTCATGGTGTCGAGGTAATAGCCGTTGGCGAAGGTCACCTTCGCGGCCACCGGACATTCCCAAAACAGCGCCACAAGCCAGCTTCCCGGTGGGGCTTCCCAGCGCAGCCGTCCGTCCTGGTAACGCTCGGTGATGTCCCGCACATCGCCCTGGAACGCTAGGCTCCCCTCGTCGGCAATGCGCACGGCCTGAATGCAAAGCAACGTGTTGTCGTCAGGCTGCAGCGTCGTCTGGAACGTAACCCCACCCGCGACCCGCAGGGACTGAACCCGCAGGTAGCGCATGCGGAACTGCGGGTTCTCCCGGGTCAACTTGCCGCCGTAGGTGCCCGAGGGCCAGTTGTCCTCGTCGTACAGCCAGGCCTCCATCCCATGACGCCCCAACTCCTCGACGCAGATCTCGATGGCCCGCATCCACTCATCTGACATGTACGGCGTCTGCAGTCCGTGGCGCGCGTGCAACACCACACCGCCGACGCCCTTCGTCGCCATCTCCCGGATCTGCCAGCGGAGACGGTCCTCTTCCAGGCGATGGTTGAGGAACCAGAAGGGCACCGGGCGGTACTGCCGGGGCGGGTCCAGGAACTGCTGGGCGAAGTCGTCCATGGTTGGGCTCCAAGCGGCTCGGGGTTGGGGCTGTCCCGGTAGGAGCGGTCACCAGACCGCTCCTACCGCCTGCGTACCCAGTCTGCCCTACTTCATCGCGTTGATCTCATCCTCGACGGCCGCGACTTCCTCGGCCGTTGTCAGGACGCCGATCTCCAGGTCGTAGACCTTCTCCTGGCCGGGCTTGAGCACTTCCAACCGGCCCTCCTGGCGGTCTTTCACGCGGCCCTCGACCAGGCAGTTGGCGGGCTCCAGGCCGGTGACGTAGGTGCCCTCGGCGGGCATCTTCCATTCGATGAAGTACGGCAGAGCGCCCTTGTCATACTTCAGGTACAGCCCCATCGCCCCGCCTTCCTGAACGGAGTTGGCGAAGCCGACCATGGTGGTGCCATCGGCGGCGGTTGCCAGGTCGTGATAGTAGACCCACTCGACCTGGTCGGGCGTCGGCCCAGGGAACTCAGCCCAGGTATCGAAGTGCGGCGCAGCGGCGGCATCGCGGGGGCGGCTCTCGCGACTGTTGACCAGGTACCGAGAGTTGGCCTGGATCAGCGGAAAGCCCAGATTGACGTGGTACAGGAACATGTGCTCCTGGGGCTTATGGCCCTCGTTGGTGACCACGTCGTGGAACCAGATCTTGTTGACCCCGAGCTTCCCCGTGATCCTGCGGGTGAGCAGAATGTTGGGGCCAAACACCTTGCCCTCCCGCATCTTCCCCTGGGCCCAGAAGACGTAGTCATCGCCCTCCCACGCGCCATCCACATAGAGATTCTTCGCGGGTGTGTTGTTGACGCGCCCATGCAGACCCATGCTGCCGGTGCTGAGCCACTTGCCCTGCTCCGGGTCCCAGTGTGGCTCGCCCTCGTCGGTATCGGGGTCAACGTGAGGAGCGCCAGCGTAGGTCATGCCGCAGGTGGCAACCAGGCCACCAAAGAAGCCGCGCAGCCAGCCCAGGCCATCGGGCTCGAAGTACGCCGCCGCAGTGTCGCCGGTCTGTGACCGCCAGCACAGCGACTGGCCGCAGTACTCGGCCGAAGTGATGTCCAGGCCTCGGCCGGCAACGGCGATGAAGTTCAGTCCCGCGCCATTGCGGAACAGCACTGCCACCTGCCCGTAGGGGCGGCGCGCGGTCAGGCTGGTGTCTTGCTCCGGGCCGCGGGTTGGCGAGATCCGACTAGCTCATTGACGATGGCCAGCACCTCGTTGATGGAGAAGGGCTTGCCGATGACGGCATAGGGCTTCTCCTCGCCGAGCGCCTGCATGGCCAGGTTGTAGGTGTAGCCTGTCATGAGGACGACCGGCAGGTCGGGCACTCTTTGCCGGACCTCGCGCATCACATCCACCCCACTCAGGCCTGGCATGGACAGGTCCACAAACAGGATGGCGGGAGGGGTGCTTCGGATGTAGTCCAGGGCCTTTATGCCGTCATCGGCCCCGGCAGTGGTGTAGCCGGCATCCTCCAGTGTATCGATCAGCAGTTGTCGCATGAAGGGGTCGTCGTCCACGACCAGGATCGTGCCTGCGGCTGCGACCGCGGCTTTCTCCGGCGCGGTCGCCGCAAGTCTCTCACGGGTGCTCTCCGCAGCCTCCTCGTGCGGGAAGTGACCACCGGACGGCTGCAGAGAATCAACAAGCTCAGCGGCCTGGTCGCTGAGACTGACAGCCAACTCCAAGGCCCGCTCACGACGTTCCTCGCTTTGGCTCTTCAGCGCCATCTCGGCGTAGCCCCGGATGACGTTCAGCGAGTTCTTCAGTTGGTTGGAGACCTCCGCCGCCAGTACCGGGTTCAGTTGAAGACTGGTAGCAGCGATCTCCGACAGTTCACGGTGCGTGGCCGCTTGCTCGGCGGGATCGACCTGGTGCGTCTTCGGCGGACCCTCGATTGGCAGCTCAACCACTACGCGGCGCACGCGCCCATTCTGAGGGACACACTCCCAGCGGCCGCCATGGTCCTCGATGATCCGGAAGGCCTCGGTCCCTTCAAAGGCCTCGGCCGCCTCGGCGCCCGACATGGCTTGCCCGTCCATGTCGCTCTCCAGCGGTTCATTGTCGCTGGTGAGCTGGAGCGCAAAGCGAACGTAGTCGTCCACGGTCCGTACGTCTATCACCAGGCGATCGTCATGTCCGGCCAGTGCCACCAGCCCCTTGGACAAGTGCAGCAGCGACTGACTGACAGCAGCTCGATCCACACTCAGGTTCGGCAACTGCTCGGACATGATGACGTCTACGGGCACCTCACGGGGTCCCTGGGCAATCTGGAGCAGGCGGCGCATGCCCTGCAGGAGACTGGGCACTTCCACAAAGGTCAGATCCAGGTTGCCGCCCTCGGCGGGAGCCTCATAGGAGTCGTGGAGCATATTGGCAAGGACGCCCTGCAAGGCCTTGGTGTGGCGCTGTATGGCCTCGATGGCCTGCGCCCGCTTGGGCTCCTCGATATAGCCCGCCATGCTATACAGCGACTGCGTCAGGGCGCGGAGGTTGGACAGCGGCGAGAGCTTCTCGATGGTCTGATTGCGGGGCGAACGGGTCTCAACGGTCTGTGACTGGAGATCCTTGCACACCACCACCCAACCGTCTTGCTTGCGGTCACCACGGCAGGCGATAGTCACGCACTCCACAAGAGGCAGGCCTGCCTCGGGGAAGGAGCCGACGCGCGTGGAGCTGTCGCTTGCTGCTGCCCCGCTGGCGACGTCGGCTACCAGCCACCCAAGGAATCCACCGACGGCCGCAAGTGATGCCCGGTCGGTGCCAATCAGGCTCTCTTCGGTCCTTCCAGGCAGGAGACGCAACATGGGCCCATTGACCAGGACCAGGTGCTCCTCGCGGTCGAACACGAGCACCCCCTCGGTGAGGTGCCGCAGGAGCTGGTCTCTGGCCTCCTGCTCGCGCCGGATCACGTCCGAGAGCGCATAGGCGTACCAGGAGACTACACCCAGTCCGACAAGCCGAGCGATGGAGTGCCAGATCTGCTCCGGCGTGATGAGGGTATTCCATGACACGCCAACGTAGAGCGCGGCAGCCAGTGCGGTTAGCAGGGCGAGTTCGAGACCGTGGAAGAAGATCGCGGCAAAGATTAGGCTGATCAGATAGAGGGAGAAGAAACCGCTGTCAGCCCCACCCGTTCCCACCAGCAGAGAGGTGACGGCGGCCAGGTCGAGGACCGCCAGGGCGACAGCCCCAAAGTGGAACCCCAGACGCCACCTGCTCCTTCGTCCCTCGCGTACGCCGAACCGCGCCAGGAGGAGCGCGCCGAGCATCAGCAGGACTGACAACTGGGCAGCGTAGGGATGGGTAAGTGAGTGCCGGGCGAGCACCACAAAGGTGGCCAGGACCACCACTACCACGAGCCTGATGCGGTGCTCTTGAACCAGCAGGCGCGCCCCTTCACGGCTCCATGATGAGTTATCTGGCATGGTGTGTTCCCCTTACGGCGTCCAGACGCTGGTGCGATGGATCATCATGGCGAACTGGTGCGTCCCCCAAGGCTATCTTATGTACGCCCCATCAAGAACAGCCGACCGACGTCTCAAGACGCCCTTAAGAATGGGAAGTGCCAGGCTGGCGAACCGCTGGTGTTCTCAGCGGTCGCTCAAGCCTGCGCTGGCGCGTGGGAACGACGAGCCGCAGCCGGCCAATCAGGACGCGGGTGCCGTCCCTGGCCGATGCCTTGGCGTGGTGATACCGCGGACGATGAGAACAGCGATCGCCAGTCCCCCCACCAGGGCGATGAGCCAAAAGAGCTTGAACAGCAGGGTCAGGAGCGCCACGGTGACCACGGAGAAGGCCAGAGCGCCCAGGGCCACCAGGCCGGTGAGGCGCTCACCAATGAGGGGAATCCAGCCGACGAGAGCCATCAGGGGACCGAAGATCGCCATGAGGCCAAGCCACATCGCCACCACAGCTCCGCCCTTGATCAGCCAGTACGCGATCTTGTACTCGAGCTTCAGCGCAGCTATTGTCCCGGCCTCGTCCAGCGCGCTGACCACGAAGCTCGAGCCGCCCGCTATGGCGCCGTTGGTAACCTCACCAAGCACCAGGTATTCTTTGTCCGTCGGCAGCACCTCAACGGTCATGCGCTGATCCCCGACCTGAGGACTCCTATCCCAGCGTTCCGGGTCAAACTCACTGGCGCCCCGCGGCTTGTAGCCCTTGTAGACCGTGACTTCGCCGACGGGGTTGGCCTTCTGCGGATCCACCTTAAGGGGACCCAGCGTGAAGGGTACCCACCGCTTCTCGCCGCCCACGCTCTCCCAGTCCCGTTCGATCTCACCGTCGGAGTCGCGCTCCTCTTTGTACTCTTCGACGTTGGTGCGCCAGTACAGAACCTTGGCTTTGGGGTAGCGCGGGGCCTCGACGAACTGGCCAGCAGGTCTGCCCTTGACCTTTGCCAGCCCGCCCTTCTGCGTGGCAGCGGTTTCGGGACTGGTGAGCGCTGTCCGCTCAAAGACCACCCCGTGATTGACCAGGCGCTTCTCTCCGTAGAAGACCATGTAAAACGCCGCAGGGACGAGGAAGAGACCAAGGAACACGCCAAAGACCGAGCCACAGCCACTACTGATGCCCCGGCCGGCGCCTACGCTGACTCCCCCAAGGTTCAGGTTGACCCCCATGGTGGTCCCTCCCCCGGCGCACCCAGCGAAAGCTCTCAGCGCCGGAACTTGTTGATGACGTCTCGCACGGCGTCAATCACGTCAGCCACGTCCTGGTCGGTCAGGCCGGCGTGGAGTGGCAGGCTCAGCATACGCTCATAGTTGCGATAGCAGACCGGGAAGTCGAGGGGCTGGTAGCCGTACTTGGCCGCATAGTAGGGCTGAATGTGGACCGGGGGCCAGTGGACCGACACGCCGATGTTGCGGGCGATGAGCTCTTGCACGAACTGGTCGCGCCCGATGGTGAGGCACTCGAGGTTCAGACGCAGAACATACAGGTGCCAGGCGCTGCCGACGTCCGGTCGGGTCACTGGCAACTCCAGTGCCTCCTGGCCCGCGAAAGCCGAGTTGTAGGCCGCCACGATCGCGGCGCGGCGCTGTTGAAAGCCTTGCAGCTTGCGCAACTGGCAGAGGCCAATAGCCGCCAGGACATCGGGCATGTTGTACTTGAAGCCGGCCGTGACAACTTCCCAGTACCAGCTTCCGCCCTTGCCAAAGCGTTTCCAGGCGTCCTTGCTCATCCCGTGCAGGCTGGCAATCCGCGCACGCTCGATGAACTCGAGCGGCCCGGTTACCATACCTCCCTCGGCCGTAGTCATGTTCTTGGTGGCATAGAAGCTCCAGGCTACCGGGTTGTCGCAGTCGCCGATGCGCCGGTCGCGGTAGGTGGCACTGACCGCATGGGCGGCGTCCTCCACAATGCTCAGGCCGTGGTGTTGGGCGAGAGCGTACAGCGGGTCCATGTCCACCGGATGTCCGGCGTAGTGCACCGGCACGATGGCCCGGGTCCTTGGCGTCACAGCCGCAGCGACCAGGTCCGGGTCCATGTTCAGGGTGTCAGGCTCCACGTCCACCAGGACGGGAGTTGCGCCGGTGTGCTCGATGGCGTTGACCGTGGCAACGAAGGTATGCGCCGTCGTGATGACCTCATCGCCAGGGCCAACAGGCAGCGTTGCCAGGGCCAGGTGCAGCGCCGCGGTGCCTGAACTCACGGCGAGAGCCGCCGGAGCGCCCACGTAGTCCTTGAAGTCGGTCTCGAACTGCTGCGTCCGCGGGCCCGTAGTGATCCACCCCGAGCGCAGTGCGTCCACGACCTCAGCGATCTCCTCTTCCCCGATCTGGGGCGGACAGAATGGCAGGAATGTATTCCTCACGTTGACCTTCTCTTCTGTGGCGTTGGAGCGGCAGCGGCAAACTTCAGCCCTTAGTTTATCGTCTCAGCCTGAACACGCAACCCCCGTCACACAGCAAGTGAGCCGCCTCGAGGGCGGCTCACGGGTGGTGCCGATAGCGGTGAGGACTCCTAGCTGTCGGCGATCAGGCCAAGGTACTGTCCGAGCCAGTACGGATCAACCCGGGGGAACACGTGCTCATTGGCCGTCAGATAGCCCCGGAAGCGTCCGTCCAGGATGAGCTGCGGCGGGCGTGTTGCTGTCTCACACCACGGGCTGAGGTCGTAGTCCAGGCTGCCGAAGCGACCCTCGTAGTTCCAGATGCTCTCCGGCGACTCGGGGTGGCCAAAGCGGCCCTCGGGGTTACTGATCGAGTGGGGGTCCGTGGTGTCGAGGCTGATGACGCCGAGGAAGGTGCCGTCAGCGGCCCAGATCTCGGCCCCAAGGACAGGCCAGTCGCCATCGGGCGGAGGCGGCGGCGCATAGGGCGGGGGCAGAGGCGCTGGCTCTGGCACCGGGTAAGGCACCGGCACCTCGACGCGCTCGGTCACGACGACCACATCCGGCAGAGGCGGCGGGTACCAGACAGGCCGCGGCCACGGGATGTAGACGGGTACCGGCACGGGCCGGCAGACAGGAACGCGGTGGTGCGGCCGGTGCCGGTGGCGGCAATCGCGACCGAGGCCATCGTGCCGGTCACTCCAATGGTAATCCGGTCGCCGCTCATCGCGGTCAAAGGACGGGCGGTGGGGCTGACCAGGATCGCGGTCGTGTGCGGGGCGTTCACCGGGACCGTCACCGTCTCTTCGGTTGCGAGTCCCGCGGTCTGCGTCGTGCCTGTCTCCGCTTGGTCCACTACCCGGCCGAACGTCGGTCCGTGGCGGGCCGGGCGGGCGGCCAAACGTCGCCTCGTGAGAGGCACTCGGGTTGTGAGGGCTCACTGACGGCGCCGGGCGTGAGGTCGGCTCGGTCGGAGATGTCGCCGATGGTCTTGGACTGGGCCGGGTCATCGGCCCTCGGGACGTGGTCGGGGGTCTGCGCAGGGCGTCGCTGGTCGGAGGGCTGCCGTCGCGCCGGGCAATGTGTGGCGTGGTCAACGTGGCCGGCGCGACCGGACGGGTGCTTGGCGTTGGGGATAGTGAGCGCCGGGTCATGGGCGAGCGAGAGGAGACGCTCACCCCGCGTCGGTCGGATTGCTGACCTGGTATGGCTGTTCGCTGCACACCAGCGGGGGCTCGGGAACCAGCCAGGGAACGACCGGGCCCAGGGCTCACGGACGGCGCCGCCGGCGCATGGGTCCGGACGGACAGGCCTGGTGAAGCTGCCCGGGGCCGCGCATGGCTGTTCTCACTGCGACGTTCGGTCGTGCTGCGGGGCGCCGCCTTCGTTGCCTCGGACTTGGATACGCTGCTCGCTTTCTGAGGCGGTGAGGTCACCGTGCGACGGCGGTTGCCGCCATCGCCGAGCACAGGCGCCAGTACCAGGGCCGCCACCGCCAATACCAGCACTCTGCGGCACCAGGTTTTCATCGGTCTCACCCCTTCTCAGCGGGGCTGTCACGTCTTCCCGTCTGTTTTACTATTCTGAATAGTACTACTTGAGATAATAAGCTGTCAAGGCATATCTACACCGTCTGTCAGTCGTCGCCCTCTTTCAGCGCAGTTTCTTCTCCAGATGCTCCACCAACCAGTAAGGGTTGATCCGGGGCTGCAGCGACCGATTGGTGGACAGGTAGCCCCAGAAGTAGTTGCCGAAGTAGACCTTGGGCGGGCACGTGGCGTTGGGGTTCCAGGGGCTGTCATACCCCCACTTGGTCCCCCACCGTCCGTCCGGATTCCAGATCGAGTACGGAGACCGTGGGTCGCCGTAGCGGCCGTCGGGATTGCAGATCGAGTCAGGCTCCCAGTACTTGCGGTCAACGACCCCCAGGAACGTGTCGTCGCAGGCCACGATGACCGAGCCGAGGAAGTCTGGCGTGATCCCACGCGTCGGCGAGTAGTGGAGACCGGGTGGCAACACTGGCTGGCTCCAGTGCGGCCCTCTCGCGGGAGGCGAGACATGGTGGGGAGGATGGTAGGCTGGCGCAGGGCCATGCCCGGGTCGGTCGCTGTATGCAGGGCCGCGACCACGGTCGTAGAGGTAAGACTGTGGCGACAGACCGGAGACGTTGCCGGTAGGGGGCGAGGTGATGGTCCGACGTGAGCGGTCATCATCTGCCCCGACCGGCGTGAGGCAAGCTACCATTGTGACGGCTAAGGCGCTGGACCAGTGCAGGGCTTTCATCGTGGCGCTCTCCCTTCCGGCAGTGATTTAACTACTAATGATAGTACTACCCATAATAATACTTTGTCAATCCCCAAAGTTTGCGCAAGTCACCTGGTGACATCCGCGGGTTGACAGCTCTCGGCCAAGGTTGGACAATGGACAGCGCTGTCGCAGCGCAGATTCGTCCGGAGTTACGACGCCATGACCGACGGGTTGCCGCCTGCCCCTCCCGCCAATGCAGCCGCAGCGCCAGCGCCATGTCACCAACCCTGTTCTGCGCTGTCTTGGGTGCCGGATGCCCCCTGGCGCGAGGCGGTCATACTTGTCTACGCCGCCCTTGCCCTGGCAGTGGTGCACTACCACGGGCATCTCGGCTTCATTCCGGCGCAGTATGCTCTGTTCGGCTGGCACGCCCTGAACTTTGTGACGCTCTTTCTGGGGCCGGTCTTGCTGGTGCGACTGGTGTTCCGCGAACGAGTTAGCGAGTTCGGCTTGGCCGCTGGTGACGTGCGTATCTGGGGGCGGTGGCTCGTGGTCCTGCTCCTGGTGATGCTGCCGCTGCTGGCAATCGCCTCGCGCCGGCCGGACTTCCACGCCTTCTACCCGCGCTATGGTCCGGCGCGAGACAACGCCTGGCTTCTCTTCCCTTCTATGGCCGGTTGGCTAGTCTACTTCTTGGCGTGGGAGTTCTTCTTTCGCGGGTTTCTGCTGTTCGGTCTGGGGCGGCGTCTGGGGGCCATCGCCATCTTCATCCAGATGGTCCCGTTCGCCATGGCGCACTTCCCCAAACTGGAGCTGGAGAGCTTCTCGGCGATTGCCGCAGGTGTCATCCTGGGTGTGATGGCCTGGCGAGGCAAGTCCTTCGTCGGCCCGTGGCTCTTGCACTGGCTGGTGGCGACGGCGATGGACTGCCTGGTGGTATTCTGGCCCCTGCGCTGAGGCTCCGCCGCACCCACACTACCGCTGCCTACCGATCCCAAGGTTGTCGCGTCGTCCCGAGGGGCGCCTCCAATGGCCCTTGAGCACCGGCACACGCTCTGGCTCTCCGCGCTTAGGGATGTGAGCCATGGGCCCCATGGCCGTCGGCCTCGCGCTCTTCTGGCCGTGCCGTTGGGGCTTGCTGGCGATGCTCCATCTGTCGAGGGTGCACACGCACGAAGACGAGCCAGCCAGTGGGGTTGTGGCCGTAGACTGGTTCCAGGGCGTCTGGCACAGTGCTAAGTATCACCTGGCCTCCCACGCCCCATTGGTACCCGCCCCCTATGGGCAGGTCGCGAACGGCCCCCAGGGTGAACTGCCGGACAAGGTGCCCCTTCGAAGCTGTGAAGCCCGACGGCAGGACCAGCTCCTCACTGCTCTTGCTTACCTGCTCTAAGCGCACGTATGGGCTCCAGCCTCCGTCTCGCTTGCGACTCGCCTCCAGCAGGAAGCTGTCGTAGTCATGCCCCGCAACTCTGTTGCGTCCCCAGACGAATGCACTCTGCCAGTTGCGACGCTCGTCAAGGCGCCGGTTGAAGATAGCGGAGGCCGTGGTGCGGTGGATGTCGGCTTCAGGATGGAGTGCCTCGGGACGGCGCAGATACCCGTGCGAGACCTGCAGAGCCCACTCCGGCGAAGGGTTGTGGGAAAGCCTGGCACTGGCGGAGTCAAACTCGGGGCTTTCGATGCGAGAGCGGTTCTCACCCGGTTCCCGACCGTTGAACGTGGACAGCTCGATCTGCCAGGTTCTTGTGGCGTACCCCAATGTAACTACACCGTAGGCGATATGGGTGGAGTCCTGCCAGTGGTGTCCGATCGGCGCCAGGGGATCGTCGAGAGCGAGGGTGCGGTGCATGAACGCAGGTGGCCCCAAAGCCGGCTCGCCCACGACACCAAGGTAGAGCGACGCCACCGAGGATGGGCCAGTTGCCCGCCGGTACTGAGCCGCCAGTTCGCTGACGTAGTTGTGGGGATGCTGATGGTCCATGAGCGGCTGACCGCGCCAGCTCTCCCCGGTCTGGAGCAGGAGCGGATATCCCCCTCCCCCAACCGTTACAGGATCCAGCGAGACCATCCCACGCAGTTGCAGCTCGCTGTCAGAGCCAATGCGGCGCCGCCCCATCGCCATGGCCCAGTTGGGCCCAGTGAGGTCGCGGTCGCCGCGTGGACCGTTCATCCGGTCGTATGCCGCGAAGGCGGTGCCGTGGTACATCCACTCCCATGGACCGCTCTGTCGGGAGATGCCGTATACCGGCGTGCTATCGGGCATCCACGCCGTCCCGGACGCCGGGCGCCCATGCGGTAGCATGAGGACAGTGTCTGCCCTGGTTGGATGCGGCGGCTCCTCGTCGGAGGCAGTCATATTGGGCATGCCAGGCATGGGCTGAGCCCCAACAACCGCGCAGAGAAGGCAGCCCAGCACGCAGGCAGCAGATCCCATGGCCCGTCTCTGTGCCGCCGGCTTCCTCACTGCTTGAGGCCTCCTGTCCGCGCCGCAGCTTACCTCCGACACGTCTTCCGGGAAACTCTCTGGTCCATTCTAACCTGTGCCCCCGCATCTGTCGATGGGCCATCGAGCCCCGGTCTGCCGTGGGGGTGTGCGCCATTGGATTGCGTCCTGTCTGGTGCTCTGCGGTGAGGAGCGTGTCCCAGCTGGGGTGTGCCGACGAGAGCGATGAGGACCTGGGAGGAGTCGCCGCGGCGTTCCTTGCGCCCCACCACACGACCTGCTCCGGTGCTTGACGGTTGCGCCTGAGAGGTGTTAGATGGGGGCGTCGCCACCACGGTCAGCGGAGGATTCAGATGCTCATCCATTGGGTCGAGGACAGCCTGAAGAAGGTCTTCCAGGACGACGGTCCCAGTGCGGAGGCCACTTACCGGATTCGCCTGGCCGCTGCCCGCAACGAGCGCGAGGACGTACAGGTCTGCCTCCGTTCCTCGCAGGGCGTCCATGAGGTGCGGGTGGAGCTGTCGCCGCTGCATGGCCCCGAGGGTGCGACGATCCCGGCAGACTGCTTGACGGCGGACTTTGTGGGCTATGTGCCTGTCTTCGAGAACACCCGGGACAACGGCGACGGAGAGCATATCATCCGGCGCGCGCCAGACTTCTTTCCTGACCCGTTTCTCGAGTGGCCCACCACACGCCTGCAGCCCAACCGGACCCAGCCTGTCTGGATAACCGTTGCCGTGCCGGCCGACGCGGCCCCGGGGGAGTACACCGGCAACGTCACCATCAAGGCGGACACGCACACGATCACCGTACCGCTGGCCCTGGAGGTCTGGCCCTTCAGCCTGCCGGTGAAGACCTCCATGTGGAACACCAACTGGTTCTCCACCGGCTGCCTGGAGGAGTGGTACCGGGTCGAGCGCTTCTCCGAAGAGTGGTGGCAATGGGTGGAGAAGGTGGCCCGCAACATGGGGGAGCACCGGCACAACACCATCCTTACGCCGCTCTTCTCACTGGTGCGCACATGCCGTCAGGGTGACGAGTACACCTTCGACTATGCCAATCTCGACCGGTGGATCGAGACCTTCGATCGCTACGGGGTTGCCGACTGCATCGAGGGGGGACACCTGGGCGGACGCGCGGGCGACTGGGAGAGCGAGTTCGTCTTCGGTGGCCTCACCGTTCACCACCAGGATGGCAGTAGCGAACGCTTGCCATCGGCGCCGGTGGACGATCCGCAGCGACGAGCCTTGCTGCGCGACTTTCTCCTCAGCCTGAAGGCCCATCTGCAGGAGCGTGGCTGGTGGGACCGCTTCATCCTGCATCAGGCCGATGAACCGACACCGGCCAACGAGGCCAGTTACCGCGCCATGGCCGACTTCGTGCGCGGCGTACTGCCGGACGTGCGCCGGGTAGATGCGGTGATGGCGGAGGGGCTGGTGGGCTGCATCGAGATCCGCGTGCCGCAGATCCAGGAAGTGCACGATGGCCCGCGCCCCGAGGGAGAGGAGCTGTGGACCTACACCTGTCTGGCCCCCCAGGGTCCGTACCCCAACCGCTTTCTAGACTTTTCGTCGCTGAAGACCCGCATCATCCCCTGGCTAAACTGGCGCTACGGCGCCACCGGCTACCTGCACTGGGGCTATGCCCACTGGAGTGCCTGGGGCGGCTCGAAGGGCCCCGTTGACCCCTGGAGCAACGCCACCGGTGGCAGCGAACGGCTACCCCTGGGCCGCTTGCCCCTGCCGCCCGGCGACCCGCACGTGGTCTATCCGGGGCAGGAGAAGATCTGCAACTCGATCCGCTGGGAGATGGTGCGCAAGGGCACCGAGGACTACGAGTACTTCAGGCTGGTGGAGCAGGGCATCGCCCGCCTGGGCCCCGACCACCCCGCTGCCATCAGGGCCCAGGCTCTACTGGACGAGATCCGCGAGCAGCTCCTGCCGAGTCACTCGACCTACACGCGCAGCGACGCCGCACTGCTTGAGGCCCGCCGCCGCATGGCCGAGGCGATCATCGAGATGAACGCGGAGGGGTAGCGAAAGCCCCCTGCAGGCCCGTGCTGCCTCCGCCAGTACTGTGCGGACAGACCGGATCACGCGGGGCCCTCCGGCAGGCCACGCCTCAGACGGCCTCGCCCTCCATCCCTAACACCCTCGCAGCGTTCCGCCAGCAGACCTTCTCATACGCCTCCCGACTGATGTTACCCTGCTCCACCGCGTCATTGAGCCAGTCTATCAGGGTCAGCTTGTTGCTTGGGTCGCAGATGTCCGTGCCGAACAGCAGGCGATCCTGGAACTCTTCCAGGAAGCCATAGCCGAACTCCGGGTCGCGCGCGATGGCGTTGAAGCCGCTGCCCGCCGCCGGAGACAGGTCGCCATAGAGGTTCGGACACTCGCGGAAAAGCCGCACCACCGCCCCACCGGGCGCCACCTTGCCCTTGGGGTAAGTATTCCGGAGCTCCTCGGTCAGGTCGCCGCTGATTTCGGCCCAGAAGGGCTGCGAGTGGCCGATGATGGTCAGGTTCGGGAACTGGCGCAGGGCCCACTCCAGCCCTGGCAGACCCAGGTCCTCGCGGATGCCGTAGTATCCGTAGTCCCCCGGCGCGAGGTGGAAGATCAGCGGCAGCCCCTCCGCTTCGGCATGGCGAAACAGGTTTGCCATCAGCGGGTCGTCAAAGCGCAGGTTGGCGCAGACCTCCCCTATCCCCCGGCAGCCACGGGCCTTCCAGAAGCGCATGATGTGCCCCAGGTCGGCGTCGGGCGAGTTGCTCACCTGGCGCGGGTCCACGTTCATGAAGGGGATGAAGAAGTCGGGGTACTGCTCACAGATGTGCACGACTTCGCCGACACTTTGCGGCACATAGGCGCATTCGGGGTTCACCCCGGGCAGGATGACGCAGCGCTTCACCCCGTGCGGCTGCAACATGGCGACGATCTCTTCCGGCGTCGCATAGTTTCCTCCGCCCAGCCGGTCGGGCCCCGGGAACAACCGCGTGTGAACGTGGATGTCGATGAACATGAGGCACACCCTTTCCGTGGGAGGGGTCTTCAGACCCCGACTGCCGTCAAGCCGTCTGCCCTCTGGGCAGGACAAGCAGGCCCGGCCGCTCCGGCTGGCACCGCGGGGTACAGGCCCCCCGCCCTACAACGGCAGCCTTCCCTGTTCCCGCAGCAGCTCCTCCACCGCCGCGTAGACCTCCTCGGCGGAGATGAGCTCCATGCAGTCGGCGTGGCGCTCGCAGTCGCGGGCGTTGCGGATGTAGCAGGGGCTGCAGTCCACCGGAGCCACCACCTTGCGGCCGCGACCGAACATCGCGATTTCCTGCGGCGGCGTCGGGCCGAAGATACCCACCGTTGGCGTGCCCATCGCCACCGCCGCCTGCAGGCCGAAGGCGTCGCCGCTGACCACGCAGTCCAGCCGCGACAAGAAGGCACAGAACTGCAGGATGGCGTGGTCGCAGCCACTGTCCACGGCACAGTCGCGGGTGCGGGAGAGGATCTCGGCGTTGCGGGCCACTTCGGCCGGGCCGCCCAGCAGCACCACCTTCGCCCCGAGGCGCTGGTGCAGCAGCCGCGCCAACTGTACGAAGCCGTCAATGGTCCATTGCTTGGTCTCAAAGCGCGCCGCGTTGCCACCGGTGTTGAAGCCGATGAGGGGCGGGCCGGCCTCCCGGTAGCCGGGGCATCCTGCCCCGGCGGCGGTGCCTGGACCGGCGGCGCTGGAAGCCTTGCCTACCGAGGATGGTGCCAGCCCCAGTGATCGCAGGAGGTGGTCAGCGTAGGCGTAGTCAGCCTCCGACGGACAGATGACATACTCCTCGCCCTCATAGGGCACACCCAGCAGGTCGAAGTACAACTCATGGACCGTCTTGTCGTTGACGTGGAACCGCAACTCGTTGCTGAGGTTGAAGCTGTAGAGCACCTCAGACTCGGGGCCAAGCGGCCACAGCTTACCGTGCTCGTCCAGGCCGAAGCCCAGCTTGCGGTCGGCTTTGAGGCTCGTGGCGATGGCCGCGGCCTGGCGGTTGGCCTCCAGGGACAGGATGAGGTCCCATTTGATCTGCTGGCAGTAGAGCAGGTCGTTGGTGTTGTCGGTCAGTAGCTGGTGAATGAAGGGATTGTGCGCCAGCAGCTCACAGCCGGCCGGCGAGGCCATCCAGCTGATGCGGCAGTCAGGGTGCAGCTTGCGGAGAGCATGCAACACCGGGGTGCTCTTGACGATGTTGCCCAACTGGTATAGCTTGAGCACGAGCACGTTCGGCCCCGCGGCGGTGAAGTCCGGGCAGCCGCGGCACTCACAGCCGCGGTGGCAGGGGCGGTAGCCGGTGAAGTGGACGCAGTCGGTGCGCAGTTCGTGGAGGTTCATGGGCTGGTCATCCTTTGCCTCACCCCCTAGCCCCCTCCGAGGAGAAAGAAGGCGGGTGGGGGGTGAGGTCGCTTGCGGCCATCCTACAACGGAGATTCCCGCGTGTCAAAACGCATTCTGATTGTGCGCCTGTCGGCCATCGGTGATGTCATCCAGAGCACGCCGGTGGCGCGGCAGCTCAAGCTCCAGCACCCTGACTGGCATGTGGCCTGGGTGGTGGAGCGCAAGGCGCTGGCGGGCATCGCGCACAACCCGCACGTGGACGAAGTCATCGTCATGGACACCCGCCGGATGGCCTCATGGCGAGAGATGTGGCAGCGCCTGCGCGGTAAGTACGATATCACGCTGGACCTGCAGTGCCTGCTGAAGGCGGGGCTGGTGACCTGGATCGCCCACTCACCGCTGCGCATCGGTCGCGACGACGCCCGCGAGGGGGCGCGGTTCGCCTACAACCGCCTGATGCCGACGCGGATGGACCACATCTACATCAGTCAACACTACCTGGAGCAGGGCGCGGACTTGGGCCTGGACCCGGGTGACTACGTGCCGGAGCTGTTCCTGTCCGAAGAGGACCACGCGACGGCGGAACGGCTGTGGGCGGCGGCGGGGTTGGGCGAGCTGTCGCCGGTGGGAGCGCTCACCGGAACGCGATGTCGTGGTGACGGGCGGTTGCGCTCTGGCGAGCGCTCCTACCGCCACGGCCCTGCCGTCGTCGCCCTCCTCGCGTTCTCAGCGGAGCCGACGCGTGAGTGGCCCACGGAGCGCTTCGCACGGGTCGGAGACGCCCTGGCCGAGCGCTACGGCGCCCGGTGCGTCATCTTTGGCAGCAAGGCGGAGGTGCCGCGGGCAGAGGCCCTGGCGGCGCAGATGCAGTCAAAGCCCGTCATCTTGGCCGGGAAGACCTCCCTGGGGTCCGCGGCGGCGTTCCTGCAGCGCTGCAACCTCGCCATTGGCGCCGACACCGGTCTGACGCATTACACCTTCGCCTTGGGCACCTCGCTCATCTGTCTCCTCGGCCCCAGCCCCCTGCGCAACGGCCCCAAGAGCGACAAGGCCATCACCCTCTGGTCCGAGTGTCCCCATCGCCCCTGCCGCCCATCTGACCGCTGCCGGCGCGGCGAGGGCCGGCCGTGCATGGAGGGGATCACAGTGGAGCAGGTCCTGAAGGCGGCGGGGAGGCTGCTGCGCTGCTAGGCTTTACGCGGCATAGTACTCCGCCACCTTGCGGATCGCTTTGGCCGTGTCCTTGACGTCCTTGTCGGTCCACCACTCGTTGAGCTGGAGACGCACCTGAGAAGTGATGGCGGTCTTGACGCCAGGGTAGCTATCCAGCGAGTAGTCCACCTCGCCCTCGTAGAGCGGGCAGGAGAAGGAACAGGCCCATGGGTCGCTCCGCCGCTCGGCGAAGAGCGGCCAGTTGAGGACCGTGCCAGTGTCCAGCCAGTTGGGCACGCCCTCGGCGGTCAGGGCCTGGGCGAAGACGACCGCGTGGCACTTCAGGACGCTGAAGTCCAGGCCCAGCAGGTAATACCAGTAGGTACACTTCGCCCCGGGCAGGACGCGGTGGGGGATAACCCCCGGCGCGTCGGCAATGAGCGCGCTGAGCTTCTCACCGCGGGCGTTACGGGTGTCGGTGAGCTTCCTCACCCGCTTGATCTGTTCCAGGGCCACCGCCGCCGCCATGATGTTGAGCCGGTAGTTGTACCCCACCATGAAGGGCAGCCGTCCCTGGCCGCTGCGGTCGTAGCACTTATCGGCGAAGAGCTCCGCCAAGTCGGCCAGCCTTCCGTTGTTGGTGATGACCATGCCACCGTCACCGGCCCCGATGTGCTTACTGTCGTTGAGGCTGAAGCAGCCGAAATCCCCGTAGGAGCCGCACAGCTTCCCCTTGTAGCTGCACAGGTAGCTCTGCGCCAGGTCCTCCACCACCTTCAGCCTGTGCTGCCGCGCGATCTTCATGACCGCCGGCATGTCCACCGGGTTGCCGGCCAGGTGCACCACCAGCAGGCACTTCGTGCGCGGCGTGATCTTGGCCGCGATGCTCTCGGGGGTCATGTTGCGTGACCACGGGTCCACATCGGCGAACACCGGCACCGCGTTCTGGGCCATGATGGCGATGAGCGTGCCCATGTCGGTGATGGGCGAGGTGATGACCTCGTCCCCTCGCCCGATGCCCAGTGCCCCGATCGCGGTGTGAATGGCGGCAGTGCCGCTGGACGCCGTGATGCAATGCGTGGCGCCGTACATCTTGGCCCACTTCTCGCGCAGGGCCATCACTTCGGGGCCGCGGCTGAAGGGCAATTGTCCGCGGTCCAGGACCTTGCACACGGCCTCCTTCTCGGCTGGAATGTGCTTGGGGCCGCTGCCGTACGGCGTGGTCTTGGCGGGCTTGCCGCCGTTGATGGCGAGTTCCGCAGCTCTGGGCATCGCAAGCCTCCTGTCGTGACGTGGGAAGGGACTTCCCTGCACGGCGGAGTAGACCTGCATTCTTGCGGAATTATACCGAATGATACGCATTGACACTGTTTGCGCAGCAGCGATAATACATGGCGATAGACCTGTGTCCCCACTTCCCGGGAGAAACCAATATGGCTGACCAGGATTTCAGAGTGGCCGTACTTGGGTGCAGTGGCATTGGCCGCCTCATCTCCACTGTCGTACGCCAGGCCGTCTACATGATCGAGAGGGACCGGCCCGGCCAAGTGGTCATAGTGGGCAGTGGCCCCCTGACGGGCGACGCACCAGAGGCCCTGGAGACGGCGCGGCGGTACCCCCTGCTGGTCATTGATGGCTGCCGGCCGCGTTGCGCCACAGCTATCGCCGAGGGCAAGGGCTTGCGCATCGCGGGGAGGGTCTACGCCGCCGATGTGGTGGCCAAGCACAAGCTCTCGCTGGCCGGGGAGAAGCGCGAGGAACTGGGCGAGAAGGGAATGGCCTGCGCCCGCGCCATCGCCGATGAGGCCATCGCGCAGATAGACTGGATCCTCGCTGACGAGATGGTGAGCACTCTGTAGGAGGTAGCCCTGCCATGTCCAAGAAGGTCTGTTTCCAGCCTTGTCTGGGCATCACCGACAACTTGACCACCATCGGGCGCCAGGGCGCTTACCTGGCCCACCAGCGTCTGGGCAGTGAACGCGCCGACCTTGGCTGCGCTCCCGCCCTCTATGCCAATGTGCAAGAGGATGTGGACTTCCTGTTGAATGACTGGGTAGTGGCGGTGGAATCCTGCGAGAAGTGCTGCGCCAACCACCTGGTCGCCGAGAAAGGTGGGCCGGTGCACGCCACGGTGCGCGTGGACGAGCTGCTGGCCCTCAAAGGCTTCGACCTGGCCTCTATGCCGCGCGAGCACGCGCCTCTGGACCATCCAGCCGTAGTGGCCGTGGCCGATGAGTTGGTCCGCGTCGCGGAGGAGCTGTGGGCAGGTGAGGATGCATGAGACGGCCCAGCCTCCATGGCGAGATGATGGGCGAACTGGTCGGTTCCTTTCTGCTGGTGCTCTTTGGCACCGGCTCCGTGGCCGTGGCGGTGCTGACGGGGGCGCACCAGGGCCTTTGGCAGGTGGCGACGGTCTGGGGATTCGCCATCGGCCTGGCTATCTACGCGGTAGGGGCGGTTAGCGGCGCCCACCTGAACCCGGCGGTCTCCATTGCCATGGCGGTCTTCCGTGGTGGTGACTTTCCCTGGCGCAAGGTACCGCCGTACATTGCCGCCCAGTTCGCCGGGGGCCTACTGGCTTCGCTACTGCTGCTGAGCATCTACGGGGGAACCTGCGCCGCGTTCGAGGCCAAGAAGGGCATTGTGCGCGGGGAGCCGGGTAGCCAGCTCTCGGCGATGTGGTTAGGGGAGTACTTCCCCAACCCAGCCATCTATGGCACGGACGAGGCTGCCTTCGCCCAGGTTAGCGTCGCCGGTGGCTTCGCAGGCGAGATGATCGGTACCGCGCTACTGGTCTTCTTCATCATGGCTCTGACGGACAAGTGCAACAAGCTCGCCCCTGTACCTGCCAGCTTCCACCCTTTCCTGATCGGCTTGGTGGTCGCCTGCATCATCGCAGTTCTGGCGCCCGTCTCCCAGGCGGGCCTCAACCCCATGCGCGACTTCGCGCCGCGCCTGGTGTCCTACTTCGCGGGCTGGAAGTCCATCGCTATCCCGGGACCGCGCGGCTGTGAGTGGTGGGTGTTCATCGCAGCGCCGATCATCGGGGGGCTGCTGGGTGCCCTTGTCTATGAGAGGCTGATCCAGCCACACCAGACCGGTGAGCGTGTAGCTGCAGGCCGCGATCCTCGCGAGTGTGTCATCGGCGGGTGTTGCCCCATGGACGAAGGGCAAGAGGGGTTTGCTGACCTGCAGCAGCCAGCAGGCACAGAATCTGTGCGAAATACCTGAACCCAACTGCGACCTACGACGTCTAATAGTTCGGAAGGGCGGAGCACGCTGCTGGATGCTAGGCCAGTGACACGAAAAGCCAGACCCTCCCTCCCTCACGTGTCGTCAGTGTGCTTCGCCCTTATTCTTCGCGGCGTTGAGCTTGGCCGGCGCAAGGCAGGTGCCTGGCCGGGACACCCAGAAGGCGACAAGGAGTGGTGGCAATGCGCGCCTATGTTCTCATAGCAGTGAGTATGCTCTGTCTACTCATCTCGGTCGCCGCTTGGGCCGAGGCCAGTCACGCTGTGCCTGTCGGGAAGGACAGCCAGGGCCGAACCGTCTACCTGCAGGTTATCCCTCTTAAGTACATGGATCCCGCCCTGGCCGCCATCATGTTTGGCGGCACGGTGATTGGCGCTGGTGGCGCGGTGGGGGACTCCCCGTACGGTGGGAGCTACGGGGACCGCGGTTATATGCGCCGTGGCAGTGGGTCGTGGGGACAGTCCTATCAGGGCGACTGGGGCTACGGCGGGTACTCGCCCCGCCGAGGCGACTACGGCACCCCATGGGGTTATCCATTGCCCCAGCCGTTCCGCTAGAAGCCGTCCTGAAGGTAGGGAGCAAGAACTTTCACCAGGCGAACACTGCTGCCACTTGCGAGACCGTCCGGCACTCCGGGCGGTCTCAATGCTGTTCCGTGGGCTGTCCAGGAGACGACCTAGCGCTGTCTTAACCACTTTCACTGCAGGAAGCACTGGCGAGCGCGGCGAAGGGCCAGGTTCACTGTAGAACATCCGAAACCGGCTGGAGAACCGCGCCATGACCAGGATCGAGGCCACCGCTCTATGTGAGGCCATCATAGCCAACGTTGAGCAGGTGATCGTCGGGAAGCGGGAGGTAGTGGAGCGCACGCTGGTGGCCTTACTGGCGGGGGGGCACATGCTCTTTGAGGATGTGCCCGGCGTGGGAAAGACGATGCTGGCGCGGGCGATGGCCCGGTCGCTGGGCGGCGAGTTCAGTCGCATCCAGTTCACTCCCGACCTGCTGCCCTCGGACATCACCGGCGTTAGCATCTACAACCAGCGTAGTGGACAGTTCAGTTTCCGGCCCGGTCCCGTCTTTGCCAACATCCTGGTGGCCGATGAGGTCAACCGAGCTACGCCGCGGACGCAAGCGGCGCTGCTGGAAGCCATGGAGGAGCGGCAGGTCACGGTGGACGGTGCCACGTACCCTTTGCCTCAGCCTTTCATGGTTATCGCCACCGAGAACCCCATCGAGTACGAAGGTGTCTACCCACTGCCCGAGTCCCAACTCGACCGTTTTCTGATCCGCCAGTCCATCGGCTATCCGGACCGGGAGGCGGAGAAGCAGGTGGTCAAGGGGCAGCTTCTGCGCCATCCCCTGCATGCCCTGGAGGCTGTGGCCTCCGAGGCCGAGATCAGGGAACTGCAGCAACTTACGGCTCAGGTCTTGGTGGCCGAAGAGCTATATGACTACGTTCTCGACCTGGTGGCGGCAACGCGGCAGCACGATAGCCTTTATGTGGGCGCAAGCCCCCGCGGCACCCTGGCTCTGGTCCGCTGTTCCCAGGCTCTTGCAATCATCAACGGCCGCGACTATGTCGAGCCCGATGACATTAAGCAGCTGGCGGTCTCCACGTTGGCACATCGCATGCTCTTGGCGCCAGAGATGCGAATGGGCGACTTGACCACCGCGCAGGTAGTCCATGAACTGCTAGACCGGCTACCAGTGCCTGTATAGCCCAGAGATGCTGGTTGGAGCCATGTCCCGCAACCTCAAGGTCTTCCTCGGCGGCGCACTCGTATTCTACTTCGTCGGTTTCATGAACGACGCGGCGGTGGCCTATGTGCTGTCCGGCATCTGCCTGGCGGTGGTGGCGGGATGTTACTGGCTCTCGCGTCTCGCCGTAGCAGGGCTGCAGGTGGACATTCATCTGTCGCGGCATGAGGTAGCGGCCGGCAATCGAGTGCCGGTGCGGGTCACTCTGACGAACACCGGCCTGATTTCGCGACCGGCACCCATAGTAGCGTTGCGCGTCACCAACCAGACGATTCCCCATGCCGAACAGGCCCTGGAGTTTGGGCTCCCATCGTTGAGCCGCGGCGAGGTCGCAGAAGCAACGGTGGAAACGGTCCTGCCCGTGCGCGGACGCTGGCACGTTGGTCCCGCGCAACTGATCGGGACAGACCCGGTGGGCATGTTCCGGCGACCGGGCCCCCAGTCAGCCAGCGTGGCGCTTCTGGCCCTGCCCGAGGTCTTCTCGGTGCCCTGGGTCTGGCGGCGAGACCTGCTCTGCCGCGAGGCCCGGCACCTGGCGCTCTCGCGCGTGCGACAAGGGGGGGAGTTTTGGGGCATCCGCCAGCACGAACCGGGCGATGGACTACGGCATGTGCACTGGAAGGTGACGGCACATACCGGAGAGCTGATGGTCAAGGAGTACGCCCGGGGCCGGGAGCTATCGGCAGCCATCTGGCTGGATCTCCGGGCCGCGAGCCATGTTGGCCACGGTGTAGACTCCTCATTGGAGATGTCCATCATTTTGGCGGCCTCGTTGGTGCCTGCCTTTCTCGCCATGGATCAGGCGGTGGCGCTGGTGGGCGACGGGCTCCCGCTGGGGCTCCGTACACCAGGCCGCGGCGAGGCCACGGCCGCGCGGGCGTGGAGAGCGCTGGCTGAGGTACAGCCAACCAGTTCCCGTCCCTTTGCCGAACTGATCAGCCATCAGTTGGGGGAGGCGCGACCTGGGCTGACCGCAGTCACCATTACCCCCGGGGTCGAGTCGGGCCTGGAAAGGGCGCTGCTGTCGGCGGTTTCCCGCGGTGTTGCCGTACGCTGCCTTGTGGCGGCCCCGCCCGAACTGCTCAGCGACAGCCAGCGTGCCAACCAGTCACGTCTGGTAACGCGGCTGCGGCAGGCTGGAGTGCCGGTAGCGATGGCTGGCAGCCGCCGTGAGTTGCGGCGAGCTGTGGGTGAGTTGGCGGCCGCAGGCGAGGAGAGAGTGGCGGCAGGATGAGCCTGGTACACGCCCTGGAGCGCACGGCGGCTTTCTTTCGTCTCCCGTACGCGCCCTATGACCCGGGAGCGGAGGTGGCGCGCGAGGGCACCGGCAACTGGCCGCGGCTGCTGGCCGCCACCTGGGTGATGATGGCGGCCGCGTTGGCGGCCACCTGGGGCGTCTCCTCGCAGCGATGGCTGATGGCCGAGATGGCCGTGATTCTGTTGGTCTCGCTGCCAGTGGCTCACCGGCTCCACTACCGGGACACGTCGCGCCTACTGGTCAACTGGCTATCGTTCAGTTCTGCGCTCGTGCTTGGCGTGGTTCAGTTGCGCTTCGTCTGGCCGCTTTACGGAGGCATCATAGCCGCCGAGAACTTCGACGCTATGGCGTTTCTGGTTATCTGTTTCATGTGGATCACGGTCTTCCGTGCTTTCGCTCTGCGTACGGTGACTGACCTCGTCCAGACCATACTCCCCTGCGGCTCGATCATGCTGCTGGTGCTGCTCCTGCGGCCCGTCCCCCTGGTTCTGGTCTGCACCGCGCTGGTAGTGCTTTGCACCCTTTACCTCCTGGCCTTCGAGCACCGCCTGGTTCTGGCGCAAGTGCTGCACCCCGTGGCGCAGATCACACGCACTCGCAGCGCAGGGCAGACGGGGGCGCTGTACTCGTGGCCGACCTTGTACGCCCTGGTGCTGCTGACCTCGGTGGTGGTGGCCTGGATGGCGGCCCGCACCGAGCTCTCCGGAGGATGGGGTGATGTGGTGAGAGGGGCGCTGGCGCGCCAGGTGTACCAGTTCATGCAGCCGCGCGAGGTCGCGGCGATGGTGGACAACACGGTGGTTCTGAGCCGTCTCACCTCCTGGCCGAACCGGGACACACCCGTGTTCACCGTCAGGACCGAGCAGCCTGGCAACTGGCGAACGCACACCTACCACACGTACACTGGAACGCGCTGGGAACGCGGTCTCATGCGCCTGCGGAAGGCACAGAGGACTGATGGGAAGTTCGTGATACCACTGGACGGTTCGGGGGCTGCTCGCCAGGGGTCTACCCTTGTCGAGCAAGAGATCACGGCTCGCAAGTACATACTGGGCAACCTGCCAGTGCTCTTCTGTCCCGAGGCGGTAGAAGTGGCGTCAGCGATGACACGCTACGACCGCGACCGCTGTCTGCATATCACCAAGTGGGTACGTCCCGGCGACAGCTACAGAGTGGTCTCCCTGGTTCCGCCCGTTGTTGCGCTACCCCGAGCGGGCGTGCAGGTTCCGGAGGATGAGCTGGCGGTGGACCTGCAGTTGCCACCCGCCCGTTGTATATCATGCAAAGACACAGCGCCTCAGAGCGACACTGTGAGAGCTTGAACCTGGGCCGGGAGGGCTTGCGGGTGCTCAAGCGACTGCTGATGGCCGGGGCCGTATGGGCGAGCCTCACCTGCGTGGCGAGTGCGCAGCAGGCGGCGCGCCCCATGGATGCAGTTCCCTTCACACACTGGGCCTACGACGCCTGCCAGCAACTCTGCGATCTGGGCATCATCGTCGGCTATCCCGACGGCAGTTGGCGCGGCGACCGGCCGATGACCCGCCATGAGTTCGCCATGGCCCTGGCCCGCATCGTGGACCTCTTTGACGCGCGGCGGGTGGCCGGTGACAATGCCGGCCCCGCGGGACCACCAGGCCCGGCCGGTGCACGGGGCCCGGCGGGGCCCGCCGGACCCGTGGGTCCACAGGGCCCCCCCGGACCGAAAGGCGAACCCGGTGACTTCACCGTGTCGGAGGCGGCCATCGCGGCGATTGTGAACCGGCTGCTGGACGAGTTCTCGCCCGAACTGCTGGCCGCCAGGAACGATCTGGCTGAGGTTGCCGACGAGGTAGAGGGCTTGGCCGAACGTGTGGAGAGCCTGCTGCGGGACCGCCGGTTTACCCTGAGCGGCTGGATTGACTACCGCGTCGGCTTCCAGGGCGACGCCCTCAGCGTGGACAACAGCTACGACGCTATCTCCGCCCGGGTCGGTGTGGAGGGGCGCCTGTCAGACAGCCTCACCGGGTATGTCAGCCTGCGGGCCGCCGACGTCATCAATCCTCTGTCAGTGCTGGGCGTTGAGACCTGGGAGGAAGGCGCCTTTAACAACCTCCCCGGCGACCGGCCGCACGGCTATGGCGACAACGATGTGTGGCTGGAACAGGCCTACGTGCGGGCACGCGCCGAAGGCTTGCTGCGCGGCGACTGGACCTTCGGCCGCCAGTTCCAGGAATACGGTCTGGGGTTGCTGGTCAACAACGAACGCAGGGCCCAGCAGGGCATCCGTTTCCAGCGGCGAGGAGTGCTGCTGGACGACCTCGGTCTCGATGCCTTCTTCGGCGGGGGAAGCTCCGACTGGCTGCCCGTGCCCCCCAACGTCACTGACAGCGATGGCTACCTGTCGCTGCGCCTGGCCTACCAGCGCCCGCGATGGTCGCTGGCATTCAACGCCCTGCCTGACGGCGCGGGCGAGGAGGAAGCCTGGAGCGCTGACCTGGTGGTTAACCTCGGTGATGATCGCTACCTCCGGGCGGAGTACGCCTGGATGGACCACCACGTCAACCGCGAGAACTACCAGTTTTCCAGCGATCCAGACGCATTGGGCATCTCTGTGGACCTCATCAAGACGCCAGATTTCAACCTCAGCGGGTTCTACTCCCAGGTATCCGCGGAGTACGATATCATCTACTCCAGCATCCACCCGTACTATGAGCTGATCGAGGGCTATCCACCCAACGCCAACCACATCCCATGGGAACGATGGTTGCGCAACCCGATCTTCCTGACCAACTTCGAGGTCCTCGGTGGCTCGGCGAGCGGACACCTGGGTGAGTTCCCCTGGAGCTTCTGTTACTACGAGCTAAGCAAACGCAGTGACTGGTGGTGGGAATCGCCGTTTGCCAACATTGACTTCGATGCCCTCTGGGCCCTGACGGTCAGCAAGAGGGTCGCCAACGGTCTGAGCCTCAACCTGACATACGCCGAAGAGCGCGCCTCGGGGGCTAACCTCCTCTACCCGCAGAAGCACAAGCTGCTGGGGGCGGGCATGGAGCTTGGCTTCTGACGCGGCAGCGGGGTCAGCGTAGACGCCCGGGACGCCTCGTCTGAGGCGCCCCGACGTGTTGCACAATGGTGGCGAAGCGACGGACGTGTTAGCTAAGTAGCCTCGGCAGGCCGTTCAGCCAGGCGTCCTTGATTTCGTCCAGGCTGATCTCCACTTCCTCGCCCCCTGGCAGCTCGATCTCGATCTTCGGTTCGTCCTCGACCTCCCCCAGCTCCGTCAGCTCCAGTCCGTACCCCCTGAACACGGCCCGCAGGTCATCCTCATGCCCCTGCCGGCACTCCATGACAAAGCCGCTGGATTCGCTGAACAGATAGACGTCCGGCCGGACAGGCATCTCAACGTCGTCCAGCTCCAGCTCAAAGCCCAGCTGGCCCTTGCCGTGGCCACCCATGGCCATCTCGCAGAGTGCGGTGATCAGACCCCCGTCCGAGATGTCTGTGCACGCCGCCACATGCCCGGCCTGAATGGCATCCACGACCGCGTAGATCATCCGTCGCTCCAGGTCCCAGTCGATCTGGGGGACGTTGGCCCCAAGACCGAGGCGCAGGGCCTGATAGAGCGCACTGCCGCCCAGTTCGTTCTTGCGCGGGCCGACCAGGAACAGCTTGTCGCCAGCGTGCTTGAGCTGCATCGTCACGGCCTTCGAGAAATCAGGCATTGTGCCCACGCAGGCGATGATGGCAGACGGCGAGACGGCTCGACCGGCGGCGGATTCGTTGTAGAGGCTCACGTTGCCAGAGATGATGGGCACCGGCTGGCCCTCGTAGCCCTTCAGCCAGAGGTTCTTGGCTGCATCCGCCAACCCTCGCACGCCCTCGCGAAACTCCCAGAAAGCCTCGGGAACCTCCGGGTTGCCGAAATTCAGGCAGTCCGTCAGCGCTGCCGGCGTGGCGCCCACCGCCGCCACATTGCGCATCGCTTCGGCCACCGCATTGGCGCCTTGCCAGTAGGGCGAGATGTCGCCGTAGTAGGGGTTGCCATCCACCGAGAGGGCCACCGCCGCCGTGCTGCCCTCCAGGGGCGCCGCGACGCCAGCCCCTGATTCCCCCGGACGAATGATCGTGTTGCCCTGCACCTCACAGTCATAGGCCCGGTAGATGTACTGACGCGAGCACACGTTCTCGCTGCCCAGCACCAGCAGAATCGTCTCCCTGAGTTTGGGCATTGGGAATACCGGTTCCTGACCCGTGTACTCCCGCGGTCGCGCCTCCCGCTGGTACTGGATGCCAGAGGTGACCTTCTCGATGGGCGCCTCACAGACGATCTGCCCCTGGTAAGTCAGCCGATAGACGCGTTCGGCAATGATGCGCCCGATGACACTGGCCCGGGCGCCCTCGTAGACGTTGGGCAGGTCCCAGTCCTCGTTGTAGATGCGCAGCACCTCGGGGGTGAAGGTCTGCGGCACAGCGAGAACGTAGCGTTCCTGAGTCTCGGCGCAGAGAATGGTCTCGGGCAGCATGTTGGGCAAGGCGACATGCACGGCATCGAGGCTGATCTCCACCCCGAAGCCACCGGCGTCCACGATCTCTGAGGACCCACAGGCGATACCCCCGCCGCCAATATCCTTGATGCCGATGGCGACGCCCAGTTCCTTGGCCCGCTGCCGGACGGCCTCGTTGGCCTTGCGCATGGCCAGCACGTTCTTGACGAACGGGTCGGGGACCTGAACCGCGCCACGGTCCTCCTCCTGCTCCTCCTCGGAGAGAATCTTGGACGCAAAGGCGCTGCCCCCGAAACCGGAGTCGTCGGTGGGCTTGCCCACCAGGATCAGGTCATACGGCACCTCGGCGGCTTGCGGCGGCACCGCGGAGTGGATGATATCCTCCTCGGCGACGAGGCCCAGCGATACCACATTGACCAGGCAGTTGTCGTCAAAAGTCGAGCTGAAGTACACATCACCGCCGAGACAGGGCACCCCCAGGGCATTGCCATACTGCCAGATGCCGTCCACCACGCCCGCCACGATCCACTTGGTACGGTCGGCGAACTGGCCTTCGGGCTCACCGAAACGCAGGGGGTCAGCAGTGGCGATGACCCGGGCGCCCATGCAGTCCACGTCACGGACGATGCCGCCGATACCCGTGGCCGCGCCCTCGTTGGGCAGCACCTGCGAGGGGTGATTGTGGCTCTCATGGGCCACCACGATGCCCCAGCGCTTGCCCTCGTGCTCGGTGAAGAAGACAATGCCGGCATCTTCCTGCGGCCCGAGCATGACATTGGGCCCCTCGGTGTGCAGGAACTCCTTGAGGGTCGCCTTGCTGCTCTTGTAGGAGCAGTGTTCGCTCCATTCGGAGTTGAAGATGTGCATCTCAGCGAAGGTGGGGTCGCGGCCCAGAAAGTCAGCGATCTGCCGGGCTTCGCCCACCGTCAGACCGACGCCATTGGCTGCCATGAAGGCGGCCAGCTCCTCGTCGCTCATGGTCGAGCACGGCAGACGGCGGGGATCAAGTTCCATCGGGATCGTCCTCTCGCGGGGGTACGACGGCGCCGAAGGGCGCCTGCTCAATATAGCCCGAAAGCGGCCGAAGGGCAACGGGGCAAGCCTGGCGGTCGCGCTCCGGTGAGCGCTCCTGCCATGTCCTCGCCATCAGTACGCCTTGGCGAACACCACGCGCTTCCTGGCGGGGCCGTCGCAGGCGATACACTTGCCCTCACCGTGGGCCTCGCAGTCCATCGGCAGGCAGCGGATGGTCACTGACAGCTCATCATTGACCCTCTGCTCGCACGCCGGCTCCTCGCACCAGTGGGACAGCGCGAAGCCCCCATGGATCTCGGGCTTCTCACTGTTCTCGGGCGTGAAGAAGTCTGTGAACTCGTCCCAGTTGGCGATGACCCGGGTATGCTCGTCGCGAAAGCCCCTGGCCCGGGTCAGCAGGCCGTCCTGGATGTCGGCCAGGGTGTAGGCGATGGTGGCGACGAACTCATCGCGGCCCATGGCGACGCGTTCCTTGCGCTCGCGGTCACGGCGGCCGACGAAGACGCTGTTGTTGGCGATGTCCCGCGGCCCCACTTCGACCACCACCGGCGCGCCTTTCTTGACCCATTCCCAGCCTTTCTCTCCAGCATTGAGGTCCCGTTTGTCAACATGAACCCGCACGGGCTCGCCGCTGTACTGCTGTCGGCGCAGGTCGCCAGCCAGGTCTTCGCAGTAACTCAGGACGGTGTCGCGCTCCTCGTCCTTGCGGAGGATCGGCAGGATGATGACCTGCTGCGGAGCCAGGCGTGGCGGCAGCACCAGGCCGTTGTCATCGGAGTGGGTCATGATCAGCCCGCCAATGAGCCGCGTGGAGACGCCCCAGGAGGTGGTCCAGACGAACTCCTCTTCGCCGCTGCGGGACTGGAACTTGATCTCGGCGGCCCGGGCGAAGTTCTGCCCCAGGAAGTGGCTGGTCCCCGACTGCAGCGCTTTGCGGTCCTGCATCATTGCTTCGATGCAGTAGGTGTTGACCGCCCCCGGGAAACGCTCGCCGGCGCTCTTCTCGCCGGTCAACACCGGCATGGCCATGTACTCCTCGGCGAAGACCCGGTAGACTTCCAGCATCCGCAGCGTCTCCTCGATCGCCTCCTCACGGGTCTCATGGGCCGTGTGCCCTTCCTGCCAGAGAAACTCGGTGGTGCGCAGAAACAGGCGGGTGCGCATTTCCCAGCGCACCACATTGGCCCACTGGTTAATCAGGATCGGCAGGTCGCGCCAGCTCTGCACCCACTTGGCATAGGCCGCGCCGATGATGGTCTCGGAGGTCGGTCGCACCACCAGGGGCATCTCCAGCTCGCCGTCGGGCACTAATCGCCCGCCCACCGCCTTGAGGCGGTGGTGCGTGACCACCGCACACTCCTTGGCAAAGCCCTCAACATGCTCGGCTTCCCGCTCCAGGTAAGAGAGCGGAATGAAGAGCGGGAAATAGGCATTCACGTGCCCCGTCGCCTTGAACATGGCATCCAGGTGGCGCTGGATGTTCTCCCAAAGGGCATAGCCCCAGGGCTTGATGACCATGCAGCCGCGCACCGGGCTGGTCTCAGCCAGATCGGCGGCGCGAACCACCTCCTGGTACCATTCCGGGAAGTCCTCGTTGCGAGTGGGGGTGATGGCAGTCTGACTCATTCATGGCTCCAGTCTGCAGCTTGACACGGAACGGGTTCAGCCCAGGGCCGCACTACTCCGCCAGGCGGGGCATCGTATCCGCGGTAGGCGGGGCATCCTGCCCCGCCACGGTGGCTCGGAGCCACGCCCAGCACGCGGCGTTCGCGGGCCCTCCTCACGCCTTGACCGTCGTCTATCAAGGGCCTAATATAACCACATCGCACGACCGGCTGACAACCGCCAATCCGCGCCCGTGCCAAGGAGACGCCTGATGCTGCCAACCGTCGACTTCTGCGGCTTGACCGTGACCCGCCTGATCATCGGGGCCAACCCCTTTGGCGGCTTCAGCCACCAGAACGAGGCCCGCGACACCGAGATGAAGACATGGAACACCCCGGAGCGCATCCTGGAGACGTGGCAGCGCGCTTGGGACGCCGGCATCAACACCTTTATCACCAACAACGAGACCCCGCACGTCATCGGCACGACCACCCGGTACCTGGCGGAGGGCGGCCCCATGCAGTGGATTGCCCAGATTTCGGCCCGGCCCTACGGTGACAGCATGTACCTGGCCCTGGATGACTGCAAGCGCATCGGCGCCAGCGCCGGGTACTTCCACGGCGGTTACATAGACCAATTCTATGCCGAGCGGAACGCTTCGGAACTGGAGGACTGGGTGGCGCATGCTCGGTCCATCGGCCTCACCATCGGCGTGGCGGGTCACGCGCCCGAGGTGCATGACTGGGTCAACTCTCTGGACCTGGCCGACTTCCATGCCGTCTGCATCTTCAACTGCGGCAGCCTCCACAGTGGCGCCGGCCACCGCTTCCAACTCGCCGACCTGCCCCGGGCCTACGAGTGCATCCAGCGCCTCCAGCGGCCGTGCATCGCCTACAAGATCATGGGCGCGGGCCGCATTGACCCGTTGCTGGCCTTCGAGTACTGCTTCGACCACATCAAGCCCGGCGATGTCTGCAACGTCGGCATGCACCGCGGCGACAAGGACGACATGGTCGAGGAGAACGCGCGCATGGTGGAGGAGATACTGGCCCGCCAGCCCGCCGCGAGCCACGCCTAGACGTCGCCTAGTCGGCGAAGGCTACACCTGCTGCGCCCAGTCTCTGCTGCAATGCGCCGACGGCGACCTCCCGTGGGGACACCCCGGCCTGCACTGCCAGCGCCGCCGCCGTCCCCGCTGCTTCGCCCGTGACCCAGCAGACATGGATCTCGCGAATGGGCTCCAGGGCTTCGTCGCTGCAGGAGATGCACCGGCCGGCCGTGAGCAGCCCGTCCACCTCGCGCGGAACCAAGCAGCCGTAAGGGATGTCGTAGGCGCTGTCGGCCTTACGGAAGTCATTGCCACGACCGATGGCGTCGGGATGACGGTAGTCGGGGGTGCCCGTCTCGGCCTCGGTCAGGCGCTGCAGACCGACAAGCCGACGGGAACGGCGCACGCCAAGCTGACTGGCCGTGTCTATGAGCCAGGCACCCTCCCAGCCCGGCAACCGCTGGCGCAAGATGTCCAGTGCCTGGCGGATGCGCAGCCGTGCCCCGATGTCCACCTCCGACAACGCTGCCGGGTCCAGGCCATCGGCCACGCGGTAATAGTTGTTCCCCCACAGCACCCCGGCCTGGAGATACAGCGGCGAGATATAGAACATGCTGTCCGGCCAGCCAATGGCGTCCGTCAGGCTGTCCCAGACCTCCCGTGAATCGTCGGGGTGCTTCTCCACCCAGGCCATCCAGGCGTCAACGTCCACTCCGCCCACCCGGAAGGGCAGGCCGATGGCCTGATCGCTTTTCTCGAACTCACATCCCGCCCAGGCGAAGATGTCGCCATCGCCGGTGCAGTCCACCACCACGTCGGCGAGAACGGCTCGCGTGCCGGCCTTGGATTCAAAGATGACGCCGGTGATACGCCTGGCCTCATCCCCAA
The DNA here is from genome assembly GCA_013178155.1 of Armatimonadota bacterium. GTDB lineage: Bacteria > Armatimonadota > Zipacnadia > Zipacnadales > UBA11051 > JABLXH01. The sequence continues at coordinate 103,220 of JABLXH010000002.1, read as the reverse complement.
CCCCTTTCCACGGAGTGGACTGGGGACTCGTCACCACATCCGACAGCCAGCAGTGGTGCAGCACCTGCACCCCGGCTTCGTGGCAAAGCTTCACGCTCTGCCACTTCAGGGCTTCGGGGTCGAAGGTGCAGGAATCGTCATGGGGGAGGTGACGAAACGCCGCCTCCCCCGTGGCAGCAAGTGCTTCGCGGATCTCTCGCCCGATGCCGCCGATGGTCGGGCGGCCATGATCGCGGAAGTGCGGCAGGACCAGCACCAGGCCGCCGGTCGCCAGCCCACCCAGGTGGTTGTAGCGCTCCAGGAGTGTGACCTTCGCGCCCTGTCGTGCAGCGGCAATGGCGGCCGCGGTGCCGGCTGGCCCACCGCCGCAGACCAGAACCTGCGTGCGGAAGGCCACCGGGACGTCACGGGCCGGGCGGGGGATGGTGGCACTGGGGCTGTCCATGGGCCGGTCTCCACGAAGGGCGGGTACTTGCCGACGGCGGCTGACGCGGTCTACCTCTGCACCCGCCCGCTCCCGCCGCCCTTGATGAGGCCCTCGACCTCGGCCACCGTCACCATGTTAAAGTCACCGTGGATGGTGTGCTTCATGCAACTGGCGGCCACGGCGAAGTCAATGCAGTCCTGCGGGGCCTTTGCAGTCAGCATGGCATAGATGAGTCCGCCGGCGAAGGCATCACCGCCGCCGACACGGTCCACGATGTGGGTGATGTCGTAGTCGGGGCCGACGTAGAGGTCCTGCCCATCGAACAGGATGCCGCTCCAGGTGTTGTGCGAGGCGCTGAGGCTACCGCGCAGGGTGATGGCGACCTGCTTGAGGTTCGGGAACTTCGCCATCAGGCCTTCGGCCACCGCGCGGTAATCCTGGGCATCCACCTTACCGCCCTCGACATCGGCATGTGGGGCCTTGATGCCAAAGACCTTGTCGGCATCCTCCTCGTTGCCAATAGCCACGTCACACAGCGCCACCAGATAGGGCATGACCTCGCTGGCGGCCTTGCCCCACTTCCAGAGATTCTTCCGGAAGTTCAGGTCGGCGGAGACGGTGAGTCCAGCGGCCCGGGCGGCCTCGATGGCTTCCAGACACACATCGGCCGCGCCCTCGCTGATGGCGGGGGTGATCCCGGTCCAGTGGAACCAGTCAGCCCCCGCGAAGGCCTTCGCCCAGTCAATGTCGCCGCGTTTCACCTCCGCGATGGAGGCGCCGGCGCGGTCGTAGATGACCTTGGAGGCCCGCTGAACGGCGCCGCTCTCCAGGAAGTAGATACCTACCCGCTTGCCCTGGCGGACGATATGGCTGGTGTCCACCCCGAACTGGCGAACGTAGTTGATACACGCCTGACCGATGTCATTGTCGGGCAGGGCGGTCACATAGCGGGCGTTGAGGCCGAAGTTGGCCAGGGTCACGGCGACGTTGGCCTCGCCGCCGCCGTAGGTAACCTCGAACTCCCGGGCCTGGGCAAAGCGCTCAAAGCGCTTGGTGGCAAGGCGGAGCATGATCTCACCGAAGGTTACGACTGTAGGCATGGATGACAACTCCCTCCGGGCACGGCAGAAAGACAGCCGCACGCCGACTGACGGTGTAAGTGACATGTGACCGTTCCTCGCCCATCCCGGGAATCCTGCCCGGAGGTCGGCCGACAAGAAGGGCGAAATGGGCTGAAGACTGCGCAAGGAGGTGCGTCGTGGAGCAGCCAGCAATCACCGATAGGGACCGAGAGATGGCCCGCAAGTGCCTGGAGTGTCCGGTCTGCAGCTATGCCCGTCGCAAGCAGCGTGGCCTGGTGTATTTCCTGGTCCGCTTCGTCGAGGGCGGTGTCTGCCCGTACTGCAAGGCCTATGAGCGGGTCTATGGGCGCAAAGCCCACGAACCACTGCCCTGAGCATTGCTCGGAACCCAGGGGCCGGGATGGTGGCCATGAACTCTGCCGAACGTGTCTTCGCGGTGCTGGACGGCAAGCAGCCTGACCGGGTGCCGCTGATGGAACTCATCGTGGACCCGGTGGTCATCGAGGCGCTCTTTCCGGGGGCCGACTGGTGGGACTTCGTTGACCTCATGGACCTCGATGTTGTCACCTGCGGCATCATGATGGACCGACGGCCAGTGGAGTGGGTGGACAAGGAACAGCGCATCTTCCGGGACAAGTGGGGCGCGCTGCAGCGCTTCACCAGTGAGGTCATGCCCGTACCCTGGCATCCGGCCCGCATTGAGAGCGAGGACGATCTGGAGCGCTACGTCGGGCCGGACGGCAACGACCCGTACTTCGTTGACATGGCGCGGCGCTGCGTGGAACGCTTCAAGGGCCGCAAGGCGGTGTGCTTTATCGGCGAGGAGGTCTTCGCTGTCCCGCAGTACCTGCGCTCCGGCCTGGAGCACCTGATGCTGGACTGTGCCATGCGGCCGGAGCTGGTGAAGAAGCTGACCCGCATCAGCGTGGAGTACTACGTCGAGCTGTATCGCCGGGTCATCGCCGAGGGCGTGGACATCATCCTGCTGGGTGATGACTACGCCTGGAAGATGGGGCCTTTTATGTCGCCGGCACACTTCGAGAAGTTCTTCCTGCCGGGCTTCACAACGGTGGTCCAGGAGTGCAAGCGCGCCGGGGCCTACGTCATCAAGCACACTGATGGCGACATCTGGAAGCTGGTGGACATGTTCGTAGCGGCTGGAGTGGACGCCCTGGGGCCGCTGGAGCCAGTACCCACCATGCCTCTGGAGGCGCTCCAGCGGCATCTGGGCAGGCAGGTTGCCCTGGTGGGCAATGTTGATGTGGACTTGCTCTGCCGCGGCACGGAGGAGGAAGTGCGGGCGGCCACACGGCACCTGTTGCAGACCGTCTCCGTCCACGGGGGCCACATCATGTCCTCGGGCAACAGCATCATCTCGGCAGTCAACCCCGCCAACTATCGGGCGCTGGTGGAAACCACGAAGAACGAGGGCGTCTACCCCCTCTGAGGCGCCAATGGAGGCGATCACCCATGAACAGCACTGAGCGCGTGCGTGCTGCCTTGACTGGTGTGATGCCTGACCGCGTGCCTCAGGTGGAGATGCTGGTGGACCCGAAGGTCGCGGCGGCACTGGTGCCTGGAGCCGCCGACATGGCTGAGGCCATGGACCAGCTCGACCTGGACTGTGTGCCCTGCTCAGCAGCTTTCCCGCCGGTGAGCCAGAACGGTGAGTATTTCACCGATGAGTGGGGGGTCACTTACAAACGCTCCGAGCATGTGCTTTCCCATCCCCTGAGACCCGCCCTCGCAGGCCCTGACGACCTGCGACACTGGACGCCACCGGACCCGGAAGCCCCGCACCGGCTGGCCGCCCTGCGGCGCAACGTCGAGCGCTTCAAGGGCAAGCGCGCCATCTTCTTCCATCACCGGGCGGCCTTCATGCACAGCGTCTACCTGCTGGGCATGGACCGGCTGCTGGAGTGCTTTTACACGGAGCCGGAGTTCGTCCACGACCTGATGGACCGGGTCGTGGCGGTCAACGAGCGGGTCATCCGCAACGCAATCCGTCTCGGCGCCGAGGTCATCTGCATCGCTGACGACTATGCCAGCAACTACGCGCCGATGTTCTCACCGGCCCACTTCCGGGAGTTTGTCTTGCCACGGCTGCAGCGCGTGGTGGACGCGGTGCACGAGGAGGGCGCCCTCGCCATCAAGCACTCCGACGGCAACCTGTGGCCCATCCTGGCCGATATCGTGGATACGGGTGTGGACGGTCTGAACCCCATCGAGCCGGTGGCGGGCATGGACCTCGGGGAAGTGAAGGCGGCGTTTGGGGACCGCGTATGCCTGGTCGGCAACATTGACTGCGGGGAGCTGCTGTGCCACGGCACGCCGGAGCAGGTCGAGGCGGCGGTGCAGGAGGCCATCGCGGTCGCTGCCCCTGGCGGCCGCTACATGCTGTCCTGCAGCAACAGCATCCATGCCGGGGTGAACCCGGACAACTTCCTGACCATGCTCCGAGCCGGCCGCAGGTATGGGGCCTACTGAAGCACCGGCCCTAGATCAGCGTCCCCGGGGGAACCACCGTGCCGCGGGGGATGATGGTGATCCCGTCGCGGACGACGTACAGTTCCCCCTCCTCGTCGGGCGCGCCGATGCGTCGGCCAATGGCGACATTGTCCCCGATGCGGCAGTTCTTGTCCACAATGGCCCCGCTGATGCGGCAGTTACGCCCGATGCCCATGCAGACCTCGGCGCCGGTGGAGTGCAGCCGTTCCTCGCTCTCAAAGTAGTCAAGCCCCATGATGATGCTGTCATGCACCACGGTGCCTGCCCCGATCTGCGTGCGCACGCCAATGACCGAGCCGGTGATCTGGCAGTCCTCCAGGATACAACCGTCGGCGACCACGCTCCTGCGCACCTCGCAGTAGTTCATCTTGGCCGGGGGCAGGTTGCGGGGGTGGGTGTAGATCGGCGCCTCCTCGTCGAAGAAGTTGAAGCGCGGCAGCGGGCGGGTCAGCTCCAGGTTGGCTTCATAGAAAGCCCGGATGGTGCCGATGTCCTCCCAGTACCCGTCGAAGGCGAAGGCGCTGACCTGGTACCGGTGGATGGCCTCGGGGATGACCTGCTTCCCGAAGTCCTCCTTGGCCTCGTCGGCCAGCAGCTCCCGCAACACGTCCCGCTGGAAGCAGTAGATGCCCATGGAGGCCAGGTGCGTCTTGCCACCGGGAAGCCCGGATACGCTCAGTGAGTCCAGCACCGATTCCTCGATGGGCTTCTCGACGAACTCTACGACCCTGCCGTCGGCCACTCGCAGGATGCCAAGGGCTGGAGCCTCTTGCCAGGTCACCGGGATGACGGCCAGAGTGGCGTCGGCCGCAGTCGCTGCGTGGTGCTCCAGCAGCAGGGAGAAGTCCATGCGGTAGAGCTGGTCGCCGGACAGGATCAGCACCTGATCAGCGGTATCGAGCTCCAGGTGCCTCAGGTTCTTGCGGACCGCATCGGCCGTCCCCTGGTACCACGATTGGCTTTGGGCGGTCTGCTCGGCCGCCAGGATATGGACGTAACCATGGGAGAAGGTGTCAAAGTTGTAGGTGGTCCGGATATGCCGGTGCAGGGAAGCGGTGTTGAACTGGGTCAGGACAAAGATCCGCCGCAGGCCGGAGTTGATGCAATTGCTGAGCGGGATGTCAATGAGACGGTACTTCCCCGCCAGAGGGACTGCGGGCTTGGCCCGTTCGCGGGTGAGAGGGTACAGCCGGCTACCGCGGCCGCCACCCATGATCACGGCGATGGTCCGCTGCATCCTCTACCTCCTCCCTTATCACAAACTGCGCCGTCTGCAAGTGGCAAGGACCTGGGCTACTTCGCCCAAGGCCGGTAGAGCCCCTTCCTTGCATCCCTGACCCTTCGCTTTGCGGTCTTTACATCCTACGGGAGCGACCTGCTGGCGTTGACGGCGGTCTGCCCACAATGTATACTGCAGTCCGGTTGGGCCATTTCCTCACTACCCTTTGGGAGGTGACCAGGGTGCGTATCGCCCTACTAGTCGCCGTCTGCATGGCAATGGTATTTGCTGCTCACTCCGCACTGCTGGCTCAAAGCTTTGTCAGCGTCTGGTCGGACACGGGTATGGATTTCGGTGTGGCGCCGGCGTGGTTCGGCAACACAGGGCTCGTGCTGACGCCCTCGGCGTTCGTGTCGGGCCCCTCGAAAGGCACCATCAGCTACCACTGGTTGGACACGGACGAAGACGCGACCGACCTCGCGAACCTTAATGTCGGTGTGGCCGCGGGAGTTGAGATCGGTGGCTCGTGGATTGACGGCCCCAGCGGTGACAGCGAGCTTGTCGGCAACGCAAAGTGGCGGCTCCCGGTCGACAAGTGGCTGGCCCAGGAGGATCTTCCGGCGGTGGCCATCGGCGGCGTGGACATCACCGACGAACTGGACCGCAGGCTGTATGTCGTACTGAGCAAGACGATGCCGGTGGGCATGGATGAGTCGCGGATGATCGGCGTCCACCTGGGTTACGGTGACAGTGACGCTGGGATCCTCAACGGCTTCTTCGGTGGAGTAACCTTCGGGGCCTTCCGTAACAGCGTCATCAACGCCGAGTACGACGGCGACAACTTCAATGCCGACCTGCGTTGGGGTCTGCGTGATCGCCTGACCCTCGACGTGGGTGTGCTGGACGGCGACTTTGGCATCGGTCTGACCTACGGCGCCGGTAAGTAGGCCAGTCCATCGCTCCGAACAATGACAGGGCCGCCCCGGACATGGGGCGGCCCTGTATGCCTGTTGGCGGCCTATCTCTGGTCGGCAAGCAGCTCCAGGAGACGCTGCCGAAAGACCGGAAGCTCGCAGGCACCCTCATGCACCAACCGAGCCAGGCACTCGCGCTCCGGACCGAAGTCAGCGTCGCGCGGGATCCCCGGCATGGGGAGCACACTGCCCGCCTCGCCATCCCAGGCGAAGACCGGCAAGTGACCTTCCGGCGCAGCAGCATAGATCACGGCTATGTGGCGGCGGGTGGTGCCGTTCAGCCGCTGGCAGGCGAGTGTCAGAATCAGGTCGGCCGCCCGCAGATGGTCCGGTGCCAGGTGGTTGGGGGCGCCGCAAAGCGCCTGCTGCACCTCCTCCAGCGTATCGGCATGCAGGTTGCTGGCGAGATAGCTTCCCGCCCTGCTCAGCGCGAAATAGGCCGGGATACTGCTGCCCCAGAGGTACCCGGGGATCCTGCCCGCTCCCAGCTCCTGACAGATATGCCACGTGGGACACTCCACGTCCGGCTGCCCTCCGCTAAGGTCCTGGGCAGAGCGAATCTCACGCAGTATCGCGCCGGGTGGCGTCAGCGCGAGGAGGGCGCCCATGACCGCAGTCTTGCCGGCGCCGCCGGGGTTTGCCGCCGTCAGAAACGACGCGCCCCGGCGAATGCGGTACAGCAGGTACGCAGCAGCCTCCAGGCTGAGGCTGCCGGCTGCTACCAGATCAACCACCGAGAGCATTCGCCCGCCACGCTGGTTCAGGCGTTCGATGGTCTGGATGTTACGCCATTCCTGCGGTGTCAGAGATGCTGGGCTTGTGGTCATCGCGGGGCAACCGGTAACTCCGGGGTGATATTGGTGACGTCATAGGGCTGGTTGGCGTCGATCAGAATCCGAACCTGTCGCTCGAGTTCGGGGTCGGGAATCTCCAGGCGCGCGCTGGTACGCGCGTTGTGCAGCCAGTCCAGCCTCGCGGCCTCGAGTAGCTCCAGCTCCATGCGAGCCCGTACGGCAGGAGCGATCTCCGCCAGCGGGATCGGCCCCGCCGGACGCCGCCCTTCAACGCGCACGATGGCATAGCCATCCGGTACGGTCAGGATGTCGCTGGTCTCCCCGGGATTGAGAGCGAAGGCGGCGTCGCTGATCTCTCGCGCGTAGTCTTCGCGGCTGAAGTATCCCATGTCGCCACCCTTCTCGCGGGTGGCGGGATCCTCGCTGAAGGCCTTCGCCAGACCGGCAAAGTCAGCGTCGGGAGCCTTCAGGGCTTCGGCAACCGCCTCGGCGTTCTCCCGCTGACTGAACAGCATGAGACGGGCGCGAACCTGCTCCCCGCGACTGAACTCGGCCAGGTGGGCCTGGTAGTAGGCCTCGACCTCGGCTTCGGACAGGTCCAGGTGTCGGATCGCGAGCCGGTCGAGCAATGCGTCATCACGGACCTGTTGCCGGAACTCCTCGGGCGAGCGCCCCAGCAGCTCCAGCTTCCGCTGCAGGTCAGCCTCCGAACCCACACGGGCCACAACCTGCTCATACTTGAGCTGCACCTCGGAGTCGCTGACCCCCACGCCCTCGCGCGTGGCAGCTTCGCGGATGAGCCGGGTGTCTATCATCTCCAGCAGGACCCGAGCTCCGAAGCGTCGGACCAGCTCGGCACGGAGCTCTTCCTCGGTGATCTCCTCACCGCCCACCAGCGCCAGGGCCCGGCCGGCCGCAAAGGCGGCGGGGAGGGCGCAAAGAAGCAACGCCGCCGGCAGCAGGATGGCTCTCCACTGCGGCACCCGCAGGCGAACTCGCACAGTCAGCTTACTCGCGCTATGGCCGTTCCTCTTACCCATTCCCCAACCGATCCGACGGCGGCTCTTCCCCTTCCCAGAGTGTCAGGCAGGTCTGGCCGGCCTCCAGATGGTCAAGAAGCTCGTGGACCAGGTCCTCATCCCAGAAGTAGCCGGGCTCCGGGTCCTGGTACTCGATCGTCGTCCACAGCGCCCGTGCCCTGAGTTGCCCGCGCCAGCCCGGCCGCGGGTCGTGCACCGCTCTGAGGATGAGCGGACGACCCATCCGCTGGGAGAGAATTGTTACGCGAGTGGACACGTCCATCGAATTCTCACGCCTTGCTGCGCTGGACCGATCCCAGGAGACAAGCCGCGCTGGCCGCATAGCCAGGCAGCACCCGCTGGTCCGGGGATACCCACTCACAGGCCCCGTCTTCCTGGAACTGGCCGATGAGCTCCTCGACCAGGCGCCGGGCGGCTCCATCGTCCACCAGCGCGATGGTGCGCGCCACCCACCCCGTGGGCACGGCCCAGTAGCCACCGTTCTGGTAGGTCCCTGGCGGGACGTCTTTCAGGAGCCGCTGCCAGTTCGCGCCTGGCGGCAGGTGGCGGATGTAACCGCAGAGGCTGATGCCCGGCAGGTGCTCCAGCAGCCAGTCAGCGATGCGGTCAGCCTGTGACTTGCTCGCCACCCGCACCACCGCCGCGTAGGCGCTGCCCCAGACGTCTATCTGGCGGCAGTCCTCGCTGGCCGATCGGAACATGCCCGCGCTGTCATCCCAGAACTCCTGCAAGCGGTGGACGATCTTCTCCGCTCGTTCATACCATTCGTGGGCGTCATCATGCTGCTCCCACAGGCGGAGGGTCTCGGCGAGCTGCACGCAGGCCTCCCAGAACAGCAGCGAGCTAAAGAGGTCCTTGCCGGTCTTGGCGATACAGTCCGTAAAGCCATAGCCCGGGCGGGGAGCGTTGCGGTCAATCACGACCAGGCCGTCCGCGCCGCGGGGCACCGTGGCCATTGCCCTTTCCAGATGGCTGATCCGCTCCTCCGCTGAGGCATAGTCGCGTGTCAGCCGCGCATAGGCGCAAAGCAGTTTGGCCATGAAGGGCGCATTGTCGGTGGGCGGGCCAGCCCCGCAGGGATCGTCGGCAGGACCGGCCAGGTAGACGGCAGTGCCGTCCGCCTGAACGCGATCGGGGATGATGCCATCGGGGCTCTGACGAGCCAGCAGGTAGTCTATGCCGGCCAGGATTTCGCCGCCATCGAGGAGATGGCCGGCGCCCTCCACCATGTAGCAGAAGTCCCGGGTCCAGAGTGCGGCGTAGTGGCCGGACCGGTCTGGAAGATAGATGGGCGTACCGTCGTCAGCGACCCGGCGGCAGTCCTTCAGCACCGCCCGCGTCATGGCCTCCAGGGCCAGATAGCTGTCACGGCTGATACGCACCGGCGCCAGAACCTTCATGGTCACCTCGGCGAGCGTCAAGGTCTGTGGGCTGCGCCCACAATCTCGCGGATGGAGCGAACGCCGTTTCGGACGCAGTAGGCCGCCAGGCCCTCGATAACCTGACGGCAAGTGTCCGGCGTCACAAAGGTGGCCGTGCCGATCGCGACCGCCGTGGCACCGGCAAGGATAAACTCCAGGGCATCGTTAGCGGACATGATGCCGCCCATGCCGATGAGCGGTACCCCCAGGCCGGCAGCCGCCACCTGCCAGACCATGCGCACAGCCACCGGACGAATGGCAGGTCCCGACAGACCGCCGGTCACATTGCCCAGTTTCGGGCGCCGCCTGTCGGTGTCGATCGCCATGCCCAGCAGCGTGTTGATGAGCGAGAGCGCATCCGTACCGGCTTCCACAGCCGCGCGGGCGAGGGGCACGATGTCGGTGACATTCGGTGACAGCTTGGTAATCAGCGGCAACGACGTCACGGCGCGGACCGCGCTCACCAGTTCCGCCAGCGGACCAGGCTCCAGGCCGAACTGCATGCCCCCGCGCTCGGTGTTGGGGCACGAGGCGTTGATCTCCAGGGCGCTGACCACCGGGCTCGCACCCAGGCGCTTGGCCACAGCCACGTAGTCGTCCACCGTCTCCCCGGCGATGTTCACGATGACCGGAGCGCCGCAGTCGGCCAGTGGGGGCAGCTTCTCGCGGACGACCACATCCACGCCGGGGTTCTGCAGGCCAATGGCGTTGAGCATACCGGCCGGCGTCTCAACGATGCGGGGCGGCGCGTTGCCCGGCCGGGGCAGCAGTGTCGTGGCTTTGACCACCACGGCACCGAGGCTGGAGAGCTCCAGGAGGTCGGCGTACTCGGTCCCCCAGCCGAAGGTACCCGAGGCCGGCATCACCGGGTTTCTGAGAGTCAGCCCCGCGATCTCAACCGACAGGTCGGGTACGGTGGCGCTCACTGCCCCAGAGCCTCCCACGCCAATTGCTCGGCGGCGAAGACAGGTCCGTCCTTACATACGCGCAAGAAGTCGTCGCCCCCGGCTGCAGGCACCACACAGCCCAGACACGCCCCTACGCCGCACCCCATCCATTGCTCCAGCGAGGCCCAGCAGGGGACGCGCGCTTCGGCGCACATCTGGGCCACCGCGGCCATCATGGGCCGGGGGCCGCACGTGTAGACGACGGCGGTGCCGTCCTGCGCGAGGTGCTCGCCCAGCAGTTCAGTGACCAGGCCTTGCTCGCCTGCTGATCCGTCTTCGGTGCTGACGTGGAACTCCTCACAGCGCCCGGCCAGTTCGGTCCAGACGGGCAGATGCTCGTCACTGGCGCCACCGAGCAGCCCGCAGACCCGGAAACGCGCCCGATGCGTCTGCAGAGTGTCGGCCAAGAACACCAGCGGCGCTACGCCAACGCCCCCGGCCACAAGCAATATGTCGCCGCTGGTCTCTGCTGAGGGGAAGGGGAACCCGTTGCCCAGCGGGCCCAGCAGGTCTACGGTCGCGCCCGCCGGCAGGCGAGCCAAAGCTTCGGTCCCTCGCCCGACCTTGCGCACCAGCAGCCGGATGTGCCCGGCCTGTCGGTCAGCCAGCATCACCGAGATGGGCCGACGGAGGAGCGGGTCGGCGCTCTCCGAGACCCGGACGTGCACAAACTGCCCGGGCTGAGTCGCGGCCGCGATGGATGGGCACGCCAGAATGAGCACCTGGCAGTCGGCCCCCTCAGCGTGGGTCGTGGTGATGCGCGACTTGACTTGCTCCATGGCTTACAGCCCCGCCTTGGCCAGCGGCTTGCCGGACAGCACGTGCTTGACAATGCGCGCGGTGTGCTCGCGGGCAGCCTTCACGGCGTCCCGCGCCTTGGCCGTGTCCTGTCGTGCCCTTGCCACCGAGGAGGCGAGCGACCTCTGCATCCTGCGTACCTCGGCCGGGCCGGTGCTACCGACACTTCGTTGCTGGCGTAGGCATAGCTGCGGGTCAACAACGCTGGCGATCTCGTCCAGACTCAGTTCCTCACCGTGCTCCCGAAGGACCTCCTGCACCCGCTGATGGTCGTCAAGGGTCTTGCCCTCGCGCACCAGGACCCCCACCAGGGAGCCAACGATCTCATGGCAGGTACGGAAGGGCAGGCCGCGCTCACGCACCAGATAGTTGGCCAGTTCCGTGGCGCAGGCGAAGTTCTGGCCGACCATGGCGCGCATTCGCTCGGTGTTGAAGGTGACGGTGCGCACCATCGCAGCCATCGCGGTCAGGGTGAGCTCCACGGTGTCCAGCGCGTCCCAAAGCGGCGGCTTGTCCTCCTGCAGGTCACGGTTGTAGCCGGTCGGCAGTCCCTTCATCATGGTCAGGATCTGCATCAGGCGCCCGAAGACGATGCCCACCTTCCCGCGCGTCAGCTCGGCAATGCAGGGATTCTTCTTCTGGGGCATGATCGAGCTGCCGGAGGCGTAGGCGTCGTCCATCTCCAACATGCCATACTCCCAGCTCGACCATACCACGAACTCCTCGGCCAGCTTCGACAGGTTGGCCATGAGGATCGCCAGAGCACCGATGGCCTCAGCGATGTAGTCGCGAGAGCCGACACAATCCAGGGCATGCTCCTGTAATCCGGCGAAGCCCAGCAGTCGCGCACTGAGCTTGCGGTCGGTGGGGAAGCTAGTGCCGGCCAAAGCCGCCGCGCCCAGCGGTGAGGTGTTGATCCGCCTGTAGGCATCTGCCAGTCGTTCCTGGTCACGGGCCAGCAGCGCCACATAGCTGGTGAGCCAGAAGGCCAGGGAGACGGGCTGAGCATGTTGGGTGTGGGTATAGCCCGGCATGACCGTCTCCTCGTGCCCGGCTGCGCGCTCCAGGAGGGCTTCCTGCAGGTCTGCGACCCGGTCCCGGATGTCCAGCAACCGCACCCGGAGGTGCAGCTTGCAGTCAGTGATGACCTGGTCGTTACGGGAGCGCGCCGTGTGCAGCCGTCCCCCGAACTCGGGGCCGGCGCCCTGGCGCAGATAGGTCTCGACGTTCATATGAACGTCCTCGAGTTCAGGCCTGAGCTCGAAGCTGCCGTCGTCCCACGCTTCTCTCGCCTTTTCCAGCCACTTGAGTATCTCTCGCAGATCGACCTCGGAGATGATGCCGCACTGGGCCAGCATAATGGCATGGGCCTGGCTGCCCCAGATGTCCTCGGCTACCATGCGCCCGTCGGCAGCGGTGGATTCGCTGAACACCAGGGCGATGTCACTGAGGTCGGAGGAGAAGCGCCCCCCCCAAAGTCTGCCGGATTTGCTCGCCATAGATGATCGCTCCTGTGACCCGCCACGGCTCCACGGGTCCAGACGATGCGGGCGCGAGCCGTTCCGCAGCCCGCGCCCGGGTTGTGCTTGTGGCACCTGGCCCCCGCCTAGCCCTCTACCGTCCACTGCTCCTGATCGAAATACCATGCCGACGGATCGTCGAGGTACTTCTGGGTGTCCTTCAGCAGCTTATGATGCAGCTTCTCGGCCTCGACCAGGACCTCAAAGAAGGCCCTGACATTGGGGTCATCAGCGTGGTTGAGAGCGTCGGTGTAGAAATGCACACTCTCCAACTCGGCGGCGATGGCGGCATCGTAGACGTCGCTGAGCTCGGCCTTGGCGTCGGCGCCCGTCGCTTTGATCTGGTTGCTGGCGGTCTTGAAGATCTCCTTGATCACCTCTCGGAAGTCTTCATCAGCGCCGATCTCCGACGGCGCCGGCCAACCCTGGTTCGCGACCTGTCGGTCGTAGTACGTCTGCACGAACACCGCGTGCTTGTCCTCCTCCCGGGCCAGCGTCTCGAACGTGCTCTTGACCAGGGGGTTGGTGGCCTTGCTCGCGGCCTCCTCGTACATGGCCTTCCTGACAACTTCCTTCTCAACCGCCAGCTTCAGAATCTCCAGCAACTTCTCCATTGCTTGTACTCCTTCGCAGAGGCCTGGCACCCGACGCGGCCGCCAGGTCCTAATCCTTGACGTACGGCATACCACGGTGGCCCAAGATCTGATACTGGAAGCCCGCGATCTTGACCGCCGGGCCGCTCTCCGGCTGCTTCCACTCGATCCGTACCTCGCCCGGCTCCTTGGGACGCTCGACAATGGCGCGCAGTTCGGGCCGGAACAGCCGGGTGTCAGACTCGCGGCTCAGGATGTTGATATTGCCCTTGTAGATCTCCACCTCGTACTTGGCGTTCACCGCCCACTGGGAGGACTGCAGGAAGGCGGCGCAGTCCTCGGTCACCGGATGATACCATCCACCATGGTACACCATGTACGCCCACAGGCGCTCGATCTCGGGCTTGAACTGGATCTGCTCCTTCGTGAGGCAGAGCTGCTCGGCGTCCTTGTGCAGGGTGAGAATGAATTTGGCCGCCGGTGCCTCATAGACCTCGCGCGACTTCAGGCCGATGATGCCGTCCTCAAACATGTCAATCTTGCCGATGGCGTTCTCACCGCACACCTGGTTGAGGTAGTGGATGATCTCCGCCAGGTCCGTCTTGCCGTCCACGTTGACCGGCAAGCCCTCCTTGAACTCCACGGTCATGCGGCGCGGCTCATCGGGGGCGTTCTCCGGGAACTTGTACCACAGCCATTCCTCCTGCGGAATGACCATCTTCAGGTTGCTGACCTCGCCCGAGCCGATGGAGCGGCACCACATGGTGAGGTCGTCACCGATTCCCGCCTTGTAGGGGATGCCGTACTCGGCGGAGAGCTTCTTCTCGTCCTCGCGGGTGAAGTCAAAGTCCCGCACCGGCACCACGATGGTGCAGTCGGGCGCAAACAGCGAGAAGACGTTGTGCATGCGGAACTGGTCATTGCCCTTGCCGGTGGAGCCCTCGCAGATGCTGTCGCAGCCCTGCTCCACGGCGAACTCCGCCACCTTGCGGGCGATCAGCTGCCGGGTCATGGAGGTCGAGACCGGATAGCCCTCATAGCTGGAGTTGGCGTAGATGGCCCGGGTGATGAACTTGTCCACGAACTCCTGCTCGGCGTCCATATAGAACCAGGGCACGCCGATGAGCTCGGCCTTGGATTTGCACATCTCGACCTCTTCGTCGGTGAGCCCGACATTGACGGTGCAGGCCAGCACTTCCTCGCAGCCGTAGTACTCAGTCAGCAGCTTCAGCGCCAGCGCCGAGTCCAACCCGCCCGAGTAGGCGACCGCGCATTTCTTCACCTTCGGGATCTCAATGCAGAACTTGCCGGAAAGGTCCATTATGTGTCCTCCTGTAGTATCAGGTATCTCTCAAGCAGGAACAGCTCGATAGGCCTACCATGTCGTCTTCACTGTGGCACTCCCATCGGCCGCTCGCAGTACGCACAAACCAGGCCCAGCTCTCTCTCATACCACTCCGCCGGCAGATGCGGTTCGGTGCTGGTGATGCACTTCGGGTTCTGGCAGGGCGGGCCGGAAACCGTTGGCTCCGGGGCCGGCGCTTCACCGAGCGGCTGGATAGCCGGACGATGAGCCTTGCCGAAGCCTGCCGCTCCGCTGGTGTCCTTGGTGCAGGGCAGGTGCAGCAGCAACGCCAGCAGCGCCATGCGCACCGGCACCCCGCCCGCCGCCTGGCGGAAATAGGCGGCGCGCCTGTCGGCATCCACGCCGGGGGCGATCTCGTCCACCCGCGGCAGTGGATGCAGCACGCGCAGAGTCTCCTTTCCGCGTTGCAGGATTTCCGGGGTCAGGACATAGACGCCCTTCACCCGCTCGTAGTCCTCGGGACTAGGGAAGCGCTCACGCTGGACCCGCGTCATGTAAAGAACGTCAAGGTCGCCGATGGCCTCCTCCAGACTGGCGGTGGCCGTGTAGGTCCCGCCCGCCGCTCGCACCCGGGCGATGGACTCCTCGGGCATGGCCAGCTCGTCGGGCGCAATGCCAATGATCTCACAGCCCCACTGGGCCATGACCGGAGCCAGCGAGTGGACGGTGCGCCCGTACTTCAGATCGCCGCAGAGCCCGACCTTCAGGCCCTCCAGCGTGCCCAACTCGCGCCGGATGCAAAACAGATCCGTCAGCGTCTGGGTCGGATGCTCGCGGGCCCCGTCGCCGGCGTTGATGACCGGCACGCTCGCGGAATCCGCAGCCACCTTCGCCGCCCCCGCCAGCGGATGGCGGATGACGATCACGTTGGCATAGGCGCTGACCATTCGGGCCGTGTCGGCCACGGTCTCGCCCTTGGTGGCCGAACTGGCGGCCGGGTCCGCGAAGCCCAGTACCTGCCCCCCGAGGCGCAGCATGGCCGACTCAAAGGAAAGTCGCGTCCGCGTACTGGGCTCGTAGAACAGCGTGGCCAGAATGCGGTCCAGCGGGTGGACCGGGGCACCCGCCTTGCCGTCATCCAGACCGATGGCCGCGGCCATGCGTTCGGCCAGGTCAAGCAGGTTGAGGACCTCAGCGGTCGAGAGGTCCGACAGGGAGATCAGATGGCGCTTGGGCGGCAAGTACAGCCTCCTTGAGGGTTCGTCTCAGTGCAGGAGCGCGGCGTTCAGGGCGAGCCGCATCTCCTCTGCTGCCTGGGCTGCGGCCTCACCGGGGTCCAGCTCACGCTCCCGATAGGCATAGATGATGCCCCGGGAGGAGTTCACGATGGCTCCGAGCCCCGCCACATCGAAACCGCCGGCGACGTCATCCGCCGTCGCCCCCTGATGGCCGTAGCCCGGCACCAGGAAAGGGACAGTGGGAACGCGCTGCCGCAGCTCCCGGAGCTGCTCCGGGTAGGTCGCGCCGACCACCGCGCCCACGCTGGAGTACCCCGACTGTCCGACCAGGCCACGCCCCCACTGGGCCACCAGATCAGCCATATGCTGATAGACGGTCAGGCCGCTGTCCAGCCGCAGGTCTTGCAGGTCACCGGAACTGGGGTTCGAGGTTTTCACCAGGACGAATGCACCGGTGCCATAGGTGGCCGCGGCCTCAACGAAGGGTCGCACACCGTCGGCGCCCAGATACGCGTTCACGGTCACCGCATCGGCCAGGGGCTCAGCGGATCCCGCATGTAGACCCAAACACGCCTGCACATAGGCTTCGGCGGTCGAGCCGATGTCATTGCGCTTGGCGTCAACGATGACCAGCAGGCCTAACTCGCGGGCAAACCGTATGACCCGCCACATACAGGCCAGGCCATCAGGCGCCAGAGCCTCGAAGTACGCGCTCTGGGGCTTCACGGCCACCGTGTACGGCGCCACGGCCGTGCAGATGGCGCAGCAGAAGGCCTCGACCCGGCTCGTGGCTGAGGTTGCTGGGAGTTCCGGGAGCAGGTCCAGTCGCGGGTCAAGCCCCACGCACACCCGACTGTCCTTCTGGCGTATGGCCTCAGCCAGACGGTCAGCGAAGTTGCCGGCCACAGCCTCACAGCCTTCCTCAAGCCAAGTGTTGCCGATTATACACGCGGCCGAAGGGCCTTGTCAAAGACAGCCAGGGCCACTCCAGGCCGTTCACAGATGCTTCCGGAAGGACAGCACTCCCAGGGCGATGAGCAGTAGTGAGATGCCGGTCAGCGCCGCCGTCTGCGGCCACAGCACCTCGATCCCCGCGCCGCGCAGGAAGACCCCCCGGATGATCTCCAGGTAGTAGCGGAAGGGGATGGCGTAGGTGAGCCACTGGATGACCCGAGGCATGTTTTGGATCGGGAACATGAACCCCGAGAGCAGCATGGACGGCGTCAGCAGCAGGAACGAGGTAAGCTGCGCTTCCTGCTGTGTGCGGGCAAAGGCGGACACCAGCAGTCCCTGACCCAGGGCTGAGACCAGAAACATCAGGGACATGAGCAGTAACAGTGGGACGCTGCCCTCCAGAGGCACCCGGAACCATCCCAGGGCCACGGCCAGGACCAGCAGCATCTCGACATAGCTTAGCACCACCAGGGGCAGGAGCTTGCCCAGGATCAGCTCCCGGGGCAGCAGCGGCGTGACCATGAGCTGCTCCAGAGTCCCTCCCTCCCGCTCGCGCACGATGGACAGCGCGGCGGTGTTCAGCGCCAGGGTCATCAGGATCATCCCCAGCACACCCGGCACCATGAAGTGTGAGCTCTTGAGTTCGGGGTTGTACCATACCCGGGGCTCAGGCAGTAGTTGAGGGACGCCAGACGTCCCGACGCCAGCCGCGCGAGCCTGCTGCAACTGCCACCGCAGGCCCTGCTCGCCCAACAGGCCCAGCATGTAAGCGACGGCGACACCGGCGGTGTTGGAGTCGGTGCCGTCAGCGTACAGGCCGACGGTCGGTGTTGCATTGCGCAGGCGGTCGCGATGGAAGCTATGGGGGATGTAGACACCCAGTTGCGCCTTACCGGCTAACAGCAGCCGCTCCAGAGCCCGGGGGTCGTCAGGCGTCGCAATCAGGTGGAAGTAGTGGTTGTGACCGATCAGCTCCGCCAGCAAGCGACTGTCGGTGCTGCGATCCGCATCATAGAGCGCTACCGGCACGTTCTTCACGTCGTTGGTGGCGGCGTACCCTAACAGGAAAAGCTGCATGATCGGGGCGATCAGCATCATGCGCAACAGGACGGGGTCGCGCCGCATCTGCCGAGTCTCTTTGCGGAGGAGTGCGCGCAGGCGAGACATGGGCGGCTCCTAGAGCTGCTTACGGAAGCGACGCGCTGCCACCGTGACCAGGACCACGGTGAACACCAGCAAGGCCAGCACCCGGGGCCACAGCACCAGCAGGTCGGCCCCCTTGAGGTACAGCGACCGGATGATGATCAGGTAGTGCGTCGCCGGAATGAAGTTCGAGATGACCTGGAGCACGAGAGGCTGGCTCCGGATCGGGAAGGCAAAGCCGGATAGCTGGATTGTGGGCACCAGAGTTACCAGCGTGGTGGTCAGGATGGCCAGCCGCTGGGTGCGCATGATGGTGGAGAAGAAGATGCCGATGGCCAGCGAAGCGAGCAGATAGAGAAAGCTGGTGAACAACAGCAGCAGACGGCTGCCGACCGGCACAACCCCGAAGATGAGGGCCCCGGCGCCGATGGACAGCAGCGTATCCGCGAAGGCAATGACCACATAGGGCAGGATCTTGCCGATCAGGATCTCGGGCGGCAGGGCGGGCGAGGTGACGAGAGTCTCGAAACTCCCCCACTCGCGCTCTCTGACGATGCACGTGGAGGTGAGCAGCCCTGACAGCAGGGTCAGGAGGATGGCCATCAGGCCGGGGACGATGAAGCGCACACTCTTGAGGTCGGCGTTGTAGAGAACGACCGGTCTGACGTCCAGCCCTCCGGCCGCTGAGAGCCCCTGACGGGCGAGGTACTCCGCCCCCAGCTTCCCCGAGAACGCTAGCAGTGCCCCCTCGATGTAACCCACAGCGACACTGGCCCGGGTGGTGTCAGCCCCGTCCACCAGGACCTGCACCTTGGCCGGGCGCCCGGCGCCGAGGCGGCGTCCCATGTCGGGCGGGATGACCAGCACGAAGACCACGGCGGCACGGTCCAGGCTCTCGGCAATCTGCCGCTGGTCGTGGATGACCTGACGGAGCTGGAAGTAGCCCGAACTCACCAGGTGCTGGATGAGGCTGCGGGACAGCTCGGTCCGCTCGAGGTCCTGCACGGCGAACGGGACATTGCGCAGGTCGTAGTTGATGCCATAGCCGTAGAGAAGCAACAGGACCACAGGCAGCACGACGATGACGAACAGGCTCCGGACGTCACGCAGGTTGTGAATGCTCTCGGTTCGCGCCACGGCCAACAGGCGTCGGTAGTTCATCGGTCTGCCCCCGCTGCCGTGGGACGTTCCCACCGCCGGGCCAGCGAGACAAACACGTCCTCCATGGAAGGCGTTACCGCTACCACCCGCTCGTAGGCGACACCGGCGGTTTGGAGCTTTCTCTCCACCCTCGCCTCGGCGTCGTTGAGATCACAGCGCAACTCTGCGTGTACGGCATCGCCAAAGAGCGCGACCTCGACGACCTCCGGGGCCTTCTCCAGCGCCTGCAGCACCGGCCAGATGGGGTGCGCCTGCACCTCCACCATCGTCTGCACATGCTCCGTGCGCATCTCCTCGGGCGTGCCCTCGGCAATGAGCCGGCCATAGTGCATCATGGCCAGCCGGGTGCAGTGCTCCGCCTCGTCCATGACATGGGTTGTGACGAACACGGTGATCCCCTCGTGAGCCAGGTCACCGATCACCTCCCAGAACAGACGTCGTGTCAGCGGATCAACACCACTGGTAGGCTCATCAAGGAAGAGTAGCGGGGGCCGGTGGAGGATGCTGGTAGCGAGGGCCAGGCGCTGCCGCCAACCAGTTGAAAGCGTTCGCGCCAGCCGGTCCAGAACGGGGCCAAGTTCCAGGACCTCCGCCAGTTCGCTCTGCCTCGCCAGTGCCAAGGCCGGCGGAACCTGGTACAGCCCGGCGTAGAACTCGATGTTCTCGGCCACGGTCAGGTCATCATAGAGGGAGAAGAACTGCGGCATATAGCCGATGCGCTGGCGGATGCGCTCGGCATCGCGCCACACATCGAGACCCGCGACCCGGGCATGGCCGCTGCTGGGGGAGAGCAGGCCACAGAGGATGCGGATCGTGGTGGACTTGCCGGAGCCATTCGGCCCCAGGAAGCCGAAAACCTCGCCTTCGGCCACGCTGAAGCTGACCTCGTTGACGGCCACGAAGTCGCCGAACCGCTTGGTCAGGTTCTCCACCTCAACGGCCAAGTCCACGGGTGCTTGCCCCTCCTGATCGTGTCTGTCTATTGGGGCCCCCCTGCGCTGCGAATGCCCATCAGAGACCGTTGCCGGTGGCCGTGGCGGTCAGCCCGTGCTCGGACACCAGCGACATGAAGACGTCCTCCAGGGAAGGCTCCACCGGCTGCTGCTCCAGGCATTCCACACCCGCGTCGGCCAGTAGCCGTTCGCAGAGCATAGGGTCTGCCGTCCCATGGAAGAGCACATGGAGACGGTCCCCGAAGACTTCGACACTACGGACGGCAGAGCAGCGCTTGAGCGCCTCACGCGCCTCGCGCTGGGGTCGGCAGCGCACCTGCATGAGCTCGCCGGGGAGCTGTCGCCGGAGGTTGTCGGGGGTATCCGTTGCCAACACCTGCCCGGCATACATGAAGGCCAGGCGGTTGCACCGTGCCGCTTCGTCCATGTAAGGGGTGCTGATGACCATGGTCACCCCCTGGCGCGGCAGGTCATGCAGCAGCTTCCAGAAGTCGCGGCGCGACACCGGATCCACGCCGGTGGTTGGTTCGTCCAGGAACAGGACCTCAGGGCGATGGACCAGAGCACAGACGAGGGCCAGCTTCTGCCGCATGCCGCCGGATAGGCGACCGGCGAGCCGCCGCCGGAAGGGCGCCAGATAGGTCATCTCCAGCAGCTCCTCCCGACGGCTCTGCCACTCGTCGCGAGGTACGGTGTACAGTTCGGCGACGTACTGGATGTTCTCGTCAATGGTCAGGTCGCGGTGCAGGCTGAACCGCTGAGGAAGGTAGCCGATGCGGGCCTTGACCGCTTCCGACTGGGTTACGACGTCGTACCCGGCCACACGCGCGGTCCCGTGATCCGGGGGCAGGATCCCGCACAGCATACGAAAGGCAGTGGTCTTCCCCGCCCCATCCGGCCCCACGAGGCCAACGATCTCGCCCGGGGCCACGGTCAGATCAATGCCCTGGCAAGCGCATACGGCCCCGAAGCACTTGGTCAGGCCTTGAGCGGAGACTGCCGGCTCACCCATCGGGGATCCTACCGCAGGAGATCGGCGGCCCGGAACACCGCATCGGCGGGCATTCCCGGCTTCAGGACGCCCTGTGTGTTGGGCAGCGCGATCTCTACCGGGAACACGGTGCGGGCCCGCTCCTCCAGGGTCTGGACGTACTTTGGAGTGAACTCGGCCTGGGCGCCAATCCGGCGGACAGTGCCCTGAAAGGCCTCACCCGGCTGGCCATCCACGGTCACCTCGACGGGAGTACCGACGCGGATTTGGGACAGACGCGGCTCGGGCACATAGACGGTCACCCAGGTGTCGCTGTAGTCCACCAGAGTTGCCACTGCCGACCCGGGACGCACTGTCTCGCCGACACGCACATGCGTGTCATCCACCAGGCCGTCTACCTGCGCGGTTATCACAAACTTGTCGAGGTTGGCCCGAGCCTGCTTCAGGGCCGCCTCGGCTTGCTTCTGTTGGGCGCGGGCGGCAGCGGCCTCTGACCTGCGGAGCTGCACCTGGCGCTGGTTGGCCTTCGCCAGCCCAAGGCCGGTCTCCGCCTCCCGTACCTGCTTGCGGGCCACCTCCGTCTGACCCTTCCGAGCGCCGGCCTGCAGCAACCGGAGCTGGGCCTGGGCGGCCTTCAGCGTGCCTTCCGCCAGCCTCACGGCAGCCCGAGCACGGTCTATCTCTTCCTGTCGGGGCCCCTTGCGGGCCAGGGTCAGCGCTTCACCGGTGCTCTGCTGGCGCGCGATGGCGGCCTCAAGTTGGGCCCGTGCCGCCTTGACCTGTTCCTCGCGGGTCCCGGCCTGGGCCAGGCTCAGTCGCTGGCGTGCTGCCGCCAGATCGGCGTCCGTGGCCTCGGCGGCAGCTTTGAGGGCGTCGAGGGCGTTGGGGGCCATCGCCCCCTGCTCAACCAGTGCCAGGCCCCGCTGGTAATCCTTCTGCGCCCGCCTCTGCGCCGCCTCGGCCTTGGCGACCATCGCCCGCGCTTCATCCAGCTCCTGCGGCCGAGCGCCCGCCTCGAGGTCAGCCAGCCTGGACCGGGCGGCAGCCGCCTCCGCGGTTGCGGCTTCGTGGGCCTTCTCGGCCTGGCGGATCTCCTCCGGTCGCAGTCCGGTCTCCAGTTGCCGGAGCTGGGCCTGGGCCGCGGTGAGCGAGGCCTGCGCCTGGGTCACCTGCGCCGCGGCCGCCTCCAGCTCCTGGGGCCGCGCCCCGTCGCGGATGTCGCCGTACCGTGCCTGGGCCGTCCCCACAGCCGCCGCCGCCCGTGCCATGTCCTGGTCTGAGACACCGATCTGCAGCAGCAGAGCCTCGTTCGCCCGCGCGACCTGGTCCTGCGCCGCCTGCAGGGCAGCTTCTGCCTGCTCCACGGCCGCCGCGGTGGGCTCGCTGGCTACGACGCAAAGCACCTGTCCGGCTACAACCTGCTCCCCCTCCTGAACGGGACATTCGATGACCCGCCCCGCCACCTCACTGGCGACCTCGATGGTCCGCGCCTCCACGATCCCGCTGACCCGCAGATCGCCGCTGCTGGCCTGGCGAGCGTGGACGCGGTAGGCCACCACAGCCGCCGTAGCCGCTACCAGAACGATCGGCACCGCGATGCGGACCGCGCGGGGTGGGCCGTGTTGTCTCCGTGTGTCATCACTCATGCCGGCGAAGTTCCTTCACGCACCTCGGCGCGAGCCGGGTCCCCGGACGGTTCACGTTTCGCTCTGCCTCCGGCTCAGACCTGCGTCAGAGGCAGGTGCAGAAGGCTCATGGACGAAGTAGTAATGCCTAACCCATCGCAGGGAGAGCCCATGAGACCGACTTCCCGTCTGCCTGTCCTCCTTTGCCTGTGGACCCTCTGCGGCGGGGCGAACTGCTGGTCACAGCCCTACGCCCGTGACGCGCGTACGCTACTGCTCGACCATCTGGATGAGACCTTCACGCCTGACGGCCAACGGACCACCACACCTGCCGCCATCACCGCTTCCGGCGACTGGAAGGGCGGACGGCCCGGCCGCGGCGGCGTCTTTGTGCTCGGCAAGTTCGGCCAGGCCCTGCAGTTCCATGGCCTCATGGCGCTGGACTACCCCGGACCGGGCAACGTCAACCTCAGCGCGGGTCGCCTGGAGTTCTGGGTGGCGCTGGACTTCAACACCGCGGAGGTCAAGAAGGACCCGGGCGTACTGAGTAACCAGCTCTTTGCGACCATCCGTGGCCCGGGCGCCAGCCAGGTCTGTGTCTATTCGACACTCGGCTACACCAATGTGGCCGTGATGGATTCTGCCGGCCAGTTGGTCTGCCACGGCAACTTCGCCGGCGACTGGGTCAAAGGCGAATGGCATCACCTGCAGCTCCGCTGGGGCCAGCGACTGGAGTTGTGGTGCGATGGCCGGCGGCAAGTGGCCAAGGACTGGTTCGGGCTGTTCGGCCCGCTGGATGTCCGGCCAGACCAGATTCGTCTGAGCTTTGGCAGCCACATCGGCTTCAGCACGGTGGAAAGCGAGTTCCTGATGGACGAGATCCGCATTCTGGGGCCGGGCGGCGACGAGCAGCCGGACCATCCTGTGCTCACTGTCCCGCGTCTGGCCAGGCCGCCGGTCATAGACGGTGAGTTGGACGCGGAAGAGTGGGCCACCGCGGCGCGCACCACCGGGTTTGTAGGTCTCAACGACCACGCGCTGGTGGAGGACCAGACGGTCGTGTATCTCGGGTGGGATGAGGCTGCTCTTTACGTGGCGTTCGAGTGCCTCGACCCGCGGCAGCGTCCGCTGCAGGCGGCGCTCAAGGACCGGGATAGCGCCGTCTACAGCGAGGATGCCGTGGACGTCATCCTCCAACCCCAGCCCGAGCCTTCACCGCACTACCAATTCATCTGCAACGCCATTGGTACCGTCTACGACAGCCGGGTAGATTCCCGACAGCCGACGCCGTCTGACGTCAGCTTCAACCCGGCCTGCGAGTTCCGGACCTCGGCCGCACCGGGCCGCTGGGTGATGGAATGCCGGATCCCCTTCGGGGAGCTCGATGGCCGGCAGCCTCCGGAGCCGGGTGAGAGGTGGCGCGCCAACTTCTGCCGTGACGCGGACAGTGGCAGCCGGCTGTCCTCCTGGTCCTATGCCGCGGGCAACTTCCACACGACGGCCAACTACGGCGAGCTGGTCTTTGCCGCTGACGACCGCGCAATGCGGCTGGCGGACCTTACGGGCTGGGAACAGGGGCAACTGGACACCACCTTGTCCCTGAGCAGTTTCGACTTCCAGCCACTCGTCACCGTCACCACGCGGCTGGTAGGGCCTGACGCCAAGCCGGTCAGCGAGACCGAGAACCGCCTGGCCGACTACCGCGCCGTGGCCGTGAAGTCACCCCGGCTGGTTACGGGTCTTTACAATCTCTTGCTGGAGGCCCGCACCGAGGCTGGCGTCCTCTATGCCCAACGCCTGCCCTTCCGCGTCGCCAAGCCCTATGACATTGCGGTCGAGGGTTACCCCTACGCCGGCAAGCTGCTGATCACGGCCAATGTGGGCGGCCTGGGCGCCCTGCCCGAGGGCCTGGTGGCGCGGTCGCGTCTCCTCCGGGATGGAGAGGTCGTCGCGCGGTGTGAGACCACGACGTTCGTCCGCGGCCTGGGCGAGGCCGCCATGGACATCAGGGACCTTCCGCCGGGCAGATACACGGTGGAATCTGAGGCGGTGGCTGGCGATGGTGCGGTCCTGGGCACCGCCCAGGCGGAGTTCGAGCAATTCGACAAGCCAGCCTGGTGGCGGTCGCAAGTGGGCCTGGACCACACGGTGCCGTGGCCGTGGACGCCCGTCCAGAGCGACGGCCAGACTATCCGTGTGCTGGGCCGCGAATACCGCTGCGGCTCTGGATCATTGCCGCGGCAGATTATCAGTCGAGGTACGCCGATCCTGGCCGCGCCCGTGCGTCTGCAACTGGTCGCCGGTGGGCGCACCCTGGACCTTGCGACCCTGCCAGCGGAGGACGTCCCCCATCCGGAAGACGCGGTTGTGCGGCAGTCGCGCGCGACTGCCGGGGCGCTTGACGTGGCGCTACAGGTTACCACCGAGTTCGACGGGCTGCAGCGCTATGATCTGACCTTCCTCCCGCGCGAGGCGGCCAGCGTCGGGACTTTGACCCTGGAGATCCCGCTTCGGCGCGAGTGCGCTGTCTTTCTTCTGCCCTCCAACGGTCACTCCAGCACCACCAGCGTCCTGGGCGACCAGCCCTGGCGGAGCAGCTTCATGCCCCAGGTCTGGGTGGGCAATGATGACTTGGGTCTGGCCTGGTGCGCGGAAAGTGACCAGTTCTGGCGCCCGCGCGATGATCAGATGATCGAGGTGGTTCCAGAGGCCGACCGGGCGACGTTGCGCTGCCGCATCATCCGCCATTCCTTGCCGGTGACCGCGCCCATCACGATCACCTTTGCCCTGGTGGCCACGCCGGTCAAAGATGGTCACGGCGGAGACCCATTCTTCTTCCGGTTCGGCCCGGGACAGGCTCCGGGAGCGCTCATGGAGTTCCTGCGCTATCCGGGGGCCGGGAACGTGCCCGCCGAGATGGGCACGCTGGAGTTCTGGCTGTCGCCCACCGAAGTGACGGGAGGCACGTGGCGCGACGTCGTTGCCCTGACGGCGCCCGACGCGAGCCTGCGGATGTGGTATCTGAACGCCGAAGAGCAGCAACTGCAGATCGAGTTGAAGGACGGCCAGGAGACCCGGCGGGCTACCTTTGGAGGTTTCCGCATCCCTGCCGGTGAGTTTCGTCATGTAGCGCTCACCTGGGGACCGCAGCAGGTGACGGTGTATGTGGACGGAAAACGCGCAGGTGCGCTGGACCAGCCGCTTCCCCCCCGCCTGTTCAGCGATCCGGGCAAGCTGGGGCTTCGCTTCGGCTGCGCCAGCGAGTGGCAGGGGTACACACAGATCGCGGTGGACGAGGTGCGGGTTTCCAACACCCAGCGGTACCAGGGCGACGCCTATGCGGTTCCCACAGCGGCCTTTGCGCCCGATGCCGCGACAGTGCTGCTGGACCATCTTGACGCCGGCTTCCGGCCCGATGGAGAGGACGCCGAGACCGCCGCTACGGTCATCTCCGGACAGTCCCAGGAGCTTGGAGGAACCCCCAGCATCGGCTGCCGGTTCGTTCCCGGCAAGTTTGGTTCGGGATTGCGGATAGCCACTGCCCCGGCGCCGACGGTGGCGCAGGTCCAGCAGCAGTACGGCGCCAATGCCAGCCTCTTCTGGTTCTGGCTGGAATCCGACAACGGCAACCAGTATGGCTGGCCCTCGCCGCTGTTCAACGAGCCCCGCATACCCGGTCTGCGCGACCAGGTCAAGGTCGCCGCGGCGGCCGGGATGCGCCCGAGCACCTACATGGCCTATCCCGCTATCGGCTCCCCATCGCCGCTGTCCCGGCAGTTTGGCGCGGAATGGAGCCGGCGACCACTCTCGACCCAACCGGCCGAGCCACCGCCGGGCCACTACTTCTGGGATGTGTGCGCCAACAGCGGTTTCGCCGACTACATCGCTGCCGGCGGCCAGTGGATCATGGATGACCTGGGTTTCGAGGGTTGCTACACCGACGGCGTCGCCCACCCCTATCCCTGTCAGAACACGCACCACGGCTGCGGCTATGTGGACGAGGAGGGGCGCCTGCACTCCACCAACCCCATCTTTGCGACCCGTGAGCTGGTAAAGCGGCTCTACAAGGTCTGTCACCGCACGGGAGCCAAAGGCTATCTGGTGAACCATATCTCCTTCGACCTGTTCTACGCCACGGACGCCTTTTCGGACGTCCTCTACAGCGGCGAACATGAGAACTATGAGGACTTGACCAAGTTCCGGGTGCGGTGGCAAAGCGGCAACTCGGGCATCTGGACACACTTGCTGGGCCCTGACTCCCACACCTACGAGCCGCTGCACATGACCTACTGCCTGCTCCATGGGGTCTCGGTCTGGCCCCAGGGCTTCGAGGGCCGCAATGACGCCTTCCGCAAGACCGCGGCCCTCTGGCAGGCCTACGACCGGTTCGGCTACCGCGAGGCGCAGTGGATCCCGTACTACCGGCTCGAGCAGCGTAACCTGGTGCGCTCCGACATCCCGCACGTCCGCACCAGTTTGTACCTACGACCGGGGGAGCGGGCGCTGCTGGTGGTCGCCAACCTCAAGCCCGAGGTGACCAGTGCCAGCCTGGCCCTGGACTTGGGGGCCATGGGACTGCGGACGCCCGGAGCGCACAACGCCCTGACCGACCAGGTGCTGCCGCTGGAGCGGGGCAAGTTGGCCGTGCGGCTACGCCCCAACAGCTTCGTGCTCGTGTGGGTGGAGTAGAAGGAGACTGTATGCCGAACAATAGACCCAACATCCTACTGCTGTACACCGACCAGCAGCGCTTCGACACCATCGCGGCCCTTGGGAACAGTGTCATCCAGACCCCGGCGCTGGACAGTCTCGTACGGGAGGGCGTCGCCTTCACCTCGGCCTACACCGCCTCCCCCGTCTGCGTGTCGGCGCGTTGCAGCCTGCTGCTGGGGCAGTGGCCCCACCGCACGGGCTGTACCCGCAACATGCCCATGCCGCAGGAACGCGTCTCCCTGATGGAGCTACTGGCCGACGCCGGCTACCAGACCCACGGCGTGGGCAAGATGCACTTTGCCCCTGACAGTCAGAAGCTCTGGGGGTTTGCCAGCCGTGACTACAGCGAGGAGCTAAGTCGCGGGCCCCACGACGCCTTCTACCAGCACCTGGTGGCCGAGGGTTTCGGGCACGTGGTAGACCCGCAAGGCGTTCGCAGCGAGTTCTACTACCTCCCGCAACCTTCGCAGCTTCCGTCGCGGCTGCACAACAGCCACTGGGTGGCTGACCGGTCTCTGGACTTCCTGGCACGCCGCGACCGCAGCCGCCCCTTTTTCCTCTGGTCGAGTTTCATCAAGCCCCACCCCCCCTTCGAGTCTCCGGTTCCCTGGAACCGGCTCTACAAGGCGCCGGAGATGCCTCTGCCCCACCTGCCAGGTGGCTACGAGGAGCTCCTGACCTACCAGAACCATCGCCAGAACCGCTACAAGTGGCGCGACCAAGGCTGGGACCTCAACCTGGTGCGTACGCTCCGCGCCCAGTACTACGCGGCCATCTCCTTTGTGGACTACAACGTGGGACGCATCTTGCGGCACCTGCGCGAGGCAGGCGAGCTGGACGACACCCTGGTCATCTTCACGT
This sequence comes from Armatimonadota bacterium, assembly GCA_013178155.1. GTDB lineage: Bacteria > Armatimonadota > Zipacnadia > Zipacnadales > UBA11051 > JABLXH01. The sequence continues at coordinate 74,952 of JABLXH010000002.1, read as the reverse complement.
CCGACCATGGTGAGCTGCTTGGCGACTACGGCAGCTTTGGCAAGCGCTCCATGCTCGATGCGGCCGCCGGAGTGCCGCTGCTGGTGCGGTATCCGGCGCGCTTTGCGGCCGCACAGGTCGTGGAGCAGGTGGCTAGCACCGTGGACGTGCTGCCGACCTGCCTGGAGGCCGCCGGCGTGGGTGTGCCCGACGACCGCGACGGGACCGACCTGGCGGCGATGGCTGCGGGAGACTGCGACCGCGATGGTGTTCCGATCCAGTTCTCCCATGGTCCCGATGGGCTTTACGCACTGGTTACTCGCGACTGGAAGTATGTCTACTCAGCGCCCGATGCCCGGGAGTGGCTCTTCCGCCGGGAGGGGGCCCTGGAGACTCGGAGCGTGGCGGGCCTCGCGCCCTATGACGGCATCCTGTGTAGCATGCGCTCGCGTCTCCTGGATTGGTTCCGTCGCGACGGCTACGAGGAGCCGCTGGACGGCGACGGATGGCGCCATTACCCTCGCCTGACAGTCCCTCCCGATCCCGACGCCGGGCTTCTGTTCCAGGAGGGCGCCGGGGTCGCGGATGCGTTCCCGCCCGGCTACCGTCCACGCTGCAACCCGTAGGGGCGCCTGGCGATGCGCCCGATCGTCACAAAGCGATGGAGGCTGAACATGGCTGAACGACTGGTGTACATCAACGGCGACTACTACCCCGAGGCGGAGGCCAAGATATCGGTTTTCGATTCGGCGGTGATGCTGGGCGACTGCGTTACGGAGTCCACACGCACCTTCAACCATGTGCCCTTCCGGCTGCGAGACCACATCGAGCGGCTCTACAAGTCCATGAAAGTCTGCCGGTTCGACTGCGGCCTGTCGCCCGACGAGATGGAGTGTCTGACCCTGGAGGTCATCGAGCGCAACCTGCCGGCCTATGAGGGCATGGACCTGTGGATCGTGCACAACATCTCGCGCGGCGCCTACCCGCCCACCGGCGACCAGTCGACAAAGCGCACGCCCACCATCATCATCCACACGGCGCCCATGGACCTGCGCTACTGGGCCCCCTTCTACGTGATTGGCTGCCATGCCGTGACCCCGCCCAGCCGGATGGTGCCCGCCCAAAGCCTCGATGCCAAGATCAAGAACCGTAGCCGCATGGCCTACACCCTGGCCGAGCTGGAATGCAAGCTCGTGGACCCCATGGCCCAGGGCATCCTGCTGGACCTGGACGGGTGCCTGACGGAGAACAAGGGCGGCAACTTCTTCCTGGTGCAGGAGGGCGTGCTGAAGACGCCGCGCACGCTGAACGCGCTCAATGGCATCACCCGTCAGACGACACTGGAAATCGCCCGCAACCTGGGCATTCCAACCCTCGAGACGGACCTGCAGCCCTATGACGTCTATACGGCCGACGAGGCCTTCTTCACCAGCACGCCCTATTGCATCATGCCCGCGACGCGCTTCAACGGCCTGCCGGTCGGCGAGGGTGTGGTCGGACCGGTGACCCGGCGCTTGCTGCAGGGCTGGTCGGACCTGGTCGGCCTGGACATCGTGCAGCAGGCGCTGCAGCAACTACCAGCCGATCAGCGCGAGGAGCTGTTGTCCTGCGCCCCCTGAGACGTAGCGTGTACCGGTGGCAAGTCCCTAAGGAGCCCAGAACGATGATCCGCGCGACTGTCTTGGCCGCTCTCCTGCTGACGCTGGCAGCATCCCTGGCTTTCGCTGTGCCCTCGCTGGTCGAAGAGGTGGGCGCCGGAGCCTTCGTTGTCCGCGACGACAATGGGGCCTTTGGCGGCTGGGAAGCCGGCATGGGCATCACGCATCAGAACCGCGCGGGCTATGAGGCCAAGAAGGTGCTTGACCTCAGCGACGTGCCCGAGGCGGTCTGGGAGGCCACCCGGGAGGTGCGCCTGTCGGTCTACTTCGATGTGCGCGACTACTCCTGGCACGACAACCCCCCGGCCAACGGCCTGGACGAGAGCTACCAGATCGTCGTCAACGGCACTGTTCATACCTACCCCACCAACAGCGGCGCGCCGGTCTACGTAGAGGGCAAGGTGCCCGTGATGGCGTGGTATGACTTCGCTCTGCCGAAGGCCGAGTTCACCCGTGGTGTCAACGAGATCATCATCCGCAAGGCGCCCAGTGACAAGAATGACGACTATCTCTACCTGGGCATAGACAACAGTGTCCGTCGCGGCAACAGCTACGTAACCTTTGAGGGCGAGCCGTGGCGCCAGGACAAGTTGACCATCCCGGGCGGCAACGGCGAGTACATGGTGCGTCTCTACCTGCTGACCCGGGACATGAGTTTCGAGACTCTCTATCAACCGGGCCAGACACCCTCGCTGAGAGATGACAGCCTGCTCCTGGAATATGTGGGAGCAAGGGGCGCCGAGACGACGGCCGCCGGGATGCGCCTGAAGCCCGGACAGGTCCTGCGGCTGGAGTGGAGCCCGGACGACCTGGACCGGATGGCGCCGCTGCGCGTCGAAGTCAGGCTCGATGGCCCCGGTGAGTTAGCCTGGCTGGACCCTGACGACAAGCCGGTGGAGCCGGTGGCGGGTGCGGGAACGCTGACCGCGGAACTGGCGGCGGACCGCGCGCTGCGCCCATCGGGACTGGTGGTCCGGCCGGCGGGAGTGACCGTCACGGTGCACTCGGTGCGACTGTCTGGGGCTCGGTCTTATCATCCACCAACACCCCAGGTTGACATGTGCCCCCGGATCGCTGCGCCGGCCGGCAAGCCTGTGCGCCGTGACCCCGCCTGCACGCAGACCGGTCAGACCCTGCTTCTGGACAACGGGCTGCTTCGCTGCCGATTCGCGACGAGTCAGCGTCTGCGCCTGACCTCGCTGCTGAACGCCTTTACGGACACAGAGATGCTTCGGGCTCCGAGCCGGGCCCGTCTGTTCGTGGTCGAGGCGGGAGGTCGGCGCTTCACGGGCAGCGAGGACTTCGTCCTCAAGTCGGTCAAGCGCTCCAGGACGGGCTTTGCCGCGGAACTGGCTCTCAGCGACCCGGCGCTGGCCGCGACGCTTTGGGCGACCATGGACCGAGAGGGCCTGCGCCTGGGCCTGAAGCTGACCAACGTCGGGACGGCGCCGCTGGACTTCAAGGTGGCTTTCCCGCACCTCGAGGGTCTGGGGATCTCCACCAACCCGGCGGATGACTACTACTACTACCCCTGGGGTGGCGGTGTCTACTCACCCCTTCCCGCGGCCATCCGCCGGGGCTACGGTGACCACGAGGCGCTCTATCAGGTCATGGATGTCTACAGCCCGGCGCTGGGCGGTGGCGCTTACCTGCGCCTCGACGACAGCGAGGGCTGGCATAAGGTGCTCGCCCTGCGCAAACACACCCCTGGTCAGCCGGAGAACCGCACCAGCGCCGACCCGCCGGCCACGACCCGGACGGTGCGCGAGGAGTACCGCTGGGTCGAGCCGTCGCTGAGTGAGACCCCGGGGACCGGACTGGCCGCTGAGTACCTGCGTCGCACCCGCCAGCCCGGCACGTCCTTCGCCCCCGCCTCCGCCGTGCTGGTAGCCCATCCGGGCGACTGGCACACTGCCCTGCAGGCCTACTCCGACTGGGCCCACCGCGTCTGGAAGTGGCGTCCCTATCCCTCGCGGCTGAAATCAGTCCACAACATGCTGGCGCACGGCTGGGGCCATGACCTCCTCTTCCGGGATGGTGCCTATCGGACGGATCTGGTGCAGGAACCCCGGGCGGGGCGAACGCGAACCATGAGCGACTGCATCGAGCTCATGTCCTGGTGGGACTGGTCTCCCCTGGGGCCCTTCAACACGCCCTTTGACCAGCTTGACAAGGTGCTCACTCCGGGTCAGATCGAGATGTGGCAGCCCTACTTCGTGGATGACCCGGTCACCGGGCAGAAGATGTGGAACAACCAGCCGAACGACTACAAGGGCTACAACGAGCGCTTCGGGGGCCTGCCCGCCTTCCGGGCGGCGATCAGGACGTACCAACAGCAAGGCGCGCTGGTAACGCTGTACACCGACCCCTTCCGTCTGGACGGCAACTGTGACACCGGCCGTGCCCACGGCGAGGAGTGGTGTGTGGTGGGGACCGACGGCAAGCTTTCCCTGGGCTACGAGGTCTACAATCCCTGCCACGACCTGCCGGCGGTGCGGGAGTGGGTCGCGCAGACCATGGAGCGGGTCATGCGTGAGACCGGCGCTGATGGCATCCGGCTGGACGAGTATGGGCATGCCGGCTGGGCCTGCTACAGCCCCACCCACCAGCATACATTCGCCGAACCGGGGATCAGACAGTGGAACAAGGCTGTGGCTGAGGCCACCCGCATGGTGCATGAGGGCATGGACCGGGTGCGGCCGGGTCTGGTCCTGACCACGGAGCACCCCTGCTATGACTACCTGCTGCAGTACCTGGAGGGCTGCATCACTTACGACTACTCGGTGCAGGCCAGCCCGCTGCGCCCCGTGGAGTGCAATCTGCAGCGCTTCTACTTCCCCCGCTGCAAGGCCTATGAGCTGGACCTCGGCTACGACGCGGGCGACAAGAAGAAGTTCTGGAATGCCGTGGAGTCCTTCGGACGGTTCTACCCTCTCCCCTACTACACCATTCTGTCCGACAACGAGGACGTCTACCAGGCCGCAGGGGGGCATACCCCTTTGCTCTGGACGCCGGGTAACGAGCGCTATGTCTACGTGAATCGGTTCACTGGCAGCGGCAAGAGCATTTACCACCTCTACAACGCCACGGGGCATACGGTGGACGGCATCGCGTTGGCCGTCCGGCTCACGCCGGACCAGCATCTGTTTGACCTGCTGAACTGTGAGGAGGCAGGCTGGACGACCCTGCCCGGGAAGCCGGAGACGTACGTGCGAGCCTACATCCCGCGCAAGGACGTGGCCTGTATCGCGCAGCTCACCCGCCGGTTGCTGGTGCAGCGGCGGGGAGACGAGTTGGCCGTTGAGGCCAGGCTCCCGGGAGAAGACTGCGAGTTGCTGGTGGCGGCGCAGGACGGGGCCATCTTGCACCGGCAGCCCGCGAAGGCCGGGGCGAATGTGGTGGACCTGAGCCGCCTGGCGCAGGATGTCCGCCCAGCTTGCCTGAAGCTAATGTCCCGGGGCAACCTCGTGGATGTGGCGGAGGTGCCCCGGCCCTAGCCCGGCGCCACCGCGACGTCCAGGCCGCGGCCCTGCACGCGAACCGTCACCGTACCCCTGGCGTCAGCGGCGACAACCCGCCGGTCGCCGCCGACTGCGACCGCGAAGTGCTGGCCCGGCCGGACCGTCAGCTCCCCGGTCTGTAGGGCGAGGGTGGCGCCTTCGGGAGCGTCCACGCGCAGGCGCAGACCGTCGGCACCGTAACGAACGGCCGAGATGGTGGCCTCACCCCGTGTGGGCGTCAGGGTCACCGGAAGCCGAACCAGGACGATGGCCTCCTCGTTGTCCTTGAGATCCACCTTCGTCCGCGCTTCCCGAGCCGTGATGACGGTCGAGAAGTCCCTGTCCGTCAGCTTGCCATCGGTGCCGAAGTGCCTCACCTGCGCCAGGCAACGCTCGCCAGGCCAGCCGTAGCTACCCGTGTGGCACGCCGTTATGCGCTCGCGCCCCAGCAGGTACCCGGCGTGGATCTCGACGGGAGTAAGGGGGAAGCTATAGGCGGGAATGTCGTAGTCGTAGCTGTAGCTGGTGCCCACCAGGAGCTTTGCCAGCTTGAGCCCACGCAGCCAGTTGCCGAAATCGAGCCGGCCGCCGGCGTAGCCCAACGGTGACTGCAGATCGCCTTCGTGGTTCCAACACTCATTGTGCTGGATCTCGATCATCCGCTGAGGCTTACGGGACAGGATGTCCCTGGTGGCGATGGGTCCATTGCCCATCAGGTCGCCGCCCAGTTGCCTGACCCGGTCAATGACTGCCAGCCGGTGCCCCTCCCCCTGCAGCGTGTTGACCGCCACTTCCTGCCGGATGGTGTAGGTCTTGAGATCCAAAAGGCAGGAGTACCCGTCCCAGGCGTTGTAGGTCAGCAGCGGGACGCCGTACGCCACGCACTCCATCTCATCCCAGTAAAGGCCATCACAACCGAGCTCTGACAGGTAGCGGTCCACCGCACCGAGCATGGCACGCCCGTAGGTGTTTTCCAGTGTCGCGACAACGCTGTGGGTGAGCGAGTAGACGCCCCCCCACTCGGTGGTTAGCTGTCTACCGTCAGGGCCGGTGAGCCAACTGTCACGGTAGCGCTCGGGGCCGCCCTCCGACGTATCACGCTGGCTGTCATAGTAGACGTACACCTTGCAGCCGGGGACCGCTTCATGGATACGTTCGGCGGCCTGGCGCAGGCGAGCACGGAAGCTGGCCCAGTAATCATCCCAGACACCCATGCCGAAGCCGATGCGTTTGCGGTCGGCCTTCCAGTCCACCCAGCCGCCGCAGTAGCAGGCGCGAGTGATCCCCAGGCGAGTGAACTGCTCACGCAGGGTCTCCACGGGCGTCTCGATGACGGTGTCCGGGTTGAAGAACGTCCACGCCCCTTCGACCGTGTAGTTAGCTCCCCAGTCCTCCCGGACAAGGTTGATGAAGTCAAAGTAGTCGCCGGAGGCCACAGGATAGACAGACCATTCCAGGGTGTAAGTGCTCCGCGGAGGCAGACACAGCATCTCGGTGCGTACACCGGCTGCCTTCGCCTCAGGGTCGCAGTACAGCAGCGCCTGGTTGCGCAGGACATCATCCTCACAAAGCAGCCCCACGCTATGGCTTCCGTAGTTGACGAAGACCGAGGGATTGCCCGGTGCGTAGTATTCGCTGACCGCGGGGTCGGGATTGCCTGCCAGGCGCACTGTCGGCTCCCGGCCGGCGAGCGACAGCTCATGGGCCACCAGCAGTCCCAGCTTGCGCTCCGGGTGCAGGTTGGTGAGCTCGTCACTGACCGCCACCCTGCGGGGAAGGAAACGGACCGTGCGACGGAGCCGGTAGTCTGGGCCCTCCGCCAGCACCTGTCCGCCACCCTGACCGGGCCTGACCTCCGGTTTCCACCCAGGCTGCCCGTCCTGCGCGGCCTCCGCTGTGGCCGTCAGACGGTTCAGACCGGCGTTCGGGTAGGACATGCGGCTGGAGAAGTCGAGCGTGTCGGTGCCAACATGGAGCCTGAAGCCTCCGCCAGGCAGTATCTCGCCGCGGTACCTGGCCGGACCGGCGCCCGGCGTGCCGCGGTTGATGAGGTTGGTCTCCTCGCTGGCAACTGCCATGGTCGGACTGGCGCCGGGCTGGGCGCGGACGATGAGGCTTTGGATCACCAGGTCATGGTTCCCCCGGGACCCCGCCGGGGGTGGGTAGTCGCACTCATTGGTGATCTCCAGACGGTTCTCGGCGGCGGGGTTGGTGAGGTCGGTGACATCGAGCACAGTCTGATAGGGGTTACCGACGTAGAACTTCTGGGCCAAGGCCGCCTGGAAGTCAGGGGCATAGACCACCCGCCACACGTTGCCCCCAGCCCAGGCGCAGGGCAGGTCTGGGGTTACCGGCGAGACGAAAGGCCGGTTGAGCAGGCGTACCACGCTCCGGCTCCTGGCGCTTTGCACCGGTCGGCCATTGAGTGTCAGGCGCATGAAGTAGGACGACCCGCCGAGGCCATCGGCGTCGATGCGCGCCATGATGTCCAGAGTGATGGTGTGGTCTTTTTGGGGAAGTGTGCCGAACTCCAGGCGCACCGTCTGTCCCCGCGGGATGCGCAGCTCCTGAGGCACGAGCTGCAACTCCTGACAGGACGCTAACGGGGCCACTACCAGCACGGACAGGGCCAGCAGCACACGCGTAGGCATTGTCACACCTCCCCGGCAAGCCACGAACTATCGCGTCGCCTTCGCTCACGGCACCAGCAGCACATTGGTGTTGGGCGTGGCCATGGCGGCCCGCAGGACCGAATAGTCGGGGAACAAGGCCCGCGGGGCCGGAGCCGGCACCGCCAGCAGAGGATCGCCCCACAGCAAGGCAGCGTTCTGGAGAGCTTCGGCCCCGGCTCCGCCCCCGGTGATCAGCTCGCCGTCGAGGTGGTAGGCGCGGAGAGCCTGACGTGCCTCAGCCAGCGCCGTCGCAGCATCAACATTCCCAAAGCCCACACACACCACATTCAGGCCAACATTCAACAGTGAGCAGATTTCCGCCGTCCGTAACAAAGCCCGGCCACCGGTCGGACGAGGCTCATAGTAGGCGGTAGCGGAGCGGATCGGAAGATAGTCGCGGTCAGCAAACAGCGTCGGCGCAATGGCGCCAGCGGCCAGCCGCCGGGCATTGCGTCCCAGCACACTGCGGCGGTACCGACTGCCTTCGCCGCGTCGGCCAACCACGACCAGGTCAGCCAGACGTGACAGAGATAGCAAGCGCTGGGCGACATCGCCGTAGGAGCGGGTCAGGGAGCAGGCCACGCCCTCCGCCTGGCACCGCAGAGCGGCATCCTCAAGGGCCGGTGAAGGGCCCAGGCTGTCGGGCTCCACCTCCGAGCGCTCTTCGGCCGCCGCGAGGACGGTCTGCTCCAGACTGCGCTCGGCCACGAGCCCCACCTCGGCAGCGCTGTCGGCCACGTCCTCCACCAGCGCCAGACGGATCCGCCCCCCGGAGGCCTGGGCGATCTGGATAGCCTGGCTGAGCGCCACCTGGGCGCCGCGACTCCCACCATAGCCGACCAGAATGTTGCGGATCATGGGCCTCTCAGCCCTCCTGCTTCTCTCCGTCTGCCTCCGCGGTATCCCCTGACTCGTCTGGTGCCTCTTCGCTGCTCGCGATGATCTCCTGCCCCGACAATCCGGCGGCCTCTGCCACCTCACGCGGCACCGCAAAGGCCACCATCCCCCGCTTTCCAAGCATCTGCAGAAACTTGGTCAGGGACAGCTCGGCCTCGCGCCGGTTCAGTTTGTACTCGAGAGCCAGTCTGTCCACCACATCCGAGACCGTGTTCTCGCCATCACAGAGCTGCCAGACGAAGCTGCCCACCTCATCCAGTACCACAGGCTTGCTTTCAGGCACGGAGAACAGGAAGGACAGCAGACCGCCGACCAGGTCCTTGCGCCGCGGCAGTCGGACGACGACGCAGTCCTCGTCGTTGGTGGTCCACTCCAGGGCCGGGTTGCGCACGGGCCAGGCCGCCATGGCCTGCTCCCGCGTCAGGCCGGCATCGGGCTTCTTCACTCGCAGGCTGACGAGCAGCCTGTCCAAAGGCTGGGGTTTCTTGGGGGCCATCTTGGTGTGCACCCTGTCTGGCGTCGGCGGTTCGGACCTATGCCTGGTCTGTGACCTTGTGTCGCTGCATCTCGCGGGCAGGATCGCCCGGTCCGCGGGTGAGGACGATCTCCACCACCTCGGGCGGGCACAGGAAGCGAGACCGGAACCCGGCGGCCACGCCACGCGTGACGTAACACAGCGTCGTCCCGAAGCGCAGCAGGCCGTAGGCGCGGTGACGATCTCGCCACACCGGTGCCCAGGGACTACCGATGCCCGGCAGGCGCAACTGCCCACCGTGGGTATGTCCGCAGAGCACCAGGTCAGCCCATGCCGTATCAGGGCTGTCCATCATGTCCGGGGAATGCACCAGCAGCAGATGGAAATCGCCACGGGGCTTTCCCGCCAGTGTCTGCGGCAGATCGTCCCACCCGCAGGATGGGTCGCCACAACCCGCGATGATGACCGTGCAACCCCGCAACTCAATACTCACATGCTCGTTACGCAGCACCCTGGCCCCCGTCGCCTCCAGGGTCGCGCACCACTCATCTGCCGGGACGCGCCGGATGCGGCGCAGGGCCAGCTCTGTCTCCAGCATCTTGTCGTGGTCATGGTTACCCATGACCACGAATACAGGGCGGCTGGTCAGGGGCCGCAGGATCTCGGCAGCCACGTCTATCGCTCGTGAAGCCTGCGAGATGTCGCCGGTCAGGCAAATCAGGTCGGCGGGGACCTCCTCGGCCAGCGCTACCGCCCGGCGCGCCATCTCACCGCCAAAGTCATCGCGATCACCCGTGACGTGCAGGTCTGACAGGTGTAGTAGGGTCAAGCCCTCAAGCGCTTCCGGCAGCCGGGGTATGCTCACCCGCAGCCGCGTCAGACCCAGTCGGCGCGGTTCCACGTAATGCGAATACCAGAAGAACGCGGCGACGAGGGCCACCAGCGCCCAGAGCACGATGGTTGTGGTCATGGCGCCTCGTCGCCGGGCGGTATGACTGTGACCTGAGTCGGGCGAGCGCGACGCCCTCCGGTTTGGGCTACCGTACGCATGATCCAGAGGCCACAGACCAGCAAGGCTACTGCCGCCCCGGCCAGAGCCGCGCCCTGGCTCGGGTTCAGCGAGGTGGCATACCAGCCTGTGGATGGACTCCCGCCGACGAGCGCGTGCCCCAGGTGGATGCGCGTCGCCAGCAGGACGACCAGGGCCAGAGTGGCCGCCGCCCAGAACTGCCCCAGCAGCAGCCAGGCGCGGCGACGTGAGAGGCCCGTCGCCAGGGCGCGGACATGCAGCAGAACGGAGACCAGGCCCAGCCCCAGAAGCAGCGCCAGCGCCAGCGCGACCAGTTCATTGGGTCGTCCTGTCCAATCCTGCATGGTGCTTCACATCCGGCTCAATCGCGGGCCAGCGAAGCCGGCGTGCCTTCCCCGATCAGTCTGTCGCGCAGCCTGGTTGCCTCCCGTTGGTCGGCAAAGGAGCCCACAAGCACGCGGTGGAAAGTCTTGCCCTCACGTTTCACCTTGACCACATACGGCTTGTACCCCTGGGCGGTCAGCCGCGAAACCTCCCTCTCGGCATTGGTGGGGTCAGCGAAGGACCCCGCCACAACCGAGTAAGCACCCTTCTGGGTCGCCCCGCGCTTGCCGCCGGTCTCGTCGGACTTGCTTGCGACCTTCTCTTCGCCCTCGCTCGCCTGGGCGGGCGGCAGCGGCTTGTCATCAGGCCCCAGGCTGGTGTCGGGAGGGTTCACATCCCCGGTGTCCGCGCTGAGCTGGGCCGCATCCTGAGGGAGCTGCGTCTCCAGCTCAATCCTCTCTGCTTCCGAAGGCGCACGCTCGGTGACCTTGACCACGGCCTCGGCGGGTGGCGGACCGATCGGCGCGGCCGTACCGGTGGGGTGGTCGTCCGGGCTCTGGACCACGATCTCTGGCGCCCCGGTATCTACCTCGCTGCCACCCACCATGCCCCCTATAAGATACTTCCCGACAGCAAACCCGGCAGCCCCCAGCGCGACAGCGAGGCAGGCGACGGTGATCCAAAACACGAGAATGTCGCGCGGCGCGGCGCGGCGTCTTGAGCTTCTGTTCATTTCCGCGGCCTCCGACATACCCCGTTGGCGCTCGAGCCAATGGGACATGGCCATTCTAACACGGGCCAGCCAGGCAGGCAAGCCGAGCTGCGGCGAAGGCCTGGGGCGTCCCGACGGCGAAACACCCGGGGCGAAGTATGGCAATAGGAGGTACCCATGGCTGCTACCATCACGCAGGAAGAGCTGCTGGCGAAAGCACAGACCTACCTGAAGGTGCACTACGGCGAGGACACGCTGCGCATGGACGTCCTGAGCAACGACGTGAGCGATGGCAACGGCAAGCTGGTGGTCGAGTGCACCGTCACGACTGGAGCCGGACGATCGGATTGGCGCAAGACCTTTACCTTCCGCGACGGCGAGGTCACCAACATGACATGGCGGTACCTGGGCTGAGGGGGGCCCCACACAACGCGACAAGTCCTTGCACGCCAAAGCCCCGCTCACAGACGGGGGCTTTGGCTGACCCGAAAGAGGGACCTCTCACGGTTGGCCGGGGCGCGGCTTGACATCGCCGCTGGGTGGCAGAGTGCGTATCTCGAGCGCAGTCAGGTCCCAGGCGTCGAGGGCGACCTCGACTCTGGTCTGGGCACGCCCGACCGTCTGGGAGAGCTCAACCCCGGCGGCCAAGTCCACCACACGCGTCCCGACGGGCAGCGGGGGACGGAAGGTCAGGCGCACCCGCTGGGGAGCCTCGCTGTCATTGATGACCGCCAGCCGTGAGCTACCGTGGCGACGGACCACCACCTGCTCGCGCCGCGGGAAAACCTCCCCCTCAAAGTCGGTCGGCGGCACGGCCGGTAGTGCCCGATAGGCGCGGATGAAGCGCCGCAGCTCCGCCTCGTGACCGGCTGTTGCCAGCCCCCAGCTCGTCAGCGTGAGGGCGTAGGGATCGTGGACGCGCAGGGAGTGGACCAGGGGGCCCAGGAAGGCGCGACCGGCAGGCCCAGCCGGACCCGCCCGGTGGCCCAGAGGGTGTTCCGGCAGGTCCCACGTGGTCAGCCGCAGTTCGGTCTCGCCGCCCTCGGCCGTCCGGTACCAGGGCTCCAGTTCGGGTTGCAGGGCATAGGTGCTGTTGGCCGAATCGCCATGGTAGCGGTCCCCACCCAGGTTGAGGCATCGTGAGATCCGCAGCCCTTGCTCCGACAGATGCAGGCGCGGATCGTAGCCGTGGTGCCGCAGGACATCCAGCGGCGAAGTCTGGTTGGTGCGCCAGTAACCATACTGCCCCGGCTCTGCGCTTGGCAGGCTGGTCTGGATCAGCAGCTTCCGGCCATCGCCCCGGGACACCACCAGGTCGCGCAGCTTGAGCCAGAACGCATGGGTTTGCTCACACCGCCAGGTGATCCATCGGCTCCAGGCCTCCGGGTTGGCCTTCAGCCAGGCAAAGCGGCTGGGCGTATCACCCGGCGTGCCCCCGACCTGTACGCCGGTGGCCTGCATGAAGGCTGCGAGGTCCCACTCGCTGTAACCGGCCTCCTCGGGTGGGCGCGTCGGGGCATCGCCTGAGTAGCATGTACCGGCGACGCCATCCACCCGCACCGCCACGAAGGGGACACAAGCGCGGCCGCGCACACGCTCCAGGAACTCGGACAGAAAGCCCATGGCCTGGGCCTGCACCTCGGGGCGGAGAGGGTCGGGCACCCGGCCATAGGCCTGGCGGTAGGTTCGGCCGTCGCGGTCGAGCTGGAAGCTGTCGTCGGTGAACTCGGGCAAGCGATCGTAGAAAGACATGGGCTCCAGGACCGGCACCAGCTCCAGCCCCCGTCTTTCCGCGACGGGCAACAGCTCATCGAACAGATCGTAGCCCTCCGTGTTGACGAGACGACCGCCAAAATACCGCGCATTCATCCCGTAGCCCAGGGGCGAGAACTCCAGGCGATTGACGCCCATGAACCCCAGATAGTCCCCGAGGGCGCCCAGCGAGGCCCGTCGCTGGAGGGCATCGGCGCCAGCGAAGCCAAACTGCGCAAACATGACAGTGGTGTCCGGCAAGCACAGCCCGACGCTGCGGGAGGGTTCCTTCTCAGGCAGGGCGATCTGGTTGTGCAGCGCGGCTCCGTCGTCCAGGAGTTCGTACACCTCCAGACGGGCCACGGCAGCGGCGGTTGCCACGTCCGGCTGCCGGTCACGGCCGCCGGAACTGATGGTCACTAGGCTGGCCCCGGTCTTGGGGTAGAACAGCAAGGCCTGGCGCAGCGTGCTGTCCCCCCGCGCCGTCTCTCCGTCGGCATAGGTGACCAGCAGGGGAATCAGCCTTGTGTCGCCGAGGCCGCTGTCGCGCAGCGGCGGTGAGGGTTCGCTGCCGGGGGCCGCGTCAACGCCAATCGCGAGGGTGCGGTCCGAATCGGCGGCCATCTCCACCACCAGCACATGAGGCGCAACTGTGGGCGAGGTGCGCAGCGTATACGAGAAGCCGGGCAGGACGGGACGGTCCTCGCCCCCCACGCGGACCGCTGTGGTCGCGGAGGCCGGCACTCCGGTAAGCCGGACGCGCTTCCCCGGCGCCACCTCCTGGACCACTGACTGCCCCCATTCCACAAACTCGTGGTCGGTAGCTGCGGCCTCGACGGCATCCACCAGCCGACAGCGGACCGCGTCCTGTACCTCGCCGCTGGCGATGAGCTGGCAGGCCAACGAGCGACCCTCGGCGTCGTCACGGTAGAAACGTCCCTGGAAGAGAAAGCCCTCATCTGGACCGGCCGGAATGAAGCGACGACCGTCGCGCATGGGCACGCCGTCCTCGGTCACGCTGTAAGTGTGACCGGGGACTGCCTGCGATCGGGAGGTGACCTCGACCTGGTGGACCACCGGCGCCGTGTCAGCCGGGGGCACAGTGCCGTCGAGACGAGCCGTCAGCGGATACGTCCCGCTCCACAACCGCAAGTACTCCGGGACGGTAACCGCAAAGCCGGCCAGGTCCAGGGGTTGGCCGGCGCCCCAGTCGTGTCCGGCCAGCGATACCTGCAAAGTGGCAAAGGGGATCCCAGCCAACTCCAGTACGAGCGGGTATTCCCGGGTCAGGGGGCCAGCCGCGGTCACCTGCACCCGAATGTCGAACGGCTGGCCAAGGCGGATGGCCCGCGGCGCGGTCAGGCGTGTGACTGCCGCGTCCTCCAGCGGCAGGTTCTGCCCCAGGGCCATGACGTGGGCCTGCTGCAGCGGCCGGGAGTAGATCCGCACTTCGTCAAAGGCCGCATCGGCGCTGCCTGCGCCGGTGAAGTCGCCGCCGAGAATGAGCCGCGGCCACGACACGGGGTCATAGGGCGTCTGACGGCGCGAGACGCAGTTGCCGTCCACATACAACGCAAGCTCGCCGGCCTGAGACCACGTCACCGCCAGATGATGCCATTCCCCCGCTCGCCAGGACCGCACGTCAGCGCTCAACGCCTGCCCCTCGGGCGTCGCCAGATCGAAACGCAGTAACCCGTGACGGTCCTTCCACAGGTAGAAGGTGTTCAGCGCCTTGCTGGCGTAGTCAGCCTGATCCGCCACCAGGCCGTGATCCTGGCCGTCATCACCCGCCCAGTTCGGCCTGAGCCAAAAGCTCAGTGTCCCTTGTCCCTTGTCGAGAACGCCGCGTGCCCCGTAGAACAGCACCGTGCCCGGTCGCAACTCCACGGCCTGGCCGAACTTGCCGACGACGAAGACCGGCTGGCCGGTGGTCTCCACGGGCTCTCCACCTGGTTTGGCCACGAGGGAGGAGTCCATGGGTGCCTGGAAGGCAGGGGGGTAAGCGTGGGCGGCGAGCGGCAGGGCGAGGAGACAGAGGATGAGGAAACGCAAGATCAGCCCTCCCTGGTCCAGTTGACCACGAGGCGTGGTCGGGCTATGGTCCGCAGGTGTCCCGTCAGTTTCCCGTAGCCCCGGGCCCATTCCTTCCCCCCGGGAACCATTGCTGCGGATAGGGCTCTAATAGCGATGTCAGCCTCTGGACTTCTGCTGACTGATCCCTCGGGGAGGTTAGACATGACCAGGTCAGTTGTTGCGGTTGTGGTCGCCCTGATGGCGCTCTCCTTCGGGCTGGGAGCCATCCTGGCAGGCCAGTCACGGCCCGCCATGGCTCAACAGGAGCCGGCGCCGCAGCCAGCCGCCAATGGTGGCGAGCCCACCGACGACGAGTTGACGCCGGAAGCCCGGGCGCTCCTGCAGCGCCCCCAGGTGGTTGCCGCGGTACCCTTCCAGTCACGCACTGACTACGAGCAGGACCCTTTTGAGCCCTCCCGTCTGCGACGCACCCAGACCGTTGTGACCAAGCTGGTGTTGATCCGCTCCGACGGAACCATGGAGCTCAGGGAGCCGCAGTAGTCTCGTCGGCAACACGCTGCAGCAAGAGCATCTGGCGCGGGGCGACCGTCCATTCCTTCCCGCGCCTGGAGCTCCGCCGGTCCTGCCAGAGCCAGTTTGAGCGTAGGACCGACGGCGCGGGGCCAAAGTTGGCTGCGACGAGATACACCTTGCTGTTGACGAACAGGCTTGTCACCAGGTCCCGGGACGGCGGTTCCGCAAACAGCGCACCGCTTCGCACACCGGTCCACACCCGGCTGCCCGGGGCAACCATGGGACGATAGAGGCGCAGGTATGTGAGCCAGGTCTCGCGGGCCCCTGGCTGACCAGGACAGCTATCCCACCAGCCATAGGTGTAGGGCCCATCCCGATGCTGCTGGAAGTAGCGGTGTATGGCCCGGCAGTGCCGTGTCCAGAAGCATGTCGCTTCAGGCTGGTAGGCGATGCCGGGGACACTGGCCCTTTCGCCCGTGAAGGGCCGACCGTCCACGCGCAGCGGGAACTGCATGAAGGGGATGGTGTACAGGTACAGGTCGTCTTCGCTATCGACCTGGGCGCGACTCATGTCCGGGCAGGGCACGACGTAGGGCGGCGCCTGGCCAGCCTCCTGGCGCAGGCGGTCCAGTGACTTGACCCCCTCGCCCAGCCACAGGTAGTCGTACAGCTTCACGCGGTCGCTGATCCGCGGCGGCCCCCCATGCATCTTCACCACTCCGCCGCGACGGTGGGCCATGTCGTAGAGTAAGCCCAGCAGGTCTTCAAAGGCCGCATGAGGCCAGGGGGCCGGTCGTACCTGGCCTTCAGCCAGCGGCAGCTCCTCCAACTCCGCGTGGTACCCCACGTCATTGTACAGGCCGTCAAACCCGTAGTCGTCCAGCAAACGTTCCACGCGGGGCAGCAGGTATGCGCGCCACTCCGGGCTGGCCGGCGAGCAGCGAGCGTAGTCGAAGTAGAGCTCGATCAGGCGACTGCGCGCCGGGTCGTAGAACTCCTCGCGGAAATCCGGATCGCGGATGTCAAAGAACCCGCTGGAGATATAGGGCAGCACCTTCAGCCCCAGACCGTGAGCGACATCCACGAACGACCGCAGTCCCCCCGGATCGTGGCTGGTGAACTTGTCAGCACCCAGCACACGCAGCGAGTCATTCCAGTCCTCGTGGATCTGGATCAGCTCCACGCCGGCCGCCGCGAACTGCTCCAGAAGCTCAACATCGTAATCGCTCGGGGCGATGGAGAAGCGTGCCGGGTATTCGCCAAGGTTGTAGACCACCTGGCCCGGCAGGTAGTCCTGCACGACGTGGAACGGCGCGTCGGGACCAACTGCGGCGTGGACCTCGGCCAGATGGCAGAGGCGGCGCCGGTGCTCCTCGGCCCGGTCTTGCTTCATTGCATCTCATCCTTTCGCTGGCTGCGGCGATGCTCCGGGCAGGGAGGAGAAGGCCCGAAACCGGTCGAAACGCCAGGCCAGGCGCGGTCAGCGGGCGGATTGTACCATGCCGGGACACCAGCGGCAATGCCTCGCTGACGGCAAGAAGGAGGAACGAAGCATGGAGTACATACGGTACGGAAATGCGGGCATCGAGGTGTCGCGGATCTGCCTCGGCGCTATGACCATCACCGAGCGCCTGCCTGAGGAAGAGGCCATTGACCTGGTCCACCAGTGCCTCGACGGCGGCATCAACTTCATTGACACGGCGGACTCCTATGGCCGTGGCGAAAGCGAGCGCTTTCTGGCGAAAGCCCTCAAGGGCCGGCGTGACCAGGTCATCATCTCAACCAAAGTCTGGGCGAGCCGCTACGCCGGCCGCCGCCGGCCGGCCGACTGTTCACGGCGCCATATCATAGACGCCCTCAACGCCAGTCTCAGCCGCCTGGAGACTGACTACGTGGACATCTACATGTGCCATCACCCTGACCCTCTCACACCCTTTGAGGAGGTCTATTCGACACTGGACAACCTCGTCAAGCAGGGCAAGATCCGCTACGTCGCCATGTGCAATGCCTACGCCTGGCAGGTGGCTTACTGCCTCGGCGTGTGCGCGCGCTATGGCTGGGAGCCGCCAGTGTCGGTGCAGGTGCACTACAACCTGCTGGACCGTTCCATCGAGAATGAGACCGTTCCCATGGCCAACCGTTTCAACATCGTGTTGCAGTCCTATGGTCCCCAGAGCGCCGGCCTCCTGACCGGCCGCTTCCGCCGTGGTGAACCACTGCCCGAGGACACCCGCGTGGCCAAGAGCGGGAAGCTCAGTTCACAACTGACGGACGAGATGTTTGACTTCCTGGAGGAGATGGAGCGCATCGCCAGCCGCAACGGTGTCACCATGTCCCAACTGGCGGTCGCGTGGGTTCTCTCACGTCCGGCGCCGTTCGTGCCGATCGTCGGGGCCTCCCGTCCCGAGCACATTCTTCCGCTGCTGGGCGTATGTGAGCTGCAGATCGCGCCCGAGGACCTGGACCGCCTCACCGAGCTTACCGAGCAGCACCGCTATCAGCCCTTCTACAATCAGCCCATGTCCGCCGCTCCGCCTGCGGCTACGAACCGGGTATGAGCTCTGTGTCCACAGGGAGTGCCTGCTCGCTTGGCCTGATGGACAGCGGCCGTTGCCGTCGCGAACGTGAAGGAGAGATGACGCCCATGCTCAGGTGCATCGCCGTCACCGCACTGGCTCTGGTTGTGGGTGTTGCCGCTGCGCAGCAGTCGCCACCGGTCGCGCCCGTGATCCGCGAGGGCAACCTGGAGCGGCTGATCCTGGACGATGGCCTCGACACCGACGCGGCCCAGTGGCGCCCGGCGGAAGCGCGGGTGAGTATCAGCACGAAGCAGGCGCGTCGCGGGCCCACTTCCCTGCAGTTCCATGTGGAAGTGGACTGGAGCACCGGCGAGCCGCAGTACCCCATCGGCTGGCCGCGCATGCAGCGCTCCTTCCCGGAGCCGGTCCGTGACTGGTCCGGCTGGGACTACCTGGAGTTCTCCATCTACGTGGAGAGCTCGCGCGACAAGCTGCCGGCCACACCGATGGGCGTGGGGCTATATGGCGCAGGCTCGCGTGCGGACTACAGCCGTAGCCTGACCGAACTGCAGTTGGGCAAGTGGACCGATTACCGACTTCCCCTGGCCGACCTCCCCGGGGTCAACCCGCGTTCGGGCATCCAGTTCCACATCAGCGAGTCCAACTACCGCGACGGCGACGAGCTGGATTTCTGGATAGACAATATCTGCCTGGTGCGATATGTCGAGCCAACCCTCGCGGCCAGCCGGCTGGTGGAACAGGCCATCTATGCCGACAGCCGCTACTTGCTGGTTGACCTCGACCTTATGGGTGTGAAGCAGGAGGCCAAGGCCGAGGTGACCTGGGCCCTCAGTCGGAATGGGACCGTCGCGGCCGAGGGACGCCTCGATATGGGGCCTGGGCGTTCCCGGGTTGCTTTGCCCCTGCCCTCGGCCGGTCTGGCGGCGGGTGAATATGAACTGGCCCTGCGGTGTCGGGGTGATAGTCCGGCCCCCTTCGCTCTGAAAGTCGCCCGGAGTCCGTGGCAGGAGGGAACGCAATGAGGCGCTTGAGCCTGTCTCTGGCACTCGTGGCCGGCTTGATCGGCGCTGCGACCCTGTCGTCAGCGGCGATGTACTGTCTCGACTTTGGTGGCGCCGAGTCGGCGGTCCAGGATGGCTTCATCCGCGTTACCCCGGCGATGGTCGGCGGGCAAGACGCGGCCGGGTGGGTGGACGGCAGCCACCTGCTGGTGCGTGACCAGCCCTTCACGGAGTACGAGGGTGCGGAGGGCAGCAAGGTTCCCCCGCCCTGCTGGACCTGTCCTCTCTCCCAGGACTCCGTCATTAGCGACCAGCCAGCAGAACTGGTTATCCGGGTGCCGGATGGGACCTACCACGTCTGGGTCTTGTGTGGTACCAGCTACCCCTACCGCAGTCAGTACTTCGACTTCGACATCGAGAGCGGTTCCGCGACCAAGCCCGTACGTTTCGAGGACTCCTATCAGTTCCGACAGGCCTACCTCGACGTGAAGGCCGTCGGTGGTGAAGCCCGTCTGACCTTCCGCCCCCGGAGCTTGTTCGCTGTTGCCGGCCTTGTCCTGTATCAGGATGCTGACCGCCAGCGCTTGCTGGGGACTATACTGAACCCTGTGCGGGAGCTGATTGACTTCTTGCCACCGGCTGAGGCCGCCAAGTGGAAGCAGGTTCAACCGACCGATGCTACCCCCTGGCCGGCGATCCCGGAGGCCGACCGGCAGCGCGGCTATGTCATACACCAGCGGCACTGGGCCGAGGTGGTCTACCCGGACACGGTCCCGCTGGCCGCCGAGATGAACCCCCAGCTCCGCGCCTTTGCCTGCCCGGGTGAGTACGAGCCGCTGAACTTCATCGTCTACCCGTTCCGGGAACTGGCGGGGGCCACGGTAGCCGTCTCGGACCTACGGGGACCGCAGGGCTCGATACCGGCCAGCGCCTGGGAGATTCGGCGCGTCCGGTACATGCGTGTCCGGCCGAACTATACCACTATAGGCCAGTTCAAACTGGCGCCCGACCCCCTCATGCCGATGGATCCGTTGCAACCGCTGCCAGGCAGGACTAACACCCGCTACTGGCTCACGGTGCATGTTCCCGAGCCGGCCGCTCCCGGCACCTACACAGGCACCGTGACCTTCAGCCCCCGCGGGGCCGCCGCCGCCAGCCTGCCGGTCCGTCTCCGCGTCCTGCCCCTGCGCCTGCAGGAGGATCCCGAGAAGCTGTATGGGATCTACTACTACGACCCCCTGGATGAGTGGGCCAGCGCCAAGGACGAGGTCAGCAAAGCCTACTTCCTGCAGAAGTCCGAGTGGGAGATGGCTGACCTCATCGCCCATGGGACCCGCAATGTCACGA
Organism: Armatimonadota bacterium; assembly: GCA_013178155.1. Taxonomy (GTDB): domain Bacteria; phylum Armatimonadota; class Zipacnadia; order Zipacnadales; family UBA11051; genus JABLXH01. The sequence continues at coordinate 54,518 of JABLXH010000002.1, read as the reverse complement.
CCAGCCTTTGGGCGGCCCCGGCCAAGGACGACGAGCCCGGCACGTTCAGCTTCAATTTCGACCTGTTCCAAAAGAAGGTGGACCTCTGGCAGCGCTTCGGCCTGCGGGGACCCTTTGTGGTGGCGGTCAATGCCAGTGGCATCTACCGCAAGTACACCGGCCAGGACCTGGGATCGCACATCGCAAACGCCACCTTGCCCCCTCCGGAGTATGCCCAGGAGCTGACGGCCATGTGCCAGGCCATCGAGACCGAGCGTGTCCGCCGCGGGTGGCCCGAGTTCCTGTACTACCCCATTGACGAGCCGAGCACAGGCGCGGGAGCCATTGCCTTCATGACGGAAACCCTCAAGGCCGTTCGCGCCGCAGGGGTAAGAACGTATGTGACCGCTGACCCAACGCTGGACGGCTTCGCTCCGCTCCGTCCCTACATCGACGTCTGGTGTACGCAACCCTTCCTGCCTGCACGCGATGAGCTACTGAAGGACAAGGCGGCCCGTCCGGTTGACTACTGGTGCTACCCCAACCATATAAATGGGGAGAACGACCACACACCGGTCAACGGTGCGCGGATGACCTACGGCTTTGGCTTCTGGCGATCCGGCTTCACGGCCCTGATCCCCTGGATCTACCGCGCCGATGTCGGTGACCCCTGGAATTACCTGAGCGGCCGTATGTCAGACTTCTTCAACCGAACCGAGGACAGCGGCCGGCCCATCCCGGTGGCGATGTGGGAGGCGTACCGCGAGGGTTACGACGACTACCGGTACGTATTCACCTGCAAGCAGCTCATCGCGCAGTCCAGGCAGGCAGGCGGCAAGTCGGCCCAGTTGGCGGAGGAGGCCCAAAAGACCCTGGACTACGTCTGGGGGCGAATCCGCGTCCAGCCCAAGTACAAGGACCAGGACCTCTGGGCGCCGCGAGAGGCCGACGTGTACCGCTGGATGATCGCGGAGCAGGCTGTGCGGCTGGAGGAGCTTGTCAACTAGGCTGCCACCGCAGACCCCGAGCACAGTTCGCGCGAGGCCCGCTCCATCGTAAGAGCGAGCTGGGGCGCCTCAACACGGAGGCGCCCCAGTCTGAGAAACCGTCTCCTTGCCTCTGTCAGTCCTACTCCAGCGGCACATCCACCACATCGGTCATCTTCTTGCCCTCTTCATCCAGCCGCTCGATCGAGAGGACCACGAACTTCTCCTTGGCCTGGCGGGCGGCGGCGATAGCCGCCTTGTATTCGGCGACGGTGTTGACGTCCTTGTCGTTGACCCGAACGATCACGTCGCCCTCCAGCAGACGATCCCGCAGCTCTGCCCCCACCGCCGTGATGACCACACCCTTGTCACGAGCCAGCTTGGTCTCGCGGGCCAACTCGGGCGTGATCTCCTTGACCGTTAGCGCCAGGCCGTTGCTCTCGGTCTCTTCAGCGGCTGGCTTCTCCTCCTCGAAACCCGCGTACTGAGCCGGCATCTGTCCCAGTTCCACCTGCAAGGTCATCCTCTGCTTGGCGCGGAGAATTTCCATGCTCACCCTGGTTCCGGGTGGGGTGTTGGCGATGGCACTTTGCAGGTCCCAGGTCTCGCGAACAGGCTTGCCATCCACCGACAGCACCACGTCGTTGGGCTGCAGAACCTTGGAGGCCGGCGCATTGTCGTTGACCTGCGTCACCAGCACACCACCCTCGCCTTCGCCCACACCAAAGTGCGTGCGAAGATTCTCGTTGAGGTCCTTTATCGTTACGCCCAGCCAGCCGCGTGCCACCTTGCCCTTCTCGATAAGCTGCGGAACAATGGTCTTCGCCGCATTGGAGGGAATGGCGAACCCAATGCCGATATTGACTGGTATCATCGTTGCCCCGGGCGACGCGATGGCCACGTTGATGCCGATGACCTCGCCGTCTGTGTTGACCAGGGGTCCGCCGCTGTTGCCAGGGTTGATGGGCGCGTCCGTCTGGATCAGGTCGCCCAGCCGGAAGTACTGACTCTCGCCGCTAATGATGCGACCACGAGCGCTGATGACGCCGACCGTGACTGTCTGCTGAAGCTGGAAGGGACTTCCGACAGCCATGACCCAGGACGCGATCTTGGCCTGGTCAGAGTCGCCCAGCTTCAGTGTCGGAAGCTGTCGCCCAGCGTCCACCTTGATGACGGCCAGCTCCGTCCGCGGGTCAGTCCCAATGATCTTCGCCGGGTATTCCTTCTTATCGCCCTCGACGTCATGAAGTTGGACCGTCACCTTGGTGGCGCCGCGCACCACATGGGCGTTGGTCACAATGTAGCCATCGGGGCTGTAGATCCATCCGGAGCCGGCTGCAGGCCGTGCGCGCGGCGCCGACTCCTCGTCACCGCCATCGGGGAACTGCGGGCGGAAGTTGGGCGGAAGCTGCCGGAAGAACTCCTCCATCTGTCTCCGCATTTCCTTCTGCCGGGGATCCTCGGGCTGCTGGATGTCGCTACTGATGTATACCACGGCAGGCAGCACCTTCTCCGCCACTGCCTCGAACTGCGGGGCGCCGCCGGACCGCTGAGCCATGGCTGGCTCCACCAGAAGCGGCGGCTTCTGCGTCTGCGACAGAACCAGGGCCGTCAGCACAGCCCCGACAATCACGCTAAGCAGGATGATAATGAGGTGGGAGTGCCTCTGCTGCAGATCGTTGCCGGTATGCATCGGTGCTTTTCCTCCTGGACGGAAAACAAGCCTCCAGCCGCCCTGATGGCGGCAGGTATCGTCTGTTAGACGTCCCACCTGCCGCCAGGGTTTTGCCTCTTTGCCGTCACGACCAGGGTGCCAAAGGCCCCCGACAGCGTCTGACCGCGGGGGCCGGCAGACCTACGGTGACGCGGGATCCGCCGCTAGCCGATAACCTTGTCCAGACGGGCCGACAGGTCGGCCTCGGGCAAAGCACCCACCACCACGTCAACCTGCTGGCCGCCTTTGAAGATCATGAGTGTCGGGATGCTGCGGATCCCGAACTTCATGGCCAGATCGCCGGCCTCGTCAACATTGACCTTGCCCACCTTGGCCTTCCCGGCGTACTTCTCCGCGATGGCCTCGACCACCGGGGCGACCATGCGGCAGGGCCCGCACCATGGCGCCCAGAAATCCACCAGGACCGGCAGATCAGACTGTACAACCTCGGTGTCAAAGTTGTCGTTGGTCAACTCCACTGCTTTGGACATGGATGCCTTCTCCTTTGTGTTGTACCCGACATACGCCGTCCGTAGCGAGCCTGCGGCGGACCAAGGCCGCCAGCCGCTCTACGGCAGGACCGGCGTCAGCCATTCCCTCATTTCAGCCAGCGTCTTGGCCCCCGTCACACGCTGCGCTTCCGACCCTGCCCTGAACGCGACGACCGTGGGGACACCACGGATGCCAAGTTGCTTGGCTGTGTCAAGATTCTGACGGGCGTCCATTTGCACGAACACCGCCCGGCCCTCGTACTCGTCAGCCAGCTTCTCATAGGTCGGGGCAAACCGCGCGCAAGCGGGACACCCTTGAGTGTAGAACTTGATGAGCGTGATACCGTCGTCGTTGACGACGCTCTCGAACTCCTCAGCGGTAATGGCGCGGATCTCGGACATGGGATCTCCTTTTGCGGAACTGCGTCATCAGCAGCGCCGCGACTGAACCTACAATCATACCCCGCAGGTCCCAGTGCCAATCAGCAATGCTGGCCGTGCGGTTGACAATGTACTGCTGGTGCCACTCATCGAGCGCCGCCACAACCGCGCCCGAGCCCAGGGCGATCAGCAAGCAGGCCAGGCTCAAGCCACAGCCACCGTTGCTGGGCGTCAAGGCCAGGGTCAGCAGGAATCCTAGGGGGACGTACAAGGCAAAGTGCACTACCCGATCAATGCCCGGCGGTCCCTCAGGCAGCATCCGTCCCGGGATGGACGTTACCGTCCAGATGACCCCGATCCAGACAAACAGGGCTACCCACGTCCGACGGCGCGCCACCCGATCGCCACTAGCCACCATCTTGGCCGGGCCCGACCGCCGGTTGCGGCCGATCTCGTGAGGCTGTGCCCGCAACCAGCGCCGCCCAGCCGCATGCCCCTACACAGGTTCCGACCACGTCGCGGAGCCAGTCGCCGACTTCACCCTTGCGCGAGGGTATCAAGACCTTGTGCCATTCATCCAGCGCCGCCAGGGCCGCGCCGACGACCACCGTCAGTGCCAGCATCCGCACCACGCCAGCCCGGTTACGGCCAGGCGGCGACAGCGCTCGCATCAGGAACACGCCCAGGGGCAGGTAGAGCAGTACGTGGGCCTGTGGGTCGGCACGGGGCGACTTCCTGATACCTTCAGGAAACGTCTGGCGAGGCAAAGAGTTCACTGTCCAGATCACGCCCAGCCACACCACCGCGGGCGCCCACGCTCGCCAGAAACCTGACCGGCCCGACCTCACTCACCCGCCTCCTGCCGGTTGTCCACCAGCACCGTGACCGCCGCCTCAGCCAAAACGCGGCCGCAGTCGTCACACGCCTGCACCACGATGCGGTGCTCACCGTCAGGGTAGACGCGAGTGTCCAGCGGGAAAGTCTGAATCGCCGACGTAGCCAGCGCCTTCACAACCCCGTCAACCTGGAGCTGCAGGTAAGCAAGCTCTGAAGCCGGCGTCGCTTTGGCTACCACGCTCAGCTCGCCGCGGGCCGTCTCCTGGTCGCGGGGCAACTCCAGCTCCACCACGGGCGGGCCCTGCGGCGCGGCCTCAGCAGGCGGCGCCGGCAGTGGTACCGACGCGACCTGCGGCTCGGCGGGCAGCTCATAGTGCCGATGCAAAGCGCTGTCGGCCACCACCAGCGCACCCAGGACGTGGAACCTCGTGCGCGAGACCAGCGTCCGGCCGCCGCCGGTCTTGGCCTCAAACAGATACGACGGGATCCGGCGCGCCAACCCAAAGTAGCGATGGCAGAGCTGTGTGTTCTCGCCAGCGGTGTCGTAGTACACCCGCAGGGGGTAACCCACCTGCCCCATCCAACTGGCCAGACGGGCGCTGGCGCTCTTGCACTCCTGACCCAGCGACGCCGTCAGCCCGGAGCCGGGACCGATAGTCTGGATGAAGTTGTCCCGATAGGCGGCCTTGGACGAGGACGCTGGAAGCTCGTGCATGTCAACGAGGGCGTGGGGCCTGACGTGCTCGACGGCCCGGATGATGGCCTTTACCTCCGCCTGTGCCGCCGTGCCCCAACTGCGGTTGAGATCGGCGCCGGCGGCGTTGTTGCGACGTCCAGCCACCATCCCGTCAGGGTTGGCCACCGGCACGAGCACCCAGGTGAGCTGTCGCAGCAGAGCCTGCTCCAACTCACCCTGGCTCTCGGCGAAGTGCTTGGCCAGCGCCAGACAGGCCGTCGTTCCAGAGGCCTCCGTTCCGTGCTGGCGAGCGATGATGAAGACGCGAACAGTGCTCTCAAGGGGTACTTCGGGGTCCCGGACGGTGACCTGCAGCAGAGGTCGCCCCTGGCGGCTGACGCCGATGGTGGCGACCTCCACCCGCGGGCTCATCTGCAGCGCCCGCAACTGTGCTACCACTCTCTCAAAGGAGGGAGACTGGGCCGGACAATGGGACACGATGCCACCCAGGATGTCCGCGCGGCAGACACCCAGGCAAGCCAGCGCCACCAGCAGCGCTCCGCCGCTGGAAACCCTCCCGCGTCGCATCAGGTCTCGTGCCTCGCCATCAGTTCACTGGCCTCGTCCAGGTCAGACAGCCGCCCCACGTCCATCCAATAGGCCTCACGGTCCAGATAGCCGCGCACGTCTTCTCCGGCGGCGATCATCTCCGGGAAGACATGGCGGCCGAAGTCCTTGCCGGGCCCGCAGTATTCGAGCGTCCGCGGGCTCAGCACGTACACCGCCGCGTTGCAGCACAGGTCCAGGGGCGGCTTCTCGGTGAAGGCCGTCACTCGTCCACCCTCACCCAGTGTCGCCACGCCCGCATGCACGGGCACGCCGGTCACCAGACCCAGAGTCGCGACCGCGCCGGTCGCCTGGTGCTGGCGGACCATCGCGGGCAGGTCCAGGTTGGTGAGTATGTCGCCGTAGTGTACCACAAATGGCTCACCGGAGGGTAGCCATTCCCTCAGGGCATGCACTTCGCCGGCGGTCTGTGACGGCTCCGGCCGCGGCACATACTCGATCCGCACACCGAACCGGCTACCATCGCCGAAGTAGTGCTGCAGTTGCTCCGGGAACAGGGTCACGGCGACGATCAGGTCGGTGAAGCCCTGCCGCTGGAGCTTGGTGATGACATGCTCCAGCAGGGGCCGCCCGTTGACCGGGATCATGCCCTTGTTGAGATACGAGCTCAGCGGCCGCATCCGCGTCGCCTGCCCGGCCAGGAGAATGACGGTCTTCATGCTCTATCCGTGTCTAGGGCAGGAGCCTGTGCCCCGCCGCTGGTCTGGCCCCTTCCCCGAGAAGCTGGGCCTGCCCGCCATGCTCTTGTGGGACGGGCCTGCGAACCCGATGCCGTTTACCTCACGGTAGGCCCGACATCCCTGTCGGGCCAAGGTGAGCATCGACACCGCAGACGCTATGCAGAGTCCGTCTTTCCAGCGAAACGGAAGCTGAAGAGCGAGTTCAGCAGATGTTACCGGCGCGGAACCCAAGCCGACGAGTATACCACTGAGCAGGACGCCACCTCGCCCCCAATGAGCGTAATGGTCTCGAGCAAGTACCGTCCGCCAGCACTCGAGATTCCGTACAGGCGGACCGAGTCCTGCGCAATGGCTGTCCCATCCCAACCGTAGAGTGTGACCACGAAGTCCACTGAGATTGGCTTCGGAGTCTTCTTGAACACGCCCTCATCAATCCTGATCTCTGCGCTTAGCCCAGTACCGCTGATGACTGCGTTCCGGAACCACATCCCCCATCCTGACTCCTCAACTGGCCACCAACGCTCTACCGTATGCGCGATTGGAACGCCGGGCAAGAGGGGGGCGGGCGTGCCACCTCGGCTAGTTACCCTTATCTTGGAGACCTGTGGTACATAATCCACAGTGGCCCCGAGTCTCTCGCTGACTAGCCGAAGGGGGACGTATGTCACTCCAGATATGACTGCTCCAACACCGACTAGAGACCCGTCCACATATACTGTCGGGAAGCCTGCGCTACCACGCACGACGGAACCTGTCGTGACTCCATCACCCACTGTTATGCCTAGGAACACGCAGTGGAAACGCTCACTGTATTGTACGGGCACCCCAAGAGCTTGCGAAACAGACCGCAGTGGCACATAGGAGCGACCTTCTGTCAGCTCCAGCGCCCAGCCGACGAACTGGCCGTCTACCCACACCGAGATGCTATCGGAGTGAACAGGGCCGACTACTAGGACCAGTAGGCTGACGGAGACTACCAACACCCAATATACCGTACGAGTCATCTTGGGGCCACCGTCCTTGTCCTAGACTCTCTGTGGCAGACACGGTTTGGCAAATGCTTGCCCTGCAACGCAGTTATCACAGCCCCAGCAGCTTTTTCGCAGTCCCGCTGGCGATAGCCTTCTTCCACTCCACCGGCACCTCCAGGTTGGCAAACCAGTCGAACTGCGGGATTGGCATGTTGTGCCAGCAGATGTCGGTGCCGAACATCAGCCGGTCCCAGTGGCGCTCCAGGAAGCCCTGCGTGAACTCGGGATCGCGGGTCATGGCGTTGTAGCCCGAACCGGCCGACAGATCGGCATACAGGTTCGGGTACTCGCTCATCAGCCGGTCCACCGCGCCGCCGGGGGTGACCGGGCCGGAGGGGTAGCCCTCCAGGTCGCTGTCCGGGCCGGAGATGTTGGCCCAGAAGTACGGCCCGTGGCCCACGAACTGGCAGTTCGGGAACTCCTTCAGGCAGGCCTCCAGCCGGGGCAGGCCGGGCTCATCGGTCAGGATGGTGCACAGATCCATGACCATTGGCAGGCCGTACTCGTCGCACTTGCGGTAGACCACCTTGCACAGCTCGTGGTCGAAGGGCAGGCCAGGGATGTGCTCGCCAAACCCCCGACAGCCATAGCGGTGGTAGAAGATGTCAAAGAGCTTCTCTACCGCTGGATAGCGCACATCAATGCACATGAAGGCGATGAAGCGGTCGGGGTAGAGGTCACGGGCAGCGATGGCTTCTTCGGTCAGAAACCACCCCCAGCCCCCCTCGGGGCTTTCCAGCGGCAGCAACACCGCCCGCTCGATGCCTTCACGGTTCATCCAGTCCACACACTGGTGGACGCTGAAAGGCGGGCGCTCGGGGTACCCCTCGCGCTGGAGGTTACCGATATGGCAGTGGAAGTCAATCATTCAGTTGTCTCCTCGCGCACCGGTGTGGTGGGCATTCCTCTATAGTAGGCACTGCTCCTGTGGTAGGCGCGGCTTCCAGTCCTTTTCCTCTCCGGTAGGCGTGGCTTCCTGCCGCGCCGGCGGGGGCCGGACGCCCCTCCTACCGAGAGGAGGCGATGTCAAGACAGGATGCCCTCCGTATGAGTGCGCCCTACAGCTCCGCTACCATGCGGTAGAATACCTGGCCGCTGTTCGCCACGAACTCGCCGGTGCGCACGAAACCGAAGCGCTCATAGAGTCTCTGAGCCCGCGGGTTGTCCTGGATGACGATGAGCTCGACGGCCTCCTGACCAAGCTCGCGGCACTTGTCCATCACCGCCTGCATGAGCGGCTTGCCGAGGCCCTGGCTGCAGTAGCGGTCGGTAATGCCGATGCCCAGGTACGCCCGGCGGGTCTCCAGGGCGTTGACAAAGGCCCAGCCGACGATCTCACGGCCGTTATCCAGGACAACGTCATACCGGTTACCGGCGCCCACCAGGTCGCAGATGGCCTGGCAGGCGTCCAGTGAGGCGTTCCAGCCCAGGGGGCAAAACAGCCAGCGGACATCGGTGCTGGTGCGATTGTAGAAGGCCTGCAAGGCCAATGCGTCATCAGCCCTCAGCTCCCGCAGGACCGGCGGGTCCAGGATCGGGGGAAAGTCGGCCACCTCATCTAGCATCGACAGCGCTTGCACCACCATCGCCTCGCCGGTGCCCGTCTCGGCCGGGCAGTGGCGATGCACCCAGGCCTGATAGCCACCCAGCTGATAGCCTTCGGCATCAGGGATGTAGCCAAAAACGTCGTTGGCCAGGCCGACAACAAAGGTGTGACGTAAGGGCGAAGCGCGCCGGATGGCCAGGGCCAGCCGTGCGAACATCTCCCCGGGGATACCCACCAGCGCCACCTGCCCCAGGCGTATCACCTGCAGGACCGTCTGTCGCTCCTCTCCCTGGTGGGGCGCCAGGGCGGCACGTTCCGCGGCAAAGATAGCCTCCTGGGTCGCGGCATCAGAAGTGGCATAGCGAGCGAAGTACCGTCCCACCGCTGCCGCCTCGGCGGCCTCGTCAAACGCCCGGACACGGTAGGTGAAGGGGCGCTGGATGGCAGCAACCGGCCCGATCAGGGCGGGCTCCGCTCGCCCGAGGGCCTCCTCGACGGCCGCCACCATGCGGTTGACCAGCTCCTGTCCAGACAGCCCGCTCCCCTCGTAGGTGCAGTTGTGCGTCGAGCCCGAAGCGCCGGGTAGGAACAGGCAGACGCCGCCGTGTCGGCGCTCCAGCTCTTGCGCAGCCAAGGCATAGAAGCCGGGCGATTGCCTTCCCGGCTGCAGCACGCCGATGTTATGCACCGAGTGGTTGAAGACCGTGGCGATGGTGCGACCATCCATGGCCCGGAGCGTGAGGACCAGCAGATCCGGGTCGTACGGGCCGGTTGGTCTCACGACATCGGCTTCCTCGTAGCCATACCAGCCGATCTGGCCGTCCTGCAGCAGCAGCCGGCTGTTGCGCCCGACGGTAGCCTCCTGGCCCTGGGCAAAGAGCAACTCAGCCTGGTAGCGGTTGGGCGCCGCATCGGGATCCCGGAGCTGTTGCCAGGCGTCCTGCAGCGCCAGGTAAGCTGCCTGCTCCAGGCGGCGCAGGAACTCGGGCACGGAGCGCAGGCCCAGGACGTCGAGGGTGCTGGGGCCGTGATGGGTGTGGGAAGCCGCAAACAGAAGGTGGCTACGCGGAAGATGGGTCTCGGCCGCGAAGCGCTCACCGACTCGCGCCACGAGGGCGGCGGGCAGGGTCAGGGCGTCACAGGATACGAGGCCAACCGTCTCGTCGGCCTCGATCAGCACCGCCGAGACCCGGAACTGCCCCTCGTGGCCATCGGGGAATAGAGGCTCACCATGGCCGAGAGCCTCGAGGTTGTCGTCACTCAGGCTGATGGCGGCGGCGGCGGCTCGCAGGTTAGGCATGCGCGGGGCCCTCCGGTTACCTACTGCATTCCGGCAATCTTCCAGCTCTCGCCGACCTTGACCAACTGCAGCGCCCGTAGCTGCCCGCCCTCGAGAGCCGCCTGGGCGGTCGTGCCGGACTCCGTGACGGAAGCGACCTTCGTGCCGGCCGGCATAGCGGTGGCCCATTGCTGCAGCAGCGCGGCCTTTTTCGGAGCCAGGTCCTTCTGTATGATGAGCTTGCGCTGGCTCTCGCCGAAGGTATCCCAGTCGGGGTTCTGCGCTCGCCCCTCGGCCTGCAGGTCCCACAGCTCAGCGGCCTCGGCGAACTTGCCCGCCTGCATCAGGCTGACGAACTCCTTGGCAACCCCCTCTGCCGTAGGCTTCCCGCAGCCGGCCCCGATGAGCATCAGACTTGCCAGTACAGCCGACACGATAATCCCGCGCAACGCCATCACTCCTTGCGCGCCACATAGTAAGCCCGGTCACTCCAGGGGGTAACCGGGGTGAAACGGTAAGCATGGTAGGACTTGAACGAACGGAACCCGGCCTTGCGCAGCGCCCCTGTAACCTCGCCGCCGGTGTAGGCTCTCTGGTAGTGCGTCTCCTCGAACTCCTCGAAGTGTCCGTCAGGGTGGCGATAGGCAAACCACATGTCCACGCGGCAGATCCGTTCGCGGGCCTTCCACTGCGCTTTCCAGTTGTACTGCAGAGGGTCTGGGCCCGCCAGGCTGCTTTGTGAGAACATCTCGGTGGAGAGAGCTCGGATCGTGTTGAGGTCAAAGATCAACAGGCCCTTGGGGCGCAGAACACGGTAGGCCTCCTGCATCGCCGCCTGGAAACCCTGCAAGTCGAGGATGTAGTTCAGGCTGTCATAGAGGCTGACCACCAGGTCAAAGGCCTGCGAGCGCAGGCCCAGGGCACGGGCATCGGAGACGATGGCCGGCACGGGTGGATCGCGACGACAGCAGTGCCGCACCATGGGTTCGGACAGGTCCGCTCCCCATACGTGATAGCCGCGGCGGGCCATTTCCGCTCCCACCTGACCGGTCCCGCAGGCCAGGTCCAGCACGTCTTCCGGCCGGGCCTCCCACCGGTGCAGGAGGGCCTCCACGTAGTCCACCCATTCATCGTAGGGGACACCGCGCATGAGGTGGTCATAGAAGTCGGCGACCCCCTCGAACTCCCCCCGCCCCGGAGTGGTGAACTGCGACTGGCGGCGCAACAGCAAGTGTCACTCAACCTCCTCGCCGATCGCAGCCAGCAACTCCCGCAGCCGCTGGAAACAGTGCCGGCTACCGGCGATCTTGGGTACGAAATGCGTCTCCAGCACCAGCAGGCCAGCGTAGTGGTCGGACTTCAGGGCCTGAAGCTGGCCCAGCCAGTCCACGTCACCCTCTCCCGGCGGAACCGCGCTGCCCCCGCCGCCCACGCGGTAGTCCTTGACGTGGGTATGCACATGGTAGGGTCTGACGGCTGCATAGCCGTGCCGGAAGTCCTCGTGGGTGGCGTTGGTGTGATTGCCCGGGTCCCAGTTGGCCCGCATGGCGGGATGGTCTATGGCGCCCAGCAGGCGCGCAAGGCTTTGACCCCTGCCACCGTAACAGGCAGGCTCGTTCTCCAGGGCCAGGGTCAACCCGCGAGCAGCGGCGGCCTCAGCGCAGGCGCGCAAGTCCGCCACGACGTGCTCCGGATAGCTGTCCCACTCATCGAAGCTGTCGCAAAGCGGTGGGAAGAGCACGACCAGCGAAGCGCCCAGGGTCTCAGCCAGGTCGAAGCAGCGCTCGCGGAAGGGCCCGCAGTGCTCCACGTACTGCGGGCTGTCCACGCGCAGCTTAAACAGGCCCGGCGAGATAGATGGGAAGTCCAGGCCAAAGTCCGCGGCCACCTGCCGCACGCGCTGCATGTCGGCATCCGACATGCCCACGGGCGCGCGTGTGTTCATCCAGAGCCGCAGTTCCAGATGCTTCAGTCCCCACTCGCTGGCCAGCTCACAGGCGGCGACTGGGTCAACGGAGACCTCGTCGGAGAGAATGGAAACGCGCATTGGCTGATCCCTTTCCGCTCACCTAGGGCCGACGCGCCGGCTCGGCTTACCGGCCCTGGACGTATCGCATCACGATCTGCTGGCGGGGCAGGTCGCGGCGCACCGCGTCGCCGTAGTCGCCATCGGGCCAGGTCACAAAGCACGCGACCATGAAGCGGTTGGCTCGCGAGCCGTCAGGTCCCCCCAATCGCAGCGACACCGGAACCGTGAGCGTCTGGCCGCCCCCCAGGCTCGGGATGGTCTGCGGCAGGCCACTCACCGCGGTGACCCCTTCGGTGCTTGCCAGCTTCACCTGAATGCGTTTGACGGGCACCCGCACGATGTTTTGCAACGTGATCTCGGCCTGGAAAGCGCCGCCCAGAGGAGCACCGCCAGGCGTCTTGAGGGTCGCGATTAGCGGATGAACCCTCCAGTTGTTCCGGATGGCAGTGAAGGCAGCGCCGCCGGCCAGGGCCCACTCGGTGCCCGGATACGGCCCCTTGTTGCTTCCCAATGCGGCCCGGCTGACGTCATGCCAGAAAGCGCCGACAGTCAGGTCGTTGGCCAGGTACCCGCGATGGGCAGTCATGATGCGGTCGTAGAGCTCCTCGGGGGCCGCTGGCCGCAGCGTGTTCTGGTGCCAGTAGAAATCCACCTGGTCGCCCGGCGCCAGGTTGACCTGCCCCTCGCGCACATAAGCGCCCCAGTCCTTCACCATCTGGTCGAAATGGGCGCGATTGGGGACCTGGTAGAGCATCGGGCAGAGGAGCGCGACCCCGGCGTCGGTGAACATGATCGGGTCCTGACCATGTTGCTTGCCGTGCCACCAGCTCAGGACGAAAATCCACAGCGGTTTCTTGAGTTCGGCCCTTTCGATGATCGAGCGGACGATACCGGCGCCGAGGTGGGCGCGCCACCAGTTCCATGCATCGTAGAACTTCGGGTCCGTCTGCCATTCCTTCTCGATCTTGCCGGCGACGTAGGCCCAGCGGCGTGCCTGGCTCCACCCCGAGAAGCCCGCAGGCAACCGTACTGGCATCTCTGAAGTGAAGCGGTCTACCATCTCGTACCCGCCACGGTCGCTGCGCATGTAGTCCAGACCCACATAGTCCACGTTGGGGTCCGTCTGCATCTGTGCTGCGAAGGCCACCAGATGGTCCACGCGTTTGGGCTCCAGCAGTGAGATGAAGTCCAGGTCACGGATGGCGCCCGTGCTGCGCGAAATGTCCTTGGCCCACTGATAGTCCGGCTTGCGGGCGTTGCTGCCACGCGGGTATGTAGAATAGGCGGCTGCCCAGGCCCCGAACTTGAGCCCCCGGCGGTGCGCCTCTGCAGCCATCTCGGGAATGGCGCGCAGGTTCGCGGGGTTGAAGGGCGTCTCGTCGGTAAGCTCGCCCTGGTAGACCTCGGTGACCGCTCCGCGGAACCAGAACGTGTCGGCTCCCATGTACTGACACCAGTCCAGGATTGCCTTCCAGTCGCCCCGGCCGCCAGTCGGGCGAGGGATCTGGGCCGCACGGAAGTCCGGCTCCCACGTGGCGATACAGGTGCCCTTGGGGATGTCGGCCCGTGCGCGCCCCTGGACCTCGAACCGGGCCCGAGCCACGCAGTAGCTCTCCCCCTTGATCTCCAGCGGCTTGGGTTTCTGACGTCGTCGCCGCTCCTCGCGCTCCCGCTCCCGCCGCTGTTCTGGAGTCTCCCAGAGCCAGGCCTGCGGGTCGGAGATGCTCACCCGCGCCTCGGCCACGTACTGGCCGGGCTCGGCGTTCCAGGGCACGGGCCACAGCGCCACATACGTCTGGCTGTTGCGATCGTAACGCAGCGTAACACGCTCCACGCCACCCACCGTGGTCACCACCTCACCACCGCGGGTCACCGTCACCTCGGGCGGCGTCGCAGTGGCGATCGGTTGCCCGCTTGCGTCTCTGAGGGTCGCTTGCAGGGATACCAGCTCGTAACGCAGGTATGCTTCCCGGGGCGTGTTGAGCTCCAGAGGGAAGGCCGTCTTCGCGGCTGGGGCCGGCGTGCCACGGCCCCGGAAGAGATTCCCGATGCGCCCCCGCCACGCCACGATTGCCAGAACCATGGAGGCTAGCACGACCAGGAGACAGCAGCACGTGGACTGCTGCTGCCGCCGGCGTCGCGAACGTCTGCGGCGGGGGGACTCGCTGGTGATTAGCGGGGCGGGTTCGTAGGCCATCGGCGAGTCGGTTACCTTCAGGGGTCCGAGACAACAATCCACCCCGCCTCGCGGCGCGGAGTGCTCGACGAGAACACCCGGACCAGGTTAGCTCCCTTGTTGAGGGTAGCGGATACGGTCAACAGGTTCGTCGCCGTGTCCAACTGCAGGCGCGCCTTCCGCCCTGCATCAACACCCAAAGCCCCTGACGCATCGGCATCAGCGAGGCGGGCGCTCAGCAGGTACACACTGCCCTTGACGTGCTGACCGACCGGCGGGTCCATATCGGCCAGGTGCAGCGGCTCCACCGCCAGCGCGCGCTCGAAGGAACGAACCGAGGTGCCGTTCACCACCATCTTCCGCGGCAGCCGCCAGGGATCACTCTGCTGGTCCACTGCACCAGGCGCGATGCTCAGGGCCACTCGGTAGCCGGCGTCCCGACACGCCTGCATGCAGGCCGCGTCATAGTTGCCAAACGGGTAGGCCAGCGCCACTGGCGGCACCCCGAGTTCTTTCTCAATCCGCGCATACGAAGCACTGATCTCGCGGACGATGCGCTCCTGGTGCTGCCCGGAGCTCTCCCCGCGGCTGCGTCTGGTGAGGTTGCTGTGGGTCACCGTGTGCGAGCCGACATCCCACCCGGCAGCCGCCAACTGCTTCACATCTTCCCAGGTCAGGTTCCTCTTGCCCCCCACCGTGTCGGTGATCAGGAAAAGGGTGGCCCGGAACCCAAACTCATCCAGGATAGGTTTGGCGACTGTCAGCGCACTCTTGTAGCCATCGTCGAAGGTGATGGCTACGGATTTCTCGGGTATGTCCTGCACGTTGCTCAGGTAGTCAGCGAGCTCCCGAATGGTGATGGCCCGAAAGCCGCCTTCGCGGAGGATCCGTAACTGGGACCGGAAGTCAGCGACCGAGGTCTCATACAGGTTAGCCGCCCTGTCGCGGAGGTTGTGGTAGCAGAGCACACGCACGGTGCGGTTAGGCAGCGTCACGGGTCGTTGCTCGTCCGCCGCCTGCGGCGCCTGGCGTCGGCAGCCGGCTGCTGTCAGCAGCGTCGCCGCTGCCAGCACGCCCGCCAATACCAGCCCCCAGGGTCGGCTCATGCTTCTTCCCTACGCCCCCACACTCAGAGCTGCAGCAGGTCCTTTGACATCTGCAGCGATTCACGCAAGGCCTCGATGACGCTGTTGATCTCCGCGGTCGTGATCAGCGCGGGCGGCTCGAGGCGCACCACTTCGGGACGGTTGAGGGTGAATGCAGCCAGGATCCGATGCTGGGCCAACCCCGCGATGACCAGGTTGCCCACGTCGGCATCGGCGAACTCCAGGCCCACCAACAGACCCCGACCACGCACCGCTCGGATGAGGTCTGGAGATTCCGCAGCCAGCAGCTCCACACCTGCCAGCAGCTCCTGACCCAGCGACGCGCAACGCTGGGCAATGTTCTCCGCCTGCAGCACCTCCATGGCCGCGAGGGCCGCAGAGCAGGCCAAAGGATTGCCGCCGAAGGTAGTGGTGTGGATGTAGGGGTTTTCACGGAAGACGTCCCAGACGGCCGGTCGGGCCACAAAGGCCCCAACGGGCATCACCCCGCCACCCAGCGCCTTACCCAGGGTCATGATGTCCGGGCATACCCCTTCGGCATCGCAGGCCCAAGTGGTGCCTGTGCGCCCAAAGCCAGTCTGGATCTCGTCCAGAATGAGCAAGGCGCCGGCGTGGTCACAGATCTCCCGCGCTGCCCGCAGGTAGTCGGCCGGCGGGATGATAATCCCTGCCTCACACTGGATCGGCTCCAGCAAGACTGCCGCGGTCTGCTCGGTGACTGCCGCCCGCAGGGCCTCCGCGTCGCCAAAAGGAACATGGGTGAACCCTTCCAGCAGCGGACGGAAGGGCGCCTTATAGACCTCGCGGCCCGAGGCACTCAGGGCTCCGAAGGTCTTCCCGTGAAAGGCGTTCTCGGCGCAGACAAACCCAGGGCGACCGGTGTACATCCGGGCCACTTTGAGCGCGCCCTCGATGGCCTCGGCGCCAGAGTTACACCAGAAGCAGAAGGCCAGATCGCCGGGACACAGGCCCGCCAGACGCTCAGAGGCCTCGGCCATGACCGGGTCCAGCAGCAGATGGCTTGACAGCGGCATCCTGTCCAGTTGAGCCCGGACGGCAGCCACGATTTGGGGATGGCGATGGCCGAAGGTGAAAACGCCAGGCCCGCCCAGGCAGTCCAGATACCTCTCCCCCGCCGGCCCGTAGACATAGCAGCCCTCGGCCGTCCACTCCACGGCTTCATATCCGATGAACTTAACGACCGTCGCCATACCGGGGTTGACGTGGGCGTTGTACCGGGTAAAGGTGACATCGAACAGCTCAGCGGACTCGGCAGGGTTCATGATCAAGCACTCCTGGCATCGTTGGGCAGCGCGGAGACCCGTGGCCGCAAACGACACAAGCCCAGGGGGAAACCCACCTGGGCTCGATGACACGGACCGTAGACGCTCCCTGGGGGGGCTGTCAGCCACTGCCCCATCGTTGGGGGGATAAGATGGTCGGGGCGGCCGGACTCGAACCGGCGACCTTTGGACCCCCAGTCCAACGCGCTAACCAAACTGCGCCACGCCCCGACTGTTCCTGCCGGGCGCACTTCCCGGCGCCCGATCGCCGCTGCCCCGTGAAGTCTCCAGACTCCCTCCGGCAGACAGCGCTGCGCTACTTGACGGCGTCCTTCAGGGCCTTGCCGGCCTTGAACGCCGGGACCTTGCTGGCGGGTATGTTGATCGTCTCACCCGTCCTGAGGTTCTTGCCCTTGCGTGCCTGGCGCTTCCGTACCTCAAACACGCCAAAGCCCGTGAGCTGAACCTTGCCGCCGCGTTTCAACGAGGAAGTCACGAAGCTGACCATCGCCTCGACTGCGGCCGTAGCGTCCTTCTTGCTGAGGCCCGCCTTCTCCGCTACGTAGTCCACGACGTCCGCCTTGCCCATTGTTGCCGCCATCATTGTCCCTCCCAATCGAGTCCACGCCACTGTGGCTGGTGATGGTGTGCTCCACGGCAACGGCTACACGTGCGTCGCTGCATTGTTCCTCGCGGGACGCGACCCTCCCTCCCGCGGGTCAGTCCTCCTCGGCTCGCCACCGGCGCGCCATCAGCGTCCGTACCTCATCGGCCGGCGCGGAACCCTCGTAAAGAACCCGGTAGACCCCGTCAGTGATGGGGGTCTCAACGCCCGTCGCCTGGGCCTGCCCCCGGGCGGCCGCGGCGGTGGCGATGCCCTCCGCTACATGCCGCATGCTGGCTTTGACCTCGCCCGGCGACTCGCCCCGGCCGATACGGTAGCCGACAGTCCAGTTGCGGCTCAGGGGACTGCTGCATGTGGCGATAAGGTCCCCGATACCAGCGATCCCGCTGAAGGTGGCCTCCCGCGCTCCATGCCGTAATCCAAGACGTCGGATCTCCGCCATGCCCCGCGTCAGCAGCGCCGCCTTCGCGTTGGCGCCATACCCCAGACCGTCGCTGATACCGGCCCCCAGGGCGATAACGTTCTTCATCGCCCCACAAAACTCCACGCCGATTATATCAGGATTCGTGTAGACGCGAAAGAGGCTATTTGACAGCAACGCCTGCGCGGCCACCGCAGCTTCAGGGGCCGCGGAGGCGGCCACGCTCACCGCTGGCATCCCCGCCGCGATCTCGCCCGAAAGGTTAGGCCCTGAGAGCGCCACCAGTCGCGCACGGCGATGGCCCAGTGTCTCCTGCAACACCTCGCTCATGCGCCGGCCAGTGTCCACCTCCAGCCCCTTGGTGGCGCAGATGACCAGGCACTCTTCCTCGATGTAGCTGGCCGCATCGCTGGCGATGCGCCGCAGGCCGTGGGAGGGGATCGCCACAATCGCCACCGGCGCCGCGTGCAGGGCCTCGGCCAGGTCCGCGGTTACCGCGATGGTCTCGGGCAGACGGACGCCGGGCAGATAGTCACGGTTCTCACGCCCCTGGGCCAGATCCGCGGCCAGAACGGGCCTCCGCGCCCAGAGTCTGACATCGTTTCCCTCCCGCGCCAGCATCCACGCCAGCGTCGTGCCCCAGGCACCTGCCCCCAGAACCGCCACCGGCCGTTCGGGCGGCCTCACGGCTGTTCCCCGTGCTGCGGAGTCACCTGCTCTCGCTGCCCGATCCGTCGCTCGGTACCGGTCAGCAGGCGCTGGATGTTGGAGCGGTGGCGCTCGATAACCAGAGCGCCGATTAGCCCTCCCGCCAGGATCACCGGCGCCTCCTGGCGCAGCAGCCAAAGCACTGGAGCGGCCATTCCGGAACCGATCATCGAGCCCAGCGAAATGTAGCGCGTGAGGGCCACGATCACGATCCACAGGCCGAAACAGATCAGCCCGGCCCGCCAGTCCAGTCCGATGATGACCCCCAGGCTGGTTGAGACACCCTTGCCACCGGTGAAGCGCAGGTAGGGCGAGAAGCAGTGTCCAGCGATGGCCGCCACGGCCACCGCAGCGAGCCACCAGCCCTCCACGCCCAGGACGTGCATGGCTAGCGCCACCGGCACGTAGCCCTTCAGCGCATCGAGCAGCCAGACGGTCAACCCCAGCTTGGCCCCCAGCAGGCGCAGCACGTTGCTGGCGCCAATGTTGCCGCTGCCATACTTGCGGATGTCGTCAATGCCGTGGGCACGCCCCACCAGAAGCCCGATGGGGATGGCGCCGAAGAGATAGCTGACGATCGTGGCCGCCAGTGCGCTAGCCATGGGGTTAGCCTCCCTCCTTCTCGCGACGGCGCGCCCGCACCAGAAGGCGAAGCGGCGTGCCCTCGAAATCGTACTCCCGTCGCAAGCAGTTGACCAGGTAGCGCTCGTAAGTAAGATGCATCAGGGTCGGATCATTGACGAAGAGCGCAAAGGTCGGTGGCCCCGTGCGTACCTGGGTGCCGTAGAGCACTTTCAGTTGCCGGCCCTTGCGGGTAGGCGGCGCATGTCTTGTTACCGCCTGTCGCAAGAGACGGTTCAAAGGACCAGTCTCGATGCGCCGCTGGAAGTTGTCAGCCACCCTGCGGGTGACGGCGAGTAGTTCCTCGATCCCCTCGCCGGTCTGGGCGGAGGTGAAGACCAGCGGCGCGTAGCTGGCAAAGGGCATCTCGTCCCGCAGCAGCCGCTCCAGGTCCGACTTCAGCATCTTCTCCGCCTTCGACGGCTTCAGGTCCGGGAAGTCCTCGGTCGGCTGGGCGTACTGCTTGAGCAGGTCCCACTTGTTGGCCACCAGCACCAGCGCGCGGCCAGCCTCGTGAGCCTCACCGGCCACCCGCGCGTCACCCGCCGAGGGGCCCTCGAAGGCATCGAACACACACAGCGCCACCTGGGACCGCGACAATGCGTGGAGCGTCCGCAGACTGGAGTAGAACTCGGTGTCCTTGCGCTTGCCACGACGCCGCAGTCCCGCCGTGTCCACCAGCCGCCACGGCTCGCCCCGGTACTCAAAGGGCGTATCGACGGCATCGCGCGTCGTGCCGGGCATCTCGCTGACGATGACCCGCTCCTCGCCCAAGATGGCATTGGTCAGAGCCGACTTGCCCACATTGGGCTTGCCGATAATGGCTACTGCGAGCTCGCCCTCCCGCTGAGACTCCGGTTCCTCCTCGGGCGGCAGCAGCGCCTCGACGTCCTCCACCAGGTCCAGCAGGCCGCGGCCATGAATAGCCGAGATGTTCACAGGCAGCCCCAGACGCAGACTCAGGAAGTCCTCCGAGTCAAGCGAGGTCTTCTCCATCTTGTTGGCCGCCAGGACGTAGGGCTTGCCGGAGCGGCGAACGATGTCAGCGACCTCATGGTCCAGATCGGTGGGGCCTTCCTGGCCGTCCACCATCATGATGATCACGTCTGCTTCCCGCAGAGCGCGTGCCGCCTGGTCCTTGACCTTGGCGAAGAGCTCATCCCCTTCGCCCCCCACAATGCCCCCTGTGTCAACCAAGATGACCATACGCCGGTCCAGCTCGGCCTGGGAGTAGACGCGATCACGGGTCACCCCGGGGAAGTCCTCCACCACCGCCAGCTTGCGCCCGGCAAGCCGGTTGAACAGGGATGATTTCCCGACGTTGGTGCGACCCACTATGGCGACGATGGGTAGGGCCATCGGTGTGATGCCTCTCGTCGGGCGTTGGCCAACTCTGGTGCGTCGCGCAATCGGCCAAACCCTGGTGCGGGGCCTCGGCGACCTACCGGGCCGCCAGTCGCTGCCTGGTCAGCTCCACCAGACCCCCGGCCTGGATCAGGTCCTGGGCAGCGCCGACCAGCGGGGCGAAGGCGAAGTCCTGTCCGGTGGTCAGGTCGCGGATGACTCCGCCCTTCAGGTCCACCTCAACCGTGTCTCCAGCGTTGATGCTTTCAGCCGCCTCGGAACACTCCACGATGGGCAGGGCGATGTTCAGCGCGTTGCGGTAGAAGATGCGGGCAAAGGTAGCCGCGATCACCACTGAGATGCCGGCTGCCTTGATGGCGATCGGCGCATGCTCCCGCGAGCTGCCGCAGCCGAAGTTCCGTCCTGCGACGATGATGTCGCCCGGCCGGACGCGCTTGACGAAGTCGGCGTCTATGTCCTCCATGCAATGGGAGGCAAGCTCACCCGGGTCGGTGGTCCCCAGATAGCGGGCCGGGATAATGACATCCGTATCCACGTGGTCGCCGAACTTGTGTACGGTGCCTTGGATGGGCATGGTATCACCTTTGGTCGGTTCGTCATGGCTACTGCTGCGGAGCCTGTTGGCAGAAAAGCCCCCGTTGGGCGATCCGCTGGTGCGCCATCTACAACTCGTCCGGCCCGCCGATGCGCCCCAGGACCGCACTCGCCGCGGTGACCGCCGGGTTAGCCAGGTAGACCTCGCTGGTCACATGCCCCATGCGCCCCACGAAATTGCGGTTCGTGGTGGCGATGGCCCGCTCACCCTCGGCCAGGATGCCCATGTGGCCGCCCAGGCACGGCCCGCAGGTCGGCGGGCTGACGACACACCCGGCTTCGAGGAACAACTCCACGAGGCCCTCCCGGGTCGCCTGCAGATGGATCTCCTGACTGCCGGGGATGATGATGCAGCGCACGTTGGGGTCCACCGTGCGGCCTTTGAGCACCTCCGCCGCCAGTCGCAGGTCCTCCAGGCGCCCGTTGGTACAGGCGCCGACCACGGCCTGATCAATCGGGACCTCCCCCACTGCCGACAGCGGCCGGGCGTTCTCCGGCAGGTGCGGGAAACTCACCTGGGGCTCCAGAACCGAGGCGTCCCAGTCATAGCATTCGGCATAGTCGGCGTCGGCATCGCTTTGGAGCATCACGTAGTCACGCTTTGCACGCTGGTCCACATAGGCCTTTGTGGTGTCATCCGGGGCGATGATCCCGCTCTTGCCGCCGGCCTCGATGGCCATATTGCAGATGGTGAAGCGCTCGTGCATGGGCAGGTTCTCGATCGTCTCGCCCACAAACTCCATGGCCCGGTAGCGGGCCCCGTCCACGCCGATCTGGCCGATAGTGTA
Source organism: Armatimonadota bacterium (assembly GCA_013178155.1). GTDB lineage: Bacteria > Armatimonadota > Zipacnadia > Zipacnadales > UBA11051 > JABLXH01. Next base: position 32,575 of record JABLXH010000002.1, on the reverse strand, counting down.
AAGAATCAGATCCTTCCCCGTCACCCAGGGACGCAACGTACCGCTGAAGCGGAAACGCATGCTCTCCGGTACCCTGAACCAGCACTCGCCGGTGGCCATGGCCGCCGCGGCGTCGGTGCTGCCAACGCCGGTGGCGAAGGCCCCCAGCGCTCCGTAGGTGCAGGTATGGCTGTCGGCGCCAATGACTACGTCACCCGGCAACACCAGCCCAAAGTCCGGCAGGATGATGTGCTCGATGCCCCCGTGGCAACCCTCGTAGAAGTTCACGATGCCCATCTCGCGGGCAAAGTCGCGCATCTTCTTGACGAGTTGCGCCGCCTTGATGTCCTTGGTCGGGGTCGAATGATCGGCGACCAGCGCCACCTTGGCCCGGTCGAAGACCGCGGTGGCTCCCATCTCCCGAAACTGGTCAATGGCGATAGGGGCCGTGATGTCATTGGCCAGTACCATATCCAGTTTGCAGGTGACGAAATCCCCGGGCCGGCAAGCGTCCAGGTCAGCGGCGCGCGCCAGCAGCTTCTCGGTGATGGTCATGGTTACACCTCAGAAGGAGCCTAGGAAGGGGCATTTGCAGGCTCCCACGGGTCAGTCACAACCACGGGAGCCTGCATGACGAAGTATAGATGGGCAGACGTGGCAGGTCAAGGGCAGGGGCCGTCCCAGGGCCTCGGTCAGTGAACGTTGCTGACGGCCCCGGGGTAATGTCTGAGGGCATGGCTTCGGCCATCTTGGCGCCAAACGATCTCAACCACATCCACCCGCACCGACCGGCCCAGCATCCCGCGCCGCTTCTGTTCGGCCTCGGCCAGGGCCAGCAACGTGCGCTGCTTCTCGCGCCCGACGTGGACCTGTGGCGGATGGTCAGGGTCATCCTGGCCCGACTTCACCTCTACGATGACGAGGGTCTCGCCATCCAGGCAGACCAGATCGGCTTCGCCCTGCCGGGTGCGCAGGTTACGATCCAGGATGCGAAAGCCCTGCTGCTCCAGGAACCTCGCGGCCACGTCTTCGCCGCGCCGCCCCAGTGATCGGCGATCGGTAGGCAGTGGCGAGAGGCCGAGCCAGACACGCAGCCGGGCCAGCACGTTCCCGACCATGACAGCCTCACAAGTCAACGACGGCACCAGCCCTGCAGAGAGACGGGGCCGGAGAGCTTCGTCCTCTCCGGCCCTCTCCCTGTCACCCGTCGCTATTCGCCCGACAGACTCACTTCTTCAGCCACGGCATCATGTCGCGCAGCTTCTTCCCGACAGCCATGATCGGGTGCGCGTCGCCCTCGCGGAGCAGGGCGTTGAACGTCGGGCGACCGGTCATGTTCTCCAGGATCCACTCCTTGGCGAAGCTGCCGTCCTGCACCTCGCGCAGGATCCGGCGCATCTCGGCCCGGGTCTCGGCGGTGATGACGCGGCGCCCCCGGGTCAGGTCGCCGTACTCGGCCGTATCCGACACCCGACGGCGCATGCCGTCAATGCCGTAGTTGTGGATCAGGTCCAAGATCAGACCCAGCTCATGGCAGACCTCGTAGTAGGCGATCTCCGGCGCGTAGCCGGCCTCGACGAGGGTGTCAAAGCCCGCGATGATCAGCTCGGACACACCGCCGCAGAGCACCGCCTGCTCGCCGAAGAGGTCGGTCTCGGTCTCCTCGCGGAAGGTCGTCTCGATAACACCGGCCTTGGTCGCCTTGAGGCCCTTGGCGTACGCCAGGGCCAGCTTCAGGGCGTTGCCAGTGGCGTCCTGGTAGATGGCGACCAGCGAGGGCACGCCGGTGTCGGCGATGTAGCACTCGCGCACCAGGGCCCCGGGGCCCTTGGGGGCGACCATGAAGACGTCCACGTCCTTCGGCGGGATAATCTGGCCGTAGTGGATGTTGAAGCCGTGGGAGAAGATCAGGGCCTTGCCGGCGGTCAGGTTCGGCTCGATGAAGGCCTTGTAGACACTGGCCTGGACATGGTCCTGGGTCAGAATCTGGATCAGGTCGCCCTCTTTAGCGGCGGTGGCGGCGTCTACGACCTCCCAGCCGTCATCCAGCGCCGTCTGGTAGTTCGGTGAGGCCTGGATCTCGGAGATGATGACATCCAGGCCGCTGTCGCGCAGGCACAGGGCCTGGGCGCGGCCCTGAATGCCGTAGCCGATGATGGCGATCTTCTTGCCGGCCAGCGCGCTCAGGTCGGCGGCGTCATCGAAGTACATCTTGGGTCCGTCTGCCATGGGGAAATCCTCCCTCAACTGCGGGGCTTGCTGCGCCCGTAATGTTCGCTCCATCAGGGGATGCCACGGCCGGGCTGCCTGGCCGCGCGGCCCCTACCCCACTGCCAGCACGGCTGGCAGTGGCACCCGACCGGGTCACTGCGTCGAGGCCGGCCTGAGCAACCGTCCATACAGGACGCCGAGGCCGATCCCGACCAGGGCGAAGATGACGACATTGAGCAATAATACTGAAACCCTGTGCAGGCCGCAATAGCCTGTCACCGGGTCATAGCGCACCATCCAGGCGAAGAACCGCCATAGCCCGTAGATGATGGGCCCCAGCAGTCCGAAGGCCACACCGCGGACCAGGGCCGGCCGCAGCGCCTTCCGCACCAGCCCAACCCCCAGCCCCAGAAGCGCCCCGACCGCCGGCAGCACCAGAGCCACGGCCCGCATCAGCGCCTCAAACCGGTTCAGGTCTATGAGTTCGTGCCAGGTGTCCATGGGCAAGAGTAGCGCTATGGGCAGTTCAGTGGCCGACGGGCAGCGACCCTACCATCGCCGGGCCAGCAACTCATCTATCCGTACGCCATTTATCGTCAGACCGCGGATGTCGCAGTTGTCCAGAGTCACAAAGGACAGGTCCGTCCGGTAGAACCGGGCGTTGCGGAAGGAACCATAGTCGAAACGAGTCCACTCGAAGTCAGCGCTGTCGAACTCGCTGCCGCGCCACTCACAGCGGTTGAAGTAGCCGTCGGGCGTCTCGACGTACTCCCAGCGGGTGTCACGCAGGTCCGCGCGTTCCACCCTCAACTCGCTTCCTTCCAGTCCATAGATCTGAACGCCTCGCAGTGTGCAATATTCGAACCGGGCGTCGCTTAGGCTTAGCCTCTCGGCCCGCAGATCATCCAGCTCCGTCCTTCGCATAGTAAGCCGCAGCGCACAGTCTTCCAGCTTCAGACCGTCTCCCGACGAACGCACGACCTGCAACCCGCTCAGTGCGCAGCCATCCAGCCGGACATCCGCCAACCGGCATTGACGAAACGTTGCCCCCGACAGGTCCCGCCGCTCAAAAACCGGAGGGCTGTCTGTGGCGCAACAGATCGACGTCAGCAGGATGCTGCCCAGCGCCAGCGCGGTACGGAACATGGCTCTCACTTCCCAGACAGCTCATGTGGCCTGCGTGCCGCGGGTGAGCACCACCTTGCCCGTGCGCACCATCTCCACGATGCCGAACTCCTGCATGGTGCTGACAAAAGCGTCTACCTTGGTGGGCCCGCCCACGACTTGCACGGTCAGCACGTCGCCACCGATGTCCACCACATCCCCGCGGAAGACGTCAACCAACTGCAGCACTTCACTGCGGCGCTCGCGCGGTGGTCGGAGCTTGACCAGGCAGATCTCTCGCTCCACCAGCGCCTCACCGGTGTGGTCTATGACCCGCTGCACATCATGCAGCTTGGAGAGCTGCTTGCAGATCTGCGCCAGCGTCGCGTCATCGGCGTCCACGACGATAGTCATGCGCGACGAGTTTGGGTTCTCGGTGGTGCTGACGGTCAGGCTGTCAATGTTGAAGCCGCGGCGGGCGAACAGCCCCGCGATGCGGGTCAGCACGCGCGGCCGATTCTTCACCAGTGCGGAGATCGTGTGCTTCAAACGATTCACCTCATTCCGGACCGGACCACGGCTGGCCGGCCCTCTGTGGGGTGCCATCACTCGGGAGTCAGGACACTCAGGCGTCGCCCCGACCAGGTGCCAGTGGCCCGCGCCCGCCGGATATCCAGCGTCGCACGGCCAGCGGCATATACGGCCCAGCGCGTATCGCCGGTGGTCAGCAAGACCTTCTTCCCGGCCATCACTGCGTCTGCCACTTCGTCGGCGAACGGGCCGGGCAGACCCGCGGCGTCCAGCTTTGCCAGTGCCTCTTCCGCCGTAGCCGTGAAGGCCACGGTGCTTCCCCCGGCAGGAGAAAGGACCACACACTGCCCGGGTGTACCAGACGGAGTAAAGGCCGCAAAGACCGTCAGGGGTTCCCCGGGGACCTTCTTGACCACGTAGGAGTGGGCATAGCGCCATGTATCGGTCCTGGAATCCAGCACAATGGCGTGCTGGTTGTAGCCGTCCCAAGTCAGCTCAGCAGCGCGGCGCATGGCCTCCCGCATGTTGTACTCCGTCGGCAGGGCCACCGATACCACGTACTCGCCCGGCGGCACCGAGACCTGAAGCGGTGTCACGCCCCGATAGAAGCCGCGCCGAAAGGCGACCTCGCTCGCCTCGAGCGACTCGGCGGTCTGTTCGCGGACGCGAGCGGTTGGCGCCACATAGACCAGCGCTCCCGCCACCCCCGCGCTCAGCACCACCAACGGGTCATTGACGGGGGCGGCGGGCACGGCACTCGTCAGCGCCCCCAAGGCAGCCACTGCCAGCATCATCACGTATGCGCGTCCCATCGCCGCCCCCTGCCGCTCTATTGCCGCGGCGGCTCCAGCATCATGTTCTCCACGCCCTGACCGGCCGGGATGAAGGGGAAAACATTCTCTTCCCTGGACACACGAAAGTCCATGATCACAGGCCGGTCCGTGACCTCCAAAGCCCGTTCCATGATCGGCACGACCTGCTCCGGGTCGTCAGTGGAGAACCCCACGGCCCCGTAAGCCTCCGCCAGCTTGACCCAGTCCGGTCGTGCCGACAACTCAACCCCGGAGTACCGCTTGTCGAAGAACAGGTCCTGCCACTGGCGCACCATTCCCAGGTAGCCGTTGTTGAGGATGCAGATCTTCACCGGCAGCCCGAAGTCCATGGCTGTGGCCATCTCCTGGATGTTCATCTGGATAGACCCATCGCCGGCGATGTCTACCACCAGGGCTTCAGGGCGTGCAAACTGGGCGCCGATGGCGGCCGGGAACCCAAAGCCCATGGTCCCCAGCCCGCTGCTGGACAGGAAGTGGCGCGGACGGTCAATCTTGTAGTACTGCGCCGCCCACATCTGGTTCTGCCCCACTTCTGTGGTCACGATGGCCTCGCCCTGCGTCACCTCATACAGCTTCTGGACCACGAACTGCGGCGGCATGCCGGTGTTGTCCCAGGTGTATGTCAGCGGCAGGCGCTGCTTCTCCTGCAACAGGTGCTCCTCCCAGGCCGTACGCCCCCGCTCCCTGCACAACGGCAGGAGGGCCTCCAGGGCGACCCGGGCATCGCAGATGATGGGCACGTGCGCCTCGCGCACCTTGCCGATCTCGGCCGCATCAATGTCAATGTGGATAACCTTCGTCCCCGGGGAGAAGCGTGATAGATCGCCGGTCACGCGGTCGTCGAACCGTGCCCCGATGACCACCATCAGGTCACACTCGTGCAGCGCATGGCTGGCGTAGGCCATCCCATGCATCCCGGGCATCCCCATAGAAAGCTCACGGCTCTCCGGGAACCCCCCCTTGCCCATCAGCGTGTGCACCACCGCCAGGTTGCACTTGTCAGACAGCTCGGTCAGCAGGTCCGAGGCGTTAGCAGAGATGACGCCGCCGCCGATGTACAGCAAGGGCCGCTCGGCGGCGTTGATCATCTCTGCCGCCCGCTCGATGTCCTCGGGGACCGGCCGCAACGGCTCCTCGTAGGCATCCAGGCACTCAATGCAGCGCTCGTTGAAGGGCACCTGGGCGCGAGCCACGTCGCCGGGGATGTCCACCAGCACGGGCCCCGGGCGACCGGTGGCCGCCAGGTAGAAAGCCTCGCGCAGCGTGTCCGCCAACTCGGCTTCGTCCTTGACCAGGTAGTTGTGCTTGGTTACCGGGATAGTGACCCCCGTGGTGTCAGCTTCCTGAAAGGAGTCCCGGCCGATCGCTGGACGGGTCACCTGGCCGGTGATAGCCACCATGGGGATGCTGTCCATCATGGCGTTGCACAGGCCGGTGACCAGGTTCAGCGCTCCCGGGCCACTCGTAGCCATGCAGACGCCAACCCGGCCGCTGGCCCGGGCAAAACCGTCCGCCATGTGCGCGGCGCCCTGCTCGTGGCGCACCAACACATTGCGGATGGGTGTGTCATAGAGCGCGTCATAGATAGGGATCATCTGGCCGCCGGGAATACCGAAGACGGTGTCCACTCCCTCTTCCTGTAGCACCCTCACCACGGCGTCCGCGCCCCGCATAGTTGTCATAGACATGTCTGCACCTCAAGCTTCAGCACGTGCGGGCACGCCCTCAGGCCATCACCGCACCCTTGCCCGCACTGGTCACGTTTCGGGCATATCTGGCCAGCCAGCCGGTCTTGACCTTCGGCGCCGGCGGCACCCAGCTCGCTCGCCGTCGCGCCAGTTCTGCCTCGTCCACCAGCAGATTGAGTTGCCGCGCATCAAGGTCCACCTCAATCAGGTCACCGTCCTGGATGAGGCCAATCAGGCCCCCCTCGGCGGCTTCGGGTGACACGTGTCCGATGCACGGACCACGCGTGCCGCCCGAGAAGCGACCGTCGGTCAGCAGGGCCACCTTGTCGGTCTTGCCCATGCCCGCCAGGGCCGCGGTCGGGTTGAGCATCTCACGCATGCCCGGTCCGCCCTTGGGCCCCTCGAACCGCACCACGCACCAGGACCCATCGGGGATCCTGTCGTCCAGGATGGCCTGCATCGCTGCCTCCTCGCTGTCGAAGCAGACCGCCGGGCCCCGGAACTGGCGCATGCGCTCGCTCACCGCCGACTGCTTGACCACTGCGCCATCCGGGCACAGGTTTCCCCTGAGAATGGCGATCCCGCCCTCGGGTCGGTAGGCCTTGTCCAGCGGCCGAATGACCTCAGGGTCAGTGACAACGCCCCGCGCCGCGATGGCGCTGATCATCTCCCCGCTGCAGGTGATGTTGTCTTCCAGCATGTCCTGGATGACGTTAAGCACCGCCGGGATGCCACCAGCCCACTCCAGGTCCTCCATGAAGTGGTCGCCTGACGGACGAATGTGACAAAGCTGCGGGGTCACCCGGGAGAGCTCGTCAAACTCCTCCAAAGCGATGTCCACGCCTGCCTCATGGGCGATGGCCGGGATATGCAGGGTCGTGTTGGTGGACCCGCCCAACACCATATCCATACGGATGGCGTTGCGGATGGCTGCTCGGGTCATGATCTTGCGCGGTGTCAGGTCCTCTCGCACCATCCCCACGATGCGCTCACCCGATTCCTGGGCGATCCGGGCCTTGCGGGCCATGCCAGCCAGCGCCGTGGCGCAGCCGGGGAGGCTCATGCCCATGGCCTCGGTCAGGCACTGCATGGTGTTGGCGGTGTAAAGCCCCTGACAGGACCCGCACCCGGGGCAGGCCTCGACCTCCAGCGCCTCCAGTTCCTCCGGGCTGATGACACCGGCCTGAGCCCGCCCCACGGCCTCGAAGGTGTCCCGCACCAGGTCCAGGCGCCGACCCTGGTACCGCCCCGTCAGCATCGGGCCGGCGGTCACCACGATGGCCGGAATGTCCAGTCGCCCGGCCGCCATCAGCATCCCGGGGGTGATCTTGTCGCAGTCGGTCAACAGCACGAGGCCATCAAAGCCGTGCGCGCGGGCCATGCTCTCCACGCTGTCAGCGATCAGCTCACGGCTCGGCAGTGAGTAGAACATGCCCGCGTGCCCCATCGCCACCCCGTCACAGATGGCAGGAATGCCGAAGTTCATCGGCACGCCCCCGCCAGCGGCAATGCCCTGTTCCACCGAACGTGCCAGTTGGTTGAGACCGATATGGCCGGGCACCACGTCGCTGTAAGCGTTCGCGATGCCAATAAACGGCTTCTCCATGAGCTGGCGCTTTGTATACCCACAAGCGTACAGCAGCGCCCGCGAGGGCGCTCGCGTCAGGCCTTCGACCACTGGACCACTGTACTTCTTCATCTCTCGCCTCCTGCGTAAGCCTGGTAAGACCACCAGAGCTCCGAAACCACAGATAGGGGTGGCTTGCGCCGCCAGCCCCAGGCATACATAAAGGGCCTCTCGTCCACCATGGGACGAGAGGCCCCAATGGGCGCTTCTCGCGGTACCACCCAAGTTCCGCCCCGCGATCCGGAGCGACCCTCTGGCGCTGTAGCGGGCGCACCCGGCGACCGCTAGTAGGCTCACACCGTTCGCGGTCGCGGCTCCGAGGCGACGTTCAGCGGGGGCTCGGCACCGGCTCTCAGCACTTCGCCGGCTCTCTGTGGCTCAAGCCTCCCGCTTACTCCTCCCCATCATAGCCATGCGTCACCAGGTTGTGTAACTCAGTATAGCCCCGCGTCTGCACAGCGTCAAGGCGCGAAATGCACCCCCTCCCATCGTTGACAGAGGCACACTGATATGCTAAGCTATCGGTCCGCGCCTCCCGCCTCTGGGGAGGCCAGTAAGTTTTCAGGGAGACGAGCTGGGATGGCGTACAACCCAAGACAGCAGCGCACACAGCGAGGTTCGCGCCAGACGGGCGGACCAGGAGGGCCAGGCGGGTCGCGCGGCTCCCGAGGGCCCCGACCGCAGGTTGAGCAGGAGGAAGGCTCCGAGCTGCAGGAGCGTGTCGTGCGCATTGACCGCACCCGCAAGACGGTCAAAGGCGGGCGCATCTCCTCATCGCGCGTGCTGGTGGCTGTCGGCGACGGGAAGGGAAACGTCGGCCTTGGCGTGGGCAAGGCGCGCAATGCGCCGGAAGCGATCGCCAAGGCCCTGAACCGGGCGCGCAAGACGATGATCCGCGTGCCGATGGACGGGTACACCATCACCCATGAGGTGACGGCCAAGGTGGGCGGCGCGGTCATTCTGCTCAAACCCGCCTCCCGCGGAACCGGCATCATCGCCGGTGGCGCCACCCGTCAGATTATCGAGGTCAGCGGCATCCGTGACATTCTCACCAAGTCGCTGGGCAGCGGCAATGTCTTCAACCGCGCCAAGGCCTGCTTCAAGGCCCTGACCCTGCTGCGGACCCCCCGCGAAGTCGCGGAAGCCCGTGGCTTCAGTGTCATGGACATGTTGGGCCGAGCCGTCGAGGACCCCTATGCCACCGAAGAGCCGGAAGAGGCCACCCCGCGAGCCGTCGCTCCGCGCTACGACGACACCCTGGACGACGAGGCCGACGAAGACGAGTAGGCCCAAAGAACCCTGACAGGAGTGAATCGGAGGGGAGTTCCAACCGGAACTCCCCTTTTTCGCTTCAGGGACCTGCACGCCGGGAGAACGGAGAATTCCCGTCAAAAGGTATTGACAAAGCTGACCGATGTCGCTATAGTGGCCGCATAGGGTTGTGTAGCTATACTGGCCAAACTCTAGACAGAGCTCTACCCGCACCCAACCCTTAGGCGGTCTCTAGCTCCCTCTGCCCCCTCGACTTGCGCCCAAGCTAGAGACCACCCCGCTCTCCCGATCACACTTTTTCGAAGTAGCATGGGAGGAGCGGAAAGCAGCCCGCCAGGTCCCTCTCCCACAGCCTGGCAGGCTGCTTTTTCCTTCTCCAGATCGTCGCCCAGCGCAGACCCATTCTCCTCCAGCCCATGCCACCGCTGTCAGCTAGTCCCGGAGCTCGTCCAGGTTGTCACGCACCTTCAGGATGGCGTCAGCGATGTCGTCCATATCACCGGTCGTCCCGAGAAAAGGGCTTTGCCCCATCCAGAAGGACCCGTCCGTGCACACGTGCTCTGCCACCGGGCAGTAGGTGGTGCTGTAGTCCACCGTGCCCTCGTAGAACTTGCAGGCCCACGGGCATCGTTCGGGCGACCAGTTGTTGGCAAACAGGCCCTCGCGGTAGAGCGGATTGTACCCGTTGCTGACCGGGATGCCTTCGGCGGCCAGCGCCTGTACAAACCGGTCCCGCGACACGCCCCCAAAGGCCGCACGGTCGTAGCGGAAGATGAACAGGTGGTACGCGCAACGCTCGGCCCCGGGGCTGAAGGCTTGCGGCTCGATGCCCTCGATCTCCTCGAGCCGCTGGCGCAGGTGGTTGGCGCACAGGTCACGCCGGGCCATCTGCTCCTCCAGCATCTCGATCCCCCGTACCAGCACTGCCGCCTGGAAATCGGTCATTCGCAGGTTGGTGCCCATCACGCGGTGGTCATACCAGCCCCCATCGGGGACGCGCCCCAGGTTGGCGTAGGACCAGGCCCGCGCATAGACCTCACCGTCGTTGGTGGTGGTCAGACCGCCCTCCCCGGCGGTGAGATTCTTGGATGACTGGAAGGAGAACCCGCCAGCATCCCCGATGGCCCCCACCTTCCGCCCGCGGTAGACAGCACCGTGGGCCTGAGCGCAGTCTTCCAGCAACTTCAGTCCGTGCTTGGCGCAGACTGCCTTGAGCGCATCCATATCGGCTGGCATCCCACCGATGTGCACGGCCGTCACGGCGGCGGTGCGAGGAGTGATGGCGGCCTCGACGGCCTCCGCGTCCAGACACAGAGTATCCGGCCGGATGTCCGCAAAGACGGGAATCGCGCCGGCCGAGACCACCGAGGAGGCGGTGGCGATGAACGTGTATGGAGGCACGATGACCTCGTCACCCGGCCCGACGCCCAGGGCGCGCAGCCCCAACTCCAGGGCAAAGGTCCCGTTGGTGTTGAGCACCGCATATTCCGCATCGCAGAACTTCTTGTAGTCCTGCAGGAGCCGCTCCTGCATCGCCCCGCCGATCCCCCAGGCGCCGCTGTCAATCACCTGGGCCAGATACTCCTTGAAACCGGGGTCTTTGGGGGGCCAGCCGACGAACGGTTCGGTCCTCAGACGGGGACCACCGTTGATCGCCAGATCGGGCATCGCTCGTCCTCCTGTGCCATAGGCTGGGGCCAGTCAAGCACAATGGGCAGGCTTCGTCAAGCCCGTTGACGAAGGCCCACTGACCACTGGCGACGAAGTGCGCCTGACCACTTCCGGAAAGGTGACCCGGCATGACCCCCCGCGAACGCGTTATGGAGTCCCTGGCGCACCGGCCAACAGACCGCGCACCGGCCAACTTCCACGCCAACCCGGATGTAACGGAGCGGCTGCTTGCCAACCAGGGACTTCGCGACGAGGAGGAGCTGCTGCGCCTGCTGCAGGTTGACTTCCGGCGCGTGAACATGGACTACTCGCAGCCCGACACCGGTCCCGATGCCGAGGGCTACTTCCGCAACATGTGGGGACTGCGCTGGAACCCGGACCTGCCAGCCGATCACCCCGACCGCGTCATTGTCCCTTTCACCGAGGACAGCACCGTCGAGGACGTGCTGGCGCACCAGTGGCCGTCACCCGATGCCATTGACTACAGGGGCGTGCGCGACCGGTGCGCTCGTTACCACGATGAGTTCATCACCTATGGCGCGCCCTGGAGCCCCTTCTTCCATGAGGTCGGCTGGCTGGTCGGCCAGGAGAACCTCTACATGTGGATGATCTCCCGACCCGACCTGGTGGACGCCATCATCAATGGCTTTGTGGATTACGAGGTTGAGGTCACGCGGCGCTTCCTCGAGGCCTGCGATGGTCTGCTGGACATCACCTACTTCGGCAACGACTTCGGCACCCAACGCGGGCTGTTCATCTCCCCGGCGCACTGGGAGCGGTTCTTCCGCCGGCCCCTCAAGCGCTTCTTCGATGTCTCGCACGACTATGGCTGCAAGGTGATGAAGCACTCCTGTGGCTCGGTCCGAGCGATCATCCCCAGCCTCATCGAGGACGGAGTGGACATTCTGGACCCGGTCCAGGTGCGCGCCGAGGGGATGAGTCTCCCGGGGCTCGTGCGTGACTTCGGCGACCGGCTCAGCTTCCACGGCGGAGTGGACACGCAGCGGACGCTGCCCTTCGGCACCACCGACGACGTCCGCGCTGAGGTGCGCTCGTACCTGGACCTGACGCGAGACCGGGGAGGGTACATCCTCAACGGCAGCCAGAACTTCATCGCCGACATCCCGGACGAAAACATTCTGGCCATGTACGACGAGAACCTGAAGGGATACTGAGCGATCCATGGACCACCGCCAGGTCGCCCGACACTGGGACGCTAACGCCGAGGCGTGGACACATCTGGCCCGCGCCGGATACGACGTCTGCCGTGACTACGTCAACACACCGGCCTTCTTCGCGATGCTGCCGGAGGTGGCGGGCCTAAGAGGGCTGGACATCGGCTGTGGCGAGGGACACAACACGCGGCTGGTGGCGCGGAGGGGGGCCGAAGTCACAGCAGTGGACGTATCGCCCGTCTTTCTCGGCCACGCCATCGGCGCGGAACGCGAGCAGCCCCTGGGCATACACTACCTTGTCGCCAGCGCCGTCGAGCTACCGATGCCTGACGACGCGTTCGATTTCGCCACCAGCTTCATGTGCTTCATGGACGTGGGCGAGACCGACCGCGTCCTCGCCGAGGCGTACCGGGTGCTGCGGCCTGGCGGTTTCCTGCAGTTCTCCATCACCCACCCCTGCTTCGAAACCCCCTATCGCCGCAAGCTGCGCGACGAGACGGGACGCCCGTACGCCTATGCCATCGGGGACTACTTCCGGAACCTGGAGGGGGAGAGTCTCGAGTGGCTCTTTGGCGCGACGCCGCCGGAGGTGCGCGCGCAGTGGAGACCCTTCAGCACGCCACGGTTCACACGCACCCTCAGCCAGTGGCTGAACCTCATCGCCGAGACCGGCTTCGTCCTGGAGCAGACAGCCGAGCCCTGCCCCGACGACGAGGTCCTGCGCCAGCGTCCGGAGTTGGACGACATGCGCGTCGTGGCGTTCTTCCTGATCCTGCGGTGCCGCAAACCCGGCTAATCCAACAGCAACTGCTTGAGCAGCACGCGGTACTTCAGCTCATGGGACTGCTTGCCCAGGTCCCGGCTGGCAGCCAGGCTTTGCCGGATCTCAGCGGTGGAGGCCTGGGCCAATCTTGCCGCGAGTGCCGCGAGTGCTTCCCACCGCTGCAGCAGGGCACTGGCCTCACGGCCGTAAGTGGGGTCACCCACCGCAGACCGCAGCGTCTCTTCGTACTCGCTGCGCTGGGCAGCCAGTTCCCGGACCTGCTGCTGCAATGTCCTGTGGTATGGGGCGTTCAGCTCGCCTGTGAGGCGTGCGGCGCCGGCCGCATCCAGCACCTGGTCGGTGAAGACAAGTTCAGCGAAGTTGGCCGGTTCAAGGAACTGACGCTGCAGGGGCGAGAGGCTGGTGAACTTGTCGCCCCCCGACTGAGTGGTGAAGATGTTGCGGCAGACGGTGCCACGCCACTTGTCGCCAGTCTGGGGACGGGCGGCGACCACGGCCCAAGGCACCCGCAGTTCGATACTGTACGAGCTCTGTCCGATCCGCGCTGCGGCGGTGGTCTGGGTGATGTCCGGATGGCCCTCACCTGAGCCCTGGCCGCCGCCGGCGGTGACGCCGAGCTGGTAGGTCTGGCCCGAGGGCGGGCGCGGCTGCAGGAAGACCTCGATGCTGTCCTCGCCCCACGGCGCGCCGCCATCGCGGGTAGTGGGCTTCAGCAACGCTGCGTCCGGCTCCTCGGCCACGAAGCCCACATACAGCGCCTCTTCGTCCCAACAGATTCGCGCGGTGCTCTGCTTGGCCGAGGTGTAGCCGCCGCCCAGGACGTGGAAGCCGGTAGCCTCCGGAACCAGCGTCCAGGCAGGGTCTTGCGCCACCTCTCCGTCTATCACCGGCGGAGTGGGGACACGGTGAACCGGATACCGGGTGACGGTGGCTGAGGCTGTCCCCACGACCGTCAGCAGCATGGCGAGCAGCGCGGTGTAGCGTATCACGGTCAGGCACCTCCACAGTCGCGATGCGTCAGCGATCCTCGCCTCATCTCTTCGCCCCGGCGCTCTCCCGCCCCTCCCTGCTGGTGTGTCCCTATCAGACTCACCCAGGTCAGCGCCGCCAGCATCAGCGCAGCGCCACACCACTGCACGGGCGTCAGACGGTCGCCAGCCAGGAGCCACCCGAACAGGACCGCGAAGGCAGGTTCCAGGGCGAGGATCAGGGCTACTTCGATGGCCGGAAGCTCGCGCTGCGCCGCCGTCTGCACCAGGAAGGCCAGAGCGCTGGCCACCACGCCGCAGACCAGGACGGCTGGCCAGACCTGGACCGGAGGCAGATGGGGATCGGTGGTCGCTATCCACGCAACACCGAACACGATGGTGGCCGTCAGCAGTTGCCCGGCGGCCAGGCCCACTGTGTCATGGTGATTCGCCGTGCGGTCCAGCAGCGCAATGTGCAGGCCGAAGCACAGCGCGCAGCCCAGAGTGAGCGCATCACCCCAGTTCGGAGGCGCGGTGCCAGACCCGGTCAGCAGGCCCAGGCCGAGCAGACTGATGCCGGTGGCGACCCAGGCGCGGGCACTCACCCGCACCCCGAACAGCAGCCGGTTGCACAGGGGCGCGAAGACCACGAAGAGGCCGGTGATGAGACCGGAGAGGGTCGGCGTGGTGGACTTGAGGCCGAGGGTCTGCAGGAGGTACCCTCCGGCCAGTGCCAGCCCGACCACGACCGCTGCCCGTCCCCCCGCGCGGGTGAGCCGCCGCAAGCCGATGGGGGCCAGGACCAGGGAGGCCAGCGCAAACCTGATGGTCAGGAAGCCAAACACGTCGTAGCGGGCCACCGCGTCCCGGACGACCGTAAAGGTAAGCCCCCAGACGGCCGTGACCCCCACCAGGGCCAGGAAAAGGCCGGCGCGGTAGGTTGGCCTTGACGGGCTCCGTAGCCTCACGCGCCGTAGAACCCGCCCAGAGCCTCAATGCCCTGCCGGTACTTGGCGTACAGCTCGTCACAGGCAGCGCCGTCGCCGGGTTCCACAGTGGCGGCTCCCCCCTTCATCGCCGCCTGGGCCTCAGCCAGGGTGGCAAACGTTCCCGCGCCCAACTGGGCAAACATGGCAGCGCCGACGACGGTCGCCTCCTTCTGGTCTATCGTAACGATGGGCAGGCCGGTCATGTCGGCGCGCATCTGGTTCCAGAGCGCGTTTTTGCTGCCGCCGCCCACGACACGAATGAGCGTCGGGCTAGCGCCAGTGGCTGAGCGGAGAACCTCCAGCGCGTGTCGCAACTGGCAGGTCAGGCCCTCCAGCGCCGCACGGTAGACCTGCGCCGGCTCGGTGGTGATGGTCAGGCCCAGGATTGTGCCCTGCGTGCCGTAGCGCTTGGCGGGGCCGGTGGAGGCGACGAAGCTGGGCAGCACCGTAACGCCCCCTGACCCCAACCCGACCTGCTCACAGTCCTTCGCCAGTCGGGCGTATGCTTCGTCGCCCTCGCCCAGCCCGGCATAGAAGTGGTCGCGGATCCACTCCAGCACTCCCGAGCCCATCATCAGCAGTTGCGGGTTGTAGAAACCAGGCACGGCGTCACACTCAATGAGGACCCCGTCAGCGAATCCGGCTTCGGTGGCCTGAAAGCTGTCTTGCCGCAGCATCAGGATCTCCCAGGTCCCGGACGACAGGATCGCCTCTCCCGGCTGTGCCCCGGAGCCGATAGCGGCAAACTGGGTGTCATGGCCGGCGGCGACCACGGCGATCCCCTCCGGCAGGCCAGTCTCCGCCGCCGCTCCGGCGGTCACTCGCCCGATGACGCCCCCGGGCTCCACCCAGGACGGGAAGAAAGAGCTGTCGAGCCCGGCCAGGGCCAGCATCCGCGGCGACCAGTCCCGCCGCGCCATGTCCATCGCCATCATGGTACCGCCGGCCGTCGGGTCTATGGACCGCTCGCCGCAAAGCCTCATACTCAGCAGACCGGCCATCATCAGCCACTGCGTGCCGTCCAGCGTCTGCGGCTCGTTCTCGCGCAGCCAGATGAGCTTCAGCAGCGTGTTGAAGGGGATGACCTGGTAGCCCGTCTCACGGTAGATCTCCAGCACCGGCATCCGCTCGCCGATAGAGGCCGCCAGCGCCTCGGTGCGGGTGTCCTGCCAGCAGATGGGCGGGTAGGCCAGGCTGCCATCGGCTCGCACCGGCGCCCCGTCAGCGCCCCAGGTGGTAAACGTCACCGCTCTGATGTCCTCGGCCCGAGCGGCACACTCCCGGGTCACCTCACAGATCTGACTCCATAGCTGCTCCATGTCCCAGATGATGTACCCACGAGGTTGTCCTGGCTGGGGTACAGGCGCGTTGGGCCGTCCGGCTGTGGCGGCGATGCGTCCGTTCTGGTCCACAGCGATGGCGCGAAGGTTGGTGGACCCGCAGTCCACGACGATGACCTGTGGCATGGCGCTCACCCTTTCCGCGTGTGTCGCGCCATACTTCGCCGCAGGCACCGCGCTTCCTGTCTGCAGGCCGCAGGAATGTGCCGGGCGCCGGGCGAAGGTAACGGCCCCAGAGGGCATCAGCACACCGAGGAGTCAAGCATGTTCCAGACCGAGTTGCTGCGTGACGAGCACATCGAGCCCATCGCCGACACCTCCCTGCGCATCCTGGAGGAGATCGGGATCCTGTGCCAGAACGACGAGATGCTGCAGGCCCTGGCGGCCGCGGGCGCCCGGGTTGACCAGGCTGCGGAGCGTGTGCGCTTTCCTCGGGCCATGGTCGAGGAGTACGTGGCCGGCTTCCGCGCCCAGTATGGCGGGCGGATGTATGGAAGCAGCTACAAAATCAGCGATCCCACCAGCGAGGGCGGCCGCGTCGCCGCGAGCGCGGGCTTCATACCCCCCTCGCTGCCGGTGCTGAGCACCGACATCGCCCAGCTCTACTACGACTGGGCCTCCCGCACCCGACGCAGCAGCAACACCCCCGACTTCATCACCATGCTGAAGCTGGGTGAGGTCTTGCACGGCGACCAGGGCGTCGGCCATACCCTGACCCCGACCGATGTCCCGGCGATCCTGGAGCCCCTGCACTCGGCCATCGTCATGGCCGAGCATGTGAGCAAGCCCGTGGGGGTCTACTGCTTCCGCGCCGACCAGCGGCCCTATCTGCAGGAGATGGCCGAGGTCCTGGGAGTGGGCGACAGCCTCCTCGCCTGGGGCGCCATCTGCTTTGCCCACCCGCTGCGCTTTGACCGCGAGCCGGCCGGACGCTTCGTGCTGATGGCCAAGGCGGGGGTGCCGGTAGGGCTGACCGCCATGCCGGTGGCGGGGGTCTCCACGCCCATCACCCCCGAGGGCTTCATGGCCATGACAGGGGCCGAACAGGTGGCGGGCTGGATCGCGGGCCGCGCCATCAACCCGGATGTCCCCCTTGGCGGCTCGATGTGGGCGGCCACCGTAGACATGCGCACCGGGACGGTCAGCTATTCGGCCCCCGATGCCATGTACATGGCCTTCTGCAGCATCGAGTTCATCCGGCGCTGGACGGGGGTAAGCATCCCGCCGGGCGGGGGCGAGTACTGCGATGCCAAGGAGCCGGGGCTGTACGCTGTGCTGGAAAAGATGTACAAGGCCATGATGGTCGCGGCTTTCACCGGGCAGCACCCGGCGGTCGGTTCCGGCATGCTCGAGTGCGGCAAGACCATGTGCCCGGTGCAGTTGCTCCTGGAACGCGACTTCCTGGGCGCTCTGGGTATCTTCGGCCGTGAGATCGCCCCCACGGCCGAGAATCTGGCCTGGGAGACCATGCAGGAAGTGGACCTGGGCTTCGGACGCAACTACTTCGAGAGCACCCATACGCTGGAGCATTTCCGCGGCAATGTCTGGCTGCCAAAGCTCGTGGACCGCGAGGGCTGGAAGGGCTGTGCCGCGGACGAAGCCCTGCTGGCCCGGGCCCAGGCCAAGTTTGAGGAGCTGCTTGGCGAGTACCGCAAGCCCGAGGTGGACCCGGACAAGCTGGCGGCCATGCGCGCTATTCTGGACCGCGCCGCCCGCGACTTCGGCGTGCAGGTGTAGGCCCTGTGTTCCAGACCCAGTTGCTGCGCGATGAGCATGTCGAGCCCCTGGCCGCGACCGTGTGCGCTGTCCTGGAGCAGACGGGCGTGCTCATCCAGCAGGACGAGTTGCTCCAGGCTCTGGACCGCCTTGGCGCCCGGGTGGACTTCGCAGCGCAGCGAGCCCGCTTCCCGGCGCCGATGACGCGCGAGTATGTGGCGAGCTTCCGCCAGCAGTACAACGGCACCCTCCACGACCGCTTCGCCCCTCCGCCGCGCCCCCGATTGGACTTGCAGGTCGCTCAGTACTACTACGACTGGCCGACCCGGCGGAAGCGCTCCGGCAACCGCGAGGACTTCGTCGCGCTCATCAAGCTGGGTGACGTGCTCCATGGCGAGGCGGGCGTAGGCCACTGCCTGCTGCAAGCCGAGGTGCCGCCGGTCCTGGAGCCGCTGTACGCGGCGCTGACGCTGGCCGAGTTTGCCCGGCGCCCCCGCTGGGTCTACCCCATGCGGGCCGACCAGCGCCCCTACATCGAGGGGATGGGGGCGATCCTGGGCGCGGATGACGACTTCTGCTGCTGGACGGCCCTGTGCTTCGCCCATCCCCTGCGGTTTGACCGCGAGCCGGCCGACCGGCTGGTGGCTCAGGCCAGGGCAGGCGTTCCCGTTGGTCTCGTGGCCATGCCGGTGGCCGGGATCACGACGCCGGTTACGGTCGAGGGCTTCATCGCGGTGGCCGCGGCGGAGGTGGTGGCCGGGTGGATCTGCGGCCGCGCCATTAACCCCGAGGTGCCCCTGGGCGGCTCCATGTGGGCGGCCACCGTGGACATGCGCACCGGCCAGCCCAGCTACTCGGCCCCGGATGCCATGTACATGGCCTTCGTGGTGTGTGAGTTCCTGCGGCGCTGGACCGGCTTCCCCTTCCCGCCGGGGGCCGGCGAATACTGCGATTCCACGCAACCGGGCCTCTATGCCGTCATGGAGAAGGCCTACAAGGCCATGATGGTGGCGGCCTTTACGGGCTACCATCCGGGCCTGGGCCAGGGCATGCTGGAGTGTGGCAAGACCCTGGCCCCGGTGCAGCTCCTGCTGGAGCGCGATTTCGTCGCCAGCCTCGACCTCTATGGCCGAGACGTCCAGCCGGTTTCCGAACGCATCGCCCTGCCGACCATCGCCGAGGTGGACCTGGGCCTCGAGACCAACTTCCTGCAAAGCGACCACACGCTTCGTTTCTTCCGCCAGAGCGTCTGGCTGCCCGAGCTGTTCCCGCGCGCGGGCTGGACCGGAGCCGGCGACGAGTTGGCGGTCCTGGACCGCGCCCAGGCGGAGTTCGAGAAGCTGCTTGGGGAGTATCGCAAGCCCGAGGGGCGCGAGGACCAGTTGGCGGCCATGCGGCAGGTCCTGAAGCGTGCGGCGAAGGACTATGGAGTACGCCTGTAGGAGATGCCACCATGCCCGACAAGCCTTCCATCGTCGCGGTGGGCGCCCATGCGGCTGACATGGAGTTCTCGGCCGGGGCCGCGCTGCTCAAGCATGCGCAGGCGGGCTGGGACGCCCACGTCATCCACCTGACCCTCGGCGAGAAGGGCAGCGCGACGCTGTCGCCGGAGGCCTACGGCGCCCAGAAGCGGGCTGAGGCCGAGGCGGCGGCCGCTGTGCTGCAGGCGACGCCGCACTTCCTGCCCTTCGCCGATGGTGAGCTCTTCGCCACCGAGGACGCGGCGCTGGCGGTGGCACGGATCCTGCGCCAGGTCCAGCCGCAGGTGGTCATCACCCACTGGCGCGAAAGCATCCACAGTGACCATACCGCCGCCTATGAGATTGCCCGCCGCGCCATGTTTCTGGCGGGCATCCGCCACTTCGACCTCGACGGCCTGCCACCGATGCGCTGGGCGCGGCTGTATTTCGCCGACAACTGGGAGGACCCGGACCACTTCCGACCCTATCACTTCCTGGACATCACCGCAGTCATGGAGCAGTGGAAGGCCGCCTTTGACTGCTTCGCCATCGGCCGCGGCGAAGGGGGCTTTCCGTACTGGGACTGGTACCAGGCGCGGACGCGGCTGCACGGCATCGCCCTGCGGACGGGCCATGCCATGGCTTTCGCCGTGGATGAAGCGCGGATGATCCAGCAGCGCGACCTCCTCTGAGGGGTGAAGAGGACATGGCAGACGTCACGATTCGCGGCTACCGGGGCACCGACGAGCCTGACCTGCTGGCCGCGTGGAACGCCGCCCTGCCCTGGGATCAGGTGGACACGGCCACCTTCCGCCGCAAGGTGCTCCTGGACCCCAACTTCCACCCGGACTGGTTGCTGGTGGCGGAGCAAGGGGGCCAGGTCGTTGGCTTCTGCCTGTGCCTGATCCGGCGTGTGCCCCTGGAGGGAGTGGGACTGGAGCCCGACAAGGGCTGGATCACGGCCATGGGCGTGGTCCCTGAGGCCCGCGGCCAGGGCCTCGGCGCGGCGCTCATCAGGGCCGCAGACGGCCTCTTTCTCGAAGCCGAACGCCGGTCAGTGTCCATCGCCCCCTACGCCCCCAACTACTTCGTGCCCGGTGTGGATGTCGAGCGCTACGCTGCAGGCCTCGCCTTCCTGCAGGAGCAGGGCTTTGCCACGGTGACCGAGGCCATCAGCATGGACGCCAACCTGGTCCTGCTGGACCTCGCCGGTCTCGACCTGCGGGAGGCGCGCCTGGCGGAACAGAGGATTGCGGTACGCAACCTCACTCCGGCCGACCTTCCGGCGTTTCTGAGCTTCCTCCATGACCACATGTACGGCGACTGGCTGCGCCACGCCCGGGAACTGCTGACTGATGCCACGCGGGGCCTGGCGACACTCGACAACTTCACGGTGGCCGTGCGGGGAGACGAGGTCGTGGGGTACTGCCAGTTCGAGGGTGAGCACTTTGGCCCCTTCGGCGTGCGCGACGACCTGCAGGGCATGGGCATCGGCACGGTGGTGCTGGGACGCTGTCTGCAGACCATGCGCCGCCACGGCCACCACAATGCGTGGGTGCTGTGGACCAGCGACGACACCGCCGAGAAGGTCTACGGCAAGTTCGGCTTCAAGGTCACACGCCGCTTTGCGGTGCTGCGGAAGGAGCTGTAGGGCGGGTCTCTTCGGAGGGTAAGCCTCTACGGCTTCTCCACCTTCAGCGTCACGTTGTCCAGATCGAAGACGGTCGCTTCCTCGGCGTTGCTGATGAAGCCCATCCACTCCAGTGCCTTCCACCGGGGGTCACAGGGCAAGTCCATGAACCGTTGCGGTGCCTGCCCCGGCACCGTGACGACCAGGTCCCAGGCACCGGTGGCCTGCTTCCCCAGGCCTGCGCTGATCTCGAAGTGAATCCACTGCCCCCAGGGCACGTTCATCAGCACCTGGTCCCCCGACTTGAGCTGCCCTGTGGCGTCCACCCCGACACTCGGTCCCACGCGGTAGGGGCTGGCGTTGTCACGCCATTCGTGCCAAAAGAGCGCTCCAGGCTCCAGGCGCAGGTCGAAGCTGCCCCGGGCCAGACCAGAGGTCTGGTGCGGCGAGTACCACAGATGCGGATTGTAGGCGAAGTCCAGGCCCGGTGCGTCCTCAAACCGCAGGCTGTGCCGACCCGTAGCCGCCGCCTGGTCGGTCACGCGGATGCGGGCCGCACCAGCCTCGCCCCAGGTGATGCAATTCTCCGCCGTCACGCCCGACGGGGTGTTTTCGAAGCCCTCGTCCAGCGTCAGGGCCGGTGGCTCCGGCCGCCGCGGAGTGGCCAGGGGAGCGCGCTCGATGCTTCGGGCCAGGCGGATGAGCTCCGGCGGCCCCGTGAGGCCTGCCAGGCTGGTGTCAATGGGCTCAAACCCCAGCTTCAGCGCCGGCGATTCCGGGCGCAAGCGGAAGTCGCCCTGTTCAGGGGCCACGAACAGCGGGTCAGCAATGATCGAGCCCTGGTCCTGCCCGCTGGCCTGCCAGGCGGCCCAGTCCCGATCCAGTGGGAAGACAAGCTCCTCGCCGGCCGTGTTGTAGTACACGTTGTTGCGCGAGACCAGTTCGCTGTCCCGCTGCATCAGCACGCCCTCGTCGAAGTACACGATGTTGCGCTCGAAGGTCATGGTAGAGGCCTGGTCGCGGCGTCCCAGGTGTATCTGGGCATCCCGACCAAAGGCGAAGATATTGTTGCGCACCACGAGGTCCCGGCCATAGTGCACCGTAAGGCCGCCACTGGCGGTGCGATACACCACATTGTTCTCGATCAGGATGCCGCTGCTCCCCTCGTCGGGGTAGATGCCTCCGGCGCCGTAGCCCTCGTCCCAGTCCCAGACATCGTGGATGAGGTTCCCACGGATGACGGCACCCGGCTGCAGACCGAGGGTGTAGATGGCCCCCTCGTCACACAGCCGGCCGCGCCCGATGTCGTGGAGGTAGTTGTACTCGATACGGTTGCGGTGACACTGCGTCGGGTTGAACCCCCACGACCAACCGCAGGAGATGGCCGTGTAGTATGTGTCGCAGATCTCGTTGTGGGCGATGACATTGTCACTGCTCTGACCCACCCAGACGCCTACCGCGCCCGGGAACTCATGGCCGATGTCGCGGATCAGGTTGTCCGTCACGCGGTTGCTCCGCGTCTGCTCGGGCTCTGTGGCGGGGATCCCGCCAGTTCCCAGGCGCACGCCCCCGGCGCTGGTGTCGTGGACATAGCATCCGCGCACCACGTTCCCCTGACAGCCCTGCGCGAACCAGACGGCGTAGTTGCCGATGTGCGCTACCTCGCAGCCATCTATGGCGCAATCGCTGGCCCCGTTGGCCTGGATCGCGGCATTGACGGTGACGGCGGCCTGCCAGTCGCAATGACCGGTTGGCTCCAGCTCGTAGTTGGTATGCTGGAAACTCAGGCCCTCAAAGCGCAGGTTGCTCACCGGTAGCCCAGCCTGGACGTCGCCCTCGATGAGCACGAGCTGGGTCAGCCGTGGCGCGATGACGCTGGCCGAGCCCATGTCCTCATCGGGCCGGGGCCGGTAGTACAGCAAGCCCTCCTGACGGTCGAGCCAGAACTCGCCGGGGGCATCGAGGGCCGCGCGGGCGTTCTCCACGAAGTAGCGCTGGTTGGACCAGAAGGGCCACTTCATCTCGCCCGTCAGGGTGATCGTGGCGCTCTCCGGGTCTACGGCCTGGATGGGCAGCAGTCCGGTCTCCCAGTGGTAGAAGACCATCACATTGGCCCCGGTCACGTCCGGCCAGCCAGTCCAGTCCTCCGGCTTGACGCGGAAGGCGATCTTGCCGCTGTCGCGCTCATTGCCGTCCGGGTCCACGATGGGCGCCGCCTTGCCCGCGATACGAAAGTAGCCCTCGTTTGGGCTACGGGCCAACACCGCGCGACGACCGTTGACGTAAAGGCTCCGTAGCGGCCAGGCCCCTCCCCGGGCTTCCGGTACGGAGGCGACCCACAACCCTGGCTCCACTTCACGCCAGCCGGTGATGGTTTTGCCCCCGGAGACCACCGACGCCCAACCGGGCGCGCCGGCGTAGGTGACCGGGGCCTCGGGCGTGCCGCCGTCCTGCGGAGTGAAGACGATTGGCTCGGCCAGCGGGTAACTGCCGGGCTGCAGTTGGACGCGCACCGGACCGTCCAGCTCCCCGGCTGCCCGCAGTTGGCGCAAGCGGTCACGAGCGCCGGACAGCGAGGCCAGGGGCCCGTCGGTGCCCGCTGCATTGGCGGTTGGAGACAGTCCAGTCCACGTGTCTCGGCCCTCAGGGGAGACGTACAGGACGACGGGAGCGGAGAGGGCTTGCGTCGCTGCACTCAACGCCCAGACCAACAGCAGGGCCGTGCCACGCATGGCCGATCACCTCACAGGGGCAGCGGTGGAACCGGTTAGAGCGCGTAGACGTCCTCCGCCGACAGGATCGGGACGTTCGCCTCCTGAAGCAACCGGATAGTGCTTTCCAGCACATCATCGGCGACCCGGAAGAGCACGACCGCATCGCCTTCGCGGCGCACGAAGAAGGCGTACATGTACTCGACGTTGATCCCGACTGCTTCGAGCTTCTCCAGGACGCCGCCCAGCCCACCGGGGCGGTCAGGGATCTGCAGCGCGATGACGGAGGTCTGTCCTACCGAGAACCCCGCCTGCTGCAACACGCTGGCGGCCTTGGCCGGGTCGTTGACGATGAGGCGCAGGATGCCAAAATCGGAGGTGTCGGCGATGCACAACGCCCGAATGTTGATGTCGTGGGCGCCCAGGGTGGTACACACCTCAGCCAGACGGCCAGATTTGTTCTCCAGAAAGATGGAGACTTGCTGGACAATCCTGGTAGCTGCCATGGTCACTACTCCTTATCCCTCAGGTCAAGTACCCGCTTGGCCTTGCCGATGCTACGCTCGATGGTCTTGGGCTCCACGAGCTTGACGGCCACGCCGACGCCCAGGTTGGCCCGGATCTTGTCGGCGATCTCCTGCTCCAGCCCCTCCAGGCCGCGGATGGTGTCGGAGAAGAACTGCGGCGCCAGTTCAACGCGCACTTCAAGCTCATCCAGTACGCCCACCTGTTCGACGACGAGCTGGAAGTGCTCGGAAACCTCCGGGAAGCTCGCCAGTACTGTCGCCACGTCGGCGGGGAAGACGTTGATGCCGTGGATGATGACCATGTCGTCGGTGCGGCAACACACGCGGCGCATGCGGGCGACCGTGCGGCCGCAGGCACAGGGGGCGCTGTCCAGGGCCGAAAGGTCACCGGAGCGATAGCGAAGCAGCGGCAAGGCCTCTTTGGTCAGGGTGGTGAAGACCAACTCGCCTTCCTCGCCCTCGGGCAAGGGCTCGCCGGTGGCGGGGTCCACGACCTCGACGAGGTAGTGGTCCTCGGCGAGGTGCAGCCCGCAGCGTTCCGGGCACTCGCCGGAGACGCCCGGCCCCCCCATCTCGCTCAGGCCATAGATGTCATAGGCGCGGATGTGCAGCCGCTCCTCGATGGCCTGGCGGCGCTCCTCACTCCAGGGCTCGGCCCCAAACAGGCCCACGCGCAGCGACAGGGAGTTGGCATCCACGCCTGCCGCCTCCATGGCTTCGGCGATGGCCAGGGCGTAAGAAGGCATGCCGATGAGGGCAGTGCTGCGGAAGTCCTGCATGATCTTGACCTGCTGGGGCAACTCGGCCTCGGAGACAGGCAGCACCGAGGCGCCAATGGCCTCGGCCCCCTGGTGCAAACCAAAGCCACCCGAGAACAGCCCATAGCCGAAGAATATCTGGACGACGTCCTCGCGGGTGATCTCACCGGCCACCAGGTTGCGGGCGACCAGTTCGGTCCAGTGGGCCAGGTCGTTGGCGGTGTAGGCGATGACCGTGGGTGAGCCGGTGGTGCCCGAGGACAGGTGAAACCGCACCACCTCGCGCAGCGGGAGAGCGACCAGGTCGTAGGGGTAGCTGTCACGAAGGTCCTGCTTGGTGGTGAACGGCAACTGCCGGAGGTCGTCGAGGCTCTGGAAGTCCTCGGGCTCCATACCCAGGGCCTCCAGCCGCCGGCGGTAGAAGGGGACGTTCTTGTAGCAGCGGTTAATGGTTGCCTGCAGGCGCTCTAGCTGCAACTGCTGCAGTTCCTCGCGAGCGATGGTCTCATACCGCGGGTTATAGATGGCGGCCACACTGAATCACCTCGCCACGGATCGCCAGGTCGCTCCCGGCGCTACACTTCGTCGTAGTCCTTCCCCAGGTAGGCCCGCCGCACGTCCTTGTTGCGAACCAGCTCCTCGGATGTGCCTTCCAGTACGACCTTACCGGTCTCCATGACATAGCCGCGGTCGGCGATGCGCAGGGCAGCGCGGGCGTTCTGTTCCACCAGCAGGATGGTGGTGCCCTGGGCGCGTAGAGCGACGATCGTCTCCATGATCTGTCGCGCGACTAGGGGCGCCAGGCCCAGGCAAGGCTCGTCGAGCAACAGCAGCCGCGGGCGAGCCATCAGCGCCCGGCCCATGGCCAGCATCTGCTGCTGCCCGCCGGAGAGGCTTCCACCGCGCTCGTGGCGGCGCTCAGCCAGCACGGGGAACAGCTCAAAGACCCGCGCCAGGTCCCCCGGTACCTCGGTGCGCTGGGCGCGGCGGCCCCGGCCATAGGCGCCCAGAAGCAGGTTGTCCTGGACCGACAGGGGCCCAAAGATCTGGCGGCCTTCAGGCACCTGGGTGATGCCCAGACGCACCAGGGCCTCGGGGGACCTTCCGACAATGCTTTGGCCGGCGAAGCTGACCTGGCCGCTGGCAGGTCGGAGCAGACCGCAGACAGTCCGCAGCGTCGTCGTCTTCCCGGCTCCGTTGGCTCCCAGCAGAGCCACGATCTCGCCCTCGTTGACGTGCAATGAGGCGCCTTTCAACACGTGCAGCCGGTCATAGAAGGTGTTCACCCCTGAGAGTGTCAGCAGGAGGCTCACGCGGGCTCCTCCTCACCCAGGTAGGCGGCGATGACGCGTTGATCAGCCTGCACAGCAGAGGGAACATCCACGGTGAGAAGCTTGCCCTGGTCAAGCACCGCCACGCGTTGGCAGACGTCCATCACCAGGCTCATGTCGTGCTCGATAAGCACGGTGGTCAGCCCGGTAGCAGCAATCCGGCCAATGAGTTCGCCCAGCACCTCGGTCTCATGGGTCGTCAGGCCGGCGGCGGGCTCGTCGAGCAGCAGCAGGGACGGCTTGCCGGCCAGGGCCCGAGCGATCTCCACCAGGCGTTGTTTGCCGGGCGGCAGGTTGGCGGCCGGTTCGTCCCGCAGGTCCGCCAGGCCCACGAAGTCCAGCACCTCCAGGGCTGCTTCCCGCAGACGTCGTTCCTCCACCCGCACCGCCGGCAGGCGCAAGAGAGTGGGCAACAAGCCGCAGTGCCCATGGCGGTGCGCCCCGGTCATGACGTTATCCAGCACCGTCATGCTGGCAAAGATCTGCAGGTTCTGGAAGGTGCGGGCCACGCCCAGGGAGGCGATGCTGTGTTGGGGCAATGCGGTGATGTCCCGGCCTCCGAGGAGGACGTGCCCGGAGGTGGCCCGGTAGAGACCCGACACGACGTTGAACAGCGTCGTCTTGCCGGCTCCGTTGGGGCCAATCAGGCCAAAGATGAGCCCCTCGGCGACCGACAGGCTGACGTCGGACACTGCCGTCAGGCCCCCGAAGGCCTTGGTGAGATTGCGGACCGCCAGCCGCGGCGCCGTCTCAGCCATCGTCGCCCTCCCCGGTCAGACGTCCCAGCCGCGGCAATCGCAGCCGAGCCAGCCCCTGGGGCTGGTAGAGCAGCATCAGGACCAGGATCAGGCCGAAAATGACCACATCGAGGTCCTTGATCGGCTCGTAGAGCCCGCCGAGTTGCACGATGATCTGGTGCACGATGGTGAGGACAGCAGCGCCAATCACCGGCCCCCAGAGGGTCGCCGCGCCGCCCACAATCACCATGACCACCAGCTCCACGGAGACCATGAAGCTGAAGGGGTTGGGGTTCACGAAGCTAATGGAGTGGGCAAAAAGACTGCCCGCGACCGAGGCGTAGATGGCACTGAGCACAAAGATCATGAGCTTGTGCCTGCCGGTGTCGATGGCACAGCTACGGGCCGCGATCTCGCTGTCATGGATAGCCCTCAGGGCGCGGCCCAGTCGAGAGCGTAACAGGTGGCGGGACAGGACGACCTGCACCAGGACGAGGGGCCAGATCAGGGAGTACATGTGCAGGTCACTGCGCAGGACGAGTGGCCCCAGAGCCAGGTGGGGGATGCCCGGCAGGCCGGAAGGTCCGCCGGTGAACTCACCCCCCTCGTTGAAGAGGATGCGCACGATGATGCCGAAGCCAAGGGTCGCCATGGCGAGGTAGTGGCCGTGGAGGCGCAGGGTAGGGCGGCCCACAAGAAAGGCGACCACTGCCGTGACAGCAGCGCCGATGACCAGCGCGAGCCAGGGGTTGATGTGGTAGTGCACGGTGAGGATGCCGGTGGCATAAGCGCCCAGACCATAGAAGGCCGCATGGCCCAGCGAGATCTGTCCGGCGAAGCCCAGCAGGAGGCCCAGGCCGATGGCAATCATGCTGTGCAGGCCGATGAACACGGCCACATTCAGGAGGTAAGGGTTGCGGGTGGCCAGGGGAAGCGCCACAATCACCGCGCCCGCCACAATGAAGCCCAGCAGCTCGCGGCGGCGGTGCGGCATCTAGACCCCCTCCGTGCGCTGGCGCGATAGCAGGCCCTGCGGCCGCAGGAACAGCACCAGGAGCAGGATGAGGAAGGCGAAGGCATCCTGCAGACCCGCAAAGCCGGTGGGAGCCAGGCCGACCCCGAGGTTCTCCAGGACCCCGACGAGAACACCCCCCAAGACGGCGCCCAGGCCGTTGCCCAGGCCGCCGATGATGGCTCCGCAGAAGCCCTTGACCCCCAGTACGATCCCGGCGTCGTAGCTGGCGAAGGTCACAGGGGCGATGACAGCGCCGGCCAGGGCTGATATACCCGCGCTCAGGGCAAAAGAGGCCTGTACCATCCGCGGCACGCTGATTCCCACCAGCCGCGCGGCCTCGGCGTTGATGGCGCAAGCCTGCATGGCCTTGCCAGTAATGGTCTTGTCGAAAAACAGGCGAACGGCGATGACCGCCAGAGCAGTCAGGCCCATTACCCACAGGTACTGTACCTGCAGCGCAGCGCCGCCAATCATGAGCGAGGCATCGCCGGAGAAGGGTCTGACGCTGTGGGCATCCACTCCCCAGATGAGCTTGGCCGACCCCCGCAGGATCACTGACAGGCCGATGGTGATGATGATGCGGCTCAGCACCGGGTGGTCCATCAGTGGCCGTATGGCGAGACGCTCGACAATGACCGCGATGAGAGCGACGATGATCACGGCGGCGGCCAGAGCCACTGCCAGGGGCCAGTGGAGGACCTCAGCAAAGGTGAAGAACAGCAGGCCGCCCAGCACCACGAACTCGCCCTGTGCGAAGTTGATGATGCCCGTGGCATTGTAGATGAGGGTGAAGCCCAGCGCGACGAGGGCATATGCGCTGCCCACGGTGATGCCGGTCAGCAGGAATTGGAGGAGTGCTGAGGCGGTCATGGGTGGGTGGCCGTCGGCTGAGTATAGCAGAAAGGCAGCAACGCCGCGAGGGTCCCGCAGGACCCTCGCGGACGTTTCACCGTCGCCGGGCGGAATCGACGTTGCCCGACATCGCTCCGACTGAAGCTCGCCAGAGCTTACTTGACCTGGGTCCAGGCGCCGCCCTTGATGGTGACAAGGGCGAAGGCGTCCTTGGTCAGACCGTTGTGGTCTTCGGCCGAGAGATTGAAGGTGCCGCCGATGCCGACATGCCCCTGGGTCTTTTCGATGGCATCGCGGATCGCCGCACGGTCCGCGGCGCCGCTCTTGAGGGCAGCGATGACCAGTTGCAGCGCGTCATAGGCGTGGCCGCCGAAGGTGTTGGCTGGCTTCTGGGCAAAGGCCTGGAAGGCCTTGTCGTAGTCCAGCAGCACTTGCTTCTGGGGATCGCTGTCCGGCAGCTCATTGACGACCAGCAGCTTGCCAGCCGGGAAAACAACGCCCTCAGCGGCGTCGCCGGCAAGCTCGATGAACTTCTTGTTGGCGATCCCGTGGCTCATGATTATCGCGGCGTCAAGCTTCAGGGCCTTGGCGTTCTTCGCCACGATGGCCGGAGCAGGGTTGGTTCCCCAGCAGATGACGGCCTGGGGCTTGGCGGCCTTGATCTTGGTGAGCTGGGCCGTCATATCCGTGGCCTTGTTGTCGAACTTCTCCTCCGCCACGATCGTGACACCGGCCGGGGGAAGCTGCTTCTTGAGCTGCTCCGCGCCGCTCTGACCAAAGGCGTTGCTGTCGCAGATGAGAGCGACCTTGGTGATCTTCTGGGCTTTGAGGTGGTCAAGCAGTCTCTCCACGGCCAGGACATCGGTCTGGGCGGTCGAGAAGACCCACTTCTTGACCGGGCTGGTGATCTTGACCGACGCAGCGCAAGAGATCAGGGGGACCTGCGCCTGTTCGCAGGTGTCCACGATGGCCAGCGTGGTGCCGCTCATGGTAGGTCCGACGATGGCCATGACATTGTCCTGCTCGATGAGCTTCTTGGCCGCCATGACCGCCTTGTCGTCGGCGGTTGCATCGTCCGCAATGATGAGCTTGATCTGCTTGCCGTTGATGCCGCCGGCGTCATTGACCTGCTTGGCCAGCATCTCGGCCGTGGCCTTCTCCGGCTCCCCCAGCGGGGCCCCGGTGCCGGTGACGGAGAAGATCGCGCCGATGGCGATCTCCTCACCGCCGGCCATCTTCAGGCCGCTGCCCTTGGGCACCTTGGTCTCGCCAGAAACATCCGTCGGGGTCGTGGCGGGTTTGGGGCAGCCGCCAAGTACTAAAGCGACCGCGGCAAACAGCAGCAGGGGGAGAGCGAGGCGTGCAGACAGATGCATGGGAAACCCTCCAGGAACGGTCGGATTCCGGGCACCCTGTCTCCACAGAGGTTCCGGAACCGGCCACTACCGGTCCCGGCCCGTTGGCCGGCCAGGCCATAGCCCGCCAGCCACGCACGACTCTGGTTTTGGACCGTATTCTATTGCCAAGTCCGCAAAGACGTCAAGACGCAGTGCCAGTACCGCCCGGCGCGTTGAACAAGTGAACCCTGAGGCCGGCCCAGCGGTCAACGACACAGGCACTCGGACGGCCGACGGCGAAGTTCTCAGCGTGTGAGACGACGGAAGGAGTGAGCGACATGGCACAGGTGTCTGAAGGCAGCAAGGCGCCGGACTTCCGGCTGCCGGCAAGCACCGGTGGCGAAATCGGTCTTGCCGACTACCGGGGTAAGCAAATCGTGGTGCTGTACTTCTACCCCCGGGACATGACCCCCGGCTGCACCCAGGAAGCGTGCAGCTTCCGCGACTTGCAGGAGGAGTTCGCAGAGCTTGGCGCCGTAATCCTGGGGGTGAGTACCGATGACCTGGCTTCGCACAGCAAGTTCCAGGCCAAGCATGACCTCAACTTCCCGCTGCTGTCAGACGTGGACGCCAAGGTGGCCCAGGCCTATGGCGTATGGCAAGAGAAGAGCATGTATGGCAAGAAGTCGATGGGGATAGTGCGCACCACCTTCGTCATCGACCGTGACGGGGTGGTGCGGAAGATCTACCCGAAGGTGAAGGTGGACCAGCATGCTGACGCCGTGCTGGATTTCGTCAAGAGCCTGACCTGATGGCTCATGGGAAAGCCCCTGGCAAGCCGATAGCTGCGCGGCGGCACCTCGAGCGGGGCCTATCTTGACTTGTGCAGCGGGCAAAACTATACTAGGAAAGAGCACAAGGGAACACAGCTTAGGCCAATCCAACAGCCACAGGCCAACCAGAGGGAGGGCAAGTTCGGGAATACTGTGGGCGACGGGTGCACCGGTGGTCAACGGGGGGCCATCGTGGGCATCGTCAGCCGTAAAAGTCTAGTCGTGTTGCTCAGTCCGTGGACGCGTTCCCCCGGCATTTTGGGTTATCGGACGGGAGGAGAATGCGATGGCCGGCGTAGGCAACCTCCGGGCGCGGCATGCCTTTCATGGCATGTCCGACGAGGAGGTGGTAGCCCGGGCCAAGCAAGGATCACAGCACGCGACGGAGCACTTACTGCGCAAGTACCGCCACCTCGTCGAAGGCAAGGCGAAGAGCTACTTTGTGCTCGGCGCCGACCACGAGGACGTGGTCCAAGAGGGGATGATTGGCCTCTTCAAGGCCATCAGGGACTTCTCCGCGGAGAACCTCTCTGCCTTCCGGTCCTTTGCCGAACTGTGCATCACCAGGCAGATCATCACCGCGGTCAAGACGGCCAGCCGGCAGAAGCATTCGCTACTGAACAGCTACGTCTCGATGGAATGCTCGGTTAGCGAGGGCGGAGACGAGCCACCGCTGGGAGAGGCGATCGTCGAGACCCGCCCGTGCGATCCACAGGTGCTTTTCCTGAGCAGCGAGTTTGAGGCCGAGGTGGCCGACCAGATAGACTCACGGCTGTCGGAACTCGAGGCCGCTGTCCTGCGGCGCTACATTGAGTGCAAGTCATACGGCGACATCGCTCGCGAGCTCCGGCGCAATGTCAAGCAGGTGGACAATGCGCTGCAGCGGGCGAAGAAGAAGATGGGGCGCAGCCTGCGCATGGGTATGACCAGGCCCTGAGGTCAAGGACAAGAGCCGACGTAGCTCAGCTGGTAGAGCAGGGCACTTGTAATGCCCAGGTCGTCCGTTCGAATCGGATCGTCGGCTCCAGCAGTCTTGACGCATGTCCTCGTCTTGCTGTATGATGGTCGTGCTCGGCGCCTTGTGCGCCGAGTTCTTGTCTGTGGTGGGATGCCCGAGTGGCTAAAGGGGGCAGACTGTAAATCTGCTGGCTAGCGCCTACCGTGGTTCGAATCCACGTCCCACCACCACAATCCGCCTACGTAGCTCAGTCGGCAGAGCGTGTCCTTGGTAAGGACAAGGTCACCGGTTCGACCCCGGTCGTAGGCTCCAGCATGACAGCCGCGTGTGCGGCCTTATCATAACGGCCAGGCGGAGACGCCTGGCTGCGATATCCTGACAGCCATGCCGCAACGCGGCGCCAGGGGCTTTCTTGGGAGGCCATGATGGGCAAGGAGAAGTTTGTACGTGACAAGCCGCATGTGAATGTGGGTACGATTGGCCACGTGGACCATGGGAAGACGACGCTGACGTCGGCGATCACGAAGTGTTTGGCGGC